>PESC01000054.1 GCA_002929135.1 Methylomonas sp.
TCGTTTTCGATGTCGATCACGGTGCCCATCAACATGGCGCCAGGACGCATTTCGGTCTTGGCAAAACTCTCTTCCAACAACTGTGCAAAGCTTTCGCTCATTTTTCTACTGTCCCAAACCTGCTTAACATTCGAACAGGTTTTCTTTTATCTAAAGTTAAAAAAAGCCGCCCTTACGGCAGCCACCAAAAAAAGTCCTAACGGACCAAAGCTGTTACCCGATCGATGACATCCTGAATCGTCATGTTCGACGAATCGATGTAAATAGCGCCGTCCGGCACGGTCAGTGGCGCGGTTGCTCTTTCCCGATCACGACGATCACGCTCTTCGACCTCTTGGGTAATTTGCAAAAGGTTAGCATCGATCCCCTTTTCAATCAACTGCTTATAACGCCTTAACGCCCGCGTTTCCGCGTTGGCGGTCAAATAGACTTTGTACTGAGCGTCGGGAAACACCACGCTGCCCATGTCGCGACCATCGGCCACCAATCCTGGCTGTTGCCGGAATTTTTTTTGTTTTTGCAACAGCACGGCGCGAACATCGGGGTAGGCTGCCACGATAGACGCAGCCTTGCCCGTGGTTTCTGTGCCGAGCTGCAGAGTTATATCCACGCCGTTCAGCCATACGCTCAGCTCGCTGTCGCAATCGAACGCCAAGCTCATGCCGTGAGCGACATCGGTGACGGCAGCGACGTCGTCCAATGCCACACCGGCCTGCAACACGGCAATCGCCAGGGCGCGATAAATCGAGCCACTGTCGAGGTAATGCCAGCCCAGCAAGCTGGCCACGGTGCGGCTGACCGTACCTTTACCCGCACCGCTGGGGCCGTCTAGCGTCAATACCGGTGCATTCATGGTCACGCCATGGTCAGCGTCAAGCCGAGTTGTGTTGCCAGCATGGGGAATTCCTTGAATGAGGTGTTGACGTTGGCGCAATCTCGGATCGTGATTGGCCCGCTGGCGCGCAGACCGGCTATCGAGAATGCCATGGCAATGCGATGGTCACCGTGTGAATCGACTTGGCCACCCGCTATCTGGCCACCATCGATCACCATGCCATCGGGCGTTGATTGTGCGGCTACACCCAGAACTTGCAGGCCGTCGGCCATGGCTTGAATGCGGTCGGATTCCTTGACCCGCAGCTCTTCGGCACCGGTCAGTACGGTTTGCCCCTGAGCACAGGCAGCGGCCACGAACAGCACCGGGAATTCGTCGATGGCCAGCGGCACCAGCTGCTCGGGAATGGCTATACCCTTGAGTTGTGCCGAACGCACCCGCAAATCGGCAACCGGCTCGCCGCCGACTTCGCGCGGATTCAATACGTCGATGTTGGCGCCCATCAAACGCAAAATATCGATGACGCCGGTGCGGGTCGGGTTGATGCCGACGTGTTTCAAGGTTACGTCGGAACCCGGCGCAATGCTGGCGCCAACCAAAAAGAACGCCGCCGAGGAAATATCGCTAGGCACGTCGATATTGGTGGCGGTCAACTTGCCCTGGCTGCTGATTTTTGCGGTGGCGCCGTCGCGACTCACCGGATAACCGAAGCCCGCCAACATGCGCTCGGTATGGTCACGGGTCGGCGCTGGCTCGGTGACACGGGTTTCACCTTCCGCATACATGCCAGCCAGCAACAAACAGGATTTGACCTGGGCGCTGGCGATGGGCATGTCGTAATGCAGACCTTGCAATTTGCCCGCCTGGCCTTTGATATGCAATGGTGCAGTGCCGTTGGGCTGGGTTTCGATTTTCGCCCCCATTTGTGCCAGTGGCACGGTGACGCGCTTCATGGGGCGTGATTCCAGCGATTTGTCGCCGGTCAACACGGTATCGAAGGCCTGGCCAGCCAGCAAGCCGCTCAAAAGGCGCATCGAGGTGCCGGAGTTACCCAGATAAAGCGGCTTGTCCGGCGCTTTCAGGCCGTGCTTGCCGACGCCGTGTATCGTCACTTCGCCGTTGACCGGGCCTTCGATGTGCACACCCATCGCCCGAAAGGCTTCCAAAGTGGAAATGGCGTCCTCGGCATTTAAAAAGCCGGTGACGTGGGTCACGCCCTCGGCCAGCGAGCCAAGCATGATGGAGCGGTGCGACATGGATTTGTCGCCCGGTACGCGGATTTCGCCGTTCAGGCTGCCGCCGGGTTGAACTTGGAAGGTGATGTTGGTGGATGAGGACATAGTGATTACGAGTGATCGTCAAAAGTATCGAGAAAACGTTGCCGGGCTTGCCGGGCGTAACTAAAGGTGTCGAACAGCGCCTGCGCGTCGCCGTTTTGCAACCTACGTTCGATTTGGCCAAGCTCGGCTTGAAACTGCTGTAGCAGCGGAATCAGTTCATCCTTGTTCGCCAGACAAATGTCGCGCCACATGGTTGGATCGCTGGAGGCGATGCGGCTGAAATCTTTGAAGCCACCGGCGGCGTATTTGAAAATCTCGTGCTGTTCATCCTTGCGCCCCAGCATCGCAACCAGCGCGAACGCCAGAATGTGTGGCAAATGGCTGGTGGCCGCCAGTACCGTGTCGTGGTGTTCGACACTCATCAATGCCACGCGGGAACCGATGCGCCGCCAGAATTCGCTGAGTTTTTCCACCGCCGCCGTGTCGGTATCGTCCAGCGGCGTGATGATCAGGCGACGGTCGTTGAACAGGTCGGCGGTCGAGGCTTCGACACCGCTGCGTTCGGCACCGGCAATCGGGTGCGCCGGTACGAAATTGCTTGGCACGTCGCCGAATACCGACCGCGCGGCCTCGACCACGCTGGCCTTGGTGCTACCGACGTCGCTGTAGATCGTCTGCGAATTCCAGAACGGTTGCATTGCCGAAAAAATCGCAGGCAGGGTGCCGACCGGTGTAGCAACGATCACACAATCGCTACCGTTCAAGGCGGCGCCGATGTCGGTATGAAAACCATCGATTACGCCCAATGCCAGCGCACGTTGCAGGTTGGGCAAATGCTTGTCGCCACCGTAAGCCACTACCTGTTTGCACAGGCCTTGCGCCTTGGCTGCCCGAGCGATGGAGCCGCCAATCAGGCCGACGCCGATGATGCAAAGTTGCTCGAACATCTTGGACTCAAGCACCTTGCAAAACCTCGGTCAAAGCCTGGATGAACAGCGCGTTTTCGCGTTCGGTGCCTATGCTGACCCGCAAGTGTTTGGGCATCTCGTAATTAGCAACCGGCCGGACGATCACACCTTTTTTCAGCAAGGCCGCGTAAATCGGCAACGCCGCCTGCTCGAACTCGACGGCGACGAAATTACCGTGCGACGGTATCCAGCGCAGACCCAACGATTGAAATGCCGCCGTCAACTGCGCCATGCCCGCATGGTTGACGGCCAGCGTTTCGGCCAGATAATCGCTGTCGCCCAATGCCGCTTCCGCCGCAACCAGCGCCAGTGTGTTGCAGTTGAAAGGCTGACGTACCCGGTTCAGCAAATCGGCAAGTTCAGGCGATGAAACCCCAAAACCGATGCGCAAACCGGCGATGCCGTAAGCCTTGGAGAAGGTGCGGGCGACAATCAGATTGGGGTAGCACAGCGGCCACGACAGGGATTCACAGCGCAGCGCCGGGTCGACGAATTCGTAATAGGCTTCGTCGAGTACACAGACGACGTTTGTCGGCAGCGCGGCGACAAAGGCTTGCACGGCGTCACAATCCAGCAAGGTGCCGGTCGGATTGTTGGGGTTGGCGATGAACACCACGCGTGTTTTGTCGGTGATGCTGGCCAGCATGGCGTCGAGGTCGTGGCCATAGGCCCTGGCGGGCACGGTAACGGCTTGTGCGCCGACGGCTTGCGTCAGGATCGGGTACAGCGCGAAGGCATGTTGGGAAAACACCACCTCGTGTTCCGGCGTGACGAAGGTTCTGGCCACCAGTTCCAGAATCTCGCTGGAACCGTTGCCCAGGGTGATCTGCTCGCTGGCAACGCCCCAGCGGGTCGACAACGCGGCTTTCAGGGCAAAACCACTGCCGTCGGGGTAGCGTGTCAGCTCGGGCAAGGCGGCTACTATCGCCGCTTTGACTTTGACACCCGTGCCCAGCGGGTTTTCATTCGATGCCAGTTTGACCACTTCGGCCAAATTCAATTCGCGCTGCAATTCTTCGGCGGGTTTGCCGGGCACGTAAGGCACCAGTTGCTGCACGCCGACAGTGGCCAGGGTTGAAAATCGATTCATGGATTTTTAGATGACGGCTTTAGGATAGGAACCCAGTATTCTCAGTCTTTTGACGTTGTCTTGCAGCGCCCGCAATGCGCTGGCGACATTGATGTCGTCGCAATGGCCTTCGATGTCGATGAAAAACACGTATTCCCACAAGCCTTGGCGGGAGGGTCTGGATTCGATATGCGCCATGCTGATGCCATGCTCGGCAAATGGCCCGAGAATTTTGTGCAGCGCCCCGGCCTGATTGCCGGTGGAAACCAGAATAGAGGTTTTGTCGAACCCGGTCGCGGCCGGTTTTTGCTCGCCGATGACGATGAAGCGCGTCGTGTTGTCGGCTTCGTCCTCGATGTGTTTTTCAACGATGTTCAACTCGTAGCGTTCGGCGGCCATCGAGCTGGCAATAGCGGCCCGGCCCGTGCCTTGCGACGCCAGCCGGGCTGCTTCGGCGTTGCTGCTGACCGCCGTACACGGAATGCCAGGAAGATGACGATCCAGCCAGTGCCGACACTGTGCCAGCGATTGCTGATGCGAGAAAACCTCGGCGATTTCGCCTAGCGTCTCCATTTTGCCGAGCAGATTCTGGTGTATCCGTATCTCGACCTCGCCGCAGATATGCAGGGGTGAGGTCATGAAACGGTCGAGGGTGTGGGCAACCACGCCTTCGGTGGAATTCTCGACCGGCACCACGCCAAACTGGCAGTTGCCGGTTTCAACGGCTTTGAAAATTTCCGGAATGGTGGGCACCGGGACGTTGTGGACAGCATGACCGAAATGTTTGATGGCAGCCTGCTGGGTAAACGTGCCTTCCGGCCCGAGAAAGGCGATTTCCAGCGGTTTTTCCAGCGCCAGACAGGCGGACATGACTTCACGAAACAAACGCACCACCGCCTCATCACCCAGTGGCCCCGGATTCAGATCTTTGATGCGTCGCAAAACCTGGGCTTCGCGATCGGGGCGATAGAAGCTGCCGGTTTCGCCCTCGGCCTGCTTGGTGCGGGCCACCTCCAGCGCACAATGGGCACGCTGGTTGATCAACTGCAAAATCTGCTGGTCGAGCGCATCGATTTTTTGCCGTAATTCGGACAGCGGAATGATGTCGGCCATACGCTTTAATGCGTGCGTTCGAACTCAGCCATGAAGTCAATCAAGGCGTCGACGCCTTGCTCCGGCATGGCGTTGTAAATGCTGGCACGCATACCACCTACCGAGCGATGGCCTGCCAGTGTGCTCAAGCCCTGTTGCTCGGCTTGCGCCAGAAAGGCTTTGTCCAATGCGGCATCGGCCAGCACGAACGGCACGTTCATGCGCGACCGGCAGGATGTCTCGACCGGGTTGCTGTACAGCGATGATGCGTCGATGGCTGCGTAGAGTTTGCTGGACTTAGCAATGTTGCGTTGTTCGATGGCCGCCACCCCGCCCTGATGCTTCAGCCATTGCAACACCAGACCCAACAGATACCAGTTGTAGGTTGCCGGGGTGTTGAGCATGGAATCGCTCTTGGCTTGCGCGGCGTAATCGAATACCGATGGCACGGTTTTGGGTGCCAAACCGATCAAATCCTCGCGCACGATGACGACGGTCACGCCCGAAGGCCCCATGTTTTTCTGGGTGCCCGCATAAATGATGCCAAAGCGGCTGACATCGACAGGGCGCGACAATATGTTGGATGACATATCGCAAACCAGAGGCAAATCCGCCGATGGCGGAATACCCTGGAATTCGACGCCGTGTATGGTTTCGTTGGAGGTGTAATGCAGATAGGCGGCATCGCTGTCGATGTCCCGCTCGGCAAAGGCCGGAATGGTGGTGAATTTCGTTGCCTCGGATGACGCTGCGAGTTTGACTTCGCAGTATTTACCGGCTTCCTTGATGGCACTGGTCGACCAAGCACCGGTGTTGACGTAGCAGGCTTTGGTTTTGCCATTCAGGATGTTCTGCGGAATCATCGCAAACTGCGCCGTGGCGCCGCCTTGCAGGAACAACACCTGGTAATTGCCGGGAATAGCCATGAGTTCGATCAGATCGCTTTTCATCTGTTCGGCAATTGCCAGAAAATGCTTGCCGCGATGGCTCATTTCCATCACCGACATGCCGCTACCCTGCCAATCCAGCATCTCTTGCTGCGCCTGGATCAGAACAGATGTCGGCAGCATGGAAGGCCCGGCGCTGAAGTTGTAAATTCGGCTCATATAAAATTCCGTGTTTCTAGCCTAAAAGAAAATTGATTGTTGCAGATGAATTGAAATGCACCGGCCTTGAAGCAGAGGGCATAGACCAAGTTACAGAGGGGAGAGTGCAAGGCTTCAAGCGGGATTGGGATGAGCTGTGCGGTAACTCATTGAACGACAACTTGAAAGACAACAGGGTAACGAGCGAAGCATTTACAAACCTTACTCTGTGCTACATTTCCGAGATTTTTAGCCCTGCCCGCCCCTTATGTTTTCCGGGCAGTATAGCAAGGAAATTCGCGTAGTCGGCATCCCAATGCTGCGAACTACTGCGTTTGCGTCCTCGCCAAAACCTCGCTATTTCGCTGTTTGGAATGCGGTTATAAATAACCTTCCTGTTCCGCCAGATAAGGATTTTCCCGTTCGTTCTAAGTACAAGCGAAGCACGAACGGTTTGGCGGGAAACCCGTCCGACCACAGACTGGCCATTCCGTCTGGTTTTGGCAGCCATGGCCGACACCAAATGCCTTTCACTACCGAGATCACACATGAATATACTGAGCAAAGCCCATCCCTGGCACGGCATATCGCCGGGCAATAACACGCCCGAAGTCGTGACAGCCTTCATCGAAATCGTGCCGTCGGATACCGTCAAATACGAAATCGACAAGGAAAGTGGCTACCTCAAGATCGACAGGCCGCAAAAATTCTCCAGCATGATTCCCACCCTGTACGGCTTCATTCCGCGCACCTACTGCGCGGAAACCGTGGCGGAGTATGCCGCCGAACGTTCCGGCAAGCCGGTGCACAAGGGTGATGGCGACCCGCTCGACATCTGCGTACTGAGCGAGCGCAGCGTCACCCATGGCGACATTCTGGTGCAGGCGATTCCGGTGGGTGGCTTTCGTATGCTGGACGGCGGCGAAGCGGATGACAAGATCATCGCGGTCATGAAGGGTGACGAATTTTATCGGCAGTGGCGCGACGTATCCGATTGCCCGGCATCGTACATCAACCGCCTGAAGCACTATTTCCTGACTTACAAACATTTGCCCAGCGAACAGGGCAACTGCGAAATCACCCATGTGTACGGACGCGACGAAGCATTTGAAGTCATCCGCCGTGCCATGGCCGATTATCAGTACCACTTCAACACGGACGATGTCGGCTGAACCACCATGAATTACTGGCTGATGAAATCCGAACCCGATGCGTTCAGCATCGATGATCTGGCACAACGCCCCGACCAGACCGAACACTGGGATGGTGTGCGCAACTACCAGGCGCGCAACATGATGCGCGACGCCATGACACCCGGCGATCAGGTATTTTTCTACCACTCCAATTGTGCCGTGCCCGGCATCGTCGGCATAGCCGAAGTGGCCAGAGAAGCCTACCCCGATTTCACGGCGTTCGATCCCGACAGCCAATACTTCGATGCCAAAAGCAACGTTGCCCAACCCACCTGGTTCATGGTCGATGTCCGATTTGTCCGCAAACTAACGCGCACCTTGACCTTGCAGGAGCTGAAAGCCAAGCCGGAACTGGCCGATCTGGCGCTGGTGCGCCGGGGCAACCGCTTATCCATCATGCCGGTCAGTGCCGGGCAGTGGGCGTTTGTTTTGAGCCTGGAATGATTTGAAGCAAGCCGTTCAACCACCACCGACGAACAAACGGTAGGCCGGATTGCCGGTTTCGAGCCGATACGTCAACCCCAGCCCAGCCAGGCATTGCTCGAACAGTGTGCGCTGGTTGTCAGCAATTTGCAGGCCGATCAACACCTTGCCAAATGCCGCACCATGATTGCGGTAATGGAACAGACTGATGTTCCATTGACTGCCGAGTGCGCCGAGAAACTTCAGCAAGGCACCAGGGCGTTCGGGGAAAGCCAGGCTGTACACCACTTCGTTCAGCGCATGAGGCGGATGGCCGCCGACCATGTAGCGGATATGATCTTTGGCCAGCTCGTTGAAGGTCATGTCGGTCACGGCAAAACCTTCCGTCATGAGGTGTTCGACCAATTGTTGGCGGTCGTTTTCCGCACCGCTGCTGCTGATGCCGACGAATACCTGCGCCATCTGGTCGTCGAAATAGCGGTAATTGAATTCGGTGATGCTGCGCTTGCCCAGTATTTTGCAGAACTTCAAGAAACTGCCCGGTATTTCTGGAATCGCCACCGCCAGCAGGATTTCGCGGTGCTCGCCTACCTGGCTGCGTTCGGCAACGTAGCGCAAACGATCGAAATTCATGTTGGCGCCGCTGTCGATGGCGATCAGTGTTCGCTGTGTGATGCCATGGCGCTCGACGTATTTCTTCAAACCCGCCACCGCCAATGCCCCCGCCGGTTCCGCCACCGAGCGGGTGTCGTCGAAAATATCCTTGATCGCCGCGCAGATTTCGTCGGTACTGACGGTGACGACTTCATCGACAAAGTGTCGAGCCAGCCGAAACGGCTCCTCGCCCACCTGCTTGACCGCCACGCCGTCGGCGAACAAGCCCACTTGTTTCAGCACCACCCGCTGGCCAGCGCGTAAGGCCTGATTCAGACAATCGGCATCGTCGGGTTCAACGGCAATCACCTTGACTTCGGGCCGGACGAACTTGACGTAAGCCGCAATGCCCGCCACCAGACCGCCGCCACCGACGGGTACGAATAGGGCTTCGATCGCGCCATGATGCTGGCGCAGAATCTCCATCGCCACCGTGCCCTGGCCAGCAATTACATCCGGGTCATCGTAAGGATGGATAAAAGTCATGGCTTTTTCCGCCACCAGCTCCATGGCGTGAGCGTAAGCCTCGTCGTAGGAATCGCCGTGCAGCACGGTTTTGGCGCCGTGGGTCTTCACCGATTTGACTTTGATGTCCGGCGTCGTGCGCGGCATGACGATCAAGGCCTTGATGCCGAGCTTGCGCGCCGCTAGCGCCACGCCTTGTGCATGGTTGCCCGCCGATGCGGCGATGACACCACGCGCCGCCTGCTCCACCGTCAGCGCTGCCATTTTGTTGTAGGCACCGCGCAGCTTGAACGAGAACACCGGCTGTAAATCCTCGCGCTTGAGATAAACCCGGTTGTTCAGCCGCCCGGACAAGGTGGGAGCGTAATCGAGCGGCGTTTCGTTCGCCACGTCGTACACTTTGGCTCGCAGTATTCTTTCGATGTAATCGTGCATCGTGTTTCGGCTGATACCGTTGGACTTAGTCAAAAAAAATCGCCAAAAAACCGTCACAAAAACCGCTGAGCGAACAGCGGCTATCGGTTATTATCCCGCAGCCTCGTCGCAGACCTGCGGCGCTCGATTTATCAACCCCGCTTCATCAGGAACAATAACCATGACTCAAGACGAATTGAAAAAACAGGTGGCACACGCAGCATTGCAGTATCTGAAAAACGTACCGGTCATCGGCATGGGCACCGGCTCGACCGTCACTCATCTGATTAACTTGCTGGCCGATTGCAATTTCAAGAACGACATCGAAGCCGCCGTATCCAGCTCGAAAAAAACCACCGACCACCTGCAATCGATCGGCATCAAGGTCATCGAACTCAACCAGAGCGGCGATCTGGACATTTACATCGACGGCGCGGATGAAGTCACACCGCACAAAAAAATGCTGAAAGGCGGCGGCGGCGCCTTGACCCGGGAAAAAATCATCGCCGGTGCCAGCAAGACCTTCGTCTGTATCGTCGATGAGAGCAAATGCGTCGATGTGCTAGGCAAGTTTCCGTTGCCGGTTGAAGTCTTGCCGCTGTCGCGCAGCTTCGTGGCAAGGCAACTGGTCAAGCTCGGTGGCCAGCCGGAATTGCGCGTCGACCAGGCAAGCGGCGCGCCTTACATCACCGACAACAGCTGTGAAATTCTCGATGTGCGCAACTTGACCATCCTCGATCCGATTGCCATGGAAAAAGCCATCAACGACATCCCCGGTGTCATCACCAACGGCTTGTTCGCCTTGCGCGCCGCCGATGTGGTACTGGTCGGCCAAGGCAGCGAAGTGATTTCCTACTGAAATCACGCTCGTAACCGTCGACAGGGCGCTCCCCTCCACACCCCGCAAGCCGTTCAAGGCGTTGGCGCATCCGGCTCTTCGGGCACTACGTAAATCGATGACAATTTGCGGCGGAATTCATCGGTGATGGCGTGGGCATCCTGTCGGCTGTTGACGACGCGGGGTGTAATCAACACCACCAGTTCGCTCTTGTCTTTCTCCCGCCTGTTGCCGCCAAACAGGGAGCCAATCAAGGGTATTTCGTGCAGCAGCGGCACACCGGAGCGATTGTTGGTGGTGGAATCTCTAATCAAGCCACCCAGGACTATGGTCTCGCCGCTTTGAACGGCCACGCTACTCTCGATTTCGCGTTTGCGTATGGTTGGGGAGTCGATGTTGCTGGTGCCCGTACCGCCGACCTGGGTTTTGATGGGTTCATTGGCAGTTTGCAGAATATCCATCAATACCAGTCCGCCTGCGTTGACGCGCGGTTTTATCGACAGATTGATGCCGGTATCAATCATTTGAATCTGGCTGGTCAGCACCACGCCACCACCGACGGGGGCATTGGTGTTGGCCGCCTCTGCCGTCCGCACCGGCACCGAGTCACCCACCTTGATCGAGGCTTCCTGATTGTTCAATATCATCAATGATGGCGACGAAATGATGTTGACGTTATCTTTGATCGCCTCCGCCGACAGCAGCGCCCTGATGTCGCCGGAATCGCTGCTGAAGGCATAGGCAAAGCCGCCGGTAGTCAGGCCTGCCGCCGCATTTTTCAGACTAAAGCCCGACCCTCCTGCTATATCGTTGCTGCCACCGTTGTTGTGGCTGAAATACCAGCGGATGCCGTATTCCAGCCTGTCTTTCAAGGTAACCTCGACGATGGTGGCATCGATCAGCACTTGCAAGGGCAGAACATCCAGTTGCTTGATGACTTTGTAGATTTTGTCGTAATCCTCGTTGCTCGATACGATCACCAGCGCGTTATTGCCTTCATCGGGGATGATGCGGATATTGGCCATTTCGCCGGTACCGGCCAGGCCGCCACCCATCATGCCGCCCATGCCAGGCACGCCGCTCATACCCCCCATCATGCCACCCGCCAATCCGCCCATTCCTTGCGTACCTGCCAGGCCACCGGCGCGGGCAGTTTGCGATTGACGATCCATCAGGCCGGCACTCTGAGCCATGTCGCGCGCACCGCCGCCAACATCTGTCGTACCGAACGCCGCACCACCGGCTGCGCCGCCAGCACCGCCAGCCGGACGATTGCTTGCGGCAGCCGAACGCCGACCCGCTGCAATCGATGCAGGCCGACCGCCACGGGCACCAGCACCCATGCCGAAAATGTTGTTCAGCGTGTTGGCCAGATCGATGGCATTCATGTTTTGCACGCGATACACATTGACGCCGCCACCGGCTTCACTATTGATGCGATCCAAACGCAACACCCAGCTTTCGATGTCGCGCAGGTAGTTGGCATTGTGGGTAATCGCCAGAATGGCGTTCATACGCTCGATTTCGATGAAACGGAAAAAGCTCTGGCCTGCGTCTTTTTCGCTGCCGGATTTTGCATTGAAAATCTGGTCGAGTTCGGCGATCAGCTTGCCGGCATCGACATGCGCCGGGGTGAACAAGGCAAATGAGCGGCCTTTCAGCACGTTGACATCGAAGGTGTTGACGACATCGACCACCCGGCTCAGCTCACTCGGCGAGCCGGATGCCAGCAAAATGTTGCGCCGGTTGTCGACCGATACCTGGGCTTTTTCCGGCAACAGGGGCTTGAGAATTTCGGCTATTTCGCCTGCGGCCACATTGCGCAACGGAATTACTGCCGTTTGATAGCCCATGGGCAGGTTGCTGCTGCCCAGGGTACGAATTGCCGTGTTGTAAACCGCTTCATTCGACGGCTTTATCAGATACATGTCGCCCTGCGCCACCAGCGCCGCATTGTTGATGCCAAGCAGCATCTCCAAAGTGGGAATCAGCTCGTCGCGGCTCAAGGCATCGGTGGTTTGCAGCGTAACCTTGCCGCTGACTTGCGGACTGATCATGTAATTGCTGGCCAGAATGTCACCGAGTATGACTTTCGCCACCTCCGCCAGATCGGCATCGTCGAAATTGAGGCTGTACTCGCCCTTGCCGTCTGGCTGGGCCGGTCTGGCCTTGGCCGGTGTAACCGCGATGCTTTTTTCGTCTGCCGGAAACAGCTCCGATGTCGCCGTTTGGGTTTTGGTTACCGCGCTATCAGGCAGCACGAATTGCGCATCACTGATCGGCGCCTGTTGCGGCAAGGCCAGCTTTTTGTGCAGTTGCGGCCCCAGGTATTCACAGCCACTGATGGCCAGTGCCAGAACGAGGAGTGGCGGGGTAGTGCGATAGGTGGCTTTCATTCTTCGATGGCCTCTGAAGGCGGGATGTTGGGCTGAACAACCGGCGGTGGCTGAATGGCTCTGGCGGCGGACGGCGGTTTTGGCACCGCGCCGGGCTTGCTGGCTTGCGGACGGGGCTTGAGCAGCATCAGGGTTTTTTGTTGATCGCTTTGCGCCAGCATGACGCGATCACCTTGAATGTCTTTGATAACCCAGCCGGAAACAGCCTGATTTTCCCTGGCTTTCAAATACTTTTTGGCTTCGCTGCGTTTTCTGAACAGCGCTGTCGCCGTTTTGTCCGCCTTGAAATAAACGCCGATCAATTCCCAGTCATCCAGTTGGCCGCTGTCGGTGACGACGACATTGGCGGGTTCTTCCTCGACGATGGGTTTGCGGCCTTCGATGAAAACCGGGCGTTCGATCACCTCGGTCAACTGCGCCGTCGAGCGGTCGGCCAGATCGAGTGCGGGCAGCGACACGGCGGCGTAGTCCGGGGCTTTCTGCGCCTTGAAACCTGATTGCAAAGCCTGATGATCGTGGTAGCCCAACAGCCAGACGGAAACCAGCGTGGACGCTAGAATGGCCACCAACCCCAACTGGATTTTCAGCAAGCGGCTATTCATGGCTGGCTGACCGCCCGCATCAGGCTGACGACCTGGAAGCTGACGTTCAATTGTCCGTTGGCCTGGATTTTGTTGCTGGTGCGGTTACGCACACCGCGCACGGGATTGATGTCCAGTTGATCGACGATCAACACCGGCACGGCTACCTCTATCGCACTCAAAACCTGGCTCAGGGCTTCAATATCACCGGTCATGCGCACCCGGACGGCAATTTTGAGGAAACCGTCTTCCTGTTTGCCGGTAATGCCCTGGGTGCTGGTCAACTGGCCACCGGCATCGGTGACGGCGGTTTTGACCACGGTCTGCAGTTCAGCCGATGCCAAGGCCTCGGTCGTCTGCTGATTGATGTAAGTCTGCTCCTGAGCTTGCTGGCGCAGTGCTTCGATGTTGTCCGTTACTTGCGCCTGGCGCGCGACGATGTTCTGCTGGCGCTGGAGCCGAAACGACAGATCGGCTTTTTGCTCGCGATAGGCTTGTGCCGCATCGATCAACGGCATCATCAACAACACGATGACCAGCATAACCGACAGCAGCAAGCCGACGGCCAGCCAGCGCTGAATGCCGATACGCTTCATGGCGGCGCATCCTCGGCTTCGAGGGTGATCACGGCATCATCGCTGCCCTGGCTTCCCGTACCGGCATCGGTGGAATCCTCTGGGTCTGGCCCGGCAGCATCGTCGACAGGGCTTTCGTCATCCGTCACGCTGGCGCTGGCTGGCACGACGGCGTTGACATCCATGCTGATTTGAAAGCGTTCGCGACCCGTGGCTTTGTCCTGGGTCAGTGGCGAAACGAAGCTGACGTGGGTGAAAAATTCCGAAGCTTCCAATATGCCGATCAATGCCGATGCCGAAGGCGATTGGCCCTGAATCTGCAAATGCTTGTCGCTGTACTGAAAATTCGTCAGCCAGGTGTCGTCATTCAGCAAACGACTCAGTTCATCGAGCACCCGTAGCAACGAGGGCGACTGCTGCTTGATGGCTATCAGCTTGCGGGTTTCGTCGACCAAGGCATCGATTTCCTGTTGCTGGGTTTCCACCGCTTTGGCCTGCTTGTCCAGCGCCTTGATTTCCGCGCTTATCCTGTCAACCGCCTGTGCATCCATCCACACCGGCACCAGTAGATTGGCCAGCCCCAGCAGGGCTATCACTATCCACAATGCGGCGTGAGCAGAGCGTGTCCACCAGCGCCCGGCTTGCCGGTGATGGCTGGGCAGCAAGTCGCAGGCGCCCGCCTCGCTACCATGACCGGGCACCGAATCACACTCGACACGGCACGGCCTGACCGACCAGCTCTGCAACAAGGCCAGTTGCTGATCGAGATAGGTTTTGGGCGTCAGTACCAGCCATACCCGAATATGCTCGAACTCGGTCTTGCCTTGCGCTATGGCGGCGAAATAGACCTGGTCGGTCGAAAACGGCGTGTAACGATCCAACTCGAATGCCACCACCTGCTGCACGTTTTCAGCCGCTGCAACCGGCAAATGAAGCAGCCGGGACAGGGTTTGGTCGGCGGGCAGCCTGAGTACGATAGCGGCTTTGTCGGCGTCGGGGCATTGCTGGCGAAACTGGATGAACGATTCGGCATCACTCACCGTTGCAAACCCAGGGTTTGCCTGGCTTTGGCTTGTGAATTCGACCTGGAAGCCAGAAGCAGAAGGACGGAATACGAAGCGACCATGGTCTTCGCGCAACCACGACAAGACCGGCGTCGGCAACAAAAACGCCAGCTCTTTACCCCACCAGCGCAAAAAGCCAGTCAGATCAAGGTCTATGGTTGTATGCAAATTCATCGTCAATGACTATGAGCTGTCCGTCGTGCTGCCTATCGAAAAGCGACACACCGTCGCCGTTTTGCCGCCAGTCCATGATCTGGAAAGGTATGCCGCCTTGGCCGTCGTCCTGGGCGCGAACCACGGTTTCCAGTACCGCGCCGCCGTCCTGGGTTCTGACCTGCACTTTTACAGTATAAACCTGATTTTCATTGTCAAATGAATCAGCTACGTCGTTTAGTTCATCCAATGATTCAACTGTTGAGTCGGCTTGGGCCGTCAACATGGAGTCGGCTATGCCGCGCCGTTTCATTTCTCGGCGTATGGCCGCCACCAGCAGCGGATCGGCCAGGTGCATATCGACACTCTCGTTAGCGGAATACACCGTGATGAAGGGCCGGATGCGCTCGAAAATGGCGGGCGTCATGCCGAGTACGCGCTGCAACTCCTCCAGGTTTTGAAACGCCGCATCGCGCGGACGATAGGGCAGGCGGGCGGTGCGGTACAAACGCGCCTCCGAACCGCCGCTGCGTGCATCGGTGTCGGCATCGCGCCAGTCGAGAATGGCCTCGATCAGCTCATCCAGCTCGCGCTCGCCATCGATTGCCAGTTGCAGCACCGCCCGCAGCTGATCGGTAGAACCGGTGTTGATGTCGACCTTGCCCGCCTCGGAAAGGATGCGGATGCGAATTTCGCCATCGGCTCTGGGCAGCAGATAAACACTGCCATCGGCCTGCCAGCGCTGCTTGGCCTGTGGCAGCATCAGCCGATATTCGGCGATGGCCAGGGCGGCTTCGGCCAGCGCCTGTGCCTGCGCACCGGCTTTCAACGCTGAACTGATGGCGGTTTCCCGCCGCATGCTGAGGGCAAAACTCGATGCAAGCAAGGTCAGCAGTGTCAAAATCCACAGCACGATCACCAGTGCCAGGCCGCGCATCCGCTGCCGGGGCGCATGGCGCCACCATGGCTTACCGTTGTTGCGCATCGTCATCGACTGGCAGGCTGTCGTCATTGACGATGATGGCGTCGTTCGCGGTGGTGATGCGGGTGGGGAAGATCATGTCCGGCCACAGGCTGCCGTCATCAAGCCGTATCGATACCCGGATCAGTTGCGGCAAGCGATCGGCCAGCAGCCATTCATCTCGCCAGGCAGCCGCTTCCACCTCTTCGGTTTTGCCAAAGTAGGCAAAGCGGAAATTGGCGATGCCTTCCAGCAAAACCTCGGGCAGGATGGGTGCGGCATCGTCTTGGGTCAAGGCTTGGTAAGGCGTCAAGCGCACGATCAAGGTGTCAGGCCGCGCCGGGTCTGCGGCGATGGTGAATATCTGCAAGCCCTTGCGCACCGCGCTGGAAGGCAAGGTGGCCACAAATCCTAAGTTTTGCGGGCGACCTTGAAACGCCATGCTACCGGTTTCCACGACATCGTCACCAAACTCGCTCATTTCGGGCAAGGGCCGTATGGCGGCAATATGGCGCTTGAAGAACTGATACACCACGGCCTTAGTATTGACTTCGGCGATGCGTTGTTCACCGGCTTGCCAGCTTTGCCCGGCAATGCGCAGGCTGGCGAACAGCAAGGTGACGATGACCGCCAGCAGCGAAATGGCGATCAGCACTTCGATCAGCGTGAAGCCTGGTTTGGGGGCGGCCAGTCTGCAAGCAATCATGGATTTTCGACGGCGCGCAATTTCAGGGTTTCCAGCTCCAGGCCGTGTGGTGGTTGGCCTTCGTCGCCCCACTCGACCCGGATGCGCACCCGGTAACGTTCCAGCGTTTGCGCCTGTTGTGTGTCGTCCCTGAGGGAGTGGCGTGAATCGAACATCGGCGGCAGCCACTCGATGCCCAGCAACCAATGGTATCTGTTGCCTTCGCTGCCGCTGCTTAGGCCGGCTTGCAAGGGTATGTCGGCACCCACCCGCGCCAGCATGGATTCGGCGATTTGCGTTGCCAGTACGTAATCTTCCGACACCACGGCGCTATGGACACCACTGCCAAAAATGCGTAACACGATGGTCAGCGCCACCGCCATGATGGCGAAGGCCACCAGAATTTCCAGCAGGGAAAAACCTTTATGCCGCTGCATCGCTGATGGTGACGCGGCCTGTGATCCAATTGACATCGATCCGGCGCAGTTGTTTGCCCCATTCCAGGGTGATGCGGCCACCGGTCGATGAGCCGTCGGCAAAAAAACGGATGCTGGCTTGCTGTCCCGCCACCAGCTCCTCTTCAGCCACCACCAGCGACACCGCGATTTCAGGCGCCAAAGCGAAAATTTTGGGGTGATGGTCGATGCGGTAGTGGTTGTCGGCCAGATCGATGGTGACGCCAACCGCGCTGTTCGACAGCAAGGCCTGACCACGAGCGTAACGCAGAGCCGAGGCGATGTCCTGCGCGGCAATCTGCAATTGTGTACCGTGCTGACCGGACGACAGGCTGATGCTGATGGCGGCGAAACCCAACACGCTGATCGCCAGTACGATAAGCAGCTCCAGAAGGGTAAAGCCCTGGCTGGCAGCCGACGCATCGCGCCGCATCATTCCCAGCTATTGATGTCCTGGTCTTCGCCTTCGCCGCCTTCACGGTCGTCGGCACCCAAGCTGGACAGGTCGAAACTGCCATGCTTGCCGGGGTAGACGTAACGGTAATCGTTCATCCAAGGGTCTTGCGGAATTTTTTCCTTACGCAAATAAGGCCCGTTCCAGCGTCTTGCATCGCTGGGTTTTTCGATCAATGCAATCAAACCCTGCTGCTGTGTCGGATAGCGGCCTTCATCGAGTTTGTACATGTCGAGCGCGGCGGCCAGGTCTTCGATCTGTACCTTGGCAGCCTTGGTTTTGGAGGCGCCCATGTGCTTCATGACCTGCGGCCCGACGATACCGGCCAGCAAGGCGATGATGCCCAGCACCACCAATAATTCCAGCAGGGTGAAACCGCGCATGGGGCGGCGAAATTGTTTCATGTCTGACTCCGTGCAGGATGAAAGAAGGGTCGAATTAAACCGCCAGATCGTTGACGCTCAGGATCGCCAGCAGGATGGACACGATGATACCGGCAATCATCAAGCCCAGCGATATGATGAGGGCGGGTTCCAGCAGTGCCAACATGCGTTGTATCGTGGTTTTGAGTTGTTTGTCGTAGATGACGGCAATGCGCAGCAACATCTCTTCCAAACGACCGGTTTCCTCGCCCATTTTAATCATTTGTACGGCCAGCTTTGGAAACACCGCGTGCCGGGCCAAGACGTCGGACAGGGTTTTGCCTTGCTTCAACTGCTCTTCCGCCTGCGTCATGACATCGACCAGTACGGCGTTGCCGACGGTTTCGCGGACGATACCCAACGATTTCAATATCGATACGCCGTTACCGAGCAGGGTACCGAAGGTGCGGCTGAAGCGGGCCACTTCCATCGTCAACACGATGTCACCGAACAGCGGCGCATGCAGAAGCCGCCGATCCCAAACCTGCCTGCTGACGGGGTCGAGCAACTGTAGCTTCATGAATTGCATAGCCGACAGGATAGCCAGCAACAACAGCCACCAATAGGCTTGCAGGAATTCGGCAAGGCCGACCACGATCCGGGTCGGCAGAGGCAAGGACTGACCGGCGCTGGCGAACATCTCCTGGAACTGCGGCACCACGAAGATCAGCATCACGAACAGCGAGGCCAGCGACATCACCAAAAGAATCGCCGGATAAATCAGGGCGGTACTGACGGTATCCTTGAGTTCCTGCGAACGTTCGAGGTAGTCGGCCAGACGCTGAAGCACACCGCCCAGGTTGCCACCCATCTCACCGGCACGAATCATATTCAGGTAAAACCTGGAAAACACGCCGCCCTGACTTTCAAGCGCATCGGCCAGGGATTTGCCGCTTTTGACCTTGTCGAGCACATCGGCAACCAGTTTCGACAGCCTGGGGTTGTCTTCGGCCAGTTGCAGCAAAATACTCAGCGACCGATCCAGAGGCAGGCCCGATTCCAGCAACGTGGCCAGTTCGCCGGTGAACATGCCGATTTCCTTCTGCTTGAGGCGCAAACCGGCTGAACGCAATTTGATGCCGAGAAAGGTTTTGTCTTTGGCAGGCGCAACCCGGATCGGAATCAGGCCCTGGGTTTGCAACTGCAACAACAGCGCCCGCTCATCGCTCGCGTCGGCCACGCCTTCTTCGGTGACGCCCTGTTGATTGACCGCTTTGTACGAAAATAAAGCCATGCGCTATGTGCCGAGCAGTGGTGGGAGCGAGGCGGGAATTATAGGAGGCTGTCCGAGAATAAAAAACCTGCTGCGGAAGAGCACTTTTGGCGTACAGGGGTTTTGACGCCGACAAAAAGCGGGCGATGGTCAGCCATTCATTTTATCGGCGGGTTTTTACGACACGCCGTCGGCAATGCTCAGGACGGAAAACAGTCCTGGATATGCCGCCTGAAAAACCGGCTTTTGGATCGGGCGTTCAAAAATGCCTGAAACAATTCTGCCGGTACATGACAAAAATCCTGGGGCTTGGCGTGGCGAAAACACACTCTCAGCCTGTGATTGTGTGCGTCATAACCGATGACGTCGATGGTTTCAGATCGGACTGATAGCATTTGCATGGCCGCCCCCCGTTTAACCGCTGGTTGATGAAGCGGTTAGTAACACCAGGGCGGCAATGGTTCCTGGGTTGGATGTAGTTTGCTAAAAAAACTACGCCTGCTGGCCTCGGTGTCCTGGCGCAAATCCCTCCGCAAATATCATGCCCAAAACCAGCGAAATGCCGTGCGATTACCCAGCGCACGAGGCAAGCACCCGCTCAATTCGGCCTTGGAACTGGTATACAATGCGCGGTTTTTATTCACCCCCGCCCTCCAGGAGGCCGCCAGGCCGGATACTGCGGATTATCGAGTGATCGTCTAATGAGTAAACTGAAATGTGCCGTCATCGGCACTGGCTATCTGGGGAAGTTTCATGCAGAAAAATATGCGGCATTGCAGGATTGTGAACTGGTTGCCGTGGTTGACATCGATGCCGCAGTCGCCCACCAGGTTGCCGACAAGCTGGGCGCTCGTGCGCTGACCGATTACCGGCAATTGCTGGGCGAGGTCGATGCCGTCAGCGTCGTGGTACCCACCAGCTTTCATCATGCGGTATCCCGGGATTTTCTCGCCGCTGGCGCCCATGTCCTGGTCGAAAAGCCGATTACCGTCACCGTCGAGGAAGCCGACGAACTGATTGCCGTCGCCAAAGACAACAATGTCATTCTGCAAGTGGGCCATCTCGAACGCTTCAATCCGGCGGTGCGCGGCCTGGATGCGATGGAAGATAAACCCTTGTTCATCGAATCGCACCGGCTGTCGCCATTCAACCCGCGCGCCAACGATGTCAGCGTGGTACTGGATTTGATGATCCACGACATCGACATCATCCTAGCCCTGGTCGGGGTCGATGTCGATCACATCGATGCCAGCGGCACCGCCGTACTCACCCAGGGCACCGACATCGCCAATGCCCGCATCACCTTCAAGAACGGTTGTGTCGCCAATGTTACCGCCAGCCGCATCAGCATGAAAATGGAGCGCAAGATGCGCATGTTCCGCCCCAGTTCCTATATTTCCGTCGATTTTCAGAACCGTGTCGTGGTCAAGCACAAAACCGGCGACAAGGAAATGTTTCCCGGCATTCCCGAAATCGTCACCGAGGAATCGGTATTCGAAACCGGCGATGCGCTGTTGGAAGAAATCAAGCATTTCGTCAATTGCATCCAGACCGGCGAAAACCCGCTGGTACCGGGCGAGGCCGGACGCAAGGCGCTGGCTACCGCGATTGAAATCAGTCGATTCCTGCAACACGGTCAGAGGGCAATAGCATGATCCCCATGGTGAATCTGCAAGCGCAATACACCGACATCAAGGACGAAATCGAGCGCGGCATGGCCGAAACCATAGCCGCCTGTTCGTTCATTCTGGGGCCGAATGTCCAGGCCTTCGAAAAGGAAGCCGCCGATTATCTGGGCGTCAGACACGCCATCGGCTGCGCATCCGGCACCGATGCCCTGCATCTGGCCCTGCTGGCCGAAGGCATAGGCCCAGGCGATGAAGTCATCACCAGCGCCTTCACCTTCATCGCCACGGCGGAAGCCATCAAATATGTCGGTGCCACGCCGGTCTTCGTCGACATCGATCCTTGCACTTTCAACATCACGCCGGAAACCATCGAAAACGCCATCACGCCCAAAACCCGGGCGGTGATGCCGGTGCATTTGTTCGGCCAGCCTGCCGACATCATTGCCATCCAGGCCATTTGTCAGCGCCACGGTTTGAAACTGATCGAAGATTGCGCCCAATCGTTCGGCGCCAGCGTGGACGGCATACAGACCGGCGCCTTTGGCGATGCGGCAGGCTTCAGCTTCTTCCCCAGCAAAAACCTGGGCTGTTTCGGCGACGGTGGCCTGGTGACGACGCAGTGCGACGTGGCGGCAGCCAAAATCCGCCAATACCGCAATCACGGTTCAGACGTGCGTTACTACCACGACGTGATTGGCTACAACAGCCGCCTGGATGAGTTGCAAGCCGTGGTGTTGCGGGCCAAGCTCAAACGCATCGACCACTACAACGCCGCCCGCCGCCACGCAGCGCAGCGCTATTCCGCGCAACTGGCCGGTTTGCCGCTGCAAACCCCGCACGAAGATGGGGTGGGCGTTCATGTTTATCATCAGTACACCGTGTTGTGTGACCGTCGCGACGACGTGATGAGCGCCTTGCAGGCCAAACAGATTGCCTGCGCGGTGTATTACCCGGTACCGTTGCATCAGCAAAATGTGTTCAAGGCCGAATGCGTCGGAGTTTCCCTGCCAGTGACCGAATCGGTGGCGGCCCGCTGCTTCTCGCTACCAATCTGCGCCAATCTCGCCGACGACAGCGTAGACACCATCACCGGCGTCATACGCTCAGTATTCGACGCCGGATAATGTGTCGATGGTAAATCCCGGCAAAGCGCCCACTGTTGTGTTCAGCGCCGGCGAATCGTCCGGCGACCGCCACGCTGCGCACATGTTCGACGACATGCGCAAACTGCAACCGGCGATCCGGGGCCTGGGCATGGGCGGTGCCGCGATGCGGGCGGCAGGCATCGATATCCGTTTCGATTCCTCGGGCATCGGCGTCATCGGCCTGGTGGAAATCCTCAAGCACTACGGTGAAATCCGCCAGGCACTGCGAATGATGAAGGCTCTGGTCGAACACGAAAAACCGGATTTGCTGGTCTGTGTCGATTACAAGGAATTCAATCTGAAGCTGGCGCAATTCGCCAAGCGCCGGGGCGTCAAGGTGTTGTTCTATGTCAGTCCGCAAGTGTGGGCATGGCGTTCGGGGCGAGTGAAAACCTACGGCCAGGCCATCGACATGATGGCGGTGATTTTTCCGTTCGAAACCGTGTACTACCAGGCCGAGAACGTACCGGTGCGTTACGTTGGCCATCCGTCGGTCGACAAGGTGCAGCCCATGCGAACCCGGACGGACGATATGATGCTATTCGGTTTGACCGACGATGCCCCCGTCGTCGGCCTGTTGCCCGGCAGCCGTAGCAACGAAATCAAGCGCATGTTGCCAGTGATGCTGGATGCGGTGCAGCAATTGGCCCAGAAGCACCCCGACTGCCAGTTTCTGCTGCCGCAGGCCGATTCGATCGACGACCTTGCGCTGGCGGATTATCTGGCGGCCTGCAAGGTGGCGATCAAGGTCATCAAGCAGCAAACCTACGATGCCATTCAGTGCTGCGACGCCATCATGACCACCTCGGGCACGGCGTCGCTGGAGATTGCCCTGCTGGGTGTACCCATGGTAATTGCCTACCGGCTGTCGCCGTTGACCTACTGGCTGGGCAAACAGCTGGTTAAAATCCCCTTCATTGGATTGCCCAACATCATCGCAGGCAGGCGCGTGGTAACCGAGTTGATCCAGCATGACGCCAATGCCGACAATCTGGCGACGGAAATCGAACGGCTGCTGTTCGATCAAAACATCCGGGCGACCGCAATCGCTGAACTCCAGCGGGTCAAATCGCTGATGGGCGAAGGCGGTGGCTCTCACAACATGGCTTTGCTGGCGCTGGAAATGCTGGAAACCGCGCCACGGTAAAAATAAGCATAACTATTCAGCGTAAGCCGCTTTACCCCTACCCCAACCGGCTTCCAGGGTTGTTAGCAATTGAAACTACCCCGAAGAAGTCTCTCCACACCCCTCTGGCCTTAGCCCGATCATGGCGAGCAGTCGCTTCATGGCCCAAGGCGGCTGGTCGCCATGATCGTTAGCTACCTCTTCACGAACATCTGGGTGAAGAACAGGGATCCATCCCTGGCTAGGGCGATGCCCACCCCGGTGTGGGTAAAATCGCCCTCGATGTTGGCTTTATGCCCCGGGCTGTTGAGCCATCCCACCACCACTTGGGCCGTGCGGTAGCCAAAGGCCACGTTCTCGGCAAAACCCATCCCACCTAGGGCTTTGCGGATCCGCTCCACACGCTTATCGAAGCCCTCGTGGCTAAAGGGGGAGCGCCCATTGGCCATATCGGCGCTATGGGTTCGCGAGGTATCGGCGATGTGGCTGTCGGGCATGAGAGGGGTTAGGCCGATGGATTCCCTGTGCCCATTGATCAGCTCGACCACCTGGTTCTCCAAGGCTTCGTGGGAGATACCTTGGGCTAGGCCGGACGAGGGGAGGAGCAGAGGGATGCCCAGGAGCAGGGCTGCGGCAAGGATGATCCTCATGGGGGTAAAAGCCGTTTGTTCGATACAAATAAGGATTCGGTGAAAATAGCTTCCACCTTTCATTCGGCTTTGCCGACGATGCCGGGAAAGGCGGACACTATGGATCGCCAAGCGGGTGGCGTTCGCCGAACAGCGCCGTGCCCACCCTGACCAGCGTAGACCCTTCCATGACGGCAGCTTTTAGATCGCCGCTCATGCCGAACGAATAAGTGTCCAGCGACAGGCCTTCAAGCGCTTGTAAAGCTTGGTACAGCGCCCGGTAAGGCTGGCGCTGCCGGGCGTAGTTGTCTTCCGGCGCAGGGATCGCCATGACACCACGCAAGACCAGATTGGGCAACAGGGCGATGGCTTGGGCAAGGTCTGGCAGTTCGGTCAGCGTGACACCCGATTTGCTGGCTTCGCCGCTGATGTTGACTTGCAGGCACACATTCAGCGGCGGCAGATGCGCGGGGCGTTGTTCGCTCAGGCGCTGTGCGATCTTCAGGCGATCGACGCTGTGCACCCAGTCGAAATAGTGGGCGATGGCGCTGGTTTTGTTGGATTGAATCGGCCCGATGAAATGCCAGGTGATGTTGAAAGCGGCCAGTTTCTGCTGCTTGCTTCTGGCTTCTTGCAGGTAATTTTCGGCGAAATGGCGTTGGCCCAGCCGGTATAGCGCGGCAATGTCCTCAGCCGGTTTGGTTTTGCTGACGGCCAGCAACTGTACGCAGCCTTTGGGGCGCCCGGCGATGCCGATGGCATGGCGTATCTGGCTGCGAACATGCTGATAGCGTTCGGCGATGCTCGTCATTCCTCAGTCAACTCGGGCTTGCGGACGAAAAAACGCGAGAACAGCAGGCCCGATTCGAACAGCATCCACATGGGAACGGCCAGCAGGGTTTGCGACAAGGCATCGGGTGGGGTCAGAAACATCGCAATGGTGAACACGCCGACGATGATGTAGGGCCGTTTTTCGGCTAGGCTTGCCGGCGTCATGATGCCAGTCCAGACCAGCACGATGGTGAGTATGGGCACCTGAAAACTGATGCCGAAAGCAAAAAATATCGACAACACGAAATCGAGGTAGGTGGCGATGTCGGTCATGACCGCAACGCCTTCGGGCGCTGCGGCAGTCAGGTAGCCGAATACCAGTGGGAACACCAGAAAATAGGCAAATGCAGCGCCTGCGTAGAACAGTAGCGTGCTGGCCAGCAGCAGCGGCAATACCATGATTTTTTCGTTCCGGTACAGGCCAGGGGCGACGAAGCCCCAGAACTGGTAAAGAATGAAGGGCACGGAGATGAATACGGCCACGACGAAGGCCAGTTTGATCGGGGTGAAAAACGGCGAGGCCACGTCGATGGCGATCATGGTGCTGCCCACCGGCATGTGTTTCAGCAACGGATCGGCCAGGTAGTGGTAGATGTCGTTGGCATAAACCGCCGTGCCTATGAATACCAGCAACACACACAGTACGACCTTCAACAGCCGGTTGCGCAATTCGATCAGATGACTGATGAAGGGCTGTTCGCCTGAATTACGCGGATTTGTCATGGTCTGTTTTGGCCGGTTCCGGCGGTTCAGGTGTATGCTCCAACGACTGCAATGTGGTTTTCACGTCTTTGCTGGTCTGGTGAAACTCGTCGAGTATCGAATTTTCCTGCATTAGCTGGCGCATTTCTTCAGCGTGTAATTCATGCTTGATTTCGGCCTGGACGTTGGCGATCGTGCTGCGAGCCTTGCCCAGCCAGTAACCGGCGATGCGGGCCGCTTTGGGCAGGCGCTCGGGGCCGATGACCAGCAGCGCCACCAATCCCAGCATCATCAGTTCAGAAAATCCGACATCGAACATGCTCGCTTTTAACCTGCGTCTTTTTCGTGATCTTGGTTTTTGCCAGGAACTTCACCTTCGGGCAGGCTTTTATCGGTTTTTGCCGCCGGATCGTTCTGGCTGTCGTCCTTGATGGCTTTGCGGAAATTCTTGATGGCGTCGCCCAAATCGCCGCCCATACCGCGCAGACGCTGGGTACCGAATATCAAAATGACAATGACCAGCATAATCAGCAATTCACTCATGCCTATGCCCATGATCTACTCCTTAATATTTGATGTGCCGACGTTACTGGGAGGAAGCAGGCCGCTGGGCTTTTTCTTGCAGGCCAGACAAGCCAAAACGACGCTGGAGTTCGTCCAACACGGCCTGCGGCCCCAAACCACAATGCGCCAGCATCACCAGGGAGTGAAACCAGAGATCGGCGGTTTCATATACGATTTTTTGAGGATCGCCGTCTTTGGCGGCAATGATGGTTTCGGTGGCTTCTTCGCCGATTTTTTTCAGAATGTGGTCAAGACCTTTGGCATACAGGCCTGCCACGTAGGATGGCTCGTCGCTTTGCTGCTTGCGCTGTTCGAGAACATCGGCCAATTGCTGCAATACATCGCTCATGTATGGGGTCTCTCAAGGTTCTGAATCGGGTCGAAAAAATCATACCACGGCGGTCATAGTGCCAAAAATGACGGGCAAAAAAAACCTCTCGAAGCTTGCGCCGTGAGAGGTCGAGATAGCCAAGCGAGAGCTATTTGAGGAGGATCCGCTTGAATTACAACACCAGGAGGTACTACAAATTCGGGTTTGGCTTACGAGTAAACGGAGTTGGAATATTCATTTGTTTACTGAAACCAGCTTGACAAACTGCGTTTTCGCTGCCTTCAAGATAGGTTGGCACTATACAGTATAAAAAAAAGTTTACAATTTGGCATTTACAAAACAGATTGTGCTTAATTAAGAAACAATCAAAAAGTCAACCTTTTTGTTTTTATTGCCATCGCGGAGGCGACATCCCATGGATAAATTAACCAGCATGAACGTCTTCGTTCGCGTTGCCAAAGTCGGCAGTTTTGCCGGTGCCGCCAAGGATTTGGACATCTCACGGGCAATGGCGACCAAGCACATCATGCAACTGGAAAGCGAGCTGAATACCCGGCTGTTCAATCGCACCACACGCAGCCTGAGCCTGACAGAAGCGGGCGAGGAATACCTCGAACGTTGCCAGCAGGTATTGCTCGACGTGAAGGAAATGGAATCGGCTGTCACCAAACTGCAAACCGAACCGCGCGGCACACTGAAAATATGCGCCCCGCCCGTAATCGGCGCGTCGCACATTTCGCCCGCACTGACCGAATATCTGAAGCACCACCCCGACTTATCGGTGGAAATGGTGTTGAAAGGCGGCCAGGTCGATTTGATCGACGAAGGCGTCGACATTGCCATCTACGTCGGCCAGCTCGATGACACCAGCCTGGTGGCCAGAAAGCTCGCCACCTCGTCGCAAGTGGTCTGCGCCTCGCCCGATTACCTGAAATATAACGGCATTCCACAAGACCCGGAAGACCTGGAAAGTCATAGCTGCTTGATTAACTGGGCCATTCCACCACGCAACAAATGGCGCTTCAAAGGCATACTCGGCGATCGGATCGTCACCGTAAGTGGCCGCTTGCAGGCCAACATGTCCGACCCGATCCGCAATGCCGCCGTCAACGGCCTTGGCATCATCATGCTGCCGCGCTACATCGTCGATCCCGACATCAACGAAGGCAGACTGCAAGTCATCATGGAGCAATACGGCACCGCGCCGCTGGAAATCCACGCCGTTTACCCGCATCGCAAATACCTGTCGGCCAAAGTGCGTTCGTTCTTGGAATTCATGCAAGGCTGGCTGCCCGGTTCCATCGGCATGAATCCGCCATGACGGCTACCCGAGCCAAATGGAACGGCCTTTATCAAATATCGGCAGCCACGGGTGAGCCGATGGAATTACTGCAAACCCACGCCTGCCTGTTGCCGACAACTGGCAACGCGCTGGATCTCGCCTGCGGTCTGGGTGCCAATGCGCTAATGCTGGCCGCGCACGGCCTCAGCGTCGATGCCATCGACATTTCCGATGTCGCGCTCGCCAGATTGCAGACCGAAGCCGCCAACCGCCATCTTGCCATCACCACCCGGCAGCACGATCTGAGCACAAAAGGCCTGCCCGACCAACACTACGATGTCATTGTCATCTGTCGTTTTCTTGACCGCACTTTGTCTGATGCGATAATGGCGGCCCTGAAACCAGCGGGCCTGCTGTTTTATCAAACCTTTACCCGCGACAAGATCAGCCCGCAAGGCCCGGTCAGCCCCAGTTACCTGCTGGCCCGCAACGAACTACTGGACATGTTCAAACCCTTGCATCTCGTCTTTTATCAGGAAATCGGTCGCATCGGTGATTTGAGCCTGTGCCATGGCAACCGGAACGAAGCCTGCTTCATCGGACAAAAACCCCAAACTCAACAATACGCATGATCGAAAATCTCGACCCGAAACAAGCCTTTGCCCTGCTGCAAAACAATCCCGCCGCCGTACTGATCGATGTCAGAACCGCTATCGAACACAGCTTCGTCGGCCACCCGCCCAATGCCGTTCATGTTGCCTGGAAGGAATTTCCCGGCATGCAGCTCAATGCCAGCTTCGTCGAACAGGTGAAACACCACGCACCAGACACAACCGCCCCCATTCTGCTGCTATGCCGTAGCGGTGTCCGTTCAATTGACGCCGCCAAAGCCCTGGAAGCGGCGGGTTATCAGCATCTGGTCAATATCGTCGAAGGCTTTGAAGGCCCGCTCGACCCAAACAAACATCGCGGCACGCTCGGCGGCTGGCGCTTCCACGGCCTGCCCTGGCAACAAAGCTGACATCGCCAACCCAACGGCACACCACTCTTTCCCCTTAAAAAATCCACACCAACCCCGTGATAAAAAACCTACGCAACATTGCCATCATCGCCCACGTCGACCATGGCAAAACCACCCTGGTCGATCAACTCCTGCAACAGTCCGGCACCTTCGACGCCCATGAAAAAGTCGACGAACGGGTCATGGATTCCAACGCCCTGGAAAAAGAGCGCGGCATCACCATCCTGGCCAAGAACACCGCCATCGACTGGAACGGCTACCACATCAACATCGTCGACACCCCCGGCCACGCCGACTTCGGTGGTGAAGTCGAGCGCGTACTGTCCATGGTCGACTCGGTGCTGCTGCTGGTCGACGCGGTGGACGGCCCGATGCCACAAACCCGCTTCGTCACCCAAAAAGCCTTCGCCCTGGGTTTGCACCCCATCGTCGTCATCAACAAAATCGACCGCCCCGGCGCCCGCCCGGACTGGGTAATCGACCAAACCTTCGATCTGTTCGACCGCCTGGGTGCCACCGACGAACAACTGGACTTCCCCATCGTCTACGCCTCGGCCCTGAAAGGCTACGCCGGTCTCGACAGCAGCGTCACCGAGGGCGACATGACGCCCTTGTTCCAGACCATCGTCGACAAGGTCAGCCCACCGCAAGTCGATCTGGACGGCCCGTTCCAGATGCAGGTCATCAGCCTGGATTACAACAGCTACGTCGGCGTCATCGGCATAGGCCGCATTCAGCGCGGCACGGTGAAATCCAACCAGGCCCTGACTCTCATCAATCGCGACGGCAGCACCCGCAATGGCCGCATGTTGCAGATTTTCGGCTTCAAAGGCCTGGAACGCATCGAAGTGCCACAAGCCAAAGCGGGCGACATCATCGCCTTCACCGGCATCGACAAACTGGAAATCTCCGACACTCTGTGCCAGCAAGATACCGTTGAAGCCTTGCCGCCCTTGAAAGTCGACGAACCCACCGTCAGCATGACCTTCCAGGTCAATACCTCGCCGTTCGCCGGCAAGGAAGGCAAATTCGTCACCTCCCGCCAGATTCGCGACCGCCTGCAAAAAGAACTGCAACACAACGTCGCGCTGCGCGTCGACGAGACCGAAGACCCGGACAAATTCAAGGTCTCTGGCCGTGGCGAGCTGCATTTGTCCATCCTGATCGAAAACATGCGCCGCGAAGGGTACGAGCTGGGCGTATCGCGCCCGGAAGTGATTTTGAAAGAGGTGGACGGCGAACTGCACGAACCTTACGAAATGGTCACCATCGAACTGGAAGACGAACACCAGGGCGCCATCATGGAAAAACTGGGGCTGCGCAAGGGTGATCTGCTCAACATGGTGCCGGATGGCAAAGGCCGTACCCGTCTGGAATACCGGGTACCGTCGCGCGGGCTGATCGGTTTCCAGACCGAATTCCTGACCGCCACCTCTGGTTCCGGCCTGTTCTACCATGTGTTCGACCACTACGGCCCTATGAAAAAAGGCAGCGTCGGTGGCCGCATCAACGGTGTGCTGGTATCCATGGTGCAAGGCAAATCGCTCGGTTACGCGCTGTTCAACCTGCAAGAACGGGGCCGCTTGTTCATCGAACATGCCACCGAAGTTTACGAAGGCATGGTCGTCGGCATCCATTCGCGCGACAACGACCTGGTGGTCAACCCCACCAAAGCCAAGCAACTGACCAACATGCGTGCCTCCGGCTCCGACGAAAACATTCTGCTGACACCACCGATCAAGATGAGCCTGGAGCAGGCGCTGGAATTCATCGACGAAGATGAACTGGTCGAAGTCACACCGCAATCGATCCGGCTACGCAAGAAACTGCTGACCGAGAACGAGCGCAAACGGGCGTCACGGGCCGCCGAGTAATAAATCCAGGCAGGCAAATCAACGCCAAAAATAGCGCTATTATTAACAGGGAATTGCCTGCCATGGCCTGCTGCGAAGAAAGCGCAGGAAGCCATGGCAGGCATCGACAGGCATCGACAGGCATTCCCCCGCACCGAGAAGCGGGTACGAGAAAAAACAGACGTCAAGAACAATCAACGTTGGTGTTCACAACAAGGCAGGTTGCCATGCCGAACAAACCCACCCGATCGCTCACCCATCTCAAAGTCAGCCTGCTCGTCGTTGCGGGGATACTCATCCTCGCCATGATGCTGGGCCAGATCGTTTACCAGCAGCAGACGCTGCTCGACAATCACCGCTGGGTGGTTCACACCCAAAAAGTCCAGGAAACCGGCATACGCTTGATCAAATTCGTGCTCGAAGGTGCTGCTTCGGTCCGTGGTTACCTGTTGACCGGCGACACCGAACAATTGGACATTTTTTATCGATTGGCCATCGAATTGCCGCCGATGTTCGAGCAACTGAAACAACTGATTGCCGACAACCCCAACCAGCAACGCCATCTGGATACACTTGGCCCCCTGCTGCAAAAACGATTGCAACTGAACGTTGCGATGGTGGAAACCTACGCCTCGCTGCCAGCCGCCGATAAAGTCCGGATGATCAAAGACGCGCAGATGCTCAACCGGTCGATCGACGAAACCATTGGGTTGATATGGAATGAGGAGCGTCTTGTTTTGTTGGTACGCGAGGAGCAGATGCAACGGACGGCACGGCAGTCATTGGCCTGGAGTATTGCCATCACCTCGGTATTGGCAGCGATAGCTGCAGGGCTGGCCTGGTCGTTATACCGACAATCGCGCGGACGGCAAGTCTTGCTGGGCGAACTGGCAATGCTCAATGGTGAACTGGAAAACCGTAATGCCAATCTCCAGGCCGCCAATCTCGCCATTTCCGGTGCCAATCGCTCGAAAACCGAATTTTTGTCGGCCATGAGCCATGAGCTGCGTACGCCGTTGAATTCCATCATCGGTTTTACCGGCGTGTTGCGTATGGGCATAGCCGGGCCATTGAACGAGGAGCAGCACAAACAGCTCGACATGGTTTACGGCTCGTCGCAGCACTTGCTGCATCTCATCAACGATTTGCTGGACATCTCCCGTATCGAAAGCGGGCGCTCGGAATTGCTGGCAGAAGCCTTCGATGTACGCGAAGTTGTCAATGAAACCCTGCGCGTCGTCTTGCCCCTGGCCGAAAAAAAACACCTGCGGCTGGTCAGCACCTGCGACACCACCCCCATGCCGGTTTACAGCGATCGGCGCAAGGTCTATCAAATCCTGCTCAACCTGGTGAACAACGCGGTGAAGTTCTCCGGCCAAGGCTCGATCACGGTTGGCTGCGAAGCCGCAGACGGCTATTGGTGTCTGAGTGTGCAAGACCACGGCATAGGCATCAAACAAGAGCATCTGGCATCGTTGTTCGAAGCCTTTCATCAGGTTGACGGATCGGCACGCCGGGTTTATGAAGGCACTGGCCTGGGCTTGTACCTGTCGAAAAAACTGGCCGACATGCTGGGCGGCGACATCAGCGTAAGCAGTGAATACGGCAAGGGATCGCGTTTTTGTTTCCGACTGCCGCAAAACCCGATCGAGGAGAAAACATCATGAGCACCCGCGTGTTGATCGTCCAAGACAACCCACAAAACCGCTATCTGCTGGAATTCATGCTGCACAGTGTGGGTTTAACCACCCTCAGCGCCAGTAATGGCCAACTCGGTCTGGAGGTGGCATTGAGTGAACAACCCGACCTGATCCTGATGGACATCCAGATGCCGGCAATGGATGGCTACGAAACCACGCGACTCTTGAAACAAGACCCGAAAACCCGCGACATCCCGGTCATCGGCGTCAGTTCGTATGCCATGGCCTCGTCGCGCAAGCAGGCTCTGGAGGCTGGCATGGTGGCCTACATCGAAAAACCGCTGATACCGGAAACCTTTTTGTCGCAACTGGAGCCGTTTCTGCCATGAAAGTGCTGTATGTCGAAGACAATCAAAATGCCCGTTACCTGTTTCAGGTGTTGCTGAACGCGCAAGGCCATGAGGTCGTTCTGGCCAACGACGGCGAAAACGCACTGCGAATTTTGCAGCAGCAGCGGTTCGACCTGATTTTGTCCGACATCATGATGCCAACGCTGGATGGCTTCGAACTGTGTTACCGGCTCCGAGCCGATGCGCTTTATGCACAAGTGCCGTTCGTGTTCTATTCGGCATCGTACACCCAGCCCGATGACATTCGCTTTGCCTTGCATCTGGGTGCCGACCGCTTTCTGACCAAACCCCTGCCACCGGAACAACTGGTAACGGAAATCGATGCCGTACTCGCCGAGGTTGCTGCTAACGGCTGCCGTCCGCTGCAGTTGGGCGAACGCGAGTTTTTGATCGGCCACGGTCAGCGCATGGGCCAGAAACTCAGCAACATACATCAGCGCCTGGATACGGCCACCGAAAAATTACAGATTGCCCAACAAGACCTGACCGAGACCCGGCGCTTGCTGGGACTACTGGTCGACCATAGCAGCGACGCCATACTGATGGTCGACATCAATGGCCAGTTACTGTCGACCAACGCCAGCATGCAAAAACTGTTGCAGCGGCCCGACCGACCCGCGTCACTGATGGACTTGCTGTCGGCCGAACACTGCCAGAAATTGCTGGCTTTGCTCATCAAAAAAAAGAACGTCCCTCACGACTTCCACGATGTATTGGCGATCGGCAGTGCACGGGTGTTTGTGACAGCCCTGGCGGTGGATTATCGGCAGCAACCGGCCCTGCTGTTGCTGCTGCGCAATCTGCACGGTTATCAACAGTTCAATGACCAGCAATTGCTGGGGCAACATGTGCTGAAGAACCTGACCGAAGGCGTGATGATCACCAATGCGGAGAACCACATCATCGCCGTCAACCCGGCATTTACCAACATCACCGGCTATGGCGCAGAGGAGGTGATGGGCAAGAATCCGCGTATGCTGAAATCGGGCAGTCTGGATCTGACGTTCTACAAACGCATGTGGGGTACGCTAAAAACCGAAGGCCAATGGCAAGGCGAGGTGTGGAATCGCCGCAAGAACGGCGAAGTCTATCCGGAATGGCTGTTCCTGAGTCTGGTGAGAGACGAACAGGGCACGATCTTGTTTCATGTCGGCATTTTCAGTGACATCAGCGTGCACGAGGAGGCCCGCAGGCATATCGAGCATCTGGCGCATCACGATCCTTTGACCGACACGCCAAACCGTACCCTGCTGCGTTACCGGCTGAATGATGCGCTGTCACAAGCCGGGCGCTCGTCACGCAAAGTGGCTTTGTTGTTTATCGACATCGACCGCTTCAAGAGCATCAACGATTCGTTCGGCCATCATGTCGGCGACGAAGTGATAAAAATCGTCTCGCGACGATTGAGCGCCAGTGTGCGCCAATCCGATACCGTGGGCCGCCAGGGGGGTGACGAATTCGTTCTGGTACTGACCGACCTGACCGATCCGGCCATCATCGGCCAGATTGCTGACAAAATCATGCGCGGCATCAACGAACCCTGCCACATCGACGGCAGTCATGAATTGCACATCAGTTGCAGCATAGGCATTGCCCTGTACCCCGACGACGGTTGCGACGACGCCACGCTGATCAAGAATGCCGACGCCGCGCTGTACAAGGCAAAAGCCGAAGGCCGTAACAATTACCAGTTCTACACCGCCGCCCTGAGCCGCGCCTCCAGTGAGCGCATGGCGTTGGAAAATGCGCTGCATTACGCCATCGACCGGGGCGAACTGCGCCTGGTTTACCAGCCGCAATACCGGCTGATCGATGGACGGCTGGCAGGTTGTGAAGTGCTGGCTCGCTGGCGCCACCCCGAGCTGGGCGAGATTTCACCCGGTGTGTTCATACCCATTGCCGAAGAAACCGGGCAAATCCATACGATTGGTGACTGGATTCTGCGGCAGGCCTGTGAACAGGTCAGCCAATGGCAACGGGCCGGTCTGCCCGGCATCACCTTTGCCGTCAACCTGTCGGCCATCCAGTTTCGCAAGCCCACCCTGATAGCCGACATCGATGCCGTTCTGCAACAAACCGGCCTGGCAGCCAGCCAGTTGGAGCTGGAATTGACCGAAGGCTTTCTGATGCGCGAAACCCAACATACCCTGGAAACGCTGTACCTGTTGAAAGCCAGGGGTATCGAGCTGTCGATCGATGATTTCGGCACCGGCTATTCCAATCTGGCCTATCTCAACCGCTTCTCGGTCGACAAGCTGAAAATCGACCAGTCTTTCATTCGCGGCCTGCCCGGCAATAGCAACGATCTGGCCATCGTTCGGGCCATCATCCAGATGGCACACGGCTTGGGGTTATTGGTCATTGCCGAAGGTATCGAAACCGAAGCCCAGCGCGATGTGCTGGTGGATTTGCAATGCGACATGGGGCAAGGTTACTGGTTTTCAAAACCACTGGAAGCCGAACGCTTCGAGCAATTGCTGGCTACCAGCCAACCATAATGCAGTCCGCAGGCGGTCAGCACGAGCGGTTTAACGGGGAAAGCCATTCCGGGTTTGTTTTTTCGCCCCCCCCCCCTAATCCGCATTGCTGAATGCGAAACTGAACCCGCACCGGGTTTTCGAATCGGTATGCACTCGCTCTTGTCCGTGCGGGAACGCTGGAAACAAGCGCCAGGGCTGTGGAAACCTGACAGTCCTGAGATTCATACACTCTATTCTAGGATGATGATTTTTGCATGATGACCAATCGTTTGTTCGTGGCCTTTTGTTACTGGCTCTTCGTGGTTTATGGCAGCCTGGTGCCGCTCGAATATCGTCACGTTCCGTTTGAACAGGCGGTCGAGCAGTTCAGCAACATCCGTTTTCTCAATCTCGGCATAGCCTCCCGCGCCGACTGGATTGCCAACATTCTGCTTTACATTCCGCTGTCGGCGCTGCTGCTGGCGGCTTTTGAGCCACGCCGGGCGAATGCGGCAGTCAAAGGCATCATCGCCCTGGCCGTCGTCGTGTTGTGTTTATCGACGGCGGCGGTGGTCGAGTTCGTTCAGCAGTATTTCCCGCCGCGTACCGTCTCGATCAACGATCTGATCGCCGAAACCCTGGGCACCTTGCTGGGCGTGGCCGCCTGGTTTAGCGTTGGCGGCAAAGTACGGGGCTATTGGTGGCAACTGGCATCGGGTAACTGGTTATCGGTCAATGCGGCGATTGCGATTTATCTGCCGATTTACATAACCCTCAGTTTGTTTCCGTTCGACTTCGTGACGTCATACGCCGAACTCGAAACCAAATGGCATACGGCAAACGATACCCTATGGTTCGATGTGTCGGGTTGCCAGGAAAATGCTCTCAAGTGTGCGGTTAAACCGCTGGTCGAGGTAGCGGTCATGCTGCCGCTCGGCATGTTGTTTGGTGCCTTGCGATTTGCACCCAACCGGGTTGGCCTGGCTATCGTGACGGGCTTTTTGCTGGGTTTGTTCATCGAGGTCGTGCAGATTTTCATTTATTCGGCGAATGCCCAGGGTTTTTCCGTGCTGACCCGTATCGCGGGCATGGCGATGGGCGTCAGGGCCTACGATTACGTCATGCGCTTCGATTTTGCCGCCCAGATTGGTCGCTTGCGCGTGTTGGCAATGCCGGTTGCTGTGGTTTATCTGCTGCTTTGGCTGAGCATCAACGGCTGGTTTCAGACTGACTGGCTGCCATGGTCGGCAGCCGGGCAAAATCTGGCGGAAACCCAATTTTTACCGTTTTATTATTTCTACTACACCACCGAAACCGTCGCCTTCGTCAGCTTGCTGAGCAACATCGGCGGTTATCTGCCAATCGGCGCCCTGTTCTGGTTGTTCAATGCCGATAAACCCGCTGCAAGCCAGGTCTCTTCGGTTTGGGTTGGCTCGTCGGCTGCCATGCTGGCGGTCGTGGTCGAGACCGGCAAGCTGTTTCTGGCGGATAAACACGCCGACCCCACCGACATTCTGATTGCCTACTGCTCGGCAACGCTGGCTTACCATAGCTTGAATGCGCTGCAAAATCTGATGCGCCGGGGCGCGGCAATAGCCAAAACCGGGTTACCGCCGCCCGCACCCATCGAAAGATTGCGGCCTGAGTTTCGCCAACCGTTGCCGCCGCCGTCCGGGCCTGGCAACCAGCATCCGGTTCGATGGCTGATCGGTATTGCGCTGGGATTGACGGTGTTTTACGGTGTGCTGACCTACCCGGTGCTGCCGGTGTTGCTGGGGTTGGGGCTGATTGCCTATGCCTACGCCTTTTACCGGCAACGCTGGATGGGGGTACTGGTTCTGCCCGCTTTGCTGCCGGTCATGGATTTTGCGCCGTGGACGGGGCGGTTTTTCTTCGACGAATTCGATCTGCTGTTGCTGACCACGCTGGCACTGGCCGTTTTGCTGCCGCTGCCGGTCATCGCCCAGCGCAAGCGCCACGACATTCGCGATATGCTCATCATTGCCTGCTTTTTCCTGGTGCTGACCATCAGCCTGATGATAGGTCTGCTGCCGATGGCAGACTTCGATCACAATGCCTTCAGCAATTACTACAGCAACTTCAATGCCTTGCGGGTTGCCAAAGGCTTTATCGCCGCATTGTTGCTGGCGCCGTATTTCGTCCGGGCGTTCTCGGATGATCTGGGCCGTCGCTATTTCACCGCCGGTATGGTACTGGGTTTGATGGGTACCGGGATGTTTGCCGTGATCGAGCGGGCGGTGTTTCCGGGTATTTGGGATTTCGCGACCAATTACCGCATCAACGCCTTGTTCGCGACCATGCACACCGGTGGTGGCCATATCGAGTCTTATCTGATGCTGGCCATGCCGCTGCTGGCGATCGGTTTTGTCAATGAATCGTCCGGCAAGCTGCTTAAAATCGTCAGCCTGATGGCATTCGCATTGAGTCTTTACGCCTTGCTGGTGTCGTTCTCGCGCGGCGGCGCTATTGGCTTTGCGGTGGCATTGCCGGTGTTGCTGGCGGGCTTGTGGTGGCATGGCCGGGCGCGGCGAATGCGGTCGACCAGGTCGCTGGTCTGGCTGGTGCTGATAGTGGCGACAACGGCGTTTCTGGCCTTGCCGGTTTTCAAGGGCGAGCTGATGCAGACCCGCATCGACGTGACCGAACGCGACCAGGACAGTCGCCAGCATCATTGGCAAACGGCAATCGACATGATGGATCACGGCATCATCACCCAGGTGTTCGGCATGGGGCTGGGCAGTTTCCCGAGGACGTTTTTCTGGGGTAATCGAGAGAACGCGCATCCGGCAAGCTATCGCTTCGGGTCGGAACATTCGGATCGTGATGGCGACACCTATCTGGCCTTGCGTGGTGGCGATGCGCTGTTCTTTGGCCAATACATCGCGCTGCTGCCGCACCACACCTACAGGCTGGCAATGCGGGTCAGAAGCCCGGACAGTGCGACGGGCTTGGCTGTTCCCATTTGCGAGAAGTCCTTACAATACTCATTCCATTGCGTTACGGTCGACATCGATGTGGCGGCGGGGGCGTGGCAGTCTGTTGAACGAATCTTCGATAGCGGTAGCTTGGGCGCAGCCTCGCCGGACATTGCGGCCGGTTTTTTGACCCGACCGGTGCAAATGGCGCTGTATAACGGCAACGGGCCGGGCAAAGTCGTCGAGATCGATGACATTCGGCTGACGGCTGTCGATGCGCCTGATGTCAGCCTGATCGCCAATGGCGATTTTTCGGCGGGCATGGATCACTGGTATTTTTCCACCGAAAAACACAATCCCTGGCATGTTTTCAATGTCTGGGTTTACGTTTTATTCGAAATGGGCTGGCTGGGTTTGTTGGTGTTTGTATCTTTGCTGGCGTATGTGTATTACCGGCTGGTCAAGGCCCTGAAACATGACGTTTACGCGCCGGTGTTGCTGGCGTCGTTCACCGGGTTTCTGGTCGTTGGCTTTGTCGACAGCCCGTTCGATGCGCCCAGGCTGTCGTTTCTGTTTCTGCTGTTATCGTTGTTCGCCCTATTTGGCTGCAAACGAACAACTCTCATTTTTAACAATAAAAATCAATGACTAATGACTTTATCGCCGGCCAGCGCTGGATGAGTAGTGCCGAGTCTGAACTCGGATTGGGGATGATATTGGATGCAGAATTCAACCGGGTAACCGTGTTGTTTCTGGCAACAGGCGACAAGCGCACCTATGCGCGCGACAACGCGCCACTGACGCGGGTTCGCTTCAATGAAAGCGATGTGATCGAGTCGGTGGATTTCGTCAAGATCACCGTGACCGGCATCGAGGAACGCAACGGCTTGCTGACCTATGTCGGCATCGATGATGAGGGCAGGACGCAGCACATCGACGAAATGGAACTCAACCATCACATCCAGTTCAACAAGCCGCAGGATCGCTTGTTTACCGGCCAGTTCGATCCGGTTGCCTGGTTTCATTTGCGCTACGACACCTGGAAACGCCAGCAGCAATATCAGCTTTCCGCCGTCAAGGGCTTGCAGGGTGCTCGTGCCGCACTGATTCCGCATCAGATTTACATTGCCCATCAGGCGGCCAACCGGGTATCGCCGCGCGTCATGCTGGCCGACGAGGTGGGTTTGGGCAAAACCATAGAAGCCGGTTTAATCATTCAGCATCGTCTAATCAACAATCTGAGCAAGCGTGTTCTAGTCTTGGTGCCGGAAGCCTTGATGTATCAGTGGCTGGTGGAGATGCTGCGCCGCTTCAATCTGAAATTCAGCCTGTTCGACGAAACCCGCTGCCTGACCAGCGAGGACGACAATCCGTTTGCGGGCGAGCAACTGGTTTTGTGCAGCCAGCAGTTCATCAGCGATTTCCCTGAGCGCCATCCGCACATACTGGCGGCAGGCTGGGATCTGGTCGTCGTCGATGAGGCCCATCATCTGGAGTGGAGCGAGGCCGCGCCTAGCGCCGGTTACCAGTTTGTCGAACAACTGGCCAAAGCCGCGCCGGGGCTGATTCTGTTGACGGCAACACCGGAGCAGTTGGGCAAGGAAAGTCATTTCGCCCGGCTGCGCCTGCTCGATCCGGATCGTTTTTACAGTTTCGAGCAATTCCTGGCCGACGAACAGCAGTTTGCACCGGTAGCCGAGCTTGCCAATCGCTTGATTTCCGGCGCAGCGTTTTCTGCGGACGATAGCGCACGCCTGCAAGCCTTGTTGCAGCACGACAACGTCGAAAAGCTGCTCACGCAGTTCAACGCCACGCCTGATGATGCCGAATTACGCAACGAACTCATCAAACTGCTGCTCGATCATCACGGCACGGGGCGCATCCTGTTTCGCAATTCACGCCATACCGTCAAAGGCTTTCCCGATCGTGAACGCCATGCTTACCCGTTACAGGGCGATGCCAGCGCCGATCTGGCCGACAGCGCTTATTTCCACTGGCTGATCGACAGGCTCAAACACCTGGGCCATGAAAAAGCCTTGCTGATATGCAAGGAAGCCAGCACCGTAATCCGCCTGGATTTGTTGCTGAAGCAGCAGCTTGGCCATGTGGCGACGGTATTCCACGAGGGCATGAGCATCGTCGAGCGCGATCGCGCCGCCGCGTTTTTTGCCGACGAAGACAGCAGTGCACAACTGTTGATGTGTTCGGAAATTGGCAGCGAAGGCCGCAATTTTCAGTTCGTTCGCCATCTGATTCTGTTCGATCTGCCGCGCAACCCCGATATTTTGCAGCAGCGCATCGGTCGTCTCGATCGCATCGGCCAGAAACAGGTCATTCAGCTTCACATTCCCTACATCGAAAACAGCGAACGCCATTGCCTGTACCGCTGGTATGACGAAGGTTTCGATGCTTTTCGCCACAACGGCTCGGCAGCAGCGCAGGTGGCGAGCAGGCTCGATGCCGAATTGGCTCATGCGCTGACCACCCGCGATGCCACCGCCATGACAGCCTTGATTGCCAAGACCCGCCATTTGAACGCCGAGATCGAACAAGCGCTGCACCATGGCCGGGATCAATTGCTGGAACTCAATTCCTGTCGACCCAGCGAGGCCGCCGACTTGATCGCTCAATTGAATGCCATCGACAAAGACGGCAGTTTGTGGCCTTACATGGAGGCTTTGTTCGATTGTTACGGTGTCGATGTCGAGTATCACTCCAGGGACTGCCACATTCTGTGGCCCAGTGAAAGCCTGAGAATCTCGCACTTTCCGCTGTTGCAGGACGACGGTTTGACGGTGACGGTGGATCGCGACATTGCGCTGGCCCGGGAGGATATGCAGTTTATGACCCAGGAGCACCCGATGGTGCTGGCGGCGATGGACTTGGTGCTATCCAGCGAAACCGGCAACGCCGCCGTCAGTGTGGTGAAGCACCCGCGTTTGCAGGCCGGACAATTCCTGCTGGAGCTACTGTTCGTAGTCGAGTGCAGTGCACCGGCGCATTTGCAGCTCGAACGCTTTCTGCCGCATACGCCGCTGCGCATCGTCATCGACCAAAACCGCAAGGATGTGACGGCAGCCATCAGTCACGGTAGCCTGACCGATACCGGCGAGGCTATCGACAAGATGGATGTGGTGCAGTTTTTGAACGGCCAGCGTCAGCAGGTGTACGCCATGATAAAGGCTGGCGAGTCGCAGGCCAGGCAGCAGATGCAGCAGTTGCTGACGGAAAGCGCCAACGCGATGATTGCGGTGATGACCGCCGAAATCAAGCGCATGGTCAGGTTGAAAAAAATCAACCCCGGCATCAAGGACGGGGAAATCCAGCAGATGAAGGACATGACGCTGCTGTCGCACGACAGCATACAGGAAGCGCAATTACGCCTGGACGCCGTCCGTTTCGTCATAACCAGTTGATGGCGAAACGGCCTGGCGCCGGTTCAGGCGTGTTTTATCAAGACCGTGGTTTCGTCGAGTTCCACGCACTCGAACATCAGGTCGTCGATGGAGCCTTCGACATGATCGACGTAATGCAGGCCGCATTGGTCATCGTGGCTTTGATGCTTAAGAATGCCGTGCACGCTGAAGGGCGTGTTGGATTCGGGTAAAGTCATGTTGATGCGGACATTGCCGGTCATGTCGGCGGCGATGGGGGTTTTCAGTTTGACGCGGATGCCGCTGTAGCTGATGTCGATGATGTCGGCATCCAGGGCAATTTCCTGGCTGGCGGCATTGAATGTCAGGCCTGCTTTCAGCCCTTGGGGTTTGATGCGTTTATGGTTGCGCTTTTCCGGCTTCACGACTCCCTCCTCTGTCGCCGTTTTTGGGGTGTTTTTATTTTTTTCAAGAATTCTATCGGGTTTTATCCAAAAAACCATAGTTGATTCACATTTTGTTTTTATCCCGGTGCGGCTGCTAGTGTGTCGGCTGAAAACTCGTGCAATGGAAAAAGGATAGTGCGGGGTGAGCCCCTACATTTTTCGTTATAATCCGCCAGTCTTTTTGGCTTAAGAAAACTGCGAATCTCATCATGTCGGACATAAAAAAAGTCGTGCTCGCCTACTCGGGCGGTTTGGATACCTCGGTCATTCTGAAATGGTTACAGGATGTTTATCAATGCGAAGTCGTAACCTTCACTGCAGACATAGGCCAAGGCGAAGAGCTGGAACCGGCACGCATGAAAGCCCAGGCCGCAGGCATCAAGGAAATTTACATCGACGATCTGCGGGAAGAATTCGCCCGCGACTTCATTTTTCCGATGTTCCGCGCCAATACGATCTACGAGGGCGAGTATCTGCTGGGCACATCGATCGCCCGGCCTTTGATAGCCAAACGCCTGATCGAAATCGCCAACGCAACCGGCGCCGATGCCATTTCTCATGGCGCCACAGGAAAAGGCAACGACCAGGTACGTTTCGAACTGGGCGCTTACGCGCTGCGGCCTGACATCAAGGTGATTGCGCCCTGGCGGGAATGGGATTTGAACTCGCGGCAGAAACTGCTCGATTACGCCGAGACGCACGGCATACCCGTGGAGATGAAAAAAGGCAAGGCATCGCCTTACTCCATGGACGCCAATTCGTTGCATATCTCTTATGAAGGCCGGGTGCTGGAAGACCCGTGGGCCGAACCCGAAGACGATATGTGGCGCTGGACAGTTTCACCCGAGCAGGCGCCGGACAGCCCGACCTACATCGAACTGACGTATCGGCTGGGCGACATCGTTGCCGTCAACGATCAGCCACTGACCCCTGCCCAGGTCATGACCACATTGAACGATATTGCAGGTGCCAACGGCATAGGCAGGCTGGACATCGTCGAGAATCGCTATGTCGGCATGAAGTCGCGTGGCTGCTACGAAACACCGGCTGGCACCGTCATGCTGAAAGCCCATCGGGCCATCGAATCACTAACGCTGGACAGAGAAGTCGCCCATTTGAAAGATGAGCTGATGCCGCGCTACGCTTCGTTGATTTACAACGGCTACTGGTGGAGTCCTGAACGTGAAATGTTGCAAACCATGATCGATGCCTCGCAGGTCAGCGTCAATGGCAAAGTCAGGGTCAAGCTTTACAAAGGCAACGTCAGCGTCGTCGGCCGCAAATCCGCAACCGACAGTCTGTTCGACGAACATATCGCCACTTTCGAGGAAGACGGCGGTGCCTACAACCAGAAAGATGCCGAAGGTTTCATCAAACTGAATGCTTTGAGAATGCGTATCGCCGCCCAGAAAAGGCGGGGACACTGAGCCGAGACATTCGTGACGAAGCTTGTATAATGCGCGCGGTCGCCCGCAGTTTGCGAGCACCATGGCCAGCCCGTATCCGCCAACAGCTTGGCTTTCGTTTTACAACATGAGAACTGGACATGCGCAACATGCCTGAGATCGACTTTGAGCACCCTCGCAGTGACAAGCAGGCGCTGGCTGTTCTCAAAACTGAGCAGGATAACCAGGCATTGGTGAAAGCCAATCGGTTGCTGGCTGTCATCGTGTTCGTCTTGCTGTTCGCCGTATTCGCCATGGGTTCCTTCCTGATTCCAGACCAGGATTTCTGGACGAATGATCGCAATCCACATGCCGCACGGGGCGCCATAAACGATGCCGTGCGTAATCCCGCCCTGTCGGACGAAGTCAACGCACTCAAAGGCCAGATGTTCGGGCTGGTGAGCGGCTCCATCGAAAGCAAACTGAGAACCCTCGAAGAAAACATCAAACGCGGCAGCGTGGCTGAATCGCTCAACACGATTCATGATCTGAAAACCGATGTAAAAGTGCTGACCACCTACGGTAACAACCCAGGCGTGAAGCCTGCGCCGGACAACTCGGTGAATCAGGCCGTCATCAGTGAATTGGCGGAACTGAAAAGCTTGGTGTATCTGACCTTCGTATCCTGCGGTCTGATGATTGCTGGCCTGGCGGCAATCTGGCTGCGCAACAAGTACCGGCTGACTCATCAGAAAAACCACCTGTATCTAGGCAAAATCAAGCGGGGTTGAAAATCCAGGCCCGCAATGCCGTCTTCAACACGACGAGCCTGTCGTGACCGACACCACCCTTCCACCTGCCCAATTCCAGCAACGACTTCTTGCCTGGTTCGACCTGCACGGTCGCAAGGATTTGCCCTGGCAGCAGGACATTTCACCTTACCGGATCTGGGTATCGGAAATCATGTTGCAACAGACGCAAGTCGTCAGCGTCATCGCTTACTTCAACCGCTTCATGATGCGCTTTCCCGACCTACACGACCTGGCCCGGGCGGATCTTGACGACGTACTAAAACACTGGGCTGGCCTGGGCTATTACGCCCGCGCCCGCAACCTGCACAAAACTGCGCGCATCCTCTCGGGAAATGGTGGCACGTTTCCGCAAACCCTGGCGGAAATGATCGCACTGCCCGGTATAGGCCGTTCGACTGCGGGCGCCATCCTCAGCATCGCCTGCGGTCAACGCCAGCCGATTCTGGACGGCAACGTCAAGCGAGTTCTGACGCGCTTTCACGGTATTCAAGGCTGGCCGGGCGAAGCCCGAATCAGCAACAGACTCTGGCAGATTGCCGAAACCTGCACACCGACATCGAGGGTCGCCGACTACACCCAGGCCATGATGGACCTGGGCGCAACGCTTTGTACCCGTAGTCGGCCACGCTGCCACGAATGCCCGGTACAACCCGGCTGCCAGGCCCGGCGCCTGGGTCTGGTTGCCAATTTGCCAACGCCCAAGCCCCGTAAAGCCTTGCCGATCAAACAAATCGCCATGCTCATCTTGCGTGATCCCGAGCGACGCATATTGCTAACCAAGCGGCCAGCCAGCGGCATTTGGGGTGGACTGTGGAGCCTGCCGGAATTCGAAACCACCGAACATGCCAGCCTATGGTGCGCCCTGCAAAACCTGCCGATTGGCGCATTCAGCCACATGCCAAGCCGTCGTCACGGGTTTTCGCATTACTGCCTCGACTACACACCGCTGATTGCCCGACTGCAAAACCCCATGAACAATGTGATGGAAGCAGACAAAGCGGTTTGGTATAAAGCCCGCGACATCGCCGGACTGGGGCTGCCCGCTCCCGTGCGGCAATTACTCAACGAACTGATGCAAGAGGACATTCATGACCAGACGGGTTAACTGCGTGAAATTGGGTATCGAAGCGGATGGCCTGGACGCCCCGCCGTTTCCCGGCCCCAAAGGCCTATACATTTTCGACCATGTCTCCAAGCAAGCCTGGAAAGACTGGCTGGCGATGCAGACCATGATAATCAACGAACGCCGTCTGGCCAGCTTCGACCTGGCTGCCAAGAAAATCCTGGAAACCGAGCGCGAGAAGTTTTTGTTCGCCGGTGGTTTTGAAATGCCGGAAGGTTACGTGCCGCAGAAAAACTAGCGCCGCAGTCAGCCGATTGGCCATGATTGACCAGCGTTTATACGCTGGTTGTGCCGTTGCGGATAGGCGAGGACTATTACGCTGTCAATCTGACGGTCAAGGGCAGTGCGGTCGGCTATAAGCTGTATAACCACCAGGCGCTGAAAATGGCGAAGCCCGACGGTATCTACGGTCGTGTCACTCCAGCCGCCAATGATGATGCTGAAGGCTTACGGTTACGTCCTGCTTGAAACCAGATGCTGTCCGCTTTCAAGGACAAAATGGAGGTAGCCCTCTGCCGTGCGCCAAGCCTGGTGCACGGCAAGAGCCTTGACTCAGACAGGATTATCCCTTACCGGGCAACATACCCACCGAACCGGGCTTGATGCGTTTGCAGGTTACGACGACATCTTCCTGACGACACTTCTGCAAACCCGTCTGCTTGTCGCAGGGTACACACACCGTTTTGCCAGGCGATTTCACGTCATCGACATGCCAGCCATAGCCCTGCGACTGGCAAAAACGCTTGCTGTAACGATCAATATTGTATGACTTGCTCGCATTTTGCATGGCAGCGGCCTCGGTATCGCATTTTGCCGAGTTCAGCGTGTTGCCCATCAAATCGCGATAGATATATTCAGCAGCCCCTGCACTGACGCTGACTGCGCATAGGAAAACTACCAACAAGGCGTGGGTCGGATACTTGATTTTCATACCTTAATCTCCACGCTCGGCAATAACCCGAATGTTCATCTGCGCCATTTCCTCGCCAATCTCTGCACGAATAGGTGCAAATTTCTCACTTTCGGCGGATTTTACCGCCAGGATAACGCCAACCAGCGCCACCACGATCAGTGACAGATAGAGTACGAAATGGTCTTTTTCCTGCTTTTGTTCGACATTTTCGGACATGATGATTACCTCGCTTGAGCAAAAATAAGGTGTTGAGTGCCAGCCCAACTGGGCTAAAAACAGACGGATTCGAACGCTCGAACCGGTGCTGTTCGCTACCGGGTGTTTTTATGGATTCTTGATATTGGTAGCGAGTCGAAACAATAAACCAGAGTACACAGCACTGTCAAAACATATCGAATCGATAAAGTTCGCATCGATACGATGCCCAGGGGAGAAAGTGTTAGCAACAAATAAAATTGGCTTAAGTTGAGAGGATTGCCCGCCGAGGTGGTTTATCGGCTGCTGGACGAAAACAAGGTCAAGGTATGACGGGAATATCGCGGCTTGGCGCAAACCGGGCTGGCGGAACACTGTGGCTTGGCCCAGGCCAGCATTGCCCAGATCGAAAGCTTCAAACGCAGCGGGTCGGTGGAAGTGTTGAAAAAATCGCCTTGGCGCTGGGGCTGGATGATCTGGTTTAGAGAAACAGTCTCAAGACCTCATTACAACCTGAAAAGTGGCTCCAGGCCGTCATCTTCGCCCAGATTCCGAGGACGGGACAAAACCGGCTGAGCCTTGAATGCCAGCCACAAGCCATCGCCGTTCCACTCGTTGCCATCTTCCGGCGCGTACAGTGCTCGATTCAATGTTTCGATATGCCCCGACAAGGGGTCGTCGCAATGCGCCGCCAGCTCACTCAGGCTGTGAGTGCCGTAAGTCTGTTTGCCCCAGGCCAGCAAGGCGAGTTTGGCGGCCTGGCCGTCGTTGCGCTGGCACGCCTGCTGCAAGGCGTGCGCCTGAAAACCGGGCTGCGGCAATGCTACGCCCTGGGGCGCTGGTGCCGCGACCATTCTGCGCTTGCACCAGCCGCCAACGATTAGCGTCACCATCCAGCCTGCGGCAAGCAGGGCCGATACGCCTTGCCACAGCCGTGCATCGGCATTGTCACGCAAACCCGTCTGGATCTGGGTTGGCTCTGTGACGACGGGCGCCGATGTCGGCGCGGCAGCCGCAGGCAAGACTGTGATGGTCACCGCCGGAATGCTAGCGATTTCCACGCGCTGGGTTTGGGTGTTGAACCAAGGAATGGCCAGTTCCGGCAAGGTATAGTGGCCGGGGTGGCTGGCAATGTACGCCAGTTTTTCTTCGCGGCGGGCAATTAGGCCATCCGGCTGTTGGTCTTCGCGCAAAACCGGTTGGTCGGGGTAGGTTTTCAGGCCGTCGATGCGGGTTTGGCCGACCAGCTCCGGCAACTGGCCGACGCTCGCACCCTTGGCGCTGAGGCTGAGGGTACGGGTCAAAGGCTCGCCGACCTTGACTTCCATAACCTGCGTCGACCACCGCTCGGTCAGTTGCAACGACGTCGCGCTCAGCCAGTGCGGTGCCTTGAAAACCTCGGGTATCGGCTTGACGGTCAGCGTCAGTGCCTGGGATTGCACGCGCCGGGTTTCGGTGTTCTGGCGGCTGAAAAAGCCGTTGAAGCGCGGCTGATGGTCGGTGATGACTTCGGCGGTCAAGGTTAGCGGCGCAATGCTGACGATACCGGCTTGCTGCGGAAAGATCGCGTATTTGCGTTCGGTCACCCAGTAATCGATGCCATCGACCTGAGTCATATAGGTGCTGTCTTCGCCCAGACGTTCGACGATGGCGTCCTTGACGTCGGGTTCGTCCAGGCTGGCCTGGGTGATTTGAATGCGGCGGAACAGTTTGAGCGTGTAAAGCACTTGCGATTGCACCCAGGGTTGTTCCGGGCTGGCTTCGACTCGCAGGAAAATTTCGTCGCGATTGCCTGTGGCTTGCGCCTGCTCGACCACTTGAATGGCTGATGGCGGGCTGCTGTCGCTGCCAAAAGCGATGGGCGGAATCAGTATATTGCCCTCAGCTTTGGCCATCACCCGTAAAACCCATTGCTGGGTTCGACTGCTTTTGCCGTTGACCCACGATGTGCTGCTGCCGTGTTGCTGGCTGATGATGTCGAACTGTTGTTCCAGTGGTGAAAAATCAGGTTCATCGTCGGGTTTGCCGTCGGCGGTGAACGTCAGTTTGAACGATTCATTGATGGCAACCGGGTTGCGATCGGTGCGAACCTGAATGTCGGTGGCATGGGCTGTCGGTAGCCAAAGCCACAGCGTCAAAAAAGCCAGGGTCAGTCGAAAAATCATCATGGGTTTGCTCGCTCGGGCGATTGTCCGGAAAAGTCGATTGCTAAACGTGTTGTAACCTTCAGTGTCATCGTTCCCACATTCTGCGTGGGAATGAGGACGCTACACGAGGGTAAATCTGCGTAGAAAAACCGGTATGGGTTCCAACGGAGACCGTGGGAACCAGAAAACCGCATCAATCGCGATCGATGCGGTGCGCGCTTACCGCCTACGGACTTGGCTTCCATCACCCCCGACCCCTCTCCCCGAGGGAGGGCTTTTACTCCCTTCTCCCTTAGGGAGAAGGGTTGGGGATGAGGGGCTTCCTCGTTCCCACGTACTGCGCGGTGTGAGCTGCGATACGCAGAGCGTCCCGACCTCCTTTGCTGCGCGTAGGAACAAGAGCAACCCGAACAATCCTTATAGCTTGTTGAAATCAAACGTCGTTGCCAGCCAGCTGTACACCCGCTTGACGGTCAGAACGGCGTCGCGGTCATGGCCATGGTTTTCGCCTGCCATTCTGATTTGCCTGAATACCGGGTTGTCCTTGCCCGCCATTCGTCGCATTCGTGCGCTGTTCTGCACCGAGGCTTCGTCGAATTCAGCATAGATGTCGAGAAACGGCAGGGCCACGCGCGGTATCAATTCAATGGTTCTGCCTTGCGGCGGCGCATCGTCCACTACCGGCAGGCCGATGGCGACGAAAGCGGCGACATTCTCGGGATGTGCACTCAGATGAAACAAGGCCATTTGTGCGCCCAGGCCATGGCCTATCAGCGCGATTTGTTGGCCGCCCTGCTGCTTGAGATGGTCTATCGCGGCCTTGATGCGGGCGCTGGCCTGTTCGAACAACGGCAAATAGTCAGCGTCATCGGCACCGGCTTCGCGCAGAGGCAACATGATGGACAAGGTGGCAATGTTGCGTAGCGGTAGCGAGGTTCTCAATTCATGGATGAGCGGCTTTTGATCCGGGTGGGCATCCAGGTCGTGCAGGATGATCGCGGCGAAGTGGTCATCGGTTTTTTCGGCTTCGGTATGAATGGCCAGAAATGCATCGCCATTGGCGTTCAAGCTGATGGCGCGGCCCAGCGCCAGGGTTTTGCGCAGCGCATCGGCCAGATCGGCTTCGCGCTGGCTGTCGCTTGCACTGGCGGCCTGCAAGCAGACCATGCTGGCGACGACGACAAAAACGTGGATCATGGCCGGGTGTTGCTGCTGTAAAAACCGCTGCCGGTGTAACGATCGTGCACATGGCGCAACAACACCATCACGATGGAGGCCACCGGCAAAGCCAGCAGGATGCCCAGAAAACCGAACAACTGGCCACCGGCCAGAATGGCGAAAATGACGGCAACCGGGTGCAGGCCAATTTTGTTGCCCACCAGCCATGGCGTCAGCCACATGCCTTCCAGCGCGTGGCCGACACCGAAAACCAGCAACACCCACACCAGATGAATTGCATCCTGGAATTGCAGAACCGCCGCAATACAGGCCATCGCCAGCCCGATAATCAAGCCCAGGTAAGGCACGAAGCTTATCAAGCCGGACACCATGCCGATCAACAGCGCCAGGTCGAGACCGATGATCCACAAGCCGATGCTGTAGACCGCGCTCATGATGAGCATGACGTAGAACTGGCCACGCAAAAAGGCCGCCAGTACGGTATCGGATTCCTGCGCCAGCTCCGTGACCGTTGTGGCCATACGGCGCGGAAACAAATCGTGAGTCCGGGTCATGACATGATCCCAGTCGCGCAGCAAATAAAAGGTAATCACCGGAATCAGGATCAGATTCATCAGCCAGCCGAGTATGACCACGCCGGAATGCGACACGGATTCGAGCAGTCTTTCGGTTGCCGTTCCGCCGACCTGCCAATGAGTTTGTACCAGGCCGATCAACTGCTCGGCTTTCAAAGGCCGTATGCCGCGCCCCAGATATTTTTGCAGCACGGGGATGACCGACTTGTTCAGCCATTGCAGGTAAAACGACAGCTTGTTGATGAACTCGCCGATCTGGTATTCGATGGTCGGCACCACGATCAGCAACAGCAGTGTGCTTGCCAGAATGATGCCCAAAAACACCATGATCACGGCCAGGGTACGGCTCAGACGCCAGTTACGCCAGCTCAGAGTTTCCAGGCGATCGACCAAGGGATCGCCCAAATAGGCCAGGGCGGCGGCGATGGCAAAAGGCATCAGGATGGGGGACAACAGATACAGCAGCCAGCCTGCTGCGATGAAAGCCGCCAATGCCAGCCATTTTTGTGAATCACTCATAGCCGCTCTTTTCGTTGTGTGCCGGGAAAGCCGTGTGGATTGATCGGGTGGCGCTTGACAGTGTTGCAACGGCAAGGTTCAGCGCCCAGTTGGCTTCTCGTTCCCATGCACAGCAAAGGAACGCTGCCTGCCGCGCTCTGCGCGGCGTGAGCTGCGGTACGCGGAGCGTACCGGCCTGCGTTCCCACGCAGAGCGTGGGAACGAGAAATAGTTACGATAAACCTTGCCATCGATCCAGACCATCCGGTCGCTGATGGACGAGTCAATCGCTCGTTTGCAAGCGGCTGTGCCTGATGCCATAGCGGAAGTAAATCACAAAACCGATTGCCAGCCAGGCCAGCAAGCGCATCCAGGTATCGAGCGGCAGGCCGGCCATCAGTACCAGGCAAACCACGATACCGGCCAGCGGCACCCAGGGCACCGCCGGGCAGCGAAACTGGCGTTCCATTTCCGGATGGCTGCTGCGCAACACCAGCACACCGGCGCAAACCAGTACGAACGCGAACAAGGTGCCAATGCTGACCAGTTCGCCGAGTTTTTCGATGGGCATGAAACCGGCCAGCAGCGCAACGGCAACGCCCACCATCAGCGTCGACCGATGCGGCGTTTTGAAGTCGTCATGCACCTGTGCGAACAGCGGTGGTAGCAGGCCGTCTTTTGCCATGGTGAAGAAAATCCGGCTCTGACCCATCAGCAACACCAGCATGACCGAAGTCAATCCGGCAATGGCGCCAATCTTGATGATGGGCGACAGCCAGATCATGCCCATGTGATCGACGGCCAACGCGATCGGGGCCGCGACGTTGAGCTGGTCGTAAGCAATGACGCCGGTCAACACCCCGGCCACCAGAATGTACAACACCGTGCAGATCGCCAGCGAGGCAATGATGCCGAATGGCACGTCTTTTTGCGGATTGATGGCTTCCTGCGCGGTGGTCGATACCGCATCGAAGCCGATGTAGGCGAAGAAAATCACACCGGCACCGGTCAGGATGCCACCAAAACCGAAGGGCGCGAAATCCGCCCAGTTTGTGCTGTCGACATGGCCCATACCGGCCAGGATGAAGGCGACGATGACCGCCAGCTTGATGACGACCATGAAAAAATTGAACACGGCTGATTGGCGTATGCCGACCACCAGTAAGGCGGTCAGCATCAACACGATCAGCACGGCAGGCAGATTGATGAAGCCCGCCGCCGGATCGGCGAGATAGGCCGTGGTCAGCGACGGCGGCAAATTCAAGCCCAAAGGTTGCAGAAAACTGAGCAAATAACCGGCCCAGCCTATGGCCACCGTGCTGCTGGCCAGTGCGTATTCCAGCACCAGATCCCAGCCTATGATCCACGCCATCAGCTCGCCCAGCGTGGCATAGGCGTAACTGTAGGCGCTGCCGGATACCGGAATCATCGAGGCCATTTCGCTGTAGCACAAGGCTGCCAGTGCACAGGCGATACCGGCCAGCACAAACGACATCACAATGGCAGGGCCTGCGTATTTGGCGGCGGCGATGCCGGTCAGCACGAAAATGCCGGCGCCGATAATGGCGCCGACACCGAGCAGCGTCAGGTCTTTCGCGGTTAGCGTCCGTTTCAGGCTGTTCTCGGCGGCGGTCAAGGCGTCGACCGGTTTGCGTTGCAGCAGTTGTTTGGGTAGTTGCATCGTCGATGTCCGTTAGCGGCCTATGCCGGGAGGCAGGTGTTGGGCATCGTCGAAACGGGTGCCCTGGATGTTGGTGTTGTTGAAAATGGCATCGTGCAACTTGGCCGATGACAGATTGGCACCGGCCAGATTGGCACCCGTCAGGTTGGCGCCGTCCATTTCCGCCGAAAACAAATCGGCGTTTTGCAGATTGGCATGGTTCAGCTTGGCGTGGCGCAACATGGCACGTCCCAGTTTGCTGTTGCTGAGGTTGGCACCGGTCAGGTTGGCGCCTTTCAGATTGGCGCGCATCAAGCCCATGGACTGATTTTTCATGTCAGCCGCCCAGTCGGCGTTGCTGAGGTTGGCACCTGAAAAATTGGCGCCTTCCATTACCGCGATGACCCGGCTGCCGCTGAAATCGGCACCGCTGGCATCGGCATGCATCATGCTGACACCGAAGATGCTGGTGTTGGACAGGTTGGCGCCCACCAGTTTGATGTTGGTCATCACGGTCAAATCCAGATTCAGCCCCGACAGATTAGCGCGACTCAAATTGGTACGTCGCAAATCAGCGCCCCACAGATCGGCATTGCGGAAATCCAGGCCCGACAAATCCAGATCGGTCAAATCCTTGCGCTTGAGGTTAGCGGGGCGGTGCTTGCTGGCGGTGGCCAGGGCTTGTTCGACCTGGGCGCGGGTCATTTCGGCGGCAAAAGTCGTGGTCGATGCGGCAAGCGTCAACAGGGTTGCAAATAGCGAGGGTATCGTCATGGCATGGCCTCCTGGGTGTTTTGGGTTTGCTGGCGCCCAGCGCGTTCGAGCAGCCAATTGATCCAGCCGGAAAAGCCATCGCCGCTGGTGGCGGACAGCTTTATGATTGCAATTGATGGCTGCACGCGCCGGGCGAAGTCGATGCAGCGCTCGACATCGAAATCGACATAGGGCAACAAATCGATCTTGTTGACGATCATCACATCGGCGGCGCGAAATATGTCGGGGTATTTCAGCGGTTTGTCGTCGCCTTCGGTCACCGACAATACCACCACCTTGTGCGCCTCGCCCAAATCGAACGAGGCCGGACACACCAGATTGCCGACATTCTCGATGGCCAGCAGACTGTTGTCGGGCATTTGTAAATCCCACACCGCATGGCCGACACCATGGGCATCGAGGTGGCAGGCGCGACCGGTGTTGATTTGCACGGCGGCTACGCCCTCGGCTTCGATGCGGTCTGCGTCGTGGCGGGTTTGCTGATCGCCTTCGATGACGGCAATGGCCATACGGTCTTTCAACGCGCGTATCGTCGCAACCAGCAACGTGGTTTTACCGGCGCCGGGGCTGGACACCAGGTTCAAGGCCAGAATGCCGTGCTGCTGGAAATAACGCCGGTTCTGTTCGGCGTAGCGATTGTTCTTGCCGAGGATGTCCTGCTCGATTTTGACCAGGCGCTCGGGGCTGGTGTCATCGTGATGGTGGATGTGATCGTGCGGGTGGTGGTCGTGATGGTCGTGATGGTCATGGACGTGACCTTTCGTTTCGCTTTCGCCTGAGTCGCAGCCGCAGATACCGCACATCGTGAACCTCCTAAATAACCCGCAATTCTTTAATTTTCATGGTGTCGCCTTGCAGAATGTCGACGCCGTACTGGCCACAGAACTGGCAAATCTGTTGCAGGCCATCCATTGCCATGTCCTGGTGGCAATGCCGACAGCGTCCGCGTGCGGCCAGGTGTTCAATGACCAGTTCGGCATCGGCGGCCAGGCTGTCTTTCATCACCACGTCGAAACCAAAGCGTAGCGCCTCGGCTTCGATGCACGCCAGTTCACCGATTTCCAGCGTCACCTGCCGCACTTTGCAAAAACCCTGCTTGAGCGCTTCCGCTTCCAGAATGTCACGCACGTTTTGCAGTAGCGACAATTCGTGCATGGCGCTCAAAGATAAGCCAGCACCAGGCCGACAAACACCGCCAGCCCGAACCAGTTGTTATTCAAAAACGCCTTGAAACAATCCGGTTTGTGAAAATGAAAAATCAGCGTTTGCTGATAAACCGCCAGCCCTGCTGCAAGCAGCAAACCGCCGTAATACGGCCAGGTCAGTTGCTGCATCAACCCCACCCACACCAGCAAACTCAATATCACGATTTGCAAGGCTGCGGTAATTTCCCGCACCCGCTTGCCGAACAGAATGGCGGTGGATTTGACGCCGATTTTCAAGTCGTCGTCAATGTCTACCATGGCGTACATCGTGTCGTACACCAGCGCCCACAGCAGCACGGCCAGATACAACACCCAACCGACCAGCGGAATGGCGTTGGTTTGCGCCGCGAACGCCATCGGTGCCGCAAAACCGAATGCCGCGCCCAGATACGCCTGCGGCCATTGGGTGTAACGCTTCATGAACGGGTAACTGGCCGCCAGAAACGCGCCGATGAACGACAGCGCGATGGTGTAGACATTCATCAGCAACACCAGGCCAAACGCCGTCAGACACAACACGGCGAACACCGCCAGCGCCTCATTCGGCGACACCATACCGGCTGCGATGGGGCGCAATTTACAACGATCGACATGCGGGTCGAAATCGCGATCGGCATAATCGTTGATGACACAGCCCGCCGCCCGCATCAGCACCACACCGGCAACGAACACCGCCAATACCAGAGCATCCGGCCTGCCGTTACCGGCAATCCACACTGCCCAGAGCGTCGGCCACAGCAGGATGAAAATACCGATGGGCTTGTCGAAGCGGGCCAGCAGCCAGTATTGGCGCAAACGGGCTAGGTGTTTATTACTGGACATGGTTTATCGATGGGCAAAAGCCTGTCGTAATGCAGCCTGTTGAATGGGTTAGCCAGACTTACCGTCATGGTCGTTCGGGCGGTGGTACTGCGGACTGAGTTCGTGCACGGCATCGACCATGGCGCCGACGTGGGCCGGGTCGATGTCTGGCAGTATGCCGTGGCCCAGGTTGAAGACATGGCCGGAGCCGTGGCCGAAACTGCGAAGAATGTTGTCGACACGCTGACGTATCACGGCGGGTGGCGCGTACAGGGTAATGGGGTCCATGTTGCCTTGCAGTGCAACGCGGTCGCCAACCCGGGCGCGGGCGGCGGCGATGTCGGTTTGCCAGTCCAGGCCCAGCGCGTCGTAACCGGCATCGGCCATGGCTTCCAACCACAAGCCGCCACCTTTGGTGAACCAGACGGTGGGGATGTGGCGGCCTTCGTGCCGGGTATGCAGCAGTTCGCGCACTTTCTGGCCGTAGCGCAGCGAAAATTCCAGATAATCGTCATGGCTCAACATGCCGCCCCAGGTATCGAACACCATCACCGCATCGGCACCGGCGGCGATTTGCGCGTTCAGGTAGGTTGCCACCGCCTGCGCCAGTGTATCCAGCATGGTGTGCATCAATTGTGGCTGCTCGAACATCATGGCTTTGACTTTGGCAAAGCTCTTGCTGCTTTTGCCCTCCACCATGTAAGTCGCCAGCGTCCACGGGCTGCCGGAAAAACCGATCAACGGCACCCGGCCATGCAGTTCACGCTTGATGAGGCGCACGGCGTCGGTGACGTAGCGCAAGTCGGTTTCCGGATCGGGCACCGACAGACGTGCAACATCGGCAGCCGTGCGTACCGGTTTGGCGAATTGCGGGCCTTCGCCGTCGGCGAACGACAAACCCAGGCCCATGGCGTCGGGGATGGTAAGAATGTCGGAGAACAAAATCGCGGCATCGAAACCGTAACGGGCGAGCGGCTGCAAAGTGACTTCGCAGGCCAGTTCCGGGTTGGTGCAAAGCTGCATGAAGCTGCCTGCCCGGGCGCGGACTTCGCGGTATTCGGCCAGGTAGCGCCCGGCCTGGCGCATCATCCACACCGGCGTGCGTTCCACGGGTTGGCGCAACAGGGCGCGAAGGAATAAATCGTTTTGTAAGGTATCCATACTGAATCCGTTGCGTTGAGAGTTAGCGGCGCGCTTCGCGTTGTACGAACTTGAAGCGTTTTTCCAGGCCGCGTTTGAAGTCGTCGGGCATCGTCGATTGGCGTTTCATGGCCTCGTCTGCCGTTTGAAACGAACCGTAGATGACAACGTATTTTTCATTGCCGTCCTTGCCGATGGCGTAGGACTTGATGTTGTCGGCGTAGTCTTGATGTTGTTTGATGAAGCGTTTGACCGAATCCTTGCTCGACAACACCATGATTTGCAGCGTGATGTTATTGGCCGGTTGCGACAGGATCCAATCGATGTCGTTGCCATTGCCGATGGTGTGTCGTGCAGATGATGGCTTTGGCGATGGTCTGGCGTCAACAACGGCGGGCGTGTCGGGTTGCGCTGGCAGGGCAACGGCAACGGCGGCTGTTGCGTCGTCTGGTTCGTCTTTCGGCGCGACAGCTGCCGGGTTCGGGCTGGCCACCACAACAGGCGCGATGGTTTCCGCAACGGCAGGCGGGGCAGGGTTTTCCGTTACGGCAGACGGTGTTGCGATCTCCGGCGTGGCGGGAGGCTCGGTTGGCTCCGGCTGGGCAATTTCGGTTGATGTCGGCTCACTCTGGGTAAGCGCCTCCGGCAGTACGACAGAATCCGGCGCGGCGACCTCATCGACAGACAGGCGGTAAAGGCCAAAAGCGCTTAGCACACAGACGGTCAGTACACCCAGCCAAAGGCCGATTTTGCGCGGTTTTTGCCCGTCGTCGCCACTGAATTTGGGCAGCTCGGCAAGGAGTTTGCCCGGTATGCCCTGGGTTGCTCGAAAGAGCATCTCGACCCGCGCATCGTCGATGGCGCTGTACGACAGCTTTGTACCTGGTTGCACCGACAGGTTTTGCAGATAGGCCTTGCACTGTTGCTGGCTCAAGGCGGGTAGTTCGATGATGTGACTATCGTCCAATGCGCGGTCAGCGTTGCGCTTGTCCTGAAGCGCCTCGTCGTCCATCGCCAGCACCAGCCTGAAACCGGGCAGGGCTTCGGCGAAGGTGGCCAGCTCGCCGATCAAGCCGGGCAACAGCGCGTCGGCATCATCGACGATCAAAACTACGGTCTGCTTGTTGCAGAAGGCGCGCAAGGCCGACAGGTCGAAACCTACCCCGGAACCGCTCAGATGCAGGAACCGGCTGAGTTCATAGGCGATGGTTTCGAAGCTCGATGCCGCCGTGGCCTGAATCAGGCAGATGTGCCAGCTATCGCCCTGGTTTTCGATCAATTGGTGTAGCAATGTGGTTTTGCCTATGCCTTGCGGCCCGCAGATCACCAGCGTTTGTTGCAGATTGGTCAACAGATGGATGGCCAGATCCAGCTTTTGCGAGCGTTCCGCCGTCAGCAGCGCACGTTGCGCCGACCTGGCGGCGGCTTGCAGATGGCCGTAGGTCAGCGAGCTGTTAGCCTGCATAAGCGTTCAGGCTTGCCGTCAGTTGTGCCAGGTCGACGCCAACCGGCAGCGAGGCTTTACCTATGGCTTCCAGCAGAATCAGGCGTATCTTGCCGTCGACGTTTTTCTTGTCGACCGCCATCAGCTCGATGTACTGCGCGGTCGTCATGGCGGCGGGTGGCGTCACCGGCAGTTTCGCGGCTTTCAGGAGGTTGACGATGCGGGCCACGTCGGCAGCGTCGAGCCAGCCCAGGCGCTGTGATAGGTCGGCGGCAAAACAGGTGCCGATGGCCACCGCCTCGCCGTGCAGATAATGGCCGTAGCCACTGCCGGTTTCGATGGCGTGGCCGAAGGTGTGGCCCAGGTTGAGGGTTGCCCGGACGCCGGATTCGAATTCATCCTCACCAACGACCTCGGCCTTGTTGATGCACGAGCGTTCGATGGCGTAGGCCAGCGCCGCTTTGTCCCGCGCCAGCAGTTTGGCCATGTTGCTTTCCAGCCAGTCGAGAAAGGCCGCGTCGCGTATCAGCCCGTATTTGATGACTTCGGCCAGACCGGCCGACAGTTGACGGTCGTCCAGGGTGTCGAGCACATCGGCATCGGCGATGACGCATTGCGGCTGGTAGAACGCGCCTATCATGTTCTTGCCCAGCGGGTGATTGACGCCGGTTTTGCCGCCAACCGACGAATCGACCTGGGCCAGCAGGGTGGTGGGGATTTGAATGAAGGCAATGCCGCGCTGGTAACAGGCGGCGGCAAAGCCACCCATGTCGCCGATCACGCCGCCGCCCAGGGCAATCAACGTGGCGTTGCGGCTGAATTTGCTGGCCAGCAGGCGATCGAAAATGGTTTCCAGGTAGTGCAGGGTTTTGTATTGCTCGCCATCGGGCAGAATCACGGTTTCGATCGTGTGATCGGCCAGGTGGGTCTTGACCGTGTCGAGATACAGCGGTGCGATGGTGGTGTTGCTGACGATGGCAACCTGTCTGGAACGGATGTGGCGGGTCAGCAAACCGGACTGCGTCAACAGGCCAGAGCCTATGTAAATCGGGTAACGGCGGCCACCGCCCAGTTCAACCTGCAATGTGTTCATGATGCTCCAGCGCAGCCTGGTATTGCTGCAATATGGTTTTGACCACGGTTTTACCGGCAATGGCGCCGGAATCGATTTGAAAATCGGCGCAGTCCTGGTACAGGGGCTGGCGTTGCGCCAACAAGGTGCGCAGACGTTCGCGCGGGTTGTCGGTGCGCAGCAATGGCCGTTGGGTGTCGTGTCGGGTGCGGTAAAGAATTTTGTCGATCGAACAATGCAGATAGACGATGAAGCCGGTGGTTTTCAAGGCTAGGCGGTTTTCTTCGCGTATCACCGAGCCGCCGCCGGTGGCCATGACGATGCCCTTGCGCTGGGTCAGTTCTTCGATCACCGCCTGTTCTCGCGCCCGGAAACCGTCTTCGCCTTCATAGGTAAAAATGGTGGGAATGTCCACGCCCGCGCTGTCTTCGATGATTTTGTCGCTGTCGTAAAACGGCCATTGCATTGCTTTGGCAAGCTGCTTGCCGATGGTGGTCTTGCCGACGCCCATCAGGCCTACAAGATAAATGTTCTCCAGGGTTTTCATCAGACGTCGATAGGCTTGAAAGCCCGGCATTATCTACCCGATCGCCGCGCAGAGCTACAGGACGACCGGGAAAATCCTTACCCGGCGAAACAGGGAGGTATTTGTAACCAGATTCTTATCGGTTTTTGCAGGCGCGATAATGTGTATCAATTTTCTATACAAATTTGTATGATTTATTGCCGCACATTAAGGAAGGTTGCCATGATACAGACTCAAACCAGCGAAACAACATCCGTTTCCATCAATATTCGCGCTAAAGCCAGGCAGCGGGATTTGATAGACCAGGCTGCTGAATGTTTAGGCCGCAGCCGTTCAGACTTTATGCTTGAAGCGGCGTGTCGAGAAGCCGAAGATGTGCTGCTAGACCAGGCTTTTTTTACCGTCGACGAAGGAACGTTTGCCCAGTTTCAAGCCTTGCTCGACCAACCATTGCCCCCAACGGATAAACTGCGTCGCTTGCTCAAGGCGAAAGCCCCCTGGGAGCAATGATTACCTTGCCGCCTTCTAAACCCGAACCCATTGCCTTGACACATCAGCTAACGAATTTTGACTGTGGCGAGCCGTCATTAAATGAATGGCTGAAAAAACGAGCACTCAAGAATCACGCATCGGGTGCATCACGGTGCTTTGTAGTGTGTGCTGGCTCACAAGTGCTTGGCTACTATTGCTTGTCAGCGGGTGCGATCACTCATGCGCTTGCACCCAAAGGCATGCGGCGAAACATGCCGAACCCATTACCTGTTTTGGTGCTCGGTCGGCTTGCTGTTGACCGGCGTTATCATAATCAGGGGCTTGGCCAGGCTTTGTTGCGGGATGCCATGTTAAGAGCGGTCAATGTTGCAGGTGATGCCGGTATCTTTGCCTTGTTGGTACATGCGCTGTCTGAACCAGCCAAACAATTCTATTTGTCGCGTGGCTTTGTTCATTCACCGCTCCAGCCCATGACATTGCTGATGACGCTCGAAACCATTCGAATCATCTTGGCAGAACCGGAGTGAACCGAGGCTGAAAGCCTGGCTGGCTATAGCGTTTCACCCGCAGAAAAAGCATGCGTAGCGAGCGTAACCGTTCGTCATGCGCCATTGACAGCAAAGGAAACATCATCATGTTCGAAGTTGCAGAGTTAGAGCATCGTGTCAGCAAAGCGGAGTTCAAGCAGCGGGCCACGCTGTTGCGAACCCGGCTGCTGGAGGCTCAGAACCGCCTCAAGCGGGCTGATTTTCCGCTGATCGTCATCATCTCGGGCATGGATGGCGGCGGCAAAGGCGAAGTGATACGCAGGCTGAACGAATGGCTGGATACAAGACATGTTCGCACCATCGCCCTTGACGACCCCACCGACGAAGAACGCGAACGCCCCAAATTCTGGCGCTTCTGGCGAACGCTGCCTGGCCGGGGCTTGACCGGCATCTACGTCGGCTCCTGGTACAGCGAACCACTGAGCCGCCGTGTCGACGACGACATCGACGATAACGGCTTCAGGGCCGAATTGCGCGACATCATGCAGCTTGAAAAACTTTTGGCCGATGATGGTGCACTCATCGTCAAATGCTGGTTGCATCTGCAAAAAAAGCAACAGCACAAACGCCTGAAACAGCTATCGAAAGACCCGGCCACCCGCTGGCGCGTCACCGAAACCGACTGGCAACACCTGAAGCAGTATGATCGCTTCATCGAAGTGGCCGAACAAGCCATCAGTGAAACCAGCAAATCCCATGCACCGTGGCTGATCGTCGAAGGCTGCGACAGCCACTACAGCAGCCTGACCGTCGGCCAGTACCTGGTCGACAGCATCGAACAGCACATGCAGCGTCTCGATGCCATGCAGCACTTGGCTGACCAAGCGCCGCCAGCCACTTTGCATGTGCAGCAAAACCACATTCTCGATACGCTGGATCTCAAGCGATCCATCCCTAAAGCCCGCTACAAAGCCGATCTCGAAAAATACCAGGGCAAGCTCAACGAACTCTGCCGTGCCGCCCATGCCATGCAACATTCGAGCATTCTGGTATTCGAAGGCTGGGATGCAGCGGGCAAAGGCGGCGCGATACGCCGACTGACCGAGGTGATAGACCCCCGGCATTACCAGGTCATCCCGGTGGCCGCCCCCAGCGACGAAGAACGTGCCCACCATTATTTATGGCGCTTCTGGCGCCACATTCCCCGCGCCGGTGATATCACGATTTACGACCGCAGCTGGTACGGGCGGGTGCTGGTCGAGCGGGTGGAAGGCCTTGCCAGCACTGACGAATGGCAACGCGCCTACTCGGAAATCGTCAACTTCGAAGAGAGCCTGTTAGCGCATGACATCGGCATTCTCAAGTTCTGGCTGCACATCGACAAGGACGAACAGATGCGCCGCTTCAAACGCCGCGAACAGATCAGCTACAAGCAGTTCAAGATCACCGAAGACGATTATCGCAACCGCGAAAAATGGGACGACTACCAAAAAGCCGTCACCGAAATGGTCGCCCGTACCAGCACGCGCCAGTCGCCGTGGTTGCTGGTAGAGGCCAACGATAAGTATCATGCACGCCTCAAGGTCATCGAGACCTTTTGCGAACACCTTGAACACATCATCGATCAACGAAAAAAATGAAGCATTACCTGAATCATTGGCTTACCCAAGCCGTTTTGTGGCTGGCGATTACGGCTTTTACCTCGGGCTGCGGCCATTTCATCGGCTCGGCAACCGAAAATCTCGGGCTACAGGTCAAACAAACCCTGCTCGACCAAGACGACCCGGAAACCGTGGTAGCTGCCCTGCCCGCCTACCTGATTCTGGTCGAATCGCTAGCCAACCAGGATGCCAGCCCCAAGCGGCTACTGGCCGCTGCCCAGCTTTACGGCGCCTACATCACCCTGCTGACCGACGATGACGCCCGCAAAAACCGCTTGAGCAACAAGGCGCTGAGCCTGGCCGAACGCGGCGCCTGCGCCAGCAACGACGATTTGTGCAGCATAAGACAGCTCACACTTGCTGAATTCGAACAGAAAATCGCCGACACCCGGCGTGATGACCTCGATGCCTTGTATGCGCTGGGAACCACTTGGGCCGCCTGGATACAGGCCAACAAGACCGACTGGAATGCCGTGGCCCAGCTTGCCCACGTCAAAAACCTGATGCAGCGCATTTTGGCGTTGGACGAACACTATCAGAACGGCGCCCCGCATCTTTACCTGGCCGTACTGGAAAGCCTAGTGCCGCCCACGCTGGGCGGCAAGCCCGAGCTAGCCAAGCAGCATTTCGACCGAGCCATGCAAATGGCACCCGACAACCTGCTGATCCCGGTGCTTTATGCCAGGCACTACGCCAGGATGATGTTCGATCGCACCTTGCACGACACCCTGCTGAACGACGCCCTGGCCAGACCAGCCTCAGTGCCCGGCCTGACGCTGACCAATACCCTGGCGCAACGGCAAGCGCGTCAGTTGCTCGAAACCGCCAACCAACACTTCTGAAATACCCACACATCATGACATCCACTCTGCTTAGAACCCTCGCTGCCGTCGTCCTGCTGGCCGCCGCACAACCCACCCTCGCCGTCACCCTGAAAATCGCCACGCTGTCACCCGACGGCTCGTACTGGATGCAGAAAATGCGCAGCGGCGGCGATGACATCGAAAAACAGACACAAGGCCGCGTCAGCTTCAAGTTTTATCCCGGCGGCGTGATGGGCGACGACACCACCGTACTGCGCAAGATGCGTCTGAATCAATTGCAGGGCGCTGCCATCACCGGTGGGGCCTTGAATACGTTTTACCCCGACATCCAGCTTTACAACCAGATTTTGTTGTTTCGGAACACGCAGGAAGTCGATCAGGTTCGCCAGCAATTCGACGGCGAATTGTTGCAAGGCCTGGAACAACACGGCATCGTCGGCCTAGGCTTTGCTGAAGTGGGTTTTGCCTACCTGATGTCGACCGTACCGGTACAAAGCCTGGCCGACATGCGCAGCCAGAAAACCTGGGCACCGGCGGACAACACCATTGCTGTCAGCGCCTTGCAAGCCCTGGGCATTACGCCAACCCCGCTGCCATTGCGTGACGTGCTGATGGGATTGCAAACCGGCATGATTAACGTCGTTGCCGGTTCCCCGGTGGGCGCACTGGCGCTGCAATGGCACAGCAAGATCAAATACATCACCGACCTGCCCATGCTGTACGTATTCGGCGTTCTGGCGGTGGACAAAAAAGCGTTTGACGAAATCACGCCGGAGGATCGTCAGATCGTGCACACGGTCATGGCGGGCGTCATCAAGGAAATCGACCGCCACAGCCGCCAGGACAATCAGGACGCTCTGAAAGCCTTGCAAAATCAAAGCATACAAATGGTCAAGCCCACCCAGGCCGATGTCGATGAACTCAAACAAACCCTGGCCAAAACCGCTGCCGACTTCGAAAAAGCCGCCGGTTTCAGCGCAGAAAAAACCGGCAGACTCAACGCCTTGCTGGCCACACTGCGCGGCGCATCCCCCCAATGATGCTGCGCAAACACCTGTGCAACCTGCATCGCGGCCTGGCTTCGGCTGAAGACCTGCTGATGCTGGTCATCGTCATTAGCATGGCCGTCATTGCGGTAACCCAAATCATCATGCGCAACACCTTCGGCGGCGGCTTGCTGTGGGCCGATGCCTACACCCGCATCAGTGTGCTGTGGATTGCCATGCTGGGAGCGATGAGTGCCAGCCGCAGCCAGAAGCACATCGCCATCGACATCGTCATGCAGCGGCTGCCACTGGCTTACCGCCATATCGGCCTGCGTATCAGCCATGCACTCACGGCACTGGTCTGCTTCGTCACCGCCTGGTTCAGTGCCGATTTCGTGCTACAGGAACGCAGCTTTGCTGCCATAGCGTTTGGCCAGATTCCGGTCTGGTGGTGTCAGAGCATCATTCCCGTGGCCTTCGCCGTCATGGGGCTACGTTATTTTCTCGCCGTTTTCTTTGCCTCAAGCATCACGGCTGAGACTACATCATGACAAGCTTGCTGTTTATCCTGCCCGTACTGATGCTGGCCTTGGGGGCGCCGCTGTTCGCCGTGATTCTGGCGGCCAGCCTGATCGGCTTTCACAATGCCGACATCGACCTGACCGTGGTTGCGGCAGAACTGTACCGCCTTGCCGACACCCCGCTTTTGATGGCGCTACCACTGTTCACGCTGGCAGGTTACATCCTGTCGGAAAGCAAAACCTCCGACCGCCTGCTGCGATTGACCCGCGCCTGGTTTGGCTGGATGCCCTATGGTCTGGCCATCGTGTCGCTGCTGACTTGCGCCGTGTTCACCGCACTGACCGGCGCATCCGGTGTCACCATCGTCGCGCTGGGTGCCTTGCTGCTGCCCGCCTTGTACAAAGACGGTTACGAGCCGCGTTTCAGCCTGGGGTTGGTGACAACTTCGGGCAGCCTGGGTTTGCTGCTGCCGCCGTCGATACCGCTGATCCTGTACGGCATCATCGTTCAGCAAATCAACGTCGGCGAGCACTTCACCCTGCCGCAACTGTTTCTGGCCGGGGTGCTGCCCAGTGTGCTTATGATAGGCTTGCTGGCGCTGTGGACGACCTGGAGCAACCGCCATCAACCGGTGGAAAAAACCGCATTCGCCTGGCCGGAAGCCTGGGCTTCATTACGCGCCATCGGCTGGGAACTGCCGCTGCCGTTCATCATTCTGGCCGGTATTTTCAGCGGTGTTCTGGCAGTATCCGAAGTCGCGGCAGCAACGGCGCTGTACGTTCTGATAGTGGAGCTGTGGATATACCGAGACATCGACTGGCGCAGCCTCAAGCGTATCGTGTCCGACGCCATGCAAATGCTCGGTGGCATCCTGCTGATACTCGGCGTGTCGATGGCATTCACCAACTTTCTGGTCGATGCCGAAGTGCCGATGAAACTGTTCGAATGGATCAGCGGCCACATCGACAGCAAATTCAGCTTCTTGCTGTTGCTCAACCTGTTTTTGCTGGTGCTGGGCGCCATTCTCGACGTGTTCTCGGCGCTGGTGATCGTCGTGCCACTCATCGTGCCGGTTGCCGTCAACTACGGCATACACCCGATCCATCTCGGCATCGTCTTCCTGGCCAACATGCAGATCGGTTATCTGACGCCACCGGTCGGCATGAATTTGTTCATCGCCAGTTATCGCTTCAAGAAATCCATCACCGAGCTGTATCACGCCACCTTGCCGTTCATGCTGCTGCTATTCCTGGCCGTGCTCATCATCACCTACGTACCCTGGCTTAGTACCTGGTTCCTCGTTCATTGAAATTCCGTCGCGAACATCGTATGAACCACCACATCCTCATTTCCACAGTGTCTGTGGGAATGAGGATTCCTGTCTCCTTGCGCGAGAACGAGAAAAACCAATAAACCGCAAGCGGAGCCGTGTTATCAGCGAGCACTGCGCCTCGCTCGCCGCCGCCTTTGCGCAGCATCATGTTTCAAGAAAACGAAATCCGGCAGCTGCGTTCGCTGCCGGGTTTCGCTTTTACCTTGGGTGTCGGCTACGCGGCTTTACGTTGGGCCACAACCAGCATGGCAATCCCGGATACGAACAGCCATGCAGTAGCACGGCACTGATGCAGCCATCGATGACCAAGGGAGACATCCAGCAGGTTGCGATTAGTTACCCCTGTCACCAGGGCAATCCTGCTATATCTGGCGCAGCCGGTTTATTTAAGGGTATTTGTTTTGTCCCAACGTTTTCATATCGCTTTGAACGCCTCCGCTGCGGCATCCACGGTCGATTGTAAATCTTCGTTGCAGCGATGTCGCTATTGACACCAAGCGGGCGAAGTGGGGCGGGTCTTGCCGTGCCGTGAAAGCGTCGAGGATTTTTTACCGGTGTTCTGGGGCAAGCTTGTTCTTGTTGCCGCTGCGCACGAACAAGCTGCTGGCGTCGATGAACAGCATGGCATTGTCGAACTTGGATTTCTTCAGCACGATGATGCAGGTGGCTATCGGGGTGCCGCAGAACAGGTCGGGCGGCAACTGGATGACGGCATCGACGTAGTTGTTGTCGATCAGGTACTGGCGGTTCTTCTGTTCCGCGCCGCCGCGATAGAGCGTTTCGTTGAGGTTGGCGTCGTGGCGGGCTCGCACGTTGGCGAACAGTTCGGACGGCAGGATGTAAAAGCCTTTTTCCTTGACCGTCTCGGCGCGGCCAAATTCGGCATCGGCATCGCTCAATTGGGCGTAGTCGCGAAATCGGTGCTACCCGCGCGGCGCTCCTGCTCGTTGAGGTAGCCGGTCAGGTTCTCCGAAATGAAACGGTAGAACAGTATGCCGAGTACGTAGGTTTTGAAATCCCAGCCATCGACGCTGCCGCGCAGGTCGTTGGCGATGCGCCAGATGGTTTTGTGCAGCTCGGCGCGTTCGCTTTCTTTGCTGTTGTTCACAACGTTGTTTTCCCTATCGTTTCTTCGGACTGCTCGGCACTGGATAACCGGGGCCAGTTTTTTTGCCTTACTCGCCACCGCCCTTGCGCACCATCATGCCTTTCGACGGGTTGTAGCCCACAATCGCGGCGCTGATGAACAGCAGGAATGCCGCAGCCGTGAACAGCAAGGCTGGCTGGTTGAATTGCCCGTACAAGGCGAAGCGGATCAGTTCGACCGCTTGTGAAAACGGGTTGTACTGCGCCAGTTGGTACAGAACGACGCTGGATTCCTTGAGCTTCCACAAGGGGTACAGCGCCGTGGACATGAAGAACAGCGGGAAAATGACGAAATTCATCACCCCGGCAAAGTTTTCCAGTTGCTTGATGAACGATGACAGCAGCAAGCCCAGCGCACCCAGCATCATGCCCGACAGCAGCAAGGCGGGCAGAATCCAGACATAGCCCATCGCCGGTGCCTGAATGTCGTACAGCCAGGCTATGCCCAGAAAGGCATAGGCTTGCAGCACCGATACCGCCGTACCGGCAATCAGCTTGCTGACCAACAGAAACCAGCGCGGCAACGGGCACACCATCAACATGCGCATACTGCCCATTTCCCGGTCGTACACCATGGATAACGAACTCTGCATGCCGTTGAACAACTGAATCATGCCGATCAGGCCCGGTGTGATGTAAACCTCGTACAGAATGTAGGTTTCATACGGCGGCGCGATGGCAACACCCAACGCGGCGCGAAAACCGGCGGCAAATACGAACAACCACACCAAAGGCCGTACCAGGGCGGATACGAAACGCTCGCGCTGATGCAGGAAGCGCAACAGCTCACGACCAACGATGCCCGCCATCGCCCGCCAGTAATGCAGGAATTTCATGGCTTTGCTCCCTGAGTCAGTCGATTGAAAGCGTCGCCGACATGGGCGGCACCCAGTGTTTGCAACACGGTTTGCAGCTTGCCTGCGGCTTTGATCTGGCCCTGGTGCAGCACCACCAGGCTGTCGTCGTCGGCGATCTCGTCGATCAGATGGGTGGCCCACAGCACCGCCAGGCCCTCGCGCCTGACCAGCTCATGCACATGATCGACAATGGCCTGGCGACTGGGCACATCCAGGCCGACGGTGGGTTCATCCAGCAGCAGTAATTGGGGTTGGTGCAGCAGGGCGCGGGCGATTTCAACCCGGCGTTTGTGGCCACCGTTAAGCAATCGGACTTTTTCGCCACGGCGCTCGTACATGTTCAGCCGTTGCAGTTCAGTCTGAATCCGCGCATCGGCTGTCTTCCGGCCTATGCCGTGCAAGGCGGCGTGATAGCGCAGGTTTTGCGTGACGGTCAAGTCCGGATCCAGCGTGGTTTGCTGAAACACCACGCCCAGCCTGGACAGGGCTTTGAGGCTTTGGCGCTTGATGTCGAAACCGCATAATTCGATGCGACCATCGCGGGCGTCGTACAGCCGGGTAATCAGTGCAAACAAGGTGCTTTTACCGGCGCCGTTGGGGCCGAGCAGTATCGTGCATTCGCCTGCCTTCACGCTGAAGCCGACGTTGTCCAGTGCCTTTTTCGGGCCGTAGGCGAAGCTGAGTCCGCTGACATTCAAGGCGGGCGGGTTCATGGTTTGACGGCCACGCCCCAAGGGTAGCGGCCTACTGCCACCGACTTGCTGACCTTGTGATCGGTCAGGTCGATGAGGGAGATGTCGTTGCTGACGCCGTTGGTGGTGTACAGCCGTTTTTGATCGGGCGAGAACGCCAGATTCCAGACGCGCTGACCAACCAGCAAGTATTTTTCTACCTTGAAGCTCTGGGCATCGATGACGGCAATGCGATTGGCCGGGCCAAGCGCGACGTAACCATAGCGGCGGTCTTTGTCGATGACCACGCCTACCGGTTGGATCAGGTCGCTGCTGACGCCCTGGACATCGAATTTAACGCTCTGCACCGCTTGCCTGCTGGCCACGTCGAACACGGTCAGCGTACCCGCCATTTCCGAGGTGGCCCACAACTGCTTGCTGTCGGCGGTGAACGCCACGGCGCGTGGCCGAGGGTCGGTCAGGGTGTTGTCGACGATGCTGCGGCTTTGGTTGTCGATCCAGTGCAGCATGTTGGTGGTTTCCGAGGCGCTGACCACCCAGGTGTTGTCGGGGCTGGCGGCAATGCCTTCGGGTTCGACGCCCACCTTGATGGTGTGCACGGCTTTTTTGGCGGCGATGTCGACGACGGTGACGGCGCTGTCGTCTTCGTTCGACACGTACATGAATTTGCCGTCGGGGCTGAGCGCAAAGGTTTCCGGGTCTTCGCCCGAGGGCAGTTTGCCGGTTTGTTTCAGGGTTTCGGCATCGAAGGTTTTGATGGTGTGTTCGTCACTGGTGGCGATGAACAGGGTTTTGCCGTCAGGACTCAGGGCAATACCGCGCGGGCGTTGGCCCACCGGCACGGTTTTGATGAGTTTGCCGTCGACAGGATCGACGACGGCCAGGGCATTGTCTTTTTCGAGGGTCACGAAAACAGTTTCGGCCACCGCTGCGCTCGAAAACAGCAATAGCGCCGACAGGGCCGACAGGTTGAATCGGTTCATGGCAAGTCCTTCAATAGTGGCAAGTGGTTTCGGGTTGATCGTAACCCAGGGTATCGAGTTCGGTTTTGGGGTGCAGAAAGCCTTCGATTGGCGCAACACCAACTAGCGAGCGCGGCGCGGCCAGCAGGATGGGCTGACGCAACTGGCCGTCCCAGGCTCTGAATGACAGCGGTACGCCTTTGTAACCCTGCAAAGTGAAGGCGTTCGACAACATGTAATCCTTGATGGCCTGCACCTGGCTGGATTTGGCCCGGACGCTGGCTTCGCCTATGGCACGGACGGCAAGATAGGCGGCGTAATCTTCTTCTTCCATCCAGCGGCCCGTGGTTTCAAGGAAGCGGTTTTGCAACTGCACGGCGCCCCATTGCTCATGGGTGCGATGCCAGGCCGTGGCGATTAGGCCCTGGGTGCCGATCACCGGGCGCGGCAGCCAGGTGCGGTAATCCAGATAATCGCCGAACAGGCCTTGTTCGTCGGCCACCACCAGCACGTCGTAGTCACCGACCTGGGTGAATTGTGCAATGTCCGCTTGCTCGGTGCGGTGGCTGTCGAAGTCGTGCGTCCAGGTTTTTTCTTCCATCAACTTCATGCCAAAACGTTTGGCGGTGCGTTTGACGGCATCGGCGTACAGCCGGTCGGCAGGTGTTGGCCCCACCACCAGAAACCATTTTTGCCAACGCTTTTTCAGCAGATATTGCGCCAGGGCATCGGCGCGCATGGCGCGGCTGGGCAGAATGTGCAACACATTGCGCCGACACTGGCTGCCGCGCAGTTCGTCGTCGCGGCTGGCGGCATCGAACAACAGCTTGTTGCGGGCTGTCGGGCTGTCGGCCAGCAGGTTGATGTGCTCGGCAGGCACGTTGAGCACCACCAAGCCAATGTCGTCGCCCAATTGCTCGAAAGCTTTCAGCAGATCGCCGCCTGTCGGCACGATGACTTTTTTCAGCTCGTAACGCTGCTGGGTGAACTGGCCGGTGGTGTTGTTGTCGCTTACCGCCAGGTCGGCGCCCGGTTCGCCCTTGTTTTGAATGAAGGGGTCGAGATTCGACAAGGCGGCGGGCGCTTCGCGCTCCTGGGCGAGATAAACCATTTTGATGAGCTGGGTTTTGGGCGGCACCGGTTTTTTTTCCGCCGCATTGACGGCACCGAGTAGCGCGGCCCAGCTCAGTATCCAGCAAACGAAGTATCGGTAGATCATGTGTGGTCGAGTCCTTGCAAAGCAGGCCGGAAATTCTACACGGATAACGCCGGTTCAAAACCATGGAATGAATGGCGTGCCAGCCATTGAATTTTGCCGATTCAGTAACGATACTTAACCCCTGTTGAATCCAGGCTGCCCCCATGACCGAAAAAGACTTTCCTGCCGATACGCTGGATGAGGATATCGACCTGCACGACCTGATCGGCAATCAACGCCTTGCCGTGCGCTATCTGCGCAGCGACATCAAGGCCACGCTCAAGGTGGCCAATTTTTTCTATCCCCGCTTGTACCCCATCGTTCTGCGCGACATCAGCAGCAAGGGCGCTGCCATTTTGTGCGAGAAGAAAATCCGCAAGAACACGACGGTTTGCCTGTACTTGCTGTTCGGCGACGGCAAGCGTTTCGCCATCGATGCAAGAGTCGTACACTCGCAGGCGTATCCCGTACATGGCTTGAAATTCTGCAAGCGCAACTTCGAACTTGCCGAACATCTGCTGCAAACGCAAAGCGATTTGTCATTCAACTGAACACTCATCCGCCATGCCCACACTGAGTGCCATCCATGTTTACCCGATCAAGTCGGTCAGCGGCATCGCCGTCGATCGCTGGCCCGTCACCGCCAAAGGCCTGCTGTACGACCGCAAATGGATGCTGGTCGATGGTGAGCGGCGTTTCCTTAGCCAGCGCCGGTTGGCAAAAATGGCGTTGATCCGAACCCGCATGACCGGCGATGGCGTGATATTGTCGGCGCCGGGCATGACCGACATACTCATGCCGTTGACCGAAACCGACGGCGAAACCCTGTCGGTTGAAATCTGGCACGACACCTGTGTTGCCAAAACCGTTTCCGCTGAACTGGATCGCTGGTTTCAGGACTTTCTCGGCATAGCCTGCCGCCTGGTTTATCACCCGGACGGCGAGATGCGCCGCGTCGATCCGCGTTATGCGGCGCCGTCGGATCAAACCGCGTTCAGTGACGGCTTTCCGTTTCTGATCGTATCCGAGCAAGCCATGACCGCGCTGAATCAGGTCATGGAACTGAACATGACGCTGGCCCGCTTCCGCCCCAATCTGGTGATAGGCGATTGTGCCGCCTTCGCCGAAGACTACTGGCGCCGCATTGCCATCGATGGCATTGGCTTTCGCTTGCCCAAACCGTGTTCGCGCTGCGGCATTCCGGCCATAGATCCGGCAACCGGCAACATCGGCAAGGAGCCGCTGCTGACACTCAGCAAGCGCAGGCAATGGCAGAACAAAACCTACTTCGGCCAGAATGCACTGCACGATCGCACCGGCGAACTGTGTGTCGGCAGCGCCGTGACCCTGCTCGAAACCGGCGACGCCCAGCCGCCATTGTCTTGGCATGATGCCGGTATCGACGGCCATTAAGCCGCGATTAAGTCGTCACCCCTAAAACACAGCGGCACGCAAAAGCCGCCAGATGTACCCAAGCGGCGCATCGAACCCGCAACCCGCGCTTTTGGCAACCCCTCTCTAATTTTCAAAGGAAAACGCAATGACCCGAAAACCACTGACAGCCCTGATAGCCACACTGCTGCTGGCAGGCTGTGCCACCAACCCCTACACCGGTCAAACCGGCATCGGCAACCTGGGCAAAGGTGCTGGCATAGGTGCCGCTGTCGGTGCCGGTGCTGGCACCCTGTTTGGCGGCAACGACTGGAAAAACGCCGGGCTTGGCGCCCTAGCAGGTGCCGCCGTCGGTGCTGGCATAGGCTGGTACATGGACAAGCAACAGGAAGAAATGCAGCAATCACTGCAAGGCACCGGCATACAAGTGCAGCGCACCGCCGAAAACACTTTGAATCTGACCATGCCCAGCAATGTGACGTTCGCTCACGACAGGGCCGACCTGACGCTGGATGCCCAGAACGCCTTGAATTCGGTGGCGCAAGTGCTCAATCACTACCCGGAATCGACCATCGCGATTACCGGCCACACCGATGACACCGGTTCCGATGCCTACAATCAGCGATTGTCCGAACTGCGGGCAGCCGCTGTCAGCAGTTATCTCGGTACGCGCGGCGTCAGCCCGACCCGCACGACCCAGCAGGGCATGGGCGAAAGCTTGCCGAAAGTAGCCAATGTCAGCGATGCCAATCGCGCCATCAACCGTCGTGTCGAACTGGCCATCGTCGCCAATCAGAACGTCGGCGCCAGCCAGCCGCAGCAACCTTACCAGCAACCGGGCGGCTTTCCCCAACAACCGTACCAACAACCAGGTGGTTTCCCGCAACAACAGCCTTACCAACAACCGGGTGGCTTCCCTCAACAACAGCAGCGCCAGCAGCCCTATCAGCCGATGAATCCTTATCGTTGAGGCGGTACAGCCCGCAGGCACCGCAGTGCCTGCCGGGATTTTCCGGTTTCCCTCGTTCCCACGCTCCGCGTGGGAATGCAGACCGGGACGCTCTGCGTCCCGAACGCTTGCGCTACGCAGAACGCGGCAATGAGAGTTAGTCTGGCTTTCACCCGTGCCGAAGCAGACTCCACCCCGACGACAACGCCTCGGCCTGCTGTAACACGGTCTGTACCGCCGCGTCCTGCAAGTCAGGCGGATAGCCGTATTTGCGCAGGATGCGTTTGACCAGAACACGCATCCGCGCGCGGGCTGAATCACGATGTGCCCAATCCACTGAAACATTCTCGCGCAGGTTGACCAACAGCTCATGGGCGATGAGTTTTAGCTTGTCGTCGCCCATCATCTGCGCCGCGCTCTCGTTCTCGGCCAGCGCGTCGTAGAAGGCGATCTCCTCGTCTGACAGCCCGGACTCTTCACCACGCTGGCGAGCTGCACGGATGTCCTTGGCTAGTTGAATCAGCTCCTGTAACACCTCTGCGGTGGTGATCGCATTGGCATGGTAGCGCGCTACCGCATCTTCCAGCCGCTCTGAAAAGGCCTTGGTCTGCACGACATTGGCTTTGCTGCGGGAGCGGATGCCGTCGTTGATCAGCTTGCGCAAAGCTTCCAGCGCAAGGTTCTTCTTCTCCATCTGCTGAACTTCGGCCAGAAATTCATCGGACAGGATGGAAATATCCGGGCTCTTGATGCCCGCAGCGGCCAGGATGTCCACGATCTCGGTCGAGACCACAGCGCGGCTAACGATTTGCTGGATCGCCAACTCGCGCTCTTGCTGGGTCACTCCGGAGCCAGTACTGCTCTTGACAAGCGCGGCACGGATCGCCTGGAAGAAACCGACTTCCTCCCGGGTTTCGCGGGCCTCGTCGGAGGCGGACGCCAGAGCGAAAGCCTTGGACAACGCCAGCACGGCATCCTGGTATCGACGATGTGCGTTCTTCTTGCCGTCCTTGGTTTTCTCCTTCTCAGCCAGCTTTTGCTGCAGGTCGAGAATCCACTCGATGGCACCTGCCATCATGGCCAAGCGCTGCTGTGGCGTCCCAGTCATTGCCGACGCGTAGTCGAAGCCGTGGTACATATCCCGAACCACCTCGTACTTCTCCACCATCACTGCGACGGCCTGCGCTTCGTCGACACCGGTGTTGTCCTGGTCGTTCTTCGAATATTGCTGCAGGGCTGACTTTAGGCTTTGTGCGATGCCGATGTAGTCCACGATCAGCCCGGCAGGCTTGTCGCGGAACACCCGGTTCACGCGCGCAATCGCCTGCATCAGTCCGTGACCCTGCATCGGCTTGTCCACGTACATCGTGTGCATACATGGCGCGTCAAAGCCGGTCAGCCACATATCCCGCACGATCACCAGCTTGAGCGGGTCTGATGCGTCACGGGCACGCTTGGCCAGTAGATCACGCCGGGCCTTATTGCCGATGTGCTGCTGCCATTCCTGCGGGTCGCTCGCTGCGCCCGTCATCACGATCTTGACCGCTCCCGCGTTGTCATCTGTGCTATGCCAGTCCGGACGCAGCTTGACGATCTCATCGTAGAGCTTGGCGCAGATGCGGCGGCTCATACACACCACCATCGCCTTGCCATCGAGGGCTGCCACGCGATCCTCGAAGTGGGCGACCATGTCCTTGGCCACCAAGGCGAGACGTTTGTCGCTGCCGACCAGCGCCTCTACGGTTGACCACTTCTTCTTGAAGCGCTCCTGATCGGTTTCGGAATCGTCCTCGGTCAGTTCGTTGACCTCGGCATCGATCTTCGGCTTCTCGTCCTCATCGAGTTCGATGCGTGCCAGCCGCGACTCGTAGTAGATCGGCACGGTCGCGCCATCCTCAACTGCGCGGCTGATATCGTAGATGTCGATGTAGTTGCCGAACACGGCCGGGGTGTTCACGTCGTCCGCTTCAATCGGCGTACCGGTGAAACCGATGAAGGATGCGTTTGGCAGGGCGTCGCGCATGTATTTGGCAAAGCCGTAGGAGATTTCGCCGGTCTTGGCGTCCACCTTGGCCTTGAAGCCGTACTGGCTGCGGTGGGCCTCATCCGCGATGACGACCACGTTGCGGCGCGTGGTGAGCGGCTCCGCAATCTCGCCGAACTTCTGCAAGGTCGTGAAAATCACGCCGCCCGATGCCCGACTCAAGACCTTCTGAAGATCTTCGCGGCTCTCGGCCTGCACTGGCGTCTGCCTGATCAGGTCGCGGCACATCGAGAAGATCGAGAAGAGCTGGTCGTCGAGGTCGTTGCGGTCAGTCAGCACCACCAACGTCGGGTTGGCCATCGCCGGGTGTTTGACCAGTTGCCCGGCGTAGAACGCCATCAGCAGGCTTTTGCCGGAGCCTTGGGTGTGCCAGATGACGCCCACTCGCTGATTGCCCTGTGGCGAGGACGCAGTCACCGTGCTGTTGACTGCGTGTCGCACCGCGTGGAACTGGTGATAGCCCGCGATGATCTTGGCCAGCCCCGAACCGGTTTCGCCGAAGACCGTGAAGTGACAGAGCAGATCCAGCAGGCGGCGCTGCTCGAACACGCCTTCGATCAGTGTCGAGAGTTCCGGCGCACCCTTCGGGGCAACGTCCGTGCCGTCGGTGGTGCGCCACGGCATGAAGCGCTCAAGGTCTGCCGAGAGTGAACCCACCCGGGCTGCAATGCCATCCGAGGTGACCAGCAGCGCGTTGGTGTTGAACAGCGCCGGAATCTGCTTCTTGTAGGTCTGCAGCTGGTTGAACGCGCCCAGCAGATGCGCCCCGGCGCTGCCCGGCGCTTTCAGCTCGATCACGCCCAGCGGCAAGCCGTTCACGAACACCACCACATCGGGCCGCCGGTTGTTCTGGCCGTTGATCACCACGAACTGGCTCACTGCCAACCAGTCGTTCTGCTCGGGGTGTTCGAAGTCGATGAGCGCGACCTTGCCAGCGGTCAGCGTGCCGTCGTCGGCGTAATACTCGACGTCCACGCCTTCCGTCATCAGCTTGTGGAGGCGGCGGTTCTCTTCAAGCAGCGATGGCAGTTCGGATTGCATCACCCGCCGCACGGCATCCTGACGCGCCTCCAACGGAAGGCCAGGATTCAGACGCGCGACGGCGTCTTCAAACCGCTTCTTGAGCACAACCTCATCGTGACTTTCGCGCTCCGGTCGGTGTCCATCGGGGCCGATGTCCTCCTCGCGTTCGATGCTGTATCCCAGCCCTCCCAACTGTTCCAGTAAAGCCAGCTCTACGGCGGCCTCCGACAGAAACGCCATTACGGTTCTCCTTGTTCTTCGATGGGCTGAATCGCCACCAGCTTCAATAGCCCGTCGTAATGCTCACGGTCGACAGCCATCATCATTTCGAGTGTGTCGCGCAACACGGGTTGGGTTTCTGCAAGTAGAGAAAGATCGTGTCCCGGATCAGCGATTGCGCCAGCATGTGAGTACGTGTTGAGCAAGCGGAGGATGCGGGTCTTTTTCGCGCTGTCAAAATCCACCCGCTCGAGTCGTGGGCCGAGATCTCCGCTCATCTCGGGGAAGCGGAAAGCGAGGAATGCCTCGATCAATCGGCGTGCGACGTTGGGCAAACCGTAATGGTGTTCCAGTTGGACAACGTCATTGCGGTGAGCCTCCTCGTAGACGCGCTTGAACAGGTACTGGTACTCCGATTCGTACTCCTCAAGCAGAGGATCAAGATGGCCTAACTCGCTGGTGCGAGACCCGTCCGCGTGACGCCGGGTACGAAGCAGGAAGAAACGACCGGGCCGGTCTTCGATCTTTTTCTTTCGTTGCCCCGGCAAGTGATGGAACCAGTTTTTCACCAGCCGGAAAAACGAGAAGCTGTGGGTCAATATGAAAAGCTGCCCCGCATCCTTGGTGCGATCCTTCATGTAGCCGAAGGCCGAGAACAGCGCGTTGTCATCGAGGCTCGATACCGGATCGTCAATGACGACAATCCCATTCTTCAAGTCGAATGTTCTGTCCTGTAACGACTTGAGAAAATAGAGGAACGCAATCGCCGTGCGCTCTCCATCGCTCAAGTGCGCTACATACTGGCCGCTGCGGGTCAGTGCGTAGCCAGTGCCTTTCACCTCGAAGCGCAGTTCGTCGCGCCCAAGGTAGGCGCATAGCTCTGCGGTCAGCTCGTCGGCGGGGCGGCGATGTTCGAGGATCGCGCGTTCCAGTTCATTGATCTGCGTCTGGGTTGCTGCCTGCGTACCCCTTATGCCATCCAGTTCGGTAGTCGCGGCTGTTACCGCATCGGAGAGCTGGACGAATTCGGCGTGCGCCTCCGCGACATACGAGGCTTCAAGCTTCTTGCACGCACTGTCGACCGACGCCGTGAACTCTGCGGAGATGCGGTTGTGCTTCTCCACGATCCCATTGAATGCGGCGACTGAGTCGGTAATCGAGGAGGGTCTCGCCGTAGCTTGTGCCTGCGTGGCGGTGGGTGCGAACGGCTGATCGCGCTTGGCCTCGACACGCGCGATGAGGGCATCCAGCGCAGCTTGGGTCTCTGACTGCGCCGTCAACACCATTACGCACGCGGGGGGCACTTCGGGCACGAGCGCTTCATAGAAGCGCGAAGCGTCCGGCAACGACAGTGAGGCCGCAGTCTGCTTGGCCGCCTTCAGCTTCGAGAGAAGAGCGGACAGGTCTTTCTGAAAGCCCGCGAAGGCATCGTTGAAGTGAGCTTCGAGCGCGGCGCGACGCGCTCCCTGAAGCGGCTGCTGGCAGAAGCGGCAGGTGTCGGAGGCGTGCTCGCCCGAGTGCAGATGAAGCCCTTCTTGCACCCACGCGGCTAGCTTGGCATTGCCGGTCAGTTCATCGAGCGTCTGCGCAACGACGGAGCGACCGACCAGCGTATCGACTTCACTAGTCAACGCATCAAGTTCGATGGATGGCGCAACAACCTTGTCGACTTGGGGCTTTGGCTGGGCGTTCTTCTGGCTATGGAGCTGTGCTTTCTGCTCATCGGACAGAGTCGCGGCCGCCACCCGCTGCGCATCCATTGCTTCAACGGTACGCCTGAAATTTCGCTTGTCGTAGTTGTTGTAGGACTGGCTGTTCGCGGTGGTCAATAGCTCCTTGATGAGCTTTGCCTTGTCTTTGCAGAAATCGTCCAGCTTTGACTCTGCTTTCGTCTTCTCGGCCTGGGCAGTTCGCAACGCGATGTCGGTCGTAGCGAGTTCCTTTTTGAGCTGCTCGACCCGTGCCTGCTTCTCGATGCTGTCTTCGCCGAGAAAGTAAATCGGCGCAATGCCGCCCGTTTGCGACAGGGTGGCACTAATGAAATCCCGGTTGAAGACGCGCACTTGCGGCAGTTGCGCCGAAGCGAAAGCGGAACCTGCGACCTTCGTTGTGCCATCGATCTCCAGTGCCGCGTCACCTTCGAGGAGCGCGGTCTTCTTCTCAACGAGCGAAAGCAGCCATGACAGCGTCGTTTTGCCGCTGCCGTTCCATCCATAGATGACATTGAACTGCGCGAACGGGTGCAGCTCTGTTGGCCAAGCAAAGTCGCGGAACACTCGGAGCCGTAGCTTGCCGATGCGAGTCAACTTCATGCCGACTCTCCTAGTCCTTCGACGGGCTCCACAGCCGAAGCTGGTGCGCCGCGCGCAGCGTTCAACGCCTCCACATAGGCGTCCCGATCCAGTTGGTAAAGCAGACGGCTCACTTCAATGCTGATGGGTAGCTCATCACCGCCCGGCAGCAGGAAACGCAAGGTTGCCGAGTCGCCGTCCCCGACGTCCACCGCCAGCCCCACGTGCGCGTCGATCAGCGCGTTGTTTTCTGCAAATCGCTCCCACGGCTCGCGGGAGCTGATCGGGTCGAGCTGCGTATCCAGATAGGCCTGATGCAGAAATGCCACGATGGCATCGGCCGCCAGAACCGCGCTGCGGCGGTGGTGCTCTGCCAACCGCTCCAGATACGGATCTTTGCCGTGGCTGGCGGGGCCCGCCTTGTTACGCAGGTCGTTCAGTGCGTCGGCCAACTTGTGATGGCTGGACACCAGCTTCTTGAACCGGTCGTCACGGACATCGCCGAGTTTGAGCGCGCGAATTGCTGCCGTCAGCCAGTCCGACAGCGAGGGCGTCTCCTGCGTGGGCTTGAGCGGGGTTTGCTGGGTGTGGAAGCTGTCAACCACTACCCGGCACACCACCTCGACAACAGTCTTGGCGCAGTCGATGCACGCATCGTTGTTCTGTTCCAGATTGCGCTCCATCGCCTCGAAGGTCTGCTGCAACATCGGCGCATCTCGCCAATGCCTGCAGGCCTCGCGGATGCCGGGGCACCAATCCAAAGTCATACCGCCGCTCCGACGATGCGCTCGGCATCTGGCACGCGCAATTCGCCGGAGATGAGTTTGGGCAGCAGCGTGTCGCGGAGTTGGGCGAGGGAGCGGGACTGCTGCGCGTTGCTGACCAATTGATCGAATTGCGAAGCAATGACGGCGTCAAATTTTTCCATGCTCTCCGGTGGTGCAACAGCAATCCGAGCCTCCGTGAGGTGCTTGCGCTGAATGTGGCCCATCGTTGTAGCCTTGCCAGCGGCAATCGCGCGGAAATCCGACAAGTGGTGACGGGTGGCGAAGAAATAGAACCACTTCGGCACCTCACTGGACGTTACCTTGAACAGATGCTGGTTCAGTGCGCCGCGCCCACCATTCCAAACTTCGACTTCGAGCGAACCCGACCACGAGAACAATACGTCGCCATCGACAACCACATATTCGGGCTTGATTTGCGTGCTCGCCTTGTCTGCTCCATTCGTGTTTCCAGCACGCAATTGCGCGATCTTGATGACCGGAAGGAATTCGGTTTCGCTTTCCGGCGGAAATTTCTGTAGAGCAAGGCCGTTGAGATAGTTCGCAATCGAGTCCAGAGAGCGCATTTCCCACCCCTCCGGAATCTCCCCTAATTCCGATTCAACGAGGCGGTCGGGAAAGATGTCGTAGAGGTGCGCGGGCAGGCCGGGCCGCGACTGGCCCCGCTGCCAGCGACCTTCCATTTTGGCGCGCACAGGTTCGAAGTCCACGAACCAAGCCTTGAATAAGGTGCGGGCCATCGCCTCCAGCGACTCGTTGGTCTGGCTCTGGTTGCGTAGACGTTCGGCGAAGAGTTTCGCCATATTGCCGATAGCACGCTGCTCACCAAGTGGCGGCAATGGCAGCGCCATTTGCTTGAGGTGCATTGGACCGAAGTGTCGAATGACACTACCGGATGCCATGGCTTCAACCTGCTGCATAAAAGCAGACGAACCAAGAAATGCTCGCAAAAAACCCGCGTCAATCTCCTTGGTCTTTGGTTGAAATCTAATCAATCCAGTGTACGGAACGGCTCCTGCGGACTCCTCGGTGACTTCGCTCACGCGGCCAAATGACGCGCTGGTACTTATCACTAAATCTCCGCGCTCTAATCGAAAGTGGTTCCACTTACTCGCAACTTTTTCCGGCGCAAGGAAGTTGCACCCCTCAAGTGAAACAAAATCTCCTTCAACGCCTTTTAGTCGAATCAGTGGAACGCCACTACTCTGGAAATCTTTAGCAAGAATGCCTGGCCCTTCTTGAAAGATGACAGCATCAGTGAGCGGAACAACTTTCCAGCCTTCTGGGCATATCGCCTCAAGCTCAGCTTGATACGCACTAGACGCCATAACCAAGCTCCTTCAGGCTAGCCTCAATCGCGGCATCCAGTTTGGCCGCTGCCGCCCGTTGCTCGCGCCACTGCGTAGATAGTCGCAGCATCTTTTCCTCGAAGGGCTCGCCGTCATCCTCCTGTTCCGTTGCACCCACGTAGCGCCCCGGGGTCAGCACGTGGCCGTGTTTGCGGATGTCGTCCATCGATGCCGACTTACAAAAGCCCGCCACGTCGGCGTACTCCCCAGCGTCTTTCTCACCGCGCCAAGCGTGGTAGGTATCAGCGATCTTCTGGACTTCTTCGTCTGTGAGTTCGCGCCGGGTGCGATCCACCAGCACGCCCATCTTGCGGGCGTCGATGAACAGTACTTGCCCCCGCCGGTCACGTAGGCCCTTGCCGGGGTTCTTGTTGCGGGCCAGGAACCAAAGACAAGCGGGTATCTGCGTGGAGTAAAAGAGCTGCCCAGGTAGCGCCACCATGCAATCCACAGCGTCTGCCTCGAGCATCGCCTTGCGGATATCGCCCTCGCCGGACTGGTTGGAGCTCATCGAGCCGTTGGCCAGCACCACGCCCGCCGTGCCGTTGGGAGCGAGGTGGTGGTAGATGTGCTGGAGCCACGCGTAATTGGCGTTACCCACCGGCGGCACGCCGAATTTCCAGCGAACGTCTTCACGCAGGCGGTCGCCGCCCCAGTCGGAAATGTTGAACGGGGGATTGGCGAGGATATAGTCGGCCTTGAGGTCGCGCAGTTCGTCCTTGTGGAAGCTGCCCTCGTTGTTCCAGCGGATGTCGGAGTCGATACCCCGCACGGCCAGATTCATTTTGGCCAGTCGCCAAGTGGTGTAGTTCGACTCCTGCCCATAGATCGCGATGTCGCCAATGCGGCCGCCGTGCTCCTGCACGAACTTCTCAGACTGCACGAACATCCCGCCCGATCCGCAGCAGGGGTCGTAGACGCGACCTGAGTACGGTTCGAGCATTTCGACCAGCACTCGCACCACCGAGCGCGGGGTGTAGAACTCGCCGCCGCGCTTGCCTTCGGCGCCGGCGAACTGGCCCAAGAAATATTCGTACACGCGCCCGAGGATGTCCTTGGAGCGGTCGCCTTCCTCGTTCAGCGCAATGCCGGAGATCAGGTCGATCAGCTCGCCCAGCATCACCTTGTTGAGCGCGGGTCGGGCGTAGTCCTTGGGCAGTACGCCCTTGAGTGACTCATTGTCTTTCTCGATGGCGCGCATCGCGTCGTCTATCAAGGTGCCGATGGTGGGCAGTTTGGCATTGGCCTGCAGATGTGACCAGCGCGCCTCCTTCGGCACCCAGAACACGTTGTCAGCGAGGTATTCGTCCTTGTCCTCGGCGGCCTGCGCGTCCTCGGCCAGCAGTGCTTTGTGCTTGGCCTCGAAAGCATCGGAGATGTACTTCAGGAAGATGAGCCCGAGTGCGACGTGCTTGTAGTCGCTTGGCTCCATGTTGCCGCGCAGCTTGTCGGCGGTCTTGAAAAGATCAGCCTCGAAGCCGAGGTTGCCTCCGTTGCCGTTCTTGGCGGTGTCGTTTTGTGCCATCGTGTTCTTATCCTTTGCGTGGTGTCTTTGCTGCCGGGGCTTGATGCCCCGGCGCGAGCGTGGTGTTCGTAACGCCGTACAGCGCCAGCGGATCGCTGAGCCACCGGAGGCGGTGTAGGCCAGCCGCTCACCTTGGCCGTGGCTTGGGGGGGTAATCCGGTAGTTTTCGCTGAATAGTTACGATTGTTGTCAAAGGATGGCGTGCAACAGCGCCTGCAACGCCCTGGTACCAGCAGCTTGCATCGCACACGCTGCGCGCCTTGGGTCACGCTGGCGTACAGGCACAATCCATGCTGTAGCGTTGCACGTCGTCGCCTAACATCAAGGCTGTCAGTTGGCCGCCCCACAGGCAGCCGGTATCGATGGCGTAGACGTTGTCGCGGTCGTAGAAGCCCAGGGTGGACCAGTGACCAAAGATGATGCGCAAATCCCGGCTTTTCCGGTTTGGCACGGTGAACCAGGGCATCAGGTGCGGCGGCTGGGAGCCGGGCGGGCCTTTGTGGGCGAAATCGATGGTGCCGTCAGCGTCGCAGTAACGCAGGCGGGTGAAACAATTGACGGCAAAGCGCAGTTTTTCGGCGCGCGTCATGGTGTCTGACCAGAGCGCCGGTTTGTTGCCGTACATGCTGGCGAAGAAGCGCAGGTGTTCCGGCCCCTGAAGTGCGCGTTCAACCAGGCTGGCCATGTCTTGCGTCAGAGCCAGATCCCATTGCGGCGGCAACCCGGCATGTAGCAGGCAGAAGTGGTCGTTGCGATGAAACAAAGGCCGATGCCGCAGCCAGGCTATCAGTTCGTCGCAGTCTGGCGCCTTCAGTATTGGCAACAGGGTGTCTTTCTTGCCGATCTTGCCCAGGGTCAGCGCAGTTGCGATCAGATGCAGGTCATGGTTGCCGAGGACAGTGACGGCGGCATCGGCCAGGCCTTTGACGAAGCGCAGGGTTTCCAGGGAATGTGGGCCACGGTTGACCAGATCGCCCGCCAGCCAGAGTTGATCGATTTTGGGGTCGAAACCCACATGATCCAGCAGTCGCCGGAGTGCGTCGTAACAGCCTTGGATATCGCCTACGGCATAAATCGCCATCAGTGCAGGGTTCGGGGAATGGACAGCGTGAAACGGGGAATCTGCGCACTGAAATGAACGCCGCTGTCTGACTGCATCTGATACGTGCCCTGCATGACGCCGACTGCGGTTTCGATCATCGCCGCACTGGTGTAGCGGAACGATGCCCCCGGCTCCAGGTGCGGGTGTTCGCCAACCACGCCTTCACCGTTGACTTCCTGCACTTTGCCGTTGGCATCGGTTATCAGCCAGTGCCGGGTCAGCAGGCGCGCGGCTTCGTTGCCGACGTTGGTTATGGTGATGGTGTAGGCAAAGACGAAGCGGTTTTGCCCAGGTACCGATTGCGCTTCGATATAGTGCGGCTGCGCCTCAACAATTACTTTGTTTTTTTTGCTCATTAGATGGATTATGTCCGGCCTGTTTTCCAGGTGATTTCAATCAAAATTATTTCAACCGGATTATTTCAACCCAAGCGCCGTGCAAACGCAAGCTGCCACATGAGCCGTCCGATTCGTCTGCTTTGCCTGATTTTTCTGGCTTTTCTACTGATGCGTCCGGCGCTTGCCGAGGATGGTAAACACTTGTTCGCAGCGGCGGCAGCCGGTAAGCCCGAACGGGTGTCGGCCTTGCTGGCTCAGGGCGTAGATGTCAACAGCACGATAGAGCAAAGCCGCACGGCGCTGATGGCCGCCAGCTTCAACGGCAATGTCCGTATCGTCAATCTGTTGCTGAGTTACGGCGCCGATGTCAACCTGGCCGACAAGGCGGGCAATACCGCGCTATCCGACGCCGTGATGTTCGGCAGCGTCGAAGTCGCCAGCATCCTGATTGCCGCTGGAGCCAACGTCAATGCTGCCGATGGGCAAGGCGTTAAAATCCTCGACAAGGCTAAAAAACTGGGCAGGGAAGCCATCGTCAAGGTATTGGAAGCCGCCGGTGCGCAAGCTGCGGCCAAAGCAGACGCAGCGGCCACGACCGAGCAAAAACCGGTGGACGAAAAGCCGACCACCGAACAAACCGCCGAACAACAACCCCAACCCGCGCAACCATGAGCCAAACCAATCCCGCTCCGCATATTCACATCCTCGGCATCTGCGGCACTTTCATGGGCGGGCTTGCCCTGATCGCCCGCGAACTCGGCTACAACGTCAGCGGCTCCGATCACAATGTCTATCCGCCGATGAGTACGCAACTCGAACGCCAAGGCATACGGCTGATGAGCGGTTACCGGGCTGAAAATCTGGCCGACAAACCCGATCAGGTGGTGATAGGCAATGCCTTGTCGCGCGGCAACCCGGAAGTGGAGGCGGTGCTAAACCAGGGTTTGCCTTATGTCTCCGGGCCGCAATGGCTGGCCGAGCATGTTCTGCAACACAAATGGGTGCTGGCCGTCGCCGGTACTCACGGCAAGACCACAACCACCAGCATGTTGAGCTGGATACTCGACTGCAATGGCTATCAGCCCGGATTTCTGATCGGCGGCATTCCACTGAATTTCGGCATTTCCGCCCGGTTGGGCGATTCGGATTTCTTTGTCATCGAAGCCGACGAATACGATTGCGCTTTTTTCGACAAACGCTCCAAATTCGTGCATTACCGGCCTCGCACCGTCGTGCTGAACAATCTCGAATACGATCACGCCGATATTTTCGACAACCTGGCTGCCATCGAGAAACAGTTCCACCATCTGGTCAGAACCATACCCGGCGAGGGCCAGATCATCACCCCGGTGTGCGAGCCGAATATCGCCAGGGTATTGGCCATGGGTTGCTGGACGCCTGTAGTCAAAACCGCCATAGCCGACGACGCTACCTGGCAGGCCCGGCTGCTGCAAGCCGACGGCAGTCAGTTCGACGTGGTGTTCGAAGGCCAGCCGCAAGGCCGGGTCGAATGGCCACTGACGGGCCGCCACAATGTGTACAACGCGCTGTCGGCCATCGCCGCTGCCCGCCATGTCGGCGTCATGCCGGGCGATGCCATCGCTGCGTTGCAGGGTTTCCAGAATGTCAAACGGCGCATGGAAGTCATCGTCAGCCGCAACGGCGTCACGGTGTACGACGATTTTGCCCATCATCCGACCGCCATCCGCACCACGCTGGACGGCTTGCGTCAGCAGGTCGGCAGCGAAACCATCCTCGCCATCGTCGAACCGCGTTCCAACACCATGCGCCTTGGTATCCATACCCAGGCGCTGGCGGAATCGCTGGCACAGGCCGATCGCGCCATCGTTTATCAACCGAGCGATCTGGGCTGGGATATGCGCCAGTTGCTGCAATATGCCAGCAATATCGAGCTGTGCGACGATCTGGAGCGCCTGATCGCCACGATCAGGGCGCAGGCGGGCGGGCGCTGTCACGTTGTGCTGATGAGCAACGGCAGTTTCGGCGGCATCTACCAGCGTCTGCAAGATGAGCTTTGAGCTGTGGTCGCATCCCTGATTGTCTCGCTTTGCCAGCCGTCGTGCTACCCGCATCCGGTCGAGCAGGTCGAGGTGCTGGAGACCCATATTTCCTGGGTGCTGCTGGCCGGTGATTACGCCTACAAAATCAAGAAACCGGTCGATTTCGGCTTTCTGGATTTCACCAGGCTGGAGCAACGGCATTTTTTCTGTGACGAGGAAATTCGCCTCAACGGTCGCTTCGGCTCCGGTCTTTATCTGGATGTGGTGCCCATAGGCGGCAGTCTGGAAAACCCCATCCTCGGTCAGCAACCGGCAATTGAATACGCCGTGCGCATGCGCCGGTTTGCCAGCCGGGATTTGCTCGACAACTGTCTGTTGGCGGGGCGGTTGAGCCATCGCCATATCGACCATCTGGCCCACGCCATGGCTGAATTTCACCAGGCGCTGCCCGCCGAGGACAGCCCGTTGGCATTTGGCAGCGCCGAGGCCGTGATACAGCCGGTACGCGACAACATCCGCCAATTGAGTCCGCTGTTGGACGAAAACGCACGGACTTTGCTGAATGCTATCGCCACAGCGAGCGAGCGCGAATGGCAACGCTGCCGAGCGGCGATAGACCGGCGGCGCAACCAAGGCAGGGTGCGCGAATGCCACGGCGACCTGCATCTGGGCAATATCGTGCTGATCGGCGACCAGCCCTGTCCGTTCGATGGTATCGAATTCAACGACGCCTTGCGCTGGATCGATGTCATCAGCGACATCGCCTTTCTGCTGATGGATTTGCGTCACTGCCAGCGCCGCGACCTGGCTTATCGGTTTTTGAACACCTACCTCGAAGTAACCGGCGATTACGACGGCGTGACCTTGCTGGGGTTTTATCAGGCCTACCGTGCCATGGTCAAAGCCAAGATCGTAGCGCTCAGAGCCGCGCAGAACGGCGCAGTGGCGTGGCACGACCAATGCCGCGCCTACATGGCGCTGGCGCTGGACCTGCTTCATCCCGGCCAACCCGCCTTGCTGGTGACGCACGGCCTGCCCGGTTGCGGCAAAACGGTGGTCTCCCGCTGTATCGCCGAAAAACTGCCTGCCATACACCTGCGTTCCGATGTCGAGCGCAAGCGGCTGTTCGGCCTCAAGGCAACCGACCGCGCCCAGGACGGGCAAGCCTTGTACACGGCCTATGCCACCGCAAAAACCTACCAATGCCTGGCTCAGTTGAGCAAAACTCTGCTGGCGCAAGGCTGCAAAGTCATCGTCGATGCGGCGTTTTTAAGGCGACGCGAACGCGATGCCTTCGCCTGCCTGGCACGGGAGCAGGGCGTACCGCTGGTGATCGTGGACATCACCAGCAACGACGCCGTACAGCGCCAACGTCTGCAAAATCGCCGTAACGACGCCTCCGATGCCGACGAGTCGGTGCTGGATCATTTGCAACGCCAGGCCGAGCCGCTGGCTGACGATGAACGTCAGTATGCCGTCAGCATCAACAATGACAGGGATGGGGTGGAGAGTTTATTGGTGGCGGACGACTGGCAGCGATTGAGGCAAAGGCTGGGCTGATCGGGCGTATCAGGCAGGATGCCTTGTTGCGCGGGAATGCAGACCGGGATGCTCTGCGTACCGAGTGCTTGCGCTTTGAATAGTTACGGCTGCGATTGTGCGCTCACGATGTGCTTTGTCAGTACCGCCCCGATCTTCCTTGCGGACGGGTGACATCGCGTACTGACTATCGGGCCAGAAAGTTGCGCAACATGTCGTGTCCATGCTCGGTCAGAATGGATTCGGGGTGAAATTGCACGCCTTCGATGTCCAGGGTTTTGTGGCGAACGCCCATGATTTCATCGACGTTGCCGTCGTCGTCCTCAGTCCAGGCGGTGATTTCCAGACACGTCGGCAAACTGGCCTGTTCGATGACCAACGAATGATAACGGGTGGCGGTGAACGGATTGCTCAAGCCGTTGAATACGCCGACATTGGCATGGTGTACCTGCGATACCTTGCCATGCATGATCTGCTTGGCATGGATGATGTTGCCGCCAAAGGCATATCCTATGCTCTGGTGACCCAGGCAGACACCCAGAATCGGGTATTTACCGGCATAACGACGTATGGTTTCAACCGAAATGCCGGCCTCTTTGGGCGTACAGGGGCCAGGCGAAATGACCAGTTTGTCGGGATGCAGGCGCTCGATGTCATCGACCGTCACCTCGTCGTTGCGGACCACCTTCACATCGGCACCGAGTTCGCCGAAATACTGCACCAGGTTGTAGGTGAACGAGTCGTAATTATCGATGATCAGCAGCATAGTAGTCTTATCCTTTTGATTCTGTTTATGTCTTCCAGAATCACCGCTGAATCGACACCGGTTTTTCAAGACGCTGGAGACGTTGGCGCAGGCGAAAAAAAGCCAACCCAGTGAAAGCCGCATTGTCGCATTGCACCGTCACACCAGCAAGGCTTGAAAATTGACAGTCGACAAACTCTTCACGTATCATCCGTCGTCTTTTTTGTACGTTATTTTAGGTCAAACCCCATGAAAAGAACTTACCAGCCCAGCAAACTGAAACGTGCCAGAACACACGGTTTTCGTGCCCGCATGGCAACCGTCGGTGGCCGCAGAGTAATCAACGCACGCAGAGCGAAAGGCCGCGCGTCATTGACCGTTTGAGTTGGCGGCGAAACCTTTCGGCTTTCCCGTCGAACATCGGCTCAGGACGCCCGCCGATTACAAAAGGGTATTTTCCAACCCCGTAAAAGTCAGTGATCGATATTTCACGGTGTTAGCGACGTCCAGTCCGGCCAGTCAATCGAGGCTGGGCTTGGCCATCGCAAAAAAATCCATTAAAAAAGCGGTCGAAAGAAACCGAATAAAGCGTACTGTCAGAGAAAGTTTCCGACAGCAGCAAATCATCAACAACAGAGACATTGTCGTTTTGGCGCGCAGCGATGCAGCAAAGGCCACTGCAAGTAACTTGAGAGCGTCACTGGAAAGACATTGGCTCGAATTGGCAAATCGATGCGATTCCTGCTCATAAGCCTGATAAAGGTTTACCAATACGCCATAAGCCCACTTCTGGGGCCTAGATGCCGTTTCTATCCAACATGTTCCAGCTACGGCCTGGAAGCCATCCAGCGGCATGGCGTAGCCAAAGGTGGCTACCTCACGCTACGACGCTTGTTGAAATGCCACCCTTTTCACGAAGGCGGCTTTGATCCCGTTCCGGAAAAATTTGAGTGAATACCGATGGATAACATTAGATTTGTACTGGTCATGGCGATGCTGATGATCTCCTACCTGCTGTGGGAAGCCTGGCAGATCGATTACGGCCCCAAGCCCCAGGCCATCATCACCGACACACCAACACTCAGCGACAATGCCGCGAAAACGGTCGGCGCTCAAGTCGGCGCAACCGGAAACGATCAAGGCGCCAACCAGCCCGCGCCCGGTACGGCGGTGGTATCCACAGAAAAAATCATCACGGTCAAAACCGACGTCATCCATCTGGAAATCGACACCGTGGGCGGCACGCTGCGCAATCTCGATCTGATTCAGTACCCCACTGAAAAAGTCAACACCTGGGTAAACCAAGCTTACAGACTGGTCGGCCTTGAGCCTCCCGAAAAAGACTTGTCGCCCATCCGCCTGTTCAACAGCAGCCCTGATGCGCTCTATCTTGCTCAAAGCGGCCTGGTTGCCAGCAGCAACGTTCCTGCCGCACCGGATCATCACGCCACTTACCGGGCCGACAAAACCGAATACCTGCTCCAGGATAATGAAAACGAATTGCGGGTCGCGCTGAACTGGGTCAATCCGCAAGGCCTCGATGTCACCAAAACCTATGTATTCAAACGCGGCACCTACGCCGTCAACCTGGAACACAAAGTATCCAATCGAACCGGCAAAACCTGGTCAGGCAAACAATACAGCCAACTGACGCGTGCGTTTTACGCCGACCAAGACAACACCGGCAACTTTATCCGCACATTTTCTGGTGGCGTCGTTTACACCGAAAAAGACAAGTTCAGAAAAATCGCCTACGACGACATGGCAGATGACAATCTCGATGTCTCCAGCAAAGGCGGCTGGAGCGGTATGATTCAACATTACTTCGCCGCCGCATGGATACCGCCTGCCGAACTGGAAAGTCATTTCTACACCAAGGCATTGGCCGATTCCCGCTACATCATCGGCTCCTTCACGCCGGACATGACGATCGAATCCGGCAGCGACGGCGTATTCGCCACCACATTGTTCGCTGGTCCCAAAATCCAGCCGGTCATGGAGGCGCTGGCGCCGGGACTGGAACTGACGGTCGACTATAGCTGGCTGACTTTCATTGCCAAAATGATCTACTGGCTGCTGATCCAGATTCAAGGCGTCGTCAGCAACTGGGGTGTCGCGATTCTGGGCGTCACCTTCATCATCAAGGCCCTGTTCTTCAAATTATCGAAGACCAGCTTCCAGTCGATGGCGAAAATGCGCAAAATCCAGCCCAAACTCAAAGAGTTGCAGGAACGCTACGCCGACGATCGCCAGAAATTCAACACCGAAATGATGGCGATGTACAAGCGCGAGAAAGTCAACCCGCTGGGCGGCTGCTTGCCTATCATGGTGCAAATACCCGTGTTCATCTCGCTGTATTGGGTACTGATCGAAACCGTGGAACTGCGTCAGGCCCACTTTGCGCTATGGATACAGGACCTGTCGGCACAAGACCCGTTCTACCTGCTGCCCATCCTGTACGGCATCACCATGAAAATTCAGCAAGGCCTGAACCCGGCGCCGATAGACCCGCTGCAAGCCAAAGTCATGCAGATGTTCCCCATCGTATTCACCGTATTCTTCCTGTTCTTCCCGTCGGGTCTGGTGCTGTACTGGATATGCAACAACAGTCTGTCCATCATCCAGCAGTGGTACATCACCAAACACATTCTCGAAGAAGACCCGCACGCCAAGTCCCATGCGTGACGGCGACACCCTCGCCGCAATAGCGACGCCGCCCGGCAACGGCGGCGTCGGCATCATCCGCCTTTCCGGCCCCCTGGCCGAACCCATCGCCCGTTCACTGAGCGGCAAACGCCCCAAACCACGATACGCCCACTTCCGCCACTTCCGCGACGCCGATGGCAAGCTCATCGACAGCGGCCTGCTGCTCTACTTCCCTGCACCGCAATCCTTCACCGGCGAAGACATCGTCGAACTACATGGCCACGGCGGCAGCGTCATACTGGACATGCTGATGCGCCGTGTACTCGAACTGGGTGCCCGCCCGGCCAATCCGGGCGAATTCAGCCAGCGCGCCTTCCTCAACGGCAAAATCGACCTGGCCCAGGCCGAAGCCATCGCCGACCTGATAAGCGCCGGTACCGAACATGCCGTCCGATCAGCGCAGCAATCGCTGCAAGGCGTATTTTCCAGACACATCCACCACCTGACAGACGAACTCATCGAACTGCGCGTGTACATCGAAGCCGCCATCGACTTCGTCGACGAAGCCATCGATTTCCTGGGCGATGGTGTCGTCGCAAACCGCATTGTCCAATTGCAACAACGCCTCCACCAAATACTCGCAACCGCCCGGCAAGGCCGTTTGCTGCACGACGGCATTTCCGTCGCCCTGGCGGGCAAACCCAATGTCGGCAAATCCAGCCTGCTCAATGCATTGGCCGGATTTGATGCCGCCATCGTCACCGACATCGCAGGCACCACACGCGATGTCCTGCGCGAACGCATCCAGATCGACGGCATGCCCTTGCACATCATCGACACCGCCGGTCTGCGAAACAGTGACAACATCGTCGAACAGGAAGGCATCCGGCGCGCGCACCTCGAAATCGAAAAAGCCGACAAGATACTATTGCTGCTGGACAGTACGGCACAAACCGAGACAGACCCTGTAGACGACACCCTGATAGACAGCAACCGTGCAATCACCCGCATATTCAACAAAATCGACATCTCAGGCGTGCCGCCCCAAATACTCGAAACCCCGCAAGGCACCAGCATTTACCTGTCCGCCAAAACCGGCGCCGGGCTTGACCTATTGCAACAGCATCTGAAACAAAGCGTCGGCTTTGGCGAAACCCAGGAAAACACCTTCGTCGCACGGCGACGCCACATCACCGCCCTGGAAAATGCGCTGGCCTCCGTCAACCAAGCCGCAAACCAGATGCAACACCACGCCCACGAACTGGTCGCCGAGGAACTCAAGCTGGCCCAAAACAGCCTCGGCACCATCACCGGCGAATTCAGCACCGACGACCTCCTGGGTGAAATTTTTGGTAGCTTCTGTATCGGGAAATAAATTCCTTATATATCAATGCCTTGCCAGGACGCGTTCTTCTTTTCGTAACTGCTCGCCCAAAAAATCAAAACACGCTTGACAGGTTTTTGGCGACAAAAATCGGATCGGTATGGGTTGCCACGGAGATCATGGGAACCAGGAACCAGAAAAAACCAGAAAAAATCACTAAATTACGTTCGTTCGCACTGTAGGCCTATCGAAGGCGGGACGAGAAAATCCGGGCACACACTGCGCCAAACCATTTTTGCTCCGACCGTGCTCAACACGACGGTTTGGCGGGAAAAGCCATTCCGGGTTTGTTTTTGGCGAAGCAGAGGCCAAGGATGAGACGAAACCGCTTGCACTGAACAATTATCTGTTTTTTAAGGAGGATACATGACGATAAAAACCATCATACTGGCGGCAGGCCAAGGGACGAGGATGCGATCGTCTCGTCCCAAGGTGCTGCATGAAATCGCTAACAAGCCCTTGGTGCAGCACGTTTATGAAACGGCCAAGTCGCTGAAAGGCAGCGAAGTCTACATCGTGTACGGCCATGGCGGCGAAGCCGTCAAGCAAAGCCTGAGCCGTCTGGACGCCATCTGGGTCGAGCAGAAACAGCAGCTCGGCACTGGTCATGCCGTTCAGCAAGTCATACACCATGTCGACGAAGGCGACACCGTGCTGATTCTTTACGGCGACGTGCCGCTGCTGAAAGCCGAAACCCTGCGCACGCTGTTGGCCAAAGTCAGCCCGACCTCGCTGGCCTTGCTGACGGTCACGTTGGACGACCCGACCGGCTATGGGCGCATCGTGCGCGACCAGCATCATGCTGTCCGCCGTATCGTCGAACACAAAGACGCCAGCGCAGCCGAACGCCTCATCAACGAAGGCAATACCGGTATTTTGGCCTGCAACGGCGGCCAACTGATTCAATGGTTGTCGCGCTTGAGCAACAATAACGCCCAGAACGAATACTACCTGACCGACATCATCGAAATGGCGGTTGCCGATGGCCTGACCATAGCCACCGCGCAAGCCGCCAGTGCCGATGAGGTGCTGGGCGTCAACAATCGTGAGCAACTGGCTCATCTGGAGCGCGTCTATCAGTTCGAGCGGGCACGGATGCTGATGGCCCAAGGCGTGACGCTGCGCGATCCTGCCCGCGTCGATGTGCGCGGTGAATTCGCTGAATTGGGACAGGACATCGACATCGACATCAACGTCATTTTCGAAGGCGTCAACCGCATCGCTTCCAATGTAAAAATCGGCCCGAACTGCCTCATCAAAAATGCCACCATCGCCGATGGTGTTGAAATTCTCAGTCACAGCGTGATCGAAGACGCCAGCATCGGCGCTGGCAGCCGCATCGGGCCGTTTGCCCGCATCCGCCCGCAAACCGAGCTGGCCGAGCATGTTCACATCGGCAATTTCGTCGAAATCAAGAAATCCAGCGTCGCCAGTGGCAGCAAGATCAATCATCTGAGCTACATTGGCGACAGCGAGATTGGCGCCAGTGTCAACGTGGGCGCTGGCACCATCACCTGCAATTACGATGGCGCCAATAAATTCAAAACCGTGATCGAAGACGGCGCCTTCATCGGCTCCGACACCCAACTGGTTGCACCGGTTACCATCGGCAAGAACGCCACCATAGGTGCAGGCTCGACCATCACCCAGAATACGCCAGCCGAGCAACTAACCTTGAGTCGGGTCAAACAGGTGTCGGTACCGAGCTGGCAACGCCCAGTCAAGGCCCAAGATGCCGTAGGCAATTTGCCGCACGGTTCAGAGACAGATAAATCAAAGGAGAAATGATATGTGTGGCATCGTCGCAGGCATCGCCCAACGCAACGTGGTTCCCATCCTGATCGAAGGCTTGAAACGCTTGGAGTACCGGGGCTACGACTCCGCCGGTCTGGCGGTCACCCGCCAGGGCGAAATTTTCCGCAAGCGTGAACTGGGCAAGGTGAAAGGCCTGGAAGCCCTCATCGAGCAAGATCCGATCGAAGGCCGGATCGGCATTGCCCATACCCGCTGGGCCACTCATGGCAAACCCAGCACCCACAATGCCCACCCACATGTCAGCCTGGACAAGGTGGCTGTGGTACACAACGGCATCATCGAAAACCACGACACCCTGCGCTCGGCATTGCGGAAAAACGGCTTCGAATTCACTTCGGAAACCGACACCGAAGTCGTGGTGCATAAAATCGCCGAACAATTGCAATCGACCGACAGCTTGCTCGATGCGGTCCGCAACACCATTGTCACGCTGGAAGGCGCTTATGCGCTGGGCGTGGTTTACACTGAACAGCCCGATATATTGGTGGCCTGCCGCAAGGGCAGCCCGTTGGTGATCGGCATCGGCATCGGCGAATACTTCATCGCCTCCGACATCGCCGCCTTGCTGCCGGTCACCCAGCGCTTCATCTTCCTGGAAGACGGCGACATCGCCGAACTCACCATCAACGGCGCCATCATCTACGACGAAAGCGGTCGCCGCGTAGTCAGGCCGGTCATCGAAAGCCAGCTCAAGGCCGATGCAGTCGAAAAAGGCCAATACCGCCACTACATGCTGAAAGAAATCCATGAACAGGCCTGGGCGGTTTCGGAAACCCTGGAAGGCCGTTTCATCGACAACCGCTTGCTGGATTCCGCATTCGGTCACAATGCCGCTGAAGTATTCGATCAGATCAAATCGGTGCAAATCCTGGCTTGCGGCACCAGCTACCACGCCGGCCTGGTGGCGCGTTACTGGTTCGAAAAACTGGCCCGGGTACCGTGTGCCATCGAAATCGCCAGCGAATTCCGCTACCGCAACCCGGTCATCGCGCCCGATACCCTGGTCGTCACCATTTCGCAATCCGGCGAAACCGCCGACACTCTGGCCGCGCTGCTCGAAGCTAAGCGCCTGGGCGTCAAACATTCTCTGGTCGTCTGCAATGCGCCGGAAAGCTCGCTGGTACGTGAGTCCGACCTGGTGCTGATGACCCGCGCAGGCCCGGAAATCGGCGTCGCATCCACCAAGGCCTTCACCACCCAATTGGTGGCCTTGCTGATGCTCATCATCGCCATAGGTCGACGCTTCGCGTTGCCCAAGGAAACCGAAGATCTGATCGTCTCCGAGCTGTTCAGCCTGCCCGGCAACATCGAAAAAGTGTTGAATCTCGACGACACCATCGAACTGCTGTCGCAACGCTTTGCCGACAAGCACAACGCCTTGTTCCTGGGCCGGGGCACCCACTACCCGATTGCCCTGGAAGGCGCATTGAAGCTGAAGGAGATCTCCTACATCCATGCCGAAGCTTACCCGGCCGGTGAGTTGAAACACGGGCCGCTGGCCCTGATCGACGCCGAAATGCCGGTCGTTACCGTCGCGCCCAACAACAATCTGCTGGAAAAACTCAAGTCCAACATTCAGGAAGTCAGCGCCCGTGGTGGCCAGTTGATCGTATTCATGGATGAAGCCCTGGCCGAACCCAGCGACAGCAACGTGCAAATCATCAAGATGCCGAGCGTCGCCAATATCGTCTCGCCTATCATCTACACGGTTCCGTTACAGTTGCTGTCGTATCACGTTGCCGTATTGAAAGGCACCGACGTCGACCAACCGCGCAATCTGGCCAAATCGGTGACGGTCGAGTAGTCGCAGACTGGGTCTGTAGGGGGCAAAAATTTTTTTGCCCCCTCCGTTCACCCACGCTTCTCGGCGCTTGTCGACGGTTTGCGCGGTGCGGACATATCACATAGTTCGTCATCCATGCAGTCAAAGCCACGCAGCCGCCACGACCGCATCTTGAAATTGCCATAATCGACCCGCATCTAGCCGGTAACACCAATACCCAAACGAGGCAACCCCTATGCGAATGGACAAACTCACCAGCAAATTTCAGCAGGCACTCGGCGACGCGCAAAGCCTGGCCTTGGGCAAGGATCACCAATTCATCGAGCCGCTACACGTCATGCTGGCCTTGATCGACCAGGACGGCGGCAGCATCAAACCCCTGCTGCAACAAGCCGGTGTTCAGATCAACGTCTTGCGTAACGATCTTGGCCAGGCTATCGACAACCTGGCCAGCGTCTCCGGTGCCGGTGGCGATGTGCAGATTTCCAATGAACTGTCGCGGATACTGAACCTGACCGACAAACTGGCACAAAAGCGCAAAGATGCCTACATCTCCAGCGAACTGTTCTTGCTGGCCGCGCTGGAAACCGGCGGCAGCCTGCAAACCTTGCTGAAACGCGCGGGCGTAGTGGCCTCTGCCGTTGAAAAAGCCATCGAAAACATGCGTGGTGGCCAGAATGTCAGCGACCCGAACGCCGAAGATCAGCGCCAGGCACTGAAAAAATATGCCATCGACCTGACCGAACGCGCGGAGTTGGGCAAGCTCGACCCGGTCATCGGTCGCGACGACGAAATTCGCCGCACCATCCAGGTGTTGCAGCGCCGCACCAAAAACAACCCGGTGTTGATCGGCGAACCCGGCGTCGGCAAAACCGCCATCGTCGAAGGCTTGGCGCAACGCATCGTCAACGGTGAAGTCCCGGAAGGTATCAAAGGCAAGCGCCTGCTGGCACTGGACATGGCGGCGCTGATCGCCGGTGCCAAATTCCGTGGCGAATTCGAAGAACGCCTGAAAGCCGTACTCAACGATGTCGCCAAACTCGAAGGCCAGGTGATTCTGTTCATTGACGAACTGCACACCATGGTCGGCGCCGGCAAAGCCGAAGGCGCCATGGACGCCGGCAACATGCTGAAACCGGCGCTGGCCCGTGGCGAGCTGCACTGCGTCGGCGCCACCACTTTGGACGAATACCGCAAATACATCGAAAAAGACGCCGCACTGGAACGCCGCTTTCAAAAAGTGCTGGTCGACGAACCCAATGTGGAAGACACCATCGCCATCCTGCGCGGCCTGAAGGAGCGCTACGAAATCCACCACAGCGTCGACATCACCGACCCGGCCATCGTCGCCGCCGCCGTGTTGTCGCACCGTTATATTTCCGACCGCCAGTTGCCGGACAAGGCCATCGACTTGATCGACGAAGCGGCCAGCCGGATACGCATGGAAATGGATTCCAAGCCCGAGGCGATGGACAAGCTGGATCGGCGGCTGATTCAATTGAAAATCGAGCGCGAGGCAATGAAAAACGAAACCGACGCCGCCTCGAAAAAACGCCTGGAAACCTTGCAGGACGACATCGCCGAACTGGAAAAGGAATACTCCGACCTGGACGAAATCTGGAAAGCCGAGAAAGCCGCGCTGCAAGGCACGGCCACCATCAAGGAACGTCTGGAACACGCCCGCCTGGAACTGGACGCCGCTCGTCGCAGCCAGGACTACACCCGCATGTCCGAGCTGCAATACGGCGAAATCCCCAAGCTGGAAAAAGAACTGGATCTGGCATCGCAGGCCGAGATGCAGGAAACCACGCTGCTGCGCAGCAAAGTCACCGAAGAAGAAATCGCCGAAGTCGTGTCGAAATGGACTGGCATACCGGTAGCAAAAATGATGGAAGGCGAGCGGGAAAAACTGTTGCGCATGGAAGACGAACTGGCCAGGCGAGTCATCGGCCAGAGCGAAGCCCTGAAAGCCGTCAGCAACGCCATCCGCCGTTCCCGCGCCGGTTTGTCCGACCCCAACCGGCCCAACGGCTCCTTCCTGTTTTTAGGCCCCACCGGCGTCGGCAAAACCGAACTGTGTAAGGCCCTGGCCGAATTCATGTTCGATACCGAAGACGCCATGGTGCGCATCGACATGTCGGAATTCATGGAGAAACACTCGGTTGCCCGTCTAATCGGCGCACCGCCGGGTTATGTCGGTTACGAAGAAGGCGGCTACCTGACCGAAGCCGTGCGCCGCAAACCGTATTCGGTGATCCTGCTCGACGAAATCGAAAAAGCCCATGCCGACGTATTCAACGTACTGCTGCAAGTGCTGGATGACGGTCGCCTGACCGACGGCCAGGGCCGCACCGTGGATTTTCGAAACACCGTGATCGTCATGACCTCCAACCTCGGTTCGCACATCATTCAGGAACTGGCGGGCGAGGAACATTACACCACGATGAAAGACGCGGTAATGGCCATCGTCGGTCAACATTTTCGCCCCGAGTTCATCAACCGCATCGACGAAGCCGTGGTGTTCCACCCGCTGGCCCAAAACCAGATTCGGGCGATCTGCCAAATCCAGATAGCCTGGCTGCGCCGCCGCTTGCAGGAAAAAGACTTTGGTCTGGAAATCAGCGAAGCCGCGCTGGATTTACTCGGCGAAGCCGGTTTCGATCCCGTTTACGGCGCACGGCCATTGAAACGCGCGATTCAGCGCCAACTGGAAAACCCGCTGGCCAACGAAATTTTGTCCGGCCGCTTCCTGCCGGGCGATGTCATCAAGATCGACCGCGCCGCCGACGGCGTAACATTCAGCAAGCAAGCGCAAGGGTCGGCTTGATTCGGTTTTTGTGCAAGGTTTCCCACGGTGTTTCGTGGGAAACCTCATGCGTCAAGTTCCGCCTGATTGAAATCCGGCCCAACAAACAAATCCGGCCTTTCGTCCCACCCGGCCCGACCGTGTTGGTTAAAAAACCAACGGAGCCAAATGGTGGTGATTTGCATCAATTGATAGGCAATGCAACAACACCTTAACCGTTCAACTGCTCTGCCGCATCAAGCACAGACTGGGTATTGTCCTGAATAAGCAGCGACAGCACCATGATTCCGGCAACCACCGCCACGAAGCGCAGCAATCGGTAACGCCGCAAACTGAAGGTAAACAGATACTCGATGGCATACGCCATGCATAGCAGTTTGAACAAAATGCCGACCGGCAGTTTGGTATCGGCCAGCAAAAACACCGCCAGCACAAAGAAGGAAATCAGCATGTCCTGGGTCGACAGGGTAAAAACTGATCGCCGTGTGACCCGGATCGCCAGAAATGTCACCAGCATCAGGGCAGCCAGGAAGCTGTTCACCACACTATCGATATGGGCTATGCCTAGTGCTTCGGTCGTCAGCACGAAACCGGAAAACGTGGCGGTGACATAAACCGAAAGCTTGACCAGTGCATCGGACATGGGTTTTTTGACCAGGCCGACCAGTGCCACCACCATCATCAACAGCCACTGATCGCGACTGGAAAAGGCGTCGATCTTGTCGGACATGACCAGAATCATCACCAGTAAATACAGCAACAGCGCATATTCGATATACACCCTGGCGCCTTTGTACAAGCCATCAAATTGCCGCAAAAAACCGCGCCGCCTGTCAGAGCCGACTTCGACATCCCGCAGGCGCCAGCCCAAGTGGTCTCCACCAAAAAACAGCGCCAGAATCACAGTGCAGATCATCAAATAGCCGCCTATCACCAGCCAGTCGCTCTGATATCGCCAGCAAAATGCCGCCACCAAAAATACCGATTGCAGCACGTAGATACAGGCAACCGCCTCGGCATGGGTAAGGCCGAATGCCAGCAATTTGTGGTGAATATGGCGCTTGTCCGGCGAAAACGGCGACAGCCTCAGAGCAATGCGCTGGGTCATCACCATCAGGGTATCAAGCACCGGCAACCCCAATAACAACAAGGGCAAGGCCGGGTTCAGAACGACATGAACATCGCTGACCAGGCAAATCGACAAAAACGCCACCATGAAGCCGATGAACTGGCTGCCGGTGTCGCCCATGAACACAATCGCCGGGTGGCTGTTGAAGCGTAAAAAACCGAGAATGCCGCCTATCAGTGCCAGCGCCATCACGGGCAACCAGCCACCGCTATCCGCTGCAAGAAAAGCGATCAGCGCCAGCGTCATCAGCATGATGCCCGCTGCCAGCCCATCCAGACCATCCGACAGATTCACCGCATTGGTCACGCCGACTACGAACAGAAAGGTGATCGGGTAAGCAATCCACTTCGGCGCCGGTTCGATTCCATTAAAAGGCAGATAATCCAGATAAATGCCTTGCTGCATGACCAGCAGCACCGCCAGGAACTGGCCCAGAAACTTCCAGCGATAGTGCAGGTTCAACACATCATCCAGCGCACCGAACACGACGATGATGGCGCCACCCAGAATCAAGCCGCGATACGGCGTATCAATAGGCAGCAGCAACAGCACGGTAATCAGCATCGCCGCCGCCAGCCCCAAACCGCCACAACGCGGAATGGCTTTTTGATGAACCTTGCGTTCGCCAGGCTCATCCACCATGCCCAGAAACCCTGCCGATTTGATCAGCAACGGAATCAGCAGCAGACTAATCAAGGTGGACAGAATAAAGCTTAAGAACAATTCCATTTCGATTGACCAGGACGGGAGCCAAGGGCGCTCCCCAGGTTATGGCGTTAAGCCGGATTAAATAATGGGCAAGAATAGCCCAAAGCCTGCTGCAATGTCGTGAATTCACACTGTCCGCTTGCCTGGATGACCTCCCGAACAAACGGAAATGTGCTCAGAGCGCATACACCGTGTACAGCATTCGTGCAGACAGCCCGATCAACAGCAACGCAAACAGCTTTTTCAACGTCGCAACCGGCAAACGATGTGCCAGGCGAGCGCCGAAAGGGGCGGTTAACACGCTGGTTAGCATAATGCCGACCACCGCAGGCAGATAGATATAACCCAGGGTAAACGCTGGCATGTCCGCCATATGCCAGCCGCTGACCAGATAACCCAGCGTACCGGCAACGGCAATCGGCAAGCCAAGAGCCGCTGATGTGCCAATCGCTTGCTGCATCCGCACGTTACAATTGCCAAGGAAAGGCACGCTGAGCGTACCGCCGCCAATGGCGACCAGCGCAGAAATGCCGCCGATGATGCCACCAATCCCCATCAGCCCCCAGGTTCCAGGCAGTTGTCGTTGTGGTGTTGGTTTGATATTCAACAGCATTTGCAAGGCCACATAAGCCATGAATGCCGCAAAAAACAAGGCCAGCGCACGCGATGAAATCCACGTTGCCAAGTAAGCCGCTGCAAACGTGCCGATAACGATGCCGGGCGTCATGCGCCACACCACTGGCCATAACACCCCGCCATGGGCGTGGTGGCTTCTCAGGCTTGAAATCGACGTGGCGACGATGGCCGTCATCGACGTAGCCAGCGCCAGATGCACGATGCGATCCTGCGGAAACTGCAACTGCGCAAACAGCGTCGTCAGTACCGGCACCATGATGCTGCCGCCACCGACCCCCAACAATCCAGCAAAAAAACCCACCACGGTGCCCAGAGCCAGGAAGGCCAGCAGCCATTCGATTTCAAGCATATCGGTCTCGTGTTGGTTAATCGGATCGTGGCATTTTCTCACCCCAGCCACCCGATCCGATCCGGTCAAAAGCCAAATCCGCCGATGAATTGTTCCAGCTCCCCCAGTCTACTTGGGAAGCCATACCAAACGATCGAAGCGTCCTGCGCCATCAAGCTCGTTATAATTCCGCCCATAAGACACTCTCAAGGAGACCCTGTGGAACGTTTTACCATTTCGCTGAGCGACGAGCTGGCGGCGGATTTCGATCGCTGGATACAGGCCAAAGGCTATGTCAACCGCTCCGAAGCCGTCAGGGATTTGTTGCGCAAGGAAATCGAAACCGAGCGGCTCGAAAAAAACCAGGCAGCGCATTGCATTGCCACGCTGTCCTTCGTTTACAACCATCACGAGCGCACCCTGGCCGACAGGCTGACGCACATTCAGCACCATGCGCACGATCTCGTTGTCTGTTCCACCCACGTTCACCTTGATCACGATGACTGCTTTGAATCGCTGTTTCTGCGCGGCGCCTTAGAGCGCGTTCGCGGCTTTGCCGACAAGGTATCCGCCGAATCCGGTGTCAGACACAGTATGGCCAATATCGTCCCCGCCAATTTGACAGCCAATCAAGAGCACAGCCATTTCCAACCGATGACCTGATCGCCCAAGGTGTTAATACGTTTTTAGTTCTCTTCATACAGTGATGTACCATAACACCCTGAATGATGACGGACACACCGGATGGAGCAATATGCGCACTTATAAAAACAACAAACTCGATCAGCGAAACATTCTATCGCTTGGGCTGACTACCGCTCTGATGCTAGGTAGCGCATGGGTTCAGGCCCATCCCAAGGGCGAAGAGCTAGAGGCAGTCGAAGTCGAAGATGGCCGTGGCAAGGATTTGATCGGCATCGCCGAATCGGCCTCGCAAGGCGAAATCAGCCAGAAGCAGTTTGAACACAGGCCATTATCGCGGCAGGGCGAACTGCTCGAAGTCGTTCCCGGCATGATCGCAACCCAGCACAGCGGCTCGGGCAAGGCCAACCAGTATTTTCTGCGCGGTTTCAATCTGGATCACGGCACCGACTTCACCACCTTTGTCGATGGCATCCCGATGAACATGCCCAGCCATGCTCATGGCCAGGGTTATCTGGATTTGAACAGCATCATTCCCGAGCTGGTCAACACAATAGAATTCGGCAAGGGGCCGTACTATGCCGAAGTGGGTGATTTCGCCTCGGCCGGTTACACCAAAATGCGCACCGTCGATCGCCTGAAAGACGGCATCGCCAAGTTCACCGCCGGGTCTTTCGATTTTTACCGTGCGCTGGCGGCCAACTCGTCAAAAGTAGGGGACGGCGATTTGTTGTACGCCGGTGAATTCAATCTGTACAACGGCGTGTGGGAAGTCCCGGAAAACACTCAGCGTTTCAACGGCATGTTGAAATATACCGTCGACAATCACGACTGGGGCTATTCGATCGACGGCAAAGCCTATTCCAATCGCTGGACGGCCAGCAACCAGATTCCGCAATCGGCGATCGATGCCGGCTTGATCGGCCTGTACGGTGCCATGGATCCCACCGACACCGGCGAAAGCAACCGTTACAGCGTGGCAGGCAACCTCTGGCAATACGGCGACAACTGGAAAAACACCGGCAATATTTACGCGCTGTACACCGATCTGGATTTGTTTTCCAACTTCAGCGGTTTCACCCGTGGCCCACAGGGCGACCAGATACTGCAAACCGAACGCCGGGTGCAAACCGGCGGCAGCATCGAGCACACCCGTTACAACAAGATACTCGGCTTCGAAATGGATAACAGCGTCGGCCTGCAATTCCGCAACGATCAGGTCATGGGGCTGGGTTTGTACAACACTCGTGCAGGCCAAATTCTCGATACCGTCAGCAACAGCGATGTCGGCGTGACCACGGTAGGCGTTTACCTGAAAAATCATACCCACTGGCACGATAAGGTTCGTACCATTACCGGATTGCGCGCCGATTTCCTCAATAACGAGGTCAGGGTGCTGGAATCGGCGCTAAATACCGCCGAGATCAATGACGGCAACTCAGGCAATCGCGGCAAAGTGATGCTGAGTCCAAAAGTGGGGCTGGTGCTGGGGCCTTGGTATGACAGCGAATTCTTCGTCAACGCCGGTTACGGTCATCACTCCAACGATGCACGGGGTACGACCTTGCGGGTGAATCCAGACGGCACACCCGCCGTAAATGAGGTAGGCGCCTCGATCGCCCGGATAGCACCTGCGGCCTGGACACGCGGTAGCGAGGTGGGCTTTCGCACCAACGTCATCCCTGGACTGAACAGTACGGTTGCCGCTTGGTGGTTGCAGACCAGTCAGGAACTGGTATTCGTCGGCGATGCCGGTACAACGGAAGTGCGGGGCATGTCCGACCGTTACGGGCTGGAGTTCACCAATTACTACAACCCGACCGACTGGCTGATTCTGGACGCCGATTACGCATTGACCACCGCCAGATTCAGCGAGAACGGCGATTATGTACCCAACTCGGTTGGCCGGGTCATCGGCACCGGAGCAACCTTGATTGCGCCCAACGGCTTGTTCGGCACGGTGCGTCTTCGCCACTTCGGCCATGTACCGCTGGATGAACAAGGCGAGTTTTGGGCGGGCGATACCAGCATCGTCAACCTGGGCGCAGGCTACAAGCAAAAAACCTACCGACTGGATGTCGATGTCTTCAACGTGCTGGGTTCGCAGGACAGCGATATTGCCTATGCCTATCCCTACAGCTTCGGCGGCATTGACACCGGGGGCGCCAATGGCTTGTTGCGGCATCCTGTCGAGCCACGGATGATCCGGGGTACCATCACGGTCAATTTCTGATGGTATCGAAGCACTCAACCACGAAGACTACTCAGCCATCGGCCCGCGATGGTAAATCAAGTCTTCGACCGGCTCGCCACCCACCAGGTGCTGGTCGACGATGCGTTGCAGGTTGCCCGGGGTAACATCGTAATACCAGACGCCATCGGGCTGTACGCAAAGGATGGGGCCGGATTTGCAGGTGGCGAAGCATTGGGTGCGAGTGCGTTTGACGCGCAGCGGGCCTTTATCAATACCGGCGGCTTTGAAAGTCTCGCCCAGCGAATCGAACATCGCTTGTGCTTCGCCGTTCTGCGTACAACGCGGGCCGGTACAAACCAGCAAATGCCGTTTGTAATCACTCATTCTGGGTTTTTCGGGCATGGTCGGCTTGTTATCGGTCATGGTATTCACCGTCGGTCTGGGGTTAGAGTAATGCGTCTTACGGCTGGATGTGGCGCTTGATGGGGGATAAGAGTTTCCGGCCTTGCCGCGCCATGGCAACTGTCGGATTCCGTCTGCACCGACTAATTACTGTATTTTCAATTCAAGGAACCCAAAATGACCGTCAAGTCGACAACCATCAAACACCTGCTGCTGGCGAGTGCGACATTCGGCGCCCTGCCAGCCTATGCCCAGGATCAATTCAGGGTCTGCGCCGACCCACTCAATCCGCCGTATTCAACCCAGGCACAAAGCGGTTACGAAAACAAAATCGCCGCACTGTTTGCCAGCCAGTTGGGCCAGGCGCTTTACTACTTCTGGCTGCCGGAACGTATCGGCTTCGTGCGTAACAGCCTGAAAAGCGAAAACGACGATGGCACGGGCTACAAATGCGATGTCATCATGGGTGTACCTGCCGGATATGACTTGACTGCCACCACCCAGCCTTATTTTCATTCGACCTATGTGCTGCTGATTGCCAAAGGCCGGGGCTGGGACGACATTGCCACAGCCGAACAGCTTGCACAGCTGCCGTTCGAACGACGCAAAAACATCAAGATCGCCATGTTCGACCGTGGCCCCGGCACCGAATGGCTGCAAAAACACGATTTACTCGAACAAGGCGTGCCGTATCAGAGCATGACCGGCGACGCCGAACATAACATCGCCATGCAGATCGAAAACGATCTCAGCCGTGGCGTCATCGATATGGCTATTTTATGGGGGCCTATGGCGGCTTATGTGCAATCGAAACAGCCCAAAAACGAACTGATCGCCATTCCCATGCAGTCATCGGAAGGGGTGCGATTCGATTTTTCGATCGCGATGGGGGTTCGTCAGGGGGATGACGAGCGCAAAAAACAACTCAATGCGCTGATCGACAAAAACCGCGATGAAATCGCCCGCATCATCACCGGTTACAACATTCCCTTGTTACCCATCCCGCCGCGCCATCCGCCGAAAGACGACGATTGATACACCTCAGGCGGCATCAGGGATGCCGGTTCGACAGACGGATGAAATGCGCCAGACGGCCCACCTTGTCTTCGTCGAGCTGATTCCATGCAAACCGCCAGCGCCAGTTGCCTTCGACCGTGCCCGGCGTGTTCATCCGATGCGCACTGCCAAGACGCAAGACATCCTGCATAGGCACGATCGCCAGTGCCGCCACCGACATCATGGCTGTGTACACCAAGGCACACGGCATCGGCAGGCTGGACCAGCCCAACTGGTCGTAAACCCGGTGTTTGTCGGTATCGTTGAGCGCTTCGAACCAGCCCTGTGTCGTGTCGTTATCATGGGTACCGGTATACGCCACGCTGTTGGGCGTGTAGTTCATCGGCAGATACGGGTTGTTGCAATGGCCATCGAAAGCAAATTGCAGAATCTTCATGCCCGGCAGATTGAAGTCATCCCGCAAAGCCTCGACTCCATCGGTAATGATGCCCAAATCCTCGGCCACCAGACGCAGGTCGGGAAACTCGTTCTGAATCGCCTGTAACAAGGCGCCCCCGGGTGCTTGTACCCATTTGCCGTTGACGGCAGTGTCTTCGTTGGCCGGAATTTCCCAGGCCGCCTCCAAGCCACGAAAATGATCGATACGCAAAATATCGAACAGCTCGTACTGGCTTTCGATGCGATCCAGCCACCAGCGGAACTGCGTCTGCTCAAGGTATTGCCAGTCGTAATGCGGATTGCCCCAGCGCTGCCCGGTCGCCGAGAAATAATCGGGCGGCACACCGGCAACCACGGCCATTTCACCACTGTCGTCGAGCTTGAACACGTCGCGGTTGGCCCAGACATCGGCACTGTCGTAGGACACGAAAATAGGGATGTCGCCGAAAATCATCACGCCTTTTTCGGCGGCATACGACTTCAGCTCATGCCATTGTTTGAAAAACACATACTGTTCGAATTTGATGGCATCGATCACCGACTTCAGCAACTTACGCGATTGCCGCAACGCCTGGGGATGGCGCTGTTTGAGGGCGTCAGGCCATTGACACCAGCTTTTGTGGCCAAACAGATTGCGCAAGGCGACAAACAGCGAAAAATCATCCAGCCACCCGGCCTTGTCGGCGCAAAAGCGCTGATAATCGAGCCGGTCGGCATCGGATGCCAGTACCTCAAAGCCGGAAAAAGCCTTGGCAATCTGACAGCTTTTGCTGAACTCATAGCTGCCATGGCAATCGGCGCACAATTCGTTCCGGCTCAACCAACCCTTTTCAACCAGCCAATTCAGACTAATCAGCGCCGGGTTGCCTGCGTGCGACGACAAACACTGGTACGGCGAGCCATCGCTATGCGGCATGGTCAGTGGCAATGTTTGCCAGACACTGGCACCGACATCGTGCAAAAAATTGACGAAGTTGAAGGCTTCGGCCCCCATATCCCCCGTATTGTCTGGCCCCGGCAAAGAGGTGACATGCAACAAAACACCGGCACGACGTTGGTTCAGGAAGGTACGCATAGGGTTAAAGGATTGATGCTTGTGAAAAGTAACTGCCCGAGGCGGCAGGATTCATGGCGGCTATCCCGCCGACAACAGGCTGACTTCGAACGCAACACGAGTTCAGCGGCGTGCTTTGGTGCGTCCGGCAGGTCGCCCTGTTATGTGTGCAGTTTTTCTGGCAAGAGCAAGCAAGCCAAGAAGCACCTCATTGACAGCTTCGGGCGTCGGAAAAGCCTTGGCGACGCGGTCATCGAGCAGGACGAGATTCGTCCCTTTCGAGAAACGCTCGTAATATTTGCCGCGCACACCGTTGCCCACGTCTTCACGCTGGTATTCAGTGCGCATTTCGTCTTCAACCACGTTCATAGATTTCTCGTTCATGTCGGATCGCCTTTCTGGCGGAGATGATGCGAATCGAGCGGTCGCGTTCGGTATGCGCGGCCACGAGCAGGCGGTTGCTTTGTGAAACGCCGAAGGTCAGCCAGCGTTTCTCGCCGATAGAATGATCTGGGTCTGAAAAAGTTAGCGCCAATGGATCGCCAAAAACGGAAGCGATCCTCGAAGGATACGCCGCGCTTGGCGAGATTGGCTTGCGCTTTGGTCTCGTCCCATTCGAACCTCAGCATGTGCGATCTTGCGCGTGGTTACGCGCAAACACATGCAGACGGCAAAACCCAGCCCGACGCAGCACCGGGCACACAGCCCTCACCGGACGTAGTGCCGCCTTTGCCCCAGCATTTCGGCGGTTACCAGTACGACACCGCCTTCACTGACATAAAAGCGTTTTTCGTCTTCTGCCCGGTCTTCGCCGATCACCGTACCTTCAGGAACCTGGCAGGCTTTTTCGATGATGGCTTTGGTGATGCGGCAATGGCGGCCAATGTTGACCTCGGGCAAAACCACCGAATCTTTCACCGTGCTGTAGGAATTGACCCGCACCGACGAAAACAGCAGCGAATGTCGCACCGTCGCGCCCGAAATGACGCAGCCTCCCGATACCATGGAGTCGATGGCCTGACCGCGACGCTCGTCATCGTCGAACACGAACTTGGCGGGTGGTGTTTGGGCCTGATAGGTCCAGATCGGCCAGGCGTTGTCGTACAGATTCAAATTGGGTTTGACACCGATCAGTTCCATATTGGCCGCCCAGTAGGCATCGATGGTACCCACGTCGCGCCAGTAGCTTTGCTGGCCGCTTTGCAAGTCCAGGAACGGGTAGGCGTTGACGCGATACTTGTGGATCACCGACGGAATGATGTCCTTGCCGAAATCGCGGCTCGAACCTTGGGTGTCGGCATCCTTGATGAGCTGTTCGAACAAAAAACCGGCATTGAAGATGTAGATACCCATGGACGCCAGCGCCGTGTTGTCGCGGCCCGGCATCAGCGGCGGGTTTTCCGGTTTTTCAACGAAGGCGCGAACCCGGCGTTCGTCGTCGACATCCATCACGCCAAAAGCCTTGGCGTCTTCCAGTGGCACCTCGATGCAACCGATGGTCAGATCGGCACGGTTGGTAACGTGATCGACCAGCATCGCCGAATAATCCATCTTGTAGATGTGGTCGCCCGCCAGCACCAGCACGAATTCGGGGTTGCGCGCCCGCAGAATGTCGATGTTCTGATACACCGCATCGGCGGTGCCCTGATACCAGGAGTGTTCGTCATGTCGTTGCTGCGCCGGCATCAGGTCGACATATTCGCCGAATTCACCGCGCAAAAACCCCCATCCTTGCTGGATATGGCGAATCAGTGAATCGGCCTTGTACTGGGTCAGAATGCCGATCTTGCGGATGTCGGAATTGATGCAGTTCGACAGGGGGAAATCGATGATCCTGAACTTGCCGCCAAACGGCACGGCTGGTTTTGCGCGCCAGTCCGTCATGTCCTTCAATCGCGACCCCCGACCACCGGCCAGAATGAGTGCAATGGTATTTCGGGTCAACTCGTTGACCGGTCTTTGAGGTCTTTGGGTATTGACATCCGTCATGATGATCCCCTTGATTGAATGGTTATTGTTCTTGTCGACAAGACTCAAGCCTGATGGCCGGTGCGGATTAGTTTTGCATTCCACTTGCCGCACCACGCCATTATCGTTACTCTCTTCTGAAAAGTAAAAAGGCAAGTGGCCTGACGTCTAATGGCGCTTTGGCTTGCAAAATGCAGCATCCCCATCACCACCGAATCAACAATAAACCAAAGGCCTTGCGACATGAACAAGCCAAGCAAAAAAATCGCACTTGACCCTGATTTGATCCGCATCAGCGAAGCAAAGCACCACGACCCTTTCTCTGTTTTGGGCAAGCACGCCACCGCCGACGGTTTCGTGATTCGCGTTTACCTGCCCTACGCCGAGAGCGTGCGCATAGCCGAAGATGGCCCCGAGCTGACCCGCATACCGAACACCGATTTTTTCGAACACCGCACGAAAACCGATAGCATACAAACGCCCTATCTTTTGACCTGGGAAGACAAGGACGGCAGCGAACATCAGAGACACGACCCTTACAGTTTCGGCCCCGTGATGTCGGATTTCGATCAATACCTGTTTGGCGAAGGCCGTCATTGGCATGCCTATCGAAAGCTTGGTTCGCACCTCCACAGCATTGATGACATCAGCGGCGTTTACTTCGCGGTGTGGGCACCCAATGCCGAGCGCGTCAGCGTCGTTGGCGACTTCAACCACTGGGATGGGCGCTGTAATCCCATGCGCAGTCTAGGCGGCAGCGGCATCTGGGAAATTTTCGTCCCCGGCCTGAAGGCCGGCTGTTTGTACAAATACGAACTGCTGAACCGGCAATCCGGCGCAATCCTGGTCAAAACCGACCCTTACGGCCAGCAATTCGAATTCCGTCCGCAAACCGCCGCCATGGTCACCGTTGAGGACAGCTACGCTTGGGGTGACGCCGACTGGGTTGAAAAACGCACCAGCCACGACTGGCTGCATAAACCCATGTCGATCTATGAAGTTCACCTTGGTTCCTGGCAGCGCGACAGTCGCGGCAATTTCCTCAATTACCGCGAACTCGCCGATCAACTGGTCGAATACGTCAAGATGATGGGCTTTACCCACATCGAACTCATGCCGGTAACCGAGCATCCGCTCGACATTTCCTGGGGTTACCAGACCACCGGTTACTTCGCGCCAACCAGCCGCCATGGTACACCCGACGACTTTCGCTATTTCGTCGATCACTGCCACCAGAATGGCATCGGCATCATCCTCGACTGGGTGCCTGCGCACTTCCCCAAAGACAGCTTCGCCCTCGCCCGTTTCGACGGCACACCGCTTTACGAACACGAAGACCCGCGTAAAGGCGAGCACCGCGACTGGGGCACGCTGATCTACAACTACGGTCGCAACGAAGTCAAAAACTTCCTGCTGTCCAGTGCCTTCTTCTGGCTGGAGGAATTTCACCTCGACGGCCTGCGCGTCGATGCCGTGGCCTCGATGCTGTACCTCGATTATTCGCGCGATGCCAACGACTGGATACCCAATATGTACGGCGGCAACGAAAACCTGGAAGCCATCGACTTCCTGCGCCACATGAATACCGTCACCCATGAACAGCACCCCGGCACCGTCATCCTCGCCGAAGAATCGACTTCCTGGCCGCAAGTCACCCGACCCACCTGGACCGGTGGCCTGGGTTTCTCGATGAAATGGAACATGGGCTGGATGCACGACATTCTGTGCTACATGCAGGAGGAGCCCATCCACCGCGCCTATCATCACGACCAGCTCACCTTCGGCATGCTCTATGCCTTTACCGAAAACTTCGTGCTGCCGTTCTCGCACGATGAAGTGGTACACGGCAAAAATTCGATGCTCAACAAGATGCCGGGCGATGAATGGCAACGCTTCGCTAATCTGCGCTTGCTGTACACCATGATGTTCACCTACCCTGGCAAGAAACTGCTGTTCATGGGCTGCGAATTTGGCCAGGGTACCGAGTGGAGCGTCAACCGGGTACTGGACTGGTACGTACTCGATTACGCCCATCATCGCGGCCTGCAAACCCTGGTCAGAGACCTCAACCACCTGTACACCCGACACACCGCGCTGTACTCCCACGACTTCGACCACCAGGGGTTCGAATGGATCGATTGCCACGACTACCAGCAATCGATCATCAGTTATCGCCGCAAATCCGGCGACGAAGAGCTGATCGTCATCCTCAACTTCACACCGGTACCGCGCGAAGGCTATCGCATCGGCGTACCGCGTGAGGGCCTCTATCACGAACTATTCAACTCCGACTCGCACTATTACGACGGCAGCAACATGGGCAATGGCCATGTCGTGTCCGAACCCATCCCCTGGATGAACTTGCCACATTCCATTTTGCTCACCCTGCCACCCCTGGCCGGCATCATTCTGAAAAAGTAAGCTGCGCTCATCGCCATGAAAAAAATCCTGTTCGCGACCAGCGAAACCCATCCTTTGATAAAAACCGGCGGCCTGGCCGATGTTGTCGGCAGTCTGCCACCCGCACTCAAACGCCTGGAGCAGGACGTGCGCATCGTGATGCCGAATTACCACGACATCAAAAACTGCGAACCTGGCCGCTATGTTTGCACCATCCGCGTCAACAACAGCGATGTCAACCTGTTGGAAACCCGGCTGCCAGATAGCGACGTCATCGTCTGGCTGGTCGATTTCCCTGCTTTTTTCGGCACACCCGGCAACCCTTATCTCGACGACGACGGCAACCCCTGGGCCAACATCGGCGACCGCTTCTCGTTGTTCTGCCGTATCGTCACGGAAATTGCGATGAATCGCGCCTATCTGGACTGGAAACCCGATGTCGTGCACTGCAACGACTGGCAAACCGGTCTGGTACCCGCCTTGCTGTCACTGGAAGAACACCGCCCGGCCACGGTGTTCACCATCCACAACATGGCCTATCAAGGCGTATTCCCCAGCGCGGCATTTACTCAGCTCAACCTGCCGGGTCAGCTCTGGCATCCCGATGGCCTGGAATACCACGGCATGTTGTCGTTCATCAAAGGCGGCATGAGCTACGCCGACCGCATCACCACCGTCAGCCCGACCTACGCCAGGGAAATCCAGACACCGGAATTCGGTTACGGCCTTGAAGGCTTGCTGGCTTACCGACGAGATGACTTGTCCGGCATCATCAACGGCATTGACACCACGGTCTGGAACCCGGAAACCGATGGCTACATTCCCAATACCTATAGCAGCAAGACACTGGACGCCAAAGTCAACAACAAAACCGCCTTGCAGGCACGGCTGGGCCTGACTGTCGACCCGGACGTCCCCCTGTTCGGCTTGATTGGCCGTCTGGTCGAGCAAAAAGGCATAGACCTGATACTGGCCTGCCTGAAAGACATGGCCAACATGCCTTTGCAATTCGCCCTGCTGGGTAGTGGCGATAAAAGCATTCAGGTCAAGTTGCAGGATTTCGACCGCCTGTATCCCGACAAAATCTCGGTCACCATAGGTTACGACGAAAATCTGGCGCATCAGATCGAAGCCGGTGTCGACATCTTCCTGATGCCTTCGCGCTTCGAACCCTGCGGCCTGAATCAAATGTACAGTCAGCGCTACGGCACGCTGCCCATCGTTCGCAATACCGGCGGCCTAGCCGATACGGTAGTCGATACCCTGCCCGCCAGCATCCACAACAAAACCGCCAGCGGCTTTGTATTCAACGACGCCAGCCCCGGCGCCCTGCTGGAAGCGATCAAACGTTGCCTGGTACTGTACGCACAAAAACCGCTGTGGCGTCAGTTGCAGAAAAACGCCATGCAAAAAGACTTTTCCTGGCAGAGCAGCGCCAACCAGTATCTGACGCTATACCGTGAAATCTAGCGTGAAATCCAGACGCTGGGTGTGGCTGCTGGCATGGGCGGTATCGCAAGTCATGGCCAGCGAGACCGTCATGGACATCATCGCCACGCAGAACCGTCCGGCAAGCGAAGTGGCTGCCCTGATCCAGCCCATGCTGGAGGCCGACGACCGCATCGTCGCCGATGGTTTCAACCTGATCATCAGAGCACCCGCCGAACGCATCGAAGCCATTCGCCAACTGGTTCAGCAGATTGACAAGCGCCAGCGCAATCTGGTCATCACCGTCTTGCAAGACAGTCACAACAGCGCCGACGAACTCAACGCCCGCGCCGCCATCGGCCTATCTGGCCAGGGTGTGCAGATGCGCGGTTTCGTAGCCGACACCCGCGACATCGACCAGCTACGAACTACGCAACACATTCGCACCCTGGAAGGCCAGGCTGCCCACATTCGCGTCGGCCAGGTGCGCATGGTTGATCGGGTTGGCATTCAAGGTTTTCCCTTCCTCCATGCCATTCCTGGTGGCCAGCCGGTCGAAGCAAGCACCGGCTTTGCCGTCGTGCCCCGGCTCAGCGGCACACAAGATGTCATGATACACATCGCGCCGTGGTCAGACCGCTTCATGAGCAACGGGGCACTGGCGATACAAAGCGCACAAACCTCGCTACGTATCCGTCTGGGTGACTGGGTAGAACTCGGCGGCAGCGGCCAGCAAACCAGCAGCCAGAATCAGGGACTCGACGGTTTCAACGCCACCACCGACATCGGTGCCCGCTACATCCTCATCAAGGTCGACCTGGCCGATTGAATTCGCGCATGGGGTCGGCCTGACCTCAAGAGGCGCGGCACACGGCGCAAGCAATCCTCGTTCCACGCTCCGTGTGGGAATGCAGAGCGTCCCAAACGCAGAACGAGGGAGCCAGAGGCTAATAAAAGGGAGAGTGCTGAACGGTTACGTCAAAAGGTATAGATCAACCGGCAGCTGACATTCCACTGCGCAGTGCTGCCCTGGCTTTTCACCATGCCCGGGCCGAACTGCATGCTGATTCTGTCCGAATAGTTCCAGTGCAGTTGCGGGGTAACGGCAACATTCCACTGCCTGTCATCGAATTCGTTATTGATTTCGATACCCAAGGCGCGGTTATCGTCCAGCGTGTAAAACAGGTTCAAATTGGCCAAACCGTACCCTGTCAGGTATTTGCCCAGATGATTACCACGCAGACCCAGCATGTTGAGCGTACTCCAGCGGGCATTGAAGCGATAACCCGCGATGTACAAAACATCCGCCGAGTATTGAGCGCCGGTGACCAACGTAGCGCCTTCGGGTTCGATGTCGGCGTTATGCACCTGATCCTGCGACGGCAATACGTTGTGCTTCAGATGACGGCCTATGATTTGCCAGCCGTGGATGAACTGGCCATGGCGCCCCAACGTACCTTGCGCCGCGACCTTGTACTCTTCGATGACGGCATTCTGCATCGGTAATTCCAACTCAAAGGCCAGGCCATCCATGACGGCATACTCAATCTCCGGTGCCCATTCAACCTGATTGCTGCCCAGGCCGTGTATCGCCAGTGCATTGACTTCAAGCTCGCCCTGTGTCGCTCCCAGAGGTCTTACCAGGTCGAATGCCATGGGCTCGGGAATATGCAGGCCTTCTGCGCCCAAGGTGCCGTCGTCCTGGTCGATATCGTCATCAACATTGGCCCATACCGGGAATGTCGGCAGCATCAGGGCTGATGCAAGAGTCAGCATCGTGAGTGCTGTTCGAAACATGGTGCTGTCCTTTTGAAGTTTTGACGCGGTGGTTGTACATCCTGCTTATACTTGCGCCGGTTCAAACAGGAGGCCATAGCCGTGGAAGTCGAAAAACGCAGCCGAAAACGCTTTTGTCCGCAGGGTATGCTGGCGCATATCGTCATCGAACCACCTCCCCCAGATGCCGCCATCCGGCTGGATGGCTGTGTCATCGACATGAGCTATGGCGGTATCCGGATTCGTCTGGACGAACCCTTTGCGCATGATTTCGACCAGGCCGGGCTGATGATTGCCATCCGCTTACCGGAATCGGGGGTCGAGGTGTTCATCCGTGGCTCGATCAAGCACGTTCACGATCAACACCACTGCGGCGTACAGTACGCCGACTGCCTTAGCGAGACTGACATGGACGAGCTGATGTTCGAATGCGTCAAACTATCGCCGCAGGACACCTGTCATGCGTAAGCTTGCAAACCTCTGGCGACGACTGAACGGCGACCTGGCCTATCAGAGCTATCTGGCGCACTGGCATGACCATCATGCCGCTTCAGGCCAGGCTCCCTTGACCCGCAAAGCCTTCTTCGCCGAAGAAACCCGGCGCAAATGGAATGGGATCAAACGCTGTTGTTGAATTATCGGCTGTAAGACTTGGACTGAGTCATCAATTCGGCAACCGCCCGATTGGCTAGAGCGTCGGCCCGTTCGTTGCCTGGATCACCGGCATGGCCCTTTACCCAGTTCCAGGTTATGTCGTGGCCTTGGCGGGCGGCGTCGAGTCGGCGCCAGAGGTCGTCGTTTTTCACCGGCTGGTTGCCCGCCGTTTTCCAGCCGCGCTTTTTCCAGTTCACCATCCATTCGGTGATGCCTTGTAAAACGTATTTGGAATCGGTGTGCAATTTGACGCTGCATGGCCGTTTCAAGGCTTCCAGCGCCTGAATGGCGGCCATCAGCTCCATGCGGTTGTTGGTGGTTTGCGCTTCGCCACCGTGGAGTTGCTTTTCGCTGTCTTTGTAACGCAGAAACACGCCCCAGCCGCCCGGGCCCGGATTGCCTTTGCAGGCGCCATCGGTGTAGATCACCACGACATCAGTCATCGCATACGTCCTGGTTCAAGGGTTGATTTTCGACGCCCGCACCTGCCGTCGCCAATGTCGTTTGCGATGATCTGACTGGCGTCAGCGGAATCAGCGAATACTGGCGCTTGACGGCTTTGAGACCATAAGCCATTGAAAGCAGCCGCAGCAATGGCGAGCCGAATTCGCCCTGGGTAATGGCGAATGAGTCCAGGCCGAATTCTACCGTGTTGACCAATTCGAAATTCAGCAACTTCAGCCAGTCCTGAACCCGCCGCCGGGAAATGAAGTGCGCGCGCCAGGAATCGGCCAGCTTCATGTCCCAGAGAAACTGAAAACGGACATACGGGCTATGAGGGTTGAAACACAGCATCAGCAGTTCGCCACCCGGTTTGAGTACGCGATCGACTTCGCGCAGGGTCTGAAAGCGTTTGGCGTCGAATTCCAGCATGTGCGGGATGATGACCAAATCCATGGATTCGGTCTGAACCGGTAACTTACTGGCTTTGGCAACCACTTTCAGGGCGCCGCTTTCGCCCAGGCCTTTGTCATCGAGAATGAGATAGTTGTTGTAAAGCGAGCAGTCGACGAAGCTTTGTTCCCAGCCCAGACCACCGATTTGCAACTGTGTCTGCTTGCAACTGACCGTGATGCCGCGCTTCAAATACTGGGTTTCCATGGTCTGCAACAGCTTGCCGCGCGGCGTTTGATACAGGGTGAACAGGAACGATCTCTTCATCAGGAATGTGCCGGAAGTACAGGTTTTTTTTGGAAAATTGCGTTTGCCCGTGATAGCATCGGGCCTTTTTATTTTAGCGAGTAAAGACAATGCCCCGCTCAATTTCAAAAAAATCGGCCCGACATCTGTCCTATCTGCTACCTGTTCTGTTGATGGCAGGCTGTAGCCAAACCGCCCAAAAGGAGCACGTTTCCCAGTCTTACACCAGCAAGTTTTCGGTATTTACCCGTGGTCAGGGCAGCGCCAGAAACCTGAAGTTCAAACAGGGCGAAAAAAACGAAACCAACGAAAACGTGACAGTGTGGGATCGAATGCTGTCGCTTTATGCCCTGCCTGAAATCGACAATGCCCGCATCGACCGCGAAATCAACGGTTATTTGCGCAACCCGGAGTATCTGAGCCGCGTTCAACAGCGCGCCGAGCCTTATCTGCATTTCATTCTGAACGAAATCGAAGCCAAAAACATTCCTGGCGAAATGGCCTTGTTGCCGATCGTTGAGAGTGCGTTCAAACCCAATGCCGAATCACCGGCACAGGCTTCAGGTTTGTGGCAGTTCATTCCGCCAACTGGCAGGCTGTATGGCCTGGAGCAAAACAAATGGTACGACGGCCGCCGTGACATCATCGAATCCACCCAGGCTGCCACCCGCTTCCTGAAAGAACTCAGCGCAGAATTCAACAACGACTGGCTGCTGGCTCTGGCGTCTTACAACACCGGCAAGGGCAACATCCGCAATGCCGTCGAGCGTAACGCCGCCAATGGTTTGCCGACCGATTTCTGGTCGTTGAACCTTAATAGCGAAACCTCAGCCTACGTGCCGCGCTTGCTGGCCATCGCCAAGATTTTCGCCAATCCGGAAAAATACAACATCAACCTGCACCAGATTGCCGATCAGCCATATTTCGAAATGATCGATGTCAAATCGCAACTCGATCTGACCAAGGCGGCGGAAATGGCGCAAACCCCGATCGACGACCTGATGAAACTCAATCCGGGCTTCAACCGCCGCAGCACGGCACCCAACGGCCCCCACCGCCTGCTGATTCCGGTCGACAAGGCCGGAGCCTTCAAGGAGAAACTGGCGGAATTGCCGCGTCATGAGCGCATCAAGTGGGAGCACCACGCCATCGGCAAGAAAGAAACCCTGAGGAGCATCGCGCAAGCGCATAACACCACGGTCGACGAAATCATCGCCATCAACCACTTGGATGACGACAATATCGAACCCGGCAAGGTATTGCTGATACCGATGTCGTATCAAACGGCCAAAGGCGACAACGAGCCATCAGCCGTTACTGCCAACAAGCCACAAAACCCGCCGCAGCCGCAGCTTACCAAGCAGGTGTACACGGTCAAGAAAGGCGATACCTTGTGGAGTTTGTCGCAGCGCTTCTCGGTCGACAAGGACGACATCGTGAGCTGGAACAAATTATCGGCCAAAGCCGCGCTCAAGCCCGGCCAAAAGCTGACTCTCAAGAAAACCGGCGGCACGATCGCAGTGGCGTCCACGGCACCCGCCATCAAACAAATTGCTTACACTGTCAAGGCGGGCGACACCCTAGCCAAAATTTCCAGGAAATTCAATGTCAACGTCACCGATCTGCGCAAGTGGAACAACGTACCCAAAAACCAGGCCGACATCAAACCTGGTGCCAAACTGAAAATCATGGTGGAAGCCAGCCAGGCATCCTCCTGACAGTTCGGATTTTGCCATAACAAAAGGCGCGACCGGAGATTACCGGTCGCGCCTTTTTTTTGTGCGCAGGATGCGCTGGAGTCAAAAACACGCCCGCATTGCAGCACCAATATCGGACGGCGAACTGACCATGCTGACCCCGGCGGCCTGCATCGCGGCGATTTTCCCGGCGGCGGTACCCGTACCGCCGGTGACGATGGCACCGGCATGGCCCATACGCTTGCCGGGCGGCGCAGTCTGACCGGCGATGTAACCAACCACCGGCTTGCTGACGTGGGCCTTGATGAAATCGGCCGCCTGCTCCTCGTCGCTGCCGCCGATCTCGCCTATCATCACCATGCCATGGGTATCGGGGTCGTCCTGGAAACGCTGGAGTACGTCGATGAAGTTCATGCCGCGTATCGGGTCGCCGCCGATGCCGACGCAAGTGCTCTGACCCAGGCCTTCGCGCGTGGTTTGATGCACGGCTTCGTAGGTCAGCGTACCGGAGCGCGACACGATGCCTATCCTGCCGGGCATGTGAATATGACCCGGCATGATGCCGATCTTGCATTGACCAGGTGTGATGACGCCGGGGCAGTTGGGGCCGACCAGCAGCGACTTCGTACCCTGCATCGCGGCTTTGACCTTCATCATCTGCAATACCGGAATGCCTTCGGTGATGCAAACGATCAGCCCGATACCGGCATCGACCGCTTCCAGAATGGCGTCGGCGGCAAAAAGCGGTGGCACGTAAATCATCGTTGCGCTGGCTCCGGTAGCCCTGACGGCCTGTTCGACGGTGTCGAACACCGGCAGCCCCAGATGAGCCGAACCACCGCGCCCCGGCGTAACGCCGCCGACCAGTTGGGTGCCATAGGCCAGAGCCTGTTCGGAGTGGAAGGTGCCTTGTTTGCCGGTGAAGCCCTGGCAGATGACTTGAGTGTTGCTGTCGATCAAAATGCTCATGCGTGTTTACCCTCTGCAAGCGTTACCGCCAGTTCGGCGGCTTGATTCAGGTCTTCGGCGGCAACCAGCCCCAATCCTGAGTTTTTCAGCATATCCAGGCCTTGCTGGACGTTGGTGCCTTCCAGGCGGACGACGACGGGTATGGTCAAGTGCATTTCCTCGACGGCGGCCAATATACCGGCAGCAATAACGTCACATTTGACAATGCCGCCGAAAATATTGACCAGTACGGCTTTGACGTTGCTGTCGGACAGGATCAGCTTGAAGGCTTCCTTGACTTTTTCAGTGTTGGTACCACCACCGACATCGAGAAAATTGGCCGGTGCGCCACCTTTGAGCTTGATCATGTCCATCGTCGCCATGGCCAGACCCGCGCCGTTGACCATGCAGCCGATGTTGCCGCTCAGCGTGATGTAGTTGAGGTCGTATTGCTGGGCTTCGGCCTCTCTGGCGTCTTCCTGGGCGGTGTCACGCAGGGCCGCAATGTCAGGGTGCAGCGCTATGGCGTTGTCGTCGAAATTGATTTTGGCATCGAGCGCGACCAAATCGCCCTCATCGGTGACGATCAGCGGGTTGATTTCGATCTGGCTGCAATCCTTGGCCAGGAACAAATCCACCATGCCGTTCAGGATGTTGTGCAATTGTGCGTGTTGCTCCTTGGCCAGTCCCAGTGCGTCGGCAATTTGGCGGCCATGATAGGGTTGCAGGCCCGCCGCCGGATGCAGCTTGATCTTGACGATTTTTTCCGGGGTTTCGGCGGCAACGGCTTCGATGTCCATGCCGCCCGCTGCCGAGGCAATGAACACCAGGCGCTCGCTGTCGCGGTCGAGCAACAGGCTGAGGTAAAACTCGGTGCGAATGGCGGATGCCTGTTCGACCCAGACACTGTCGACCGGCAAGCCATTGGCATCGGTCTGATGGGTGACCAAGCGCGTTCCCAGCAGGCTGGTTGCGCCAGCCTTGACCTCATCCAGGCTGCGGGCGACCTTGATGCCGCCAGCCTTGCCACGGGCACCGGCATGAACCTGGGCTTTGACGACCCAGATCGAACCGGGAATGCCCTGCGCCGCCGTAATGGCTGCGTCGGCAGTGTGGGCCACGGCGCCCAGGGGTACGGGTATCGCAAAATCGCGAAACAGTTGCTTGGCCTGATATTCGTGAATGTTCATGGATCAACTCGCTGGGTGGGAAAAAGAGGGTGCGGTGAATCGGCTTTGCCAGCCTGTTGGCTATTTTATCAATGGCAGCAAGGGTTATATCAGGATGTGGTCGCCACAATCGTCACCCGCGTCATGGTCGGCAAGAAATCCTTGTATCCACAATTTCAGGCTTCCGTCAATGCGTAAGTCCTACTTATAATGACCCACTTTATTTGCCGGAGGTGATTTATGCGCAGGGTGATCTTCAATCAAAAAGGTGGGGTCGGAAAATCCACCATTACATGCAATCTGGCCGCCATCAGCGCCGTCGAAGGCAAGAGAACGCTGGTCATCGACCTGGATGTACAGGGCAACTCCACGCAATACCTGCTAGGCAGCAAAGTAGCGGAATCCGACAAGACCATTGCCCATTTCTTCAAGGACAGCCTGGGTCTGGGCTTGTTCGGTGGTGGCAAGGAAGGCCTGGATGGCCTGATACACGTAACCCCCTTCCCCAATCTGTTCGTGCTGCCATCGCATGCCGACCTGGAAGGCTTGCAAAGCCGCCTGGAATCGCGGCATAAAATCTACAAGCTGAAAGAGGCGCTGGAAAAACTCGAAGGCTTCGATCAGGTTTACATCGATACACCGCCCATCCTCAATTTCTACAGTCTTTCAGCACTGATCGCCGCCGAAAAATGCCTGATTCCATTCGACTGCGACACCTTCGCCCGCGAAGCGTTGTACACGCTGATGCGATCGATCGCCGAGGTCAAGGCCGACCATAACGAGAAACTGGAAGTGGAAGGCGTAGTGGTCAACCAATACCAGAAACAAGCCAACCTGCCGCGCCAACTGGTCGACGATCTGGTTGCAGAAGGCCTGCCGGTTCTGGAAGCCAAAATCTCGACCTCGGTCAAGGTGCGGGAGTCACACAGCGATGCCAAGCCGCTGGTTCATTACGCGCCCTCGCACAAACTCACCGAAGAGTACCGCGCACTGCATCTGGAAATTCACCGCTGAAACACGGTCTCATTGCTGCTGTGTCTGCCGGTCGATATACAGCGTGGCGGCAATGACGGCGACCTTGCCCATGACTAGATTCAACATCGGCAGCGTCAGCCCCAGGCCGGTCAAGCCGCCAAAGCTCAACATGCTCCAGCGGGCATTGTTCAAAAACTGCTTTTGTTCCGGGAATGTCAGGCCGCGATTTTCCAACGGGTAGGCCATGAATTCCATGGCCACACCCCAGGCCGAGAACAGCATCCACAACACCGGCGCGACGATATTGACGACCGGAATCAGCGATAACACCAGCAACGGCAGTATACGAGCCAGCAAATAACCCATGCGCTTGAGTTCGCCCAGGAAAATTCTGTCCCACGGCGCTTCGTCAACCGTGATGGCGTGGCCGTGAATCAATTGCAACACCCGCGCCGACAATTGACAGTACCAGGGCGCGGCGATCATATTAGCCAGCAAAGTGAAGCTGAAGAAACCCACCACCAGAAAACTGACGAAAAACAGCGGCCACAGCAACCAGTTGAGCCAGTGCAGCCAGTCCGGGATGAATTGCTGGATCAGCACATCCATCCAGTGATAGCCCAGCACGAACGCGCCGCTGTAGATCACGAGGTTGATGACCAGCGGCATCAGCAGGTACTTGCGTAACTGCGGGTGAGTCAGCAGCTTGAACGCCTCCAGCAAGCACGACAACACCAACGCAGGATTTTGGCCTGGTTTCAGATTCAGCATGGTGCCAGACTCCCGACACCGTGCCGTCCGGGTTGCATGATCGCCCCGCGTTCGGTGACGATGGTGGTAATCAGCTCGGCAGGGGTGACATCGAATACCGGGTTCCAGGCGTCGATCGGTGAGCCGTCATCCAGATAGCACGCGGGCAGCAGTTCGCGGGCGTCGCGCTCCTCGATGTGAATGCCGTCGCCGCTGTTCAGATCGAAATCGAAAGTCGATGTAGGCGCGGCCACCATGAATTTGACACCATGCTGTTTGGCCAGAACAGCCAGCGAGTAAGTGCCGATCTTATTGGCGACATCGCCATTGGCCGCGATGCGATCGGCACCGACCACAATCCAATCTATCTTGCCGGACTTCATCAGCCAGGCCGCCGCCGAGTCGGCAATCAGCGTTGCCGGGATGCCGTCCTGCGCCAGCTCCCACACGGTCAGGCGTGCGCCTTGCAGCCAGGGGCGGGTTTCACCGGCATAAACCTGGGCCAGTTTGCCGCGTTTGTGCAGGCTGCGAATCACGCCCAACGCCGTGCCATAACCACCCGTCGCCAGCGCACCGGCATTGCAATGGGTCAGTACCGCTTGGGTATCGCCGATGATGTCGGCACCGCGTTCACCCATGGCGAGATTGGCGGCGATGTCATCACTATGAATCCGTTGTGCCAGCGCCGTTAGTGCGGGAATTGGATCAGTGGGGTGGCTGCCGATTGCCGCACGCATGTTATCCAACGCCCAGAACAGATTGACCGCCGTTGGCCGTGAGGCGGCAAGCCCGGCCATATCGGCGGCCACCCGATCTTGCCAGTCGGCTGCCGGGTAATGCGACATGGCCGACAACACCACGCCATAGGCCGCCGCAATACCAATCGCCGGTGCGCCCCGCACCCGCATCGAGGCGATGGCTTCGGCCACACCGGCGGCATCGGTGTATTCGTCGTAATGCATCTGTTGCGGCAGTCGCCGCTGATCCAGCACCTTCAGACTATGGTCGCTCCAGATCAGCGAGTGCGAAGCGAGGGGGGGGGGCGTTTTGTCGTTCATGTCCGTGTCAACCAATTCAATGAAAACCTGTCGGCCTGGCCTTGTTGTTAGAGAGGACGGAGCCAAGCCTGCCATGAGGCTATAATGCCCGCCTTTTGTGCGTTGGAGTCAGCGATGGACGTCGATCTCGTCATTCAGCCGCGGTGGATTATACCGGTCGAGCCGGAGCAGGTGCTTTCGGATTGCAGCCTAGTCATTCATGATGGCCGCATCGTCGATTTGCTCGACCATGCGGCGGCGCTGCACCGTTACCAACCCAAATCGCTGCAAGTCCTCAATCGACATGCGCTGATTCCCGGCTTCATCAACTGCCATACCCATGCCGCGATGTCGCTGCTGTCGGGGATTGCCGACGACCTCGCCTTGATGGACTGGCTGGAAAACCATATCTGGCCTGCGGAGCGAACCTGGATGAGTGAAGCCTTCGTTCGCGACGGCACCGATCTGGCCATTGCCGAAATGCTGCGCGGCGGCACCACCTGCTTCAACGACATGTATTTTTTTCCGGATGTGGCAGCGCAGCAAGCCATGGCGCATGGCATCCGCGCCAACATCGGGCTGATCGTGTTCGATTTTCCGACCCTCTGGGCGGAAAATGCCGATGCCTATCTGGCCAAAGGCCTGGCGCTGCACGAACAGTTACGCCACGAAAACCTGATCAGCCTGTCCTTTGCCCCGCACGCGCCTTACACCGTGTCGGACGGGCCGTTGCGCAACGTGCGGACGTTTGCCGACGAAATGGGCCTGACCATCCACATGCACGTTCACGAAACCGCGCACGAGCTGCGGCAACAGCACCAAGCCAGCGGCCAGACACCGCTGGAGCGCCTGGGCGAACTGGGCATGCTGGATGCCTCGTTCATGGCCGTGCACATGACGCAGTTACAGGATGCCGACATCGCCCGCTATGCCGCCACCGGTGGTCACATCGTGCATTGCCCGGAATCGAATCTGAAACTGGCCAGCGGTTTCTGCCCGGTTGCCGCCTGTCTGGATGCCGGTATCAACGTCGCCCTGGGTACCGATGGCGCGGCCAGCAACAACGATCTGGACATGCTGGCCGAAATGCGCACGGCTGCCTTGCTGGCCAAAGGCGTGTCCGGCAGGGCCGATGCCGTACCGGCGATGCAAGCCCTGAAAATGGCAACGATCAACGGTGCCAGGGCGCTTGGGCTGGATCATGAGATTGGCTCGTTGCAAATCGGCAAAGCCGCCGACGTAGTGGCGATCGATCTGAGCGACATCGAAACCCAGCCGACATTCAACCCACTGGCGCAGATCGTCTACGCCGCCAGTCGGCATCAGGTCACTGACGTCTGGGTGGCGGGGCGGCATGTTTTGAACAAGCGCCAGTTGACGACCCTGGACATGGACGATTTGCGCCGACGGGCCGCCGATTGGCAGACGCGTTTGAGCCGCTAACCCGGCGCCATACACTGGCCGCAGGTCTGGCGTTGACGCCTGTGCAATAACCTAGTAAAAAAGTAAACTATATCGCCGCACCCATACGGCATGATTAGCGTAGCGACGGCCCCCGCACAGGTGGGTGGGCAGAACGAAACCATCCCAAGCAACGCAAACTTACAGCCACGGCTCTTATTCCTCATGACAGCAACCGACAACGTACACCCCCACGAAATCCACAAATTCGGCTCGCAGGCCGAACATTGGTGGGATCCGAATGGCGAGTTCAAAACCCTGCACGACGTCAACCCGTTGCGTTTGCAGTTCATTGCCGATCATTGCACGCTGAGCGGCGCCCGCGTCGTCGATGTCGGTTGTGGCGGCGGCATTTTGACGGAAGCTCTGGCCAAAGCCGGGGCGGATGCGCTGGGCATAGACCTGAGCGAAGAATTGATCGACATCGCCGATCTGCACGGTCTGGAATCCGGCGTGACCGCCCAGTACCGCAAAATCAGCGCCGAGGCGCTGGCTGCCGAACAAGCGGCAAGCTTCGATCACGTCACCTGTATGGAAATGCTCGAACACGTACCCGATCCAGCATCCATCATTCGGGCTTGTGCCACATTGGTCAAACCCGGCGGCCTGGTGTTTTTTTCGACACTGAACCGGGTGCCGAAAGCCTGGCTGCTGGCCATCGTTGCGGCCGAGCATCTGCTGAACATGGTGCCCAAGGGTACGCACGACTACAAAACCTTCATCAAACCGTCGGAGCTGAGCCAGATGGCGCGCGATGCCGGTCTGGAATTGCAAACGCTGGTCGGCATCGAATACCACCCCTTCAGCAAACGATTCAGCCTAGGGCGCGACATCGATGTCAATTACATTGCCGCCTTCAAGGCAGCGGAGTGACGATGACGACGTTCAGGCTGGACTGCATTCTGTTCGATCTCGACGGCACCTTGCTGGATACCGCGCCCGATCTGCTGGCCTGTCTGAACGAGGCGCTGACTGACCACGGCTACGCCGCCGCCGATCACGCTGCGGTCAGGCCGGCCATTTCGCTGGGAGCACTGGCCATGGTCGAAGCGGCCCTGGGCGACGTGGCGTCAGCCGAATCGCAGCGCATGGTCGATGCCATGCTAGCCCGCTATGAAAACAACATTGCCCGCTACAGCCAATTCTTCGATGGCATGACCGAGGTGTTGGACAGCATCGAACGACGCGGTTTGAAGTGGGGCGTCGTCACCAACAAAAAGCAACGCTACACCACGCCGTTGATGGCCGCGTTGCGGCTGGATCACCGCGCTGCCTGCATCGTCAGCGGCGACTCTACGCCCTTCAGCAAACCGCACCCAGAACCCATGCGGGTCGCCTGTCGGCAGGCCGGGGTCGAGCCGCAAAACTGCATTTACATCGGCGATGCTGCCCACGATATCGCGGCAGGCAACCATGTCAACATGAAAACCCTGGTCGCTGCTTATGGTTATCTGAAAGACGATGACCAGCCCGAGCAATGGGGCGCTCATGCCTTGATCGACCATCCCCGCCAACTTTTGAACTGGATCGATACCTCATCATGACACTGGACAAGCACGTAATTCTTGTGACCGGCGCCGGTGGTGGCCTAGGTAGTGCCGCCGCAAAAACCCTGGCAAAACAGGGAGCACACATCATCCTGCTCGACAACGATATGGTCAGGCTGGAAAAAACTTACGACGCCATCGTCGAAGCGGGCGGCCCGGAGCCAGTCATGGATCCCTTCGACCTGGCCGGTGCAACGGAAGCCCAGTATCAGGACATGGCCGATGCCATCGAGCAGCGTTATGGCTCGCTTCAAGGCTTGCTGCATTCGGCGGTGGAATTCAGCGCTTTTACGCCCATCGCCCTGCACAAAACCCGCGATTGGGGCCACACCCTCAATGTCAACCTCAATGCGGCGTTTCTGCTGACCCGGGTGTTGTTGCCGGTCATGCAGAAAAGTCCTCACGCCTCGATTGTTTTCACCTCGGATTCCGCCGTGCGCGATGGCCGGGCTTACAGCGGTGCCTACGGCGTATCGAAAATCGCGCTGGAAGGTTTTGCGAAAATCCTGGCAGCCGAGCTGGAAACGGCGGGCGGGGTACGGGTCAACATCCTGGTGCCGGGGCCTGTCGATTCACCGTTGCGTAAAAAAGCCTATCCGGCGGAAGACAAAGCATCGCTGCCTGCCGCAGACAGCCTGGATGCGGTTTACCGCTATCTGTTCGACCCCACCCACCATCAGGTAACCGGTCAAATTATTGACGCGCGCACTTTCAAACCTTGCCCATAACACCATGGCAGAACGAGATATTGTCACCTTGAGCCGCGATGTAAACATCGTCACCATTCCCGATGGCCACCACGGCACTTTGCCACAAGGTGCCAGCGTGACCATTCATCAGTCGCTGGGCAGCAATTACACCGTCATCACCGACTATGGCCACATGGTGCGCATTGCCGGCATCGATGCCGATGCCCTGGGCAAAGAGTCGCATGAGCTGCATACCCTGGTGGCGGAAACCGACAGCCAAGCCGTCGAGAAAAATTGCTGGGAAGTCATGAAAACCGTGTACGACCCGGAAATTCCGGTCAACATCGTCGACCTGGGCCTAGTTTACAGTTGTGAGGTCAGTGCGAATGCCGACGACGGCAACGATGTGCACGTCCGCATGACGCTGACTGCGCCGGGTTGCGGCATGGGGCCGGTGATTCAGGGCGATGTCGAAAAATCGATCCGCGCCTTGCCGGGCGTAGGCAAGGTGACGGTCGAAGTGGTGCTGGATCCGCCCTGGTCGCGTGACATGATGTCGGAAGTGGCGCAGGTGCAACTGGGTTTGTTCTGATGCCGGTTTTTTGGCGGCAAAGCGTTGTCGTGTACATCAATCAACTCGTAAACCTTACAACGCATTGATTTTTAATTAAATTTTTAGTTGGCACAAAAATTGATGCAACTGGATTAACCATGATTCCAGCATCGAGGATGTGCCATGAGCGAAAAAGCTTCCCAATTAGCAGTTGTCAGCAACAAGAGCTTCGAAGCCTTACCCGCCGTTAACCTGCAACATTACGACATCAGCAGCGCCTTGCAGACCACTCTGGAGTTTGGCGAACTGATTTCGATCTTCAGCAACAAGATTCAGGCGACCATCCCGCATAACAGCGTCGAATACGCCAACGAGGAATTCGACATGGATTTCAAACGTGGCGTCGTGGGGCGGCATTCCTGCACCTATGCCCTGAAAGTCGAGGACAAACAGCTGGGGGCGCTGACGCTGACCCGCAGCCAACGCTTCGGCAAGGATGAGCTGGCCATTCTGGAAGCCTTGTTGTGCTGCCTGATTTACCCTTTGCGCAACGCGACGCTGTTTCATCAAGCCCTGAAGCGTGCGCATACCGATCCTTTGACCAAAGCCGGTAATCGCGGGGCATTCGACGAAACCTTGCAGCGCGAAATCAAACGGGCGCAGCGCAAGGAACAAGCGTTATCGCTGGCCTTCATCGATGTCGACCACTTCAAGAGTATCAACGACAACCACGGTCATCATGGTGGCGACATCGCACTGGCGTCGGTCGCTGGCTGGATCATGGAAACCGTGCGCGCAACCGACATGGTGTTCCGCTACGGCGGCGAGGAGTTTTGCGTGTTACTGCCCGACACCGGAGAAGACGGCGCCGCCTTGATTGCCGAACGCATTCGCTTGGCGGTCGAGTCGCACACCCTGGCCTATGGCATGTCGGTGCTGCATCTGACGGTCAGCCTGGGCGTGGCCACGTTGGGCGAGACCGATAACGCAGACAGCCTGGTTCACCGGGCCGACAAGGCAATGTATCTCGCCAAAAAACAGGGCAGGAACAGGGTTTGCGCTGCCTGAGTATTACAAACCCACCGTCGCCATCAAAGCCTGCAAGTCTTTCGTTTCCAGCTCGTAAAACGAATGGGCGCGCACACGTTCCGGCAGCCTGATGTCGCCGTAGCGCACCCGGATCAAACGGCTGACCTTGATGCCTTGCGATTCCCACAAACGCCGCACCAGGCGGTTGCGTCCTTGTTTCACCGTCACGTAAAACCATTTGTTGGCGCGCTCATTATTGACACTCTCATTGTCGACATTCTCGCCGGTATGGGAATGCACGTCGTCGAAATGCGCCGGGCCGTCGTCGAGTTCGACGCCGGCTTGCAGGCGTTCGATCATGGCGTCATCGACCTCGCCCAGAACGCGCACCGCATATTCACGCTCGACCTGCCGCGACGGGTGCATCAAGCGATTGGCCAGTTCGCCATTGTTGGTCACCATCAGCAGGCCCGAAGTATTGATGTCCAGCCGCCCGACGGCAATCCAGCGCCCAACCGCCAGCCGGGGCAGTTGGGTGAAAATCACCGGTCGGCCTTCCGGGTCACGACGGGTTACCAGTTCACCGGCCGGTTTGTGATACACCAGCACGCGCGTCGGTTGCTCGGCGTACTTTTCCCATTTGACGATGCGGCCATTGATTTGCAGATGATCGCCGGGCTTTAGGTGATAACCGGGCTGAATCCGGTTGCCGTTGACCGTGAGCCTGCCTTCTTCGATCCAGCGTTCGATTTCGCGGCGCGAACCCAGACCCGCACGTGCCAGCAGTTTTTGAATGCGCTCGCCGCCGGAGTCAGTGGCGGGTGCGGCCTTCGGTACTGTCGGCATTGGCTTGGCCTTCCGCGGCGCTGGTGATTTGCGGCTCGGTATGGGTTGAGATTTCGCTTTGGGCGGATGGGGCGGATTCGGTTTGCGGTCTTTCACGGTGTTCCTGCTGGGGTAGTAAGTCGCCGAAATCGGCGTTTTGTATCAGTTCGAGTGTCGGCAACTGGTTCAGTGAAGTCAAATTGAAATAATCGAGAAACTGCCGGGTGGTGGCGTACAACGCCGGTCGGCCTGGCACGTCTTTATGGCCTATCACCCGTATCCATTCACGTTCGAGCAGGGTTTGAATGATGCCGGTGCTGACGCTGACGCCGCGTATGTCCTCGATTTCGCCGCGCGTCGTCGGCTGGCGGTAGGCAATGATCGCCAGGGTTTCCAGCAAGGCGCGGGAATAGCGTGGTGGTTTTTCTTCGAACAGGCGCGAAACCCAGGGCGCGTAGTTTTCCCGCACCTGAAACCGGTAACCGCTGGCCAGGTGTTTCAGGCCGATGGGCCGGTCGGCGTAATCGCGGGCGATGACGTCCAGCGATGCTTGTATGTCCAGCGCATCGGGCTGCTCAAGCTCGGGAAAAGCGTCCTGAATCTGCTTGACGGTCATGGGTTTGCTGGTCGCGAACAGCATGGCTTCGACGATGCGCCGGGTATTCACGTCCACTACCTGGGCAGGGTGCGACGAAACCGCCATGACCGGCGGGCAAGCGCTGGCGCGAATGCGTACCGCCCAGGCGGCTGGCAACCGGCTTGCCGGTTTTCGCGATGCGGTACTGGCAGGGCTGACAAATGGGCGTTTGCGCAATTCGGTCGTCCAGAGCAACGGAAAACGTATGGCCTTGCGCCGGATGTGCGCCACCACGGTGACGGCTTCGGCCTTGACACGCGGCTTTCGCGGTTTGGTTTGGACTGGCTTGGTTGGGATGGGTGACGCATCATCGATACGGCTTTCGAGCCGGGGAGGATCAATCGCTGCTGGCGCGGCGTCTGACGACGATGCCAGCGTGGGGTTCGAGCTGGGCGATGTCGATGATGCATTCCTTGGCGAGTTCAAGGATGGCAAGAAACGCGACAACCACTCCGTTTTTTCCTTCACCTCGGGTAAAACACGCTGCGAAAGAGAGCTGATCTGTTCGGTCAAGTTTTTCCAAAATGGCTGCCATTCGTTCACGGACTGATAGAGGTTCTTTGGTGATTTGATGGTGACTGAGCTGCTCGGCGCGTTTCAGCACCTCCTGAAACGCCCGCAGCAGCTCGTTGAATGCGACATCCGGCAGTATTTGCCGCACACTGACGGTTGTGGTATCGACGCCGATGTCAAAGGTATCGCGTTCGTGGCGCGGCAACTGGTCGATGGCTTCCGCCACCTTCTTGATGGCTTCGTATTCCTGCAATTTGCGGATCAGGAAAGCGCGCGGGTCGTCTTCCTCGTCCTCGCTTTCCGGCTGACGCGGCAACAACATGCGCGATTTGATCTCGGCCAGCCAGGCGGCCATGACCAGGTACTCGGCGGCCAGCTCCAGCCGGAGCCTGTCCATCATGTCGATGTAGGTCATGTATTGCCGGGTGATCTGGGCGATGGGAATATCGAGTATGTCCAGATTCTGCCGCCGAATCAGATACAGCAACAAATCCAGCGGCCCTTCGAAGGTATCGAGAAACACCTCCAGCGCATCGGGCGGGATGTAGAGGTCGTCCGGCAAATCCTGAAACGGTTGCCCCAAAACCCGGGCTATGGGTTCGACCGGAGCTACGCTTGCCGCCTGTGTATCGCTCATGCGATCCGGGCATAAGCCCTTATATGCCCGCCAGACTGAAAAACACTTGCTGAATAATGAACATCGGGTATGCCAGCATCATGCCGAGTACACCCGTCACCAGCAAAATCAGCAAAATGACGAAGCCGAAGCGTTCAAGTTGATTGAAGCGCCAGGCCCAGTAATCCGGCAATAGGCCGGACAATACCCGGGCGCCATCGAGCGGCGGAATCGGCAGCATGTTGATGATCGCCAGCACCAGATTGATGGTGATGCCGGCGACGCCCATGTAAATCAGTGGCATCGATATGAATTCGATTTCCAGCATCACGCCGAAACGGGCGATCAAGGCCCAGGCGGTTGCCATCAGCAGATTGGACGCCGGCCCCGCTAGCGCCACCATCATCATCGCCTGTTTGGGTTTCTTGAAATTGCGTGGATCGACCGGCACCGGCTTGGCCCAGCCGAAAATGAAGCCGGTGAAGGTAATCAGCAGCAAACCCGGCACGATCAAGGTGCCGACAGGGTCGATGTGCTTGATGGGGTTCAGTGTCAGGCGGCCCTCGCGCTCGGCGGTCTTGTCGCCATAGCGCCTGGCCATCCAGCCATGCGCCACTTCATGCCCGGCAATCGCAAAGATCACGGGCAGAATCCATACCACGATACGCTGAACCAGCGTCAGTTCTTCCATCATGTTGATTTCTCCAGCATGGAGGCAACGCCAACGCCTTGCCTGATGATTTCGATACGGTTATCCATACAGGCGATAACCGTCGTGGGTTGATAAGGAATGATGCCGCCGTCGATGATGACGTCAACCTCGTGGTTCAGACGCTCGCGAATGTCGTAAGGGTCGGCCAGAACATCGTCATCACCCGGCAGCAGCAGCGTCGATGTCAGTATCGGCTCGCCGAGTTCTGCCAGCAAGGCCCGCGCAATCAGGTTATCTGTAATATGCACACCAATGGTTTTTTTCTTGGCATGCTGCAAGCGGCGCGGCACCTCGCGGGTGGCATCGAGAATGAAGGTGAAAGGGCCAGGCGTCAGGTTTTTGATGAGCCGGTGGGCATCGTTACCCATTTTGGTGAAGGTCGATACCTGCGACAAATCGGTACACAGCAAGGTGAAGTTATGGTTGTCATCCAGTCTGCGAATGCGGCGGATGACATCCATGGCCTGCTTGTCGCCAATGTGCGCGCCCAGGGCATACGAGGTATCGGTCGGATAAACGATGACGCTGCCGTTACGCAAGACGTTGGTTGCACGCTGAATCAGCCGGGACTGGGGGTTTCGCGGATGGATTTGCAGAAATTCGACCATAAAACGACAACCCAAAAAACGACAACCAAATCGGTCGAAAAGGCGGGCATTGTACATCAGCCCGACCAGCGTGATGATTGCATCTTGGGTTCTTGCCAGAGCAAGCGCACGGATGCGCCAGCGCGATCAGCACGTCATTGAATGACAGGATCATGTCCCTCTACCACTGGCCGCCATACGCCGATGCCGAAATTTGTCGAACCATTGGTATAGAATGCGGCTCCCCGTCAACCCGACACGCTGAGGTTCGTTTATGACGCACGACACGCCCGCAGTCATAGCCGATGAAAAAATCGCCGAACGACTGCAAACCGAATTGCCGCATTGGTACTACGAGAACGGCTGGCTACGGCGCAAATACAAGACCAGCGGCTGGAAAGCGACCCTGATGGTCGTCAATACCGTCGGCCATTTGGCTGAAAAAGCCTGGCACCACCCTGATCTGACGGTTTCCTATGCCTTTGTCATCGTCAAACTGGTCACCCATTCGGCAAAAGGCATCACCGAAAAAGACTTTGCGCTGGCCAAAAAAATCGAGGACGTGGTGATGTGGGATGCCAACACGGAATCCTGCGGTCTGTTCGAAGGCACACCCGACGATCCGCGTTTCAAATACATCAAAAAAGACTGAGGACACGCCATGACTGCGGCTGAAATCACTGAAGTACCCAGCCCGTTCTGCGGCATTGGCAGCGACGACCTGGTTGTGAAAAGCGATGGCGTACGGATTGAAGTCGTTGCCAACGGCTGCGCTGTCAACACGCCTGCTTTCGAGCAAGCGATGGGCGATGCGACACCGCGCATCGACGGTCGGCCTGTCAGCCTGGCCACCGCCGTCGCCAGGGCTGCCGACTTGCTGCGCGCTGCCAGGCAACCCGTCATCGGTGGCTGCGCTACCGACGTCAGCGGTATGCGCGCCCTGTTGGCGCTGGCTGACACGGTTGGCGCGGTGGTCGATGCTGGCAGTTTCAATGTGACTCGCCGCAACCTGCTGGCCTTGCAGGATGGCGGCTGGATGAACACCAGCCTGACGGAAATCAGGAACCGCTGCGATTTTCTGCTTGTAGTCGGCACCGTGCCGGAAAATTTTGCGCCACGTTTTTTCGAGCGCGGCCTGTGGACGGAAGAAGCCATACATCTGGCCGATCCGTCTGCCCGCGAGGTCGTTTACCTGGGCAAAGCGCCCTGCGGCGAGGCATCTACATCGCCATCCGGCCAAAAAGCCCAGGTACTGGCCTGTGCCGATAACGACTTGCCATCTGTGCTTGCCGTCTTGTCGGCGCGGGTGAAAAAACAGGTGATACAGGCGCAAAGTGTCGGCGGTATCGCTGTCTCCGAGCTGCAAGCCGTTGTCGATAAATTGCGCAATGCAAAATACGGTGTCGTACTGTGGGGTGCCGATGCGCTGGATTATGACCACGCCGAACTCACCGTTCAAGCCATTTGCAACATCGTCAAAGACATCAATCAGCAAGGTACGCGCTGCTCGGGATTCCCGCTCGGCGGCAAAGAAGGCGATCAGACCGCCAGCCAGGTGTGCGGCTGGATCACCGGCTACCCGGCGCGGATCAGCTTCGCCCGGGGTTATCCGGAATACGATCCGTTTTTGTACGACACCCAAGCCATGCTGGCGGGTGGCGAAGCCGACGTTCTGGTTTGGGTGCATGCCTTCGACACCCAGGCCACCCCGCCTGAAACCAACGTACCGACTATCGTCATTGGTCGTTCCGGTATGTGTTTTCACAAGCAACACGAAGTATTCATCCCGATTGGAACGCCGGGTATTGATCACGTAGGTCATGCCTACCGCATGGATAGCGCGATTGCCTTGCGGCTGAAAAAACTGCGCGACGCCAATTTGCCCAGCACCGCCGAGATACTGAACGCCATTGCAAGTGCTGCGTAATTGTTTAGAAGTGGTTTAGCTCCCGCTAGCCCATGGAATTTCCGCTCTGTCACGATTCTGAAAAATCCACGGGGTCATGCAGTCAAAGCCATTGCTGAGCGTATCCGGCGTCGATGTCTGGTTCGACAGCCTGCTGTCCAATGAGGCCGATCTTCACCACTACTGGCAGTTGTTATCCTGCGAGGAGCAGGCGAAGGCGGGGCGTTTTATGCAGGAACGCCATCGTCGGCGCTATGTGGTCTGTCACGGGAAAATGCGGCTGAAGCTGGGCGCTTATCTGAATGTCGCACCGGCAAGCATAGGGTTTGCCCGCAACGCCTTTGGCAAGCCTGCTGTCCTCGATGCCAGTGGTCGGCAGCCCACGCTGGCGTTCAATCTGTCGCATTCCGCCGACTGGATGGTGCTGGCGGTGGGGCAGCGCCCGCTGGGAATCGATCTTGAAGTCTGGGATGAACGCCATAATCTGACCACTTTGGCCGAAAGCGTGTTGGCACCCGAGGAAAAAATCTATTGGCATGGCTTGCCAGCCGCCGAGCGAACCCCAGCTTTTTATCGGTTCTGGACGCGCAAGGAAAGTCTGGTCAAGGCGGTGGGGGTGGGTATTGGCGTCGGTGTTGCCGGTATCGTGACCTCCACGTCCGGGCAGCCGTGTTTTCGGGCCTTACCCGCAGCCTGCCAGTCCGACGCCAACTGGCAGCTGACCGACTTGGCTCTGGCCCCCGCAATGAGCGCCGCATTGACCGTACAGGCTGGCGATTGAAAAAAGCCACACAGAGGGCTTGGAGTGAGTGTTCAGGGAACCGCAGCCTTCGCGATGGCTGCGGTATGAGTTACCACGGAAGCCGTGGCAACCCGACTATCGTATCGAATGCGCGTCTTTAACCCGTTTCCCACCTGTCGTTTTTGTCCATCCAGCGCAAACTGAGCCAATACCAGCCCGTCATGGGCAGCATCATGGCAAACCAGTCCCATTCGTCGATCATGAAGACATAGCCAACCCAGGCCTGGCTGAAATACTTGGCCCAGGGTATGCAGTACAGCGTGAAAACCAGGCTGAACCCGATCAGGATGAGTCCGCCTTTACGTGTTTTGATGCTAGACAATGCCAGCATGACCCATATCGGTGTTTTTTTGTCCATGGTTGTTTCCGTTCTGTCGTTTGAATGGGTGGTGATGGTTGAACGCTGGAAAAAAGTGGTTACAAGCCCAGATCACTCAGGCCTGGATGATCGTCGGGGCGACGGCTCCCCATGGTCAATGGCCAATGAAACAGTCGGTCGGATGCCTCGATCGCCAAATCGTTGATGCTGGCAAACCGGCGCTGCATGAAGCCTTGGCTGTTGAACTCCCAGTTTTCATTGCCGTAGGAACGAAACCACAAACCGGCATCGTCATGCCATTCGTAGGCAAAGCGCACGGCGATGCGATGCTCGCTGTATGCCCACAACTCCTTGATTAGCCTGTAATCCAGCTCCTTCGCCCATTTGCGTTGCAGAAATTCGCGTACCTGCTCGCGGCCTTTGGGAAATTCCGCGCGATTACGCCATGCGGTGTCTTCGGTGTACACCAGAATGACGCGATCCGGATCGCGCGAATTCCAGGCATCCTCCGCCATGCGTACTTTTTGCGCTGCCGTTTCGGCATTGAACGGTGGCAATGGTGGTTTGATTTCGCTGTTCATGGCTGTCGTTGGCGTCGGATTTTCGGTGAAACAGGGGGCGTCGGCGCCATTTTGTCCGGCGAGCGGCGCAGTCTATCAAAACCTTTGGTTTTTCAGCCAGAAACCTGAGCCGCCGGGGCTGTGCGGCACTCGTCCGCTGTCAGGACGGCATCGATGCCTTGATGGTTTGGATGATACCGGTGGTCGAGTGGCCTTCGATGAACGACAGAATCTTCACTTCGCCGCCGCTGGCCAGCACGCTGTCGTGACCGGCGATGGCGGTGATGTCGGTGTAGTCGCCACCTTTGACCAGAATGTCGGGTAGCAGTTGGGCTATGACCTCTTCCGGGGTGTCTTGCTCGAACGGCGCCACCCAGTCCACGCATTCCAGTGCGGCCAGCATTTCCATGCGCTGCGCCAGGTTGTTGACCGGGCGCTGCGGCCCTTTCAGCCGTTTGACCGAATCGTCGCTGTTGACCAGCACCACCAGACGATCGCCCAAGGTTTTGGCTTGTTGCAGATAGCGGATGTGGCCGGGATGCAGAATATCGAAACAACCATTGGTGGCGACGACTTTTTCGTTTTTGTGCCTGGCGGCGGCGCGTTCCTTCAGCAGTTCAGCCAGGGTACAAACACCTTTGTGATGGGCGCGCGGGCCGTGCAGGGCGGCGGCCAGCTCGTCGGTATCGACAGTGGCCGTACCCATTTTGCCGACGACGACACCGGCGCCGATGTTGGCCAGTTGGGTGGCTTCGGCCAGCGGTTTTTTGGCGGCCAGACTGGCGGCAAGCACGGAAATCACCGTGTCGCCAGCGCCAGTTACATCAAATACCTCGCGGGCATGAGTCGGCAGGTGCAAGGGTTCGGCGTTGCTGGCGATCAGCGTCATGCCGTGTTCGCCGCGCGTGACCAGCAGGGCGTCGAGTTCGAGTTCGGTCATCAGGTTGATGCCACGTTCGACGATTTGCCCATTGTCGGTGCAATGGCCGACTACGGTTTCGAATTCGCTGAGGTTGGGGGTTATCAGCGTGGCGTGTTTGTATCGGGAAAAGTCGCTGCCTTTGGGATCGACCAGCACCGGCTTTTTCATCTGCCGCGCCAGCTTGATGAATGGCTGGATGCCGTTCAGCGTACCCTTGCCGTAGTCGGACAACACGACGACTTGCGCTTGCGTCATCTCGGCGTGGTACCGATGCAGCAGCGGCTCGCTGGCTATGGCGTGAAAGCCATCTTCGAAATCCAGGCGGATCAATTGCTGATGCCGACTCATGACCCGCAGCTTGGTGATGGTGGGATGGTGCGGCACGGCCTGGAAAAGACATAGCACACCGGCTTTTTTCAGCAGGGTTTCCAGCGACACCGCATTCTGGTCTTCGCCAACGAAGCCCAGCAGCGAGGTTTTGGCACCCAGCGCGGCAATGTTCAGCGCCACGTTCCCGGCACCACCGGCGCGGTATTCGTCGTGCTTGACGTGAACCACCGGCACCGGGGCTTCCGGCGATATGCGCGAAGTGGGGCCGTGCCAGTAGCGATCGAGCATCAGGTCGCCAACCACCAGCACGCGGGCGGTTGAATAGTTGGGTAGTTGCATGGCGTCTTGCCCCAGGTCAGTCGAAACGGGGCTGCTATTATAGCCCGCAACCCCATTGCTCAAGGTGTAAGTCATGACCGTCAAAATCTATCACAACCCGCGTTGCAGCAAATCGCGCGAAACCTTGAAATTGCTGGAAGCGCAGGGCGTAACTGCCGATGTCGTTCACTACCTAGAAACCCCGCCCAGTCACGCCGAATTGCAGGCCATACTCGACATGCTGGGTATTGGGCCACGCGAATTGATGCGACGCAAGGAACCGGAGTACCAGGCAAACGGTCTGGACGATCCGTCGTTGACCGATTCTGATCTGATCGAGGCGATGGTGCGTGTTCCCAAATTGATCGAGCGGCCTATCGTCATCAGCAATGGCAGGGCGGCGATCGGTCGGCCAGCGGAACAGGTGTTGCCGATACTCTGAATCCATTGATGCCTGTCTGACAGGTGACGGGTTTTCGGGCATACGCGCCGCCAGGTGCTCCGACCGCTCTGGACTTCATGCCACGAAAGTATGAAAATAAATTTAATTTTCATAAATTGCGAATAATGCGCTGCGAAAGCCGCAGTTCATGCCCATGTTTTTGTTTTCATTGCGAGGCTTTTAATGTCCACAGGACAGCACACCAACGATTCTTTCAACAAGCTGGTGATTCGTGCCCAGGTCATCATTGCGGCCTCGTTGCTGCTGCTGTTGCCGGTGGCCAACTTTTTCTTCCCGTCGGCTTACGGCTTCAAGGCGGGTATTCATGGTGTGATCGCTATTTCAGCGCTGGTGGTCGGCACCTATCTGACCCATCGCGCGGTGCCGTGGCTCAAGGGCGTACAGGTTAATTTCGAGTCGTTGCGGCGCTGGCTGTTGGCGGCAACTTTGCTGAATCTGGCGGGTGCCATCAGCGGCAACTGGATTTACATGCGTTATCGCGGCGAAGACGGGCCGCGCGACTGGATACTGGGTAATGTGCCGGTTTTTCACACGGTTTTGATGGAGTTCAAGGAGTTTGTCTCGCTGTTTCCGTTTCCGCTGATGCTGCTGGCAACCTTCATGTTGTATTTCTATGGCTTGCCGATTCAGACACGGCGCGATTTGACGCGCTTCGTCGGGGTGACGGTGCTGGTGGCCTGGAGCTTTTTGCTGCTGGGTTTCGTTGCCGGTCTGGTACTGGCCAAACTGCGATTTGTCTGAGGTCGATAGCGATGCGCGAAAACGAACGAGCACCGGTGTTGTATTCCGGCCCCGCCGTGGCGGCAAGTCTGGCGGTCTTGCTGGCATTTTTTACGCTGATGGTCAGTCATCACGTTTCCCGTCTGACCCCGGCGCTGGACAAGGCGGTTCATGCTTTCGGTCATTGGATACCCGGTGCTATTGGCAGCGGCCCGGATGGCAGTATCGGTTCGTATTCCGGCAAGGAAACGCTGGCGATTGTGGTGTGGCTGACGAGCTGGTTGCTGTTGCACTGGCTCTGGCGCAAACAGGATTTTTGCCTGGCGCTGTGGCTGCGCTGCTTCGTCATCACCCTGTTTCTGATCGTGCTGGGCTTTTTTCATCCCTTGGCCGACCCGGTCGTATTATTCATCGCCGACGCGCTCGGTGTCATTTGAAAGGCAGACTGTCATGCAACTGATAAGCAAAATAGGGTATCTGGCAGTGCTGGCCTTGTTCGCCAATCCGCTTCATGCCGAAGGCATACTGATCAAATCCGAACCCAAGGCACACGCAGAAGTCACCGATTTCAAAGGCACGGTGACGTTCTGGTTCAGTGGTAATGTCAGCGAACGCTCGCCATCGGTGGTGGTGGTGAATGACCACGGGCAACGCGTCGACAATGGCGACACCCGCTTGGTATTGGGCGAACGCCACCGGCTGACCGCAACCACAAAACCGCTTCAACCCGGCCCCTATGCCGCGCGTTACCGGGTCGTGACAGAAGACGGCCTGATCGTCAGCGGTGTCATCAAATTCTCGGTTGCCTCACCTGCCGGTGCTGGAGGTTGACATGATGCGTTCCTTAGTTGCCCTGATGCTGTGTGTGACTGCCATTTCTGCCGATGCGTCTATCCCGTTGGGCGGTGCCCGCAAGGGTGTTGGCGGTGTTTACGACATGTACGGCTGCCTGCAAACCAACGATTACTATGCAGTCAACTTTGCCGCCTACCAGATCGATACTGCTCAAAAACAGGACGTGCGATCGCTGCCGCAGCCCGAATGCATCGATTTGCCCAAAGCCGGTAAAACCCAAATTACGCTGGATTTGCTGGATCTTGATGTGCGCAAAAAGCCGGTGTCGATGACGGTGTTGCGCGAAGATGGTCAGGTCATGGCCGAAGTACCGATGGCGATTGCCCGGCAGGGCGTGGTGTCGGCCATGGTCGATTTCAAAACCACCGGCAAGTTCGAGGTGATACTCCGTGTCGACGATAACGACCTCAAAACGCCGGTCGATGTCAGTGCCTTGCGCATTCCGCTGACGGTCGGTCTGGTGGCCGAACAACAGCCCGGCCAGCGCACGGTCTGGGGCTTGCTGGCGGTCATTGCAGCCATTGTCGGTTTGCTGGCCTTCGCACTGCCGCGTTTCCTTAAACCCAGGCTGTCAGACGGGGCCGGTTGACGACAGCGTTTCGGTGAGGAGCAAGATGGCGTCAGTCTTCGGCATTCGGTTTGCCTGTGTCGAAGTCAACCCGATCGGTTTTGTGTACCCAGCCGCCGATGCGCAGCAACAGCCAAATCAAAAAAATGGCAAACAGTACGCGATAGGCAGCGCGAGCATCACTGAATTCGGCGATGAGGCGTTCAAGCAACGCCAGGCTGAACGATTGCCACACGATGTACAAGGCTACGGCCAGCACCATGAGGCCGAACAATCGACGCAGCCGCGCCGGTTGTATTCGCGTCGACAGCGCACTGCCCATCATGCTGCCCGCCAGTGCGCTGACGGTTACGGCAAGCGTCAGCAGGGCGTCGAACTCAGCCTGATGACTGTAACCGGCCAGGCCGGCCAGCGCATTCATCGCAATTACCAGTAGCGACGTGCCCACGGCGCCTTGCATCGGCAGCCCCACCAGCAAGGTCAGTGCGGGCACGATCATGAAGCCACCACCCACTCCGACCATGCCGGTCAACGCGCCGACGAAAAAGCCGTCGAACAGCACACGCAGGTACGGCACCCGCAACGGGCAAATCGCAAACGGCTGGGCATTGCCGTCGTTCGAACCGGCGGACCGGGCGCGTAACATCAGCAGTGCGGTGGCCAGGCAGACCAGGCCAAACAGCACCATCAGTGCATCACCCGGAAAATGCGAGGCCAGCCGCCCACCGCCAAAGGCGCCAACCATGCCGGACAAACCAAAAAAAGCGCCGCTCCTCCAGCAAACGAAGCCACGACGTGCGTGAGGAATCAAGGCCGCCAGGCTGGAGGTGCCGACGACGACGAACGAGGTGACGATGGCGGTTTTCGGCTCGATACCCAGCAAATACACCAGCATGGGCACGGTCAGAATCGAACCGCCGCCGCCCAGAAGCCCGAGCAGAACGCCAATGCCTAGCGACAGGCCGATGATCAGCAACATGGCGCGGTCTTAGTGGCTGTCGGGCGCTTGGCCACAGGACTGATTGGCGGGCAAGGCCTGGTCGATGAATTGGGGGTAGGCCAATTTCAGTTCCTGCATGATGGCAATGAACTCGTCGCGGGTCTTGCCACCGCCCAGCCGCAGGTTTTTCGCCATTTCCTGCTTGATGGTCGACACGGTGTTGCCCTGGTAATCATGGCCAGGGTACACCAATGTGTCGGGCGGCAGGCTGAACAGCCTGTCGGTGATGTTGTCATACAGCAGGCCGGCATCGCCCTGCTGAAAATCGGTGCGGCCACTGCCGCCGATCAGCAGCGCGTCGCCGGTGAAAACCCGGTCGGCCATCACGTAGCTGACGCAGCCGCTGGTGTGTCCCGGTGTATGCCGCACCACGAATTCCAGCTCACCTACTTGCAGTATGACGCCGTCGGTCACCAGTAAATCGGCGCACTGGGCACCGGCGTCGCGATGTACCACGCTCTTGCTGCCCAAACGCTGACGCAACAGGCCGGCACCTGTGATGTGGTCGGCATGGACGTGGGTTTCCATCGTGTAAATCAGCTTCAGGTCGAATTCCTGCAACCAGCCGATGTAAGCATCGACTTCCGACGCGACAGGGTCGATCAACACCGCACGGCGCGTTTGCTCGCAAGCCAACAGATAGGTGTAAGTCGAGGTTTGGCTCTCAAAGAGTTGTCTGAAAATCATTGTGATTGTCCTCATGTAAATAATAAAATTATAATACACTTATGTTTTTGACCTGCCAAGCCATCTTTTCAGTCCTACGTTTATTGACTCACCAAGTCTCTTCGCAAGAATCGACCCGATCTCTCAATATGTGAGGCATATCACATGTCCGCTATGGTATTTGCCCTCACTTACGCTGCACGAGATTGGGTTGCGAATATAAAGCTTTGATTCTGTTGTATTTTTATGTTGGCCTGCTTCGTGCTATTAGCCTTGCGGCGTCGCAGGCCGCAGGCGGCGCATTGCCCCTATACCGGCTGACGCTTGGTTCGCGTTGCCGAAACGACCTGCGGCGCCACCCAACATAAAAAACATCATCAGGAGTATTCAATGAAAGGCTTCAAAAAACTCGCACTATCCGGCGCTATCGGCGCGTTGATGCTGGTCGCTGGTAGTGCGCAGGCGCATGTCTCATTCCACTTGTCGGCAACCGGCGGTGAAGCGCCCAATACCAACGGATCAACGACGACCGGCAGTTGGACCGGTGGCTCACCCGTCGACAAAGGCTATGTCGGCAATCTGCCGACAACCTGGCTGGCAAACATCCATCTCTACAACCACACCTACAATGTATCCAGAGCCAATGCGCTCACCCTGCCCAACGTCAGTACCGACTTCAAACTGGAATCGACCGGCAACCGCTGGAACCCGTCGCGAAGCTGGGGTAATGCTATGGATTTTGGCTTGATCGATCTGGACGTTACAGGAAACGTCACCATCAAGGTTCAAGCTGAATCCGGCTCCGGCTTTCTGCCAGGTTTCACCCTGTTCCAAGGCTGGGACGCATCGCCCACCAGCAACAAGCACACCGCGTGGAATGCCAATCCGCTGGCGCCTTCATCGTCAAATCCGACTACCGGTGCGTCTGCCAACACCAATCCAACACTGCAACCCCTCAGAACGCTGGGCCTGACCTATCTCGGTCATGCCTCGACCACATCCAGCAATGGCGGCATCGACTATGCCTACGACGCCATCAATCAGGCGGTGGCCATCACATTTCCCAACCTGAGTGCGGGTAAATACAGTCTATGGGTGGGGGGTAATGGTGGCGGAAGTACCAGCGGTAACCAACAGTACTTCGCAACCATCAGCGCTGTTCCTGTCCCAACGGCGGTTTGGCTGTTCGGCAGCGCCATTGTCGGCATGGTTGGCGTGGGTCGGCGCAAGCAGGCTCTGAGCGCCTGATTGCCGCGTTGCTACGAGCGGAGTCTCCGCCCGTTTGCCCAATCGTCAGCCTGGACTCGACCTCAACGCATTCCGTGCTGACGATCCCGCTCTAACAAGCGTTCTCCCCGATGAATGCCTGCATCCGCAAATTGACTGCCATTGCATTGTTGGTGTTTGCCAGCGTCAACCCGGCCTGGGCATTCAGCAGCCTGACGATTTCAGGTACATTTTTGAGAGCCGTCACCGACACCGCGATTGACCTTCGATACCTGGCGCTTCAACATCGTTGATACCGGCACCTTCACCGTCGACGTTGCCGCTTATGAAGCCTCGCAAAGTAGCGACGATCGGCTGCAATCTCGATCTCTGTTGGAAACATCACTTGATAACACTTGGCTTGCAATTGGGGAGGAGTCCATATAGGCAGTGAGGCACAAACCACATCAATCGCGTTGGCTTTCCAGTACTACCGACCAGGCCGCGAGTTTTTCGGCAAACGACAGGCTGGCATGGGCCGGACTGGTCGAGGGCAGGCGTTGCAACACCAGCGAGCAGGCATCGAGCTGCGGTAAAACCAGGCGACGAAAGCTGTGTTCCGCCGTCGAGCCGTTGAAAAAAACTCGGTTTATGCCGGGATGATCGGCAAGGAATGCCGGAACATCGTTGGCGATAACCGAGGCCTGGTCGATGTTGCTGTCCAGGCTGCCGGGTCGCTGACAGGACGCCACGACATCCCACAGCGCGATATTGGCCCGCAGCAGATGACGGGTTTTGTCGGCATAGGCGGCATCGGGCAGGAAGCCGAGCAAGGCTGCCATGATGCGCCAGAACGGGTTGCGCGGGTGGGCGTAGTATTGATTGGCTGCCAGCGAGGCCTGGCCAGGTATGCTGCCCAGTATCAGCGTTTGCGCATCGGGCGAGGCGATGGGCGGGAAGCTGTAAATTGCAGTCATTACAGGTCTTGCTCGTCATCTGCGGCAGCGAATTTGTCGGACGCCCGCAACAATACGTACAGCGCACCGGCGCCACCCGCGCGGGGCGGTGCCGAGCAGAAGGCGAGTACGTCCTTGTGCTGACGCAGCCAGAGGTTGAGGTCGTTTTTTAGCACCGGTTGCTGACCGGGCGAGTTGTAACCCTTGCCATGCACGATCTGTACACAGCGACAACCGTTTTCGACACAATCGTGCAGGAAGCGCAGCAAATGTTGCTGGGCATCGCGGCGGATCAGGCCGTGAAGGTCGATGTCGGCATCGACGCCGTACTGGCCTCTTCGCAGCTTTTTCAGCACGTTTTTTTGCAGGCCGACGACGATGAAGGCCATTTTGTCTTCCTGAAACAGGGTTTCCAGCCCTTCATCGACCGTATTTTGCAAGGGGTTGACGAATTCCGGCGGCTTGGCAACCGGGTAGGGTGCGGGTTTCGACGTTTCGTGTACAACGGCGTCGCTTTCGATTGTGCGCACCGTCCCTACCGCATTGCGAAATAACGCGGCGTCTTCGGTCGAAGTGGTTTTTTTTGTCACGTAAGCGGCTGGTTTTACAGATTTTTTGCTAGTATCCATCTTCCAAAACGTTGTTGCCTGGGTAAATTCACAACGCTGTAGCAAAAACGTTTGTGGAAAAAATCAATACTTATTCAATCAACACGCAGCGATTTTAATAGGTCTACGGACAGCATGCATATTCTTATCAGTAACGATGACGGTTACCTGGCCGACGGCATCAACGCCTTGGCCCGGGCATTGAGCCAGCATGCCGAACTATCGGTCGTTGCCCCCGACCGCAACCGCAGCGCCGCCAGTAACTCCCTGACCCTGGACATGCCGCTGCACGCAGTGCGCTGCGACAACGGCTTCGTCCGCGTCGATGGTACACCAACCGACTGTGTTCATCTGGCCATCACCGGCCTGCTCGACACCGAGCCGGACATGGTGTTTGCCGGTATCAACCACGGTGCCAATCTGGGCGACGATGTGATTTATTCCGGCACCGTCGCCGCCGCCACCGAAGGCCGTTTTCTCGGCCTGCCTGCCGTCGCCATTTCGCTGGTCGGCAACGATCCCAGGCATTTCGACACGGCGGCGCAGGTGGCGGTGACGCTGCTGCACAAAATTCGTCAGCAGCCACTGCCCGAGGACACCTTGTTGAATGTCAACGTGCCCGATGTGCCCTACGACCAGTTGCAAGGCTTTCTGGCAACCCGGCTGGGCGCCCGCCACAAGGCCGAGGCCGTGGTCAAGGCCCGCGATCCGCGCGGTCGCACCATTTACTGGGTCGGGCCGCCGGGCAGCGAGCAGGATGCCGGTCCCGGTACCGATTTCGATGCCATCAGAAATGGCTATGTGTCGGTTACGCCCTTGCAACTGGATTTGACCCGCTATGAGCGCCTGCAAAGTCTGAGCTATTGGCTGGAGACATCGGCATGAGCATCCGTCAGCGTTTGCAGGGCGTGGGCATGACCTCGCGGCGTACCCGCGAGCGCATGGTGGCGCGTTTGCGCGAACAAGGCATTGCTGATGCCCGCGTGCTGGATGCCATGGCCGAGATACCGCGCCACGTTTTCGTCGATGAGGCTCTGGAAAGCCGGGCTTACGAAGACACGGCGCTGCCGATAGGCCATAACCAGACCATTTCCCAGCCTTACATCGTTGCCAGAATGACGGAATTGCTACTGGAGAGTGGCCCCAAATCGCGGGTGCTGGAAATCGGCAGCGGTTGCGGCTATCAAACCGCGATTCTGGCGAAACTGGTCGGCCAGCTCTATTCGGTGGAGCGCATCGCACCGCTGATGAAAAAAGCCCGCGATACCTTGTGGGAGTTGGACATCAAGACCGTCGGCTTCAAACATGCCGACGGCGGTTGGGGCTGGCCGGAACATGCACCGTTCGACGGCATTCTGGCGGCGGCGGCGCCCGCAACCATTCCCGAAGCCTTGCTCGATCAACTGGCTGTTGGCGGGGTGCTGGTGATCCCGGTTGGGTCTGACGGCACGCAGAGCTTACACCGTATCGTGCGTACCGAGTCAGGATTCGAAGATGAAGTCTTTGAGCGGGTGATCTTCGTGCCCTTTCTATCGGGTGTCAGCCAGTAGCGCTTTCAGCCACCGCTCTGGTGCTTCAGGTAACTGCGCACGGCTTTGCGCAGGCCGTTCGACGACATATCCAGCCCCAGCGGTGAACCGAACGATTCCACTTCGTGGATCAAATCGGTCGCGGCAATCAGTGTCAGATAGCGCAAGCCTTCAGCGCCCGGCAGATGACCGGATGCACTTCTGAGCAGCGGGCCGAGTTTGTCCCACGACTGATTCAGAAACAGCCGTACCGGATCGGCATCGCCGTCGTATCGACCACTCAGCCCGCGCTCGAATGCCGAACCAGCGTCGCTCAGCACCTCGTGCAACAGGTCTTTATCATTTGCCAGGTCAGCAGGCAGCGACGCACGGTCGATGGCTTGATCCAGCGACGCGCGCCAGCCTTGCCACAGTTGCTGCCATTGCTGCATTTCGCTGGCGTTCAAGACGTCTACTGGCGTATCTCCGCTCTGCTTGAGGTGGCGACCATCCATCGCCAACGTGATGACGATGGCTTGGGCGGTGGCCTTGGCCTGGCTGAAATGCAGGCTGTTGACCATGTCGTAGAGTTTTTCGCTGTCGTCGGCACCGACATAGGGCAGCAAGGTTTTGACGATGTCGTCGCGCGACTGGCCGAGGTCGATTTTCAGCGCCGCCAGTTTCGGTGCGGCGGCCTGCTGCAACAAATCCTGCAACTGGCCGATGTTGAGCGGCTGGCCCTGATTGTCGAAGGCGCGGGTTTGGGTAACGGGAAAGCTCAGGATGTTGCCGGTGGCATCCAGTGTCGGCTTCTGCCAGGTTTCCAGAATGCCGCGCCATTCGACCAGCGTCATGCACTGGCCGCCCAGTTTGGTGCCGAGACGGGCGTGCACGGTGTTGTCGATTTTTACCTGGCCGTCAACGCCAGCGATACCAGGGTTGGACAAGTCGACGAAGCTGCATTGCTTGCTGTCGTGCCAGACCCTTGCCGACTGGCCTTCGCCGGTGAACAACTGGCTGACGACGACGGTGCGGATCAACCGGTAATCCATGGGTACCGGAATGTCGATGGCCTTGGCCGTGGCGCTGGTGGCAATGGCCAGCAAGCTGGCGGCGAACAGGGTGCGAGCGATCATGGTCATGGTGTCAATCCTCCGTCAGGCTGCTAGTGCCTCTGAAGCGGGATGAAATGGGGTAGCGACGGTCGCGGCCAAAGGCGCGTGGCGTGATGCGTATGCCCGGCGGCGACTGGCGGCGTTTGTATTCGTTGCGATCGACCAAGCCAACAGCGCGTTCGACGGCATCTTGCGGATAGCCACGGGCGACGATGTCGGCGGCAGACCAGTCTTGCTCGATGTACAGCGCAAGAATCGGATCCAGCACGACATAGGGCGGCAGCGAGTCTTCGTCTTTTTGATCGGGAGCCAGTTCCGCCGACGGTGGCCGATCGATGACGCGCTGCGGAATCACCGGCGACAGACTGTTGCGGTACTCGGCAAGCTGGTAAACCAACTGTTTCGATACGTCTTTCAACGGCGCGAAACCGCCCGCCATGTCACCGTACAGCGTGGTGTAGCCTACGCTCATTTCGCTTTTGTTGCCGGTGGTCAGCAGCAATTTGCCGCGTTTGTTCGACAAGGCCATCAGCACCACGCCACGGCAACGCGCCTGGATGTTTTCTTCGGTGGTGTCGTGTTGTGCCCCAGCGAACAGCGGCGCCAGCATGGCGATGAAGGCGTTGACGGCGGGTTCGATCGGGATGATGTGGTGCTTGACGCCCAGGGCCTCGGCCTCCAGTCTGGCATCGGTGTTGCTGATGTCGGCGGTGTAGCGCGAGGGCATCAGCACCGCTTCGACCTGGTCAGCGCCCAGGGCATCGACCGCCAATGCCAGCACCAGCGCCGAGTCGATGCCGCCGGACAGACCCAGAATCGCACCTTTGAAGCCGTTCTTGCCCACGTAATCGCGAATGCCCAGCACCAGGGCCTTGTATTCGCTGACCACGGGCTGATACAACGGCGCGATGCTGGCTGGCCGGGGCGTGAGATGGTCGAAGCTGACGACGCCTAGTTGTTCCTCGAATTCAGCGGCACGGAACACGATAGCGCCGTGTTGATCGGCAACGAACGACGCACCATCGAATACCAGCTCGTCCTGGCCACCAACCTGGTTGACATACACCAGCGGCACACCAGCCCGTTGAACCTGGGCGCAAATAATGTCTTCCCGTTGCTGCATCTTGCCGGCATGAAACGGCGAGGCGTTCAAGGTCAGGATGATGTCGGCACCGGCGTCGCGGTTACGGGCAATGATGCCGTCCCGCCAGACATCTTCACAAATCGTCAACGCCAGACGAGTGCCGTTGATTTCGAACAGGCTGATGTCCTTGCCCGTCTTGAAATAGCGCTGCTCATCGAAAACACCGTAATTCGGCAACGCCTGCTTGTGGTAGCAGGCGATGACGCTGCCATCGCGGATGGCAATCGCGGCATTGAACAAGTCATCGCCCTGCTTTCGCGGATACCCCATGACGGCGGTTATACCGTGAATGCGCGGAATGAGCGCCTGAACCGCACGTTCCGTTTGAGCAATGAAATCCTGGCGTAGTAGCAAGTCTTCGGGCGGATAGCCTGTGATACACAGCTCGGCAAACACCACGAGGTCGGCAGCGGCAAGTCGCGCCTGCTCGACGGTAGCCCGTATTTTTTCCCCATTGCCGACCAGATCGCCGACGGTGAGGTTGAGTTGAGCCAAGGCAATTTTCAAGGGCATGGGGTGTGCTGGGTTAATGCATTGCGTGGTCGGGCAGGCTTAGGGCGGTGCGATTGCCGCAATCAGCGGTGAAATTTACCGGAAGTATACGGCGGGATGGGTGACGAATGATTGAGATAGACGTTCTTTAGTCAACCGCATCAAGTCGCAGTAATTTCAAGTTCTGGCTAAAAGCTTCGCACATAAAAAAGCCCAAGCTCTTGAAGGGAGCTTAGGCTTGGCTGGTCTTTTCTGGATATGATCTGGTAGCGGGGGCAGGATTTGAACCTACGACCTTCGGGTTATGAGCCCGACGAGCTACCAAGCTGCTCCACCCCGCGATTATCTGGGCAATTCTACAGACTTCTAAAGAACTTGCAACCAATTATTTGCAGTCTGCTTATCGTCTATTGCTTTCCTGTAGACTGCTGCGCCAAGATCATCGTTTCAGGCGCAAAACCGGTGGGGGATAGCCTTCTGGCAGACTGAAAGGAATTGACTTGTTCTCGTTTCCGCCCAGAGTATGAGGACGAAAACGACGGCTATGGCGGTGTTTCCGGCAGTGCTCAGGATGCACTGCCAAAATCTGAAGTCCACAAGACTTTATAGCAACCCCTAACTGATTCGATACAGTACAGGCATCCAACCATTTGCAGGAGTGTGCGTGATGAAACCCTATTCTGTTGATTTACGTGAAAAAGTGA
>PESC01000058.1 GCA_002929135.1 Methylomonas sp.
ACCGTGATAGCAACACAAACCGCGCTGAAACTCGCCGATTACGCCGTGACAGAAGCCGGTTTCGGCGCCGATCTGGGCGCGGAAAAGTTTATCGACATCAAATGCCGGATGTCGGGTTTGCAGCCGTCGGCCGTGGTGCTGGTGGCTACTGTTCGTGCGCTGAAATTTCACGGCGGCGTCAGCAAAGACGGGCTGAATGTCGAGAATCTGGCGGCGCTGGAAAAAGGCTGCGCCAATCTGGAGCGCCATTTGCACAATATCCAGACCCACTACGGTCTGCCTTGCGTGGTCTGCATCAATCACTTCAGCTTCGACACCGACGCCGAAATCCAGCTGTTGCAACAAAAATGCGCGGCATTGGGCGCCAATTGCGTGGTATCCAGACATTGGGCGCAGGGCGGTGCCGGTGCCGAGGCGCTGGCGCAGGCAGTGTTGAATATCGTCGACACCCGCGAACCTGGTTTCAGTTATGTTTACGACGACGCGCTGCCGTTATGGCAGAAGATCGAGGCCATCGCCACCAAACTGTACGGTGCAGGCAGCGTCAGTGCCACCCCGATAGTGCTGAACTACCTCAAGGCCTTGCAAGCGGATTATGGTCACTTTCCGATCTGCATGGCAAAAACCCAGATGTCGTTCTCGACCGACCCCAATGTCAAAGGGGCACCGAGCGGTCATAACGTCGAAATCAGCAAAATCCGCCTCGCCAATGGCGCCGGTTTCATCGTTGCGATTGCCGGCGACATGATGACCATGCCCGGCCTGCCCAAGACACCAGCAGCAGAGCGTATCGACATCAGTGACGACGGTGTAATCAGCGGTTTGTTTTGAGCCGCAACTGACTTTGATGGGGTGGGAGGGAGCGGCGGCGAAATCCCATCGCCGCCCTTTTGATGACGCTGTTTGCTTTCAGTCTTGAAAACGAATGGCGTTGTCTGTGGTTTTGTTGAATACCGTACCGAGTACGTTGATGTCTTTCAACAGGCTGGCGGCGTTTTTCAGTTCATCGGTCTTGGTGCGGCCTTCTTCGATGACCAGCAATACGCAATCGACATAAGGCGAGAACCCTAAGGTGTCGTCTTGCGACAAGATGGGGGGCATGTCGAAGATGATGATCCGGGACGGATAACGACTTTTGAGTTCGTTGACCAGGCGCACCATTTTGGGTGAATGCAACATTTCGGTCGAATTGAACATGGGCTTGCCAGCAGGCAGGATGACCAGCCGGTCGATGCCAGGATTTATCATCAGGCTGCTTAGTTCGGCATCGTTGACCAGGTAATCACCCAGGCCTTTTTCGGCTTGAATGCCGAACAGCCGATTGACGGTCGGATTGGTGAAATTGGCATCGACCAATAAAGCGGTACGATCCAGTTCCATGGCAATACTGATGGCCAGATTGGCGGCGGTCAGGCTGGCACCAGTCTGATTGCTGGTGCTGGTGATGGCGACCGTTTTCCATTCCATGGCATCCATGGCTTGCAGACAGCGGGTTCGCAACATCCGGTACGATTCCAGCCAGGGGCTGTTGGGGAAGGCCGCTATGATGCGGTTTTCCTTCAATACCTGGGCATTGGTTGCCTGCACCTTGGTTTGGCTGTAGGCGACGCTGATGCCATCGCTAGCTGCTTGCCGTGTGTCTGTGACTGTTTGTTGCATAAAGCTCATGTTTGATCTCAACGATTAGTGGCCGCCGAACACAACGCGCAGCAGTTTGTACCAGAAGACATCCAGCGGCATGAACAGCCAGTGGAATAGCGCCATTGCCAGCACGATCCCGCCAGCCAGCGCAACCAACAGCATGCCTTGCTGCCTGCGGGCTTGGCTGTTTTCCATTCGGCTTTGCATGTAGGGAATGCTGGCCAAAGGCCCTACACCGAGAATCGAAACGATGGCTTTTTCGCTGTGTATGGTCGCATCGAGCATTTCACCGCCAGCGACAGCGCCGAAGCCGCCAGCAATGGCCAGCACCATGCCCAGAAACAGGATGGCCATGCGATTTGGGCTGACGGGTTCCAGCGGCTCCTGCGCCGGGTCGATCAGCGTGAAGCGCTCACCTTTCTTCTCGATTTCGAGCTGTTGTGCAATCTGCGCCTCCATTTCACGAGCGCTGACGGCCTGATAGCGTTGGTTGGTGTTGTTCAGTTCCTGCACCAGATCCATATAGTCTTTTTCAACCAGGGGCGACTGCATCAGGTTTTGCCGCAACTCCTCGATACGCTGCCTGACCTGGACACGGGTATATTCCAGCGATTTGAGATCGGAACTGGCGGCTTCGAGTTGCGCTTTCAGCGTGATGTAGGCGGGGTTGTCGGGTTCCAGATTGATGTTGGCGGTCGGGTTTTTAGCACCTTCCACCATAGCCTGTTCCAGCGATGTGACCTGTTTTTGCAGGTTGATGACATCGGGGTGGCGGTCTGAGTATTGTTCGGTCAGCGAGGCCAGCCGTGCCCGCTTGTCGGTCAGCTCGGCATTCATGGTGTTGAGGTCGGTCGAGCTGCCGATTTCTTTTTGCAGCGATTCGATTTCCCTCCGCATCTTGACCACATCCGGATGGTTATCGGAATAACGCGCCAGCAGCGACGGGTATTGGCCCTGCAATTCTTTCAGGCGATCGCGCATTCCGAATACCCGGTTGCCGGCTGCGCCGAACGTGGCGGTATTGGGTTCGATCTGGGCCAACTGGCCTTCGAGATAATAGCGGCGATCCTGGGTCGAGCGCTCCTGGCTGTCCAGGCTGAGCAACTGGTTGTTGAGGGCGTTGAGTTCCTGCTGATTCAACTGGTTGGCCTCGGGCAGTTGCCGCAGGTTTTTTTCTTTGAAGTCGGCCAGCGTTGCTTGCAACTGCTGGCCCTTTTCTTTCAGGCGTCTGGCTTCCTCGCTCAGGAACAACGCCGCATTTTCAGCCGATTCGGTGCGGGATTTGATGTTTTCCCTCAAGAACAGCGAGGTCAGTTCGTTGGTGACACGCTGAGCCAGTGAGGGCGAATGGTCGTCAAATGTCAGTTGAAAGGCGATGGTGGCCTTGGTGGGGCGACCGCTTCTGGGATCCATGACATCGGCGCTGATGGTTTCGACCTTGATGCTTTGGCGCATCTTCTCCAGGATTTTTTCCTCGGTCTTGGTTTTGCGGTCGTCGGCGTAAAGATCGTATTTCTTGATGATGTCCACCAGATTGCTGCGCGACATGATGCGCTGGCTGATGATCTGGATACGCTGGTCGGCGAAGGTGGTTACCGTCGATTTGACCAGTTCCGACGGAATTTCCTGCTCTTCGATCAGGATGGTGGCCGACGAACGGTAAACCGACGGCAGGGTGACGGCCAGAACCACGCTCAATAAGGCGATGACCACGAAGGGTATCAGCAGGTATTTGCGGCGCTTTTTGACGATTTTCAGATAATCCCGGATGTCGGGCGAGGGTGTATCCAAGTTGCTTTCCACGTTATTTCACCTGACGATTGATTTGCGGTTGGTACGAAAACTGGAGTTGTATGTCGTTGCTGGTAGCAGTTTGATTGAGGAATTGAAAGTCCTGCTGCATCAGTCTGTAGGATAAATCGAGATTGATTTCCGGCGTCCATTGCCAGTGCACGCCTGGGTTAAAAACGTACACCGATTGGCTGAAGTTCTGATTTTGGCCAGCAGCGATCAATCGCGCATCCGATAGCTGGTAGCTGGCACTCAAGCTTGCCGACCAACGCTCATGGAGGTTATAGCGCAGACCGCCGCTGAATCGGGTGGTGGTTTGTTGAAAACCGGCAGTAGCGGGGTTTAGCTGCTGGTCGGCAGTCAGGTTGAATGAGCCTTGCTCCAGTTTACGTTCGAGATTGAGGTTGAGCATGCGGCCTGTGTCGGTTCGGGACGTTTCCGTTCGTTGTGCCCCCAGTGGAGAAACGAATTCGGATTGCACCTGATTCGTCATGTTGCGAAGACCGCCCGATGCGGAAATTTGCGTCAATTCGTCGAATTTATACTGCGCGCCGATCAGAAAGTTGATCGTGGTTGATGCTTGAGAAAACGAGCTGACACCCTGAAAAGGCAAAAAAATACCGGGCAATACCTGAACGAACTGCTGAACGCTGGACTCGCTGCTGGAATTGAACAACGAATATTCACCCCTGGAATTGATCGATAACCGCTCGGTCAGAGCATGAACCCAGCCCGCGCTGTAGCTTTTATTGTCGAAGTCGGAGAATTGCAAATTGGTGAGATTCTGATCTCTGTCGAAGGTGACTTCCGTGTAATTGAAACCCAATGACAATTCGTCCCTTTCCGTGACATTGAAGGTAAACTGGGGCGCCACAGAGCTGGTATGTCGGGGTATCTGCACTTGCACCGCAATCGGACTGAAAATATCGAGCTGCTGATTGATAACTGACTGTATGGCGTGTTGCAGCGTAATATCCGTCCTGAAGCGTTCACCGCTATAGCGATGAGTCAGGTTGCTGATTTTCTCGGAAAGATTCAGTTCGGATTCACCGTGATAAATCAGCTCATTCCAGCGAAACGAACCACGCAACTCCTGATTTTCCGCCAGATAACCCATGGTCAGGGCCGGGGAAATGGTGGTAATCAGATTGTCGCGCCGGGGCTGTATCTGCATTCTCAGGTTGTCGGTATAGCGTTGGTTGTAGTGGAAGTCGGGTTGCAACAGCCACTGGCCTGCAAGACCGCTGACCGGCCAACAGACCAGTACTGGCAGTAAAAATTCCGTTTTTAATTTCATTTCAAATGACGGGCACCCAATCAAGGTACCGTGATTGTATCGCCCGGTTGCAGCAGAATGTTTTGTTCAAGGTCATCGCCATCGATGACATTACCGTAGTCGAAGGGGAAAACCTCGATCCGATCGCCTACCCGGCGCTGGATGGTGATGTCATCATCGTCGGCGAATACCGTCAGGCCACCGGCCAGACTTAAGGCTTGCAACACGTCGATGCGACGGGCAGCCATGACCATGCCGGGCTTGTTGACCTTGCCCACGACAAAAACCGTATTGCCCTGGCTATTCAGCAATTTCACGCTGACAGAGGGGTCGGCAATGTAGTCGGACAACTTCACGGTCAACAGCTCTTTCAAATCATGGATGGTTCGACCGGCTGCCGTCACCGTGCCAACCAATGGAAAAACAATGCTCCCATCCGGCGAAATCAGAATTTGCTGTTGCTGCAAACCCTCTTCCTTCCAGACCGATATATCCAGTGCATCGCCTGGTGCCAGCAAATAAATAGCCAACCTTTCAGGCTCTTGCAGAACCACGACATCCTGGTTGCTGGCGACAGGTGGCGGTGGATTTACCATGTCCGCAGCCGCTTCATCGGCATGGGCAAAAGCGGGCACCAATGACAAAATTGCAATGAAGGCGATGAGCTGTTTCAAAATGATTCCCTTATCTTTGAGTATTTGGATTTGCGTTCCATTTGGTATCTTGCGTTGGCCATTATAATGCGCGACTTTTGACAGCCTCATGAAGCAAACGGTGGTATGGCTAGTGCCCGAATGCGCAGGGACAATTGAACCAATAAGCAACATAATCAGCCAGTTACCTGGCGGAGTATAGGCTGTTGCACACTATAAACCAACACTTCAGGAGATTTTAATGAGCCTTTCGGCGTTTTTAAGCCGGGTAAAAACCGGCGACACCATTGATTTTCAGCAAACCATGGCAATCATTGCCGATCATTACCACTATCAGCCCACCAAGTTTAGCAATGGTTTGCAGTTGCCGCTGGTGAATGATGCCGGACATAACGAAGGCTCTTGCAAAATTTTCGCGTTTGCCAAGCTACACGATCTCGATCAACCGCAAACCCTGGCCTTGTTCGGCGCTTATTACTACGAGGACGTACTCAACCATCCGGCAGGAAGCGATCATCAAAACATTCGTACCTTCATGCGCGACGGCTGGGACGGCGTTCAGTTCAAAGGCGAGGCGCTGACGCCAAAATGACACCCGCCGCCCGCATTGCCGATTTCATCAAATGGCGTTGCGCTGTCGCTTTAAAGCCATAGCTGCTTCAGCCAAGCGCTCGCCCAACACCCAACACAAGCGTTTTTCGTGATCGGTCAATTCGCTGTCGGCATCGGCACAGTGGCTTGGCCCATAGGGGGTGCCGCCGCGCCGGGTTTCCCGAAGTGCGATTTCATTACAGGGCAAACTCGTGACCAACATGCCATGGTGCATCAATGGCAACATCATCGACAGCAGCGTGGATTCCTGGCCGCCATGCATACTGCCACTCGATGTGAACACCCCGGCCGGCTTACCGACCAGCGCACCGGAAAACCACAGCGAGGTAGTGCCATCGAGAAAATGCTTCAATGACGCCGCCATGTTGCCAAAATGTGTAGGGCTGCCCAAAGCCAGGCCATCGCAGGTTTCCAAATCGTGCAAGCTGGCGTAGACCGCGCCCGACTCGGGGATGCTGTCCGCCAGTTTTTCGCAGATCGCCGACACCAGCGGCACGGTGCGTAATACAGCCTCGGCGCCTTCAACCGATTCTACGCCTCGGGCGATGTGTTGAGCCAATCGCGCTGTGCTGCCATCGCGGCTGTAAAACAAAATCAGGATTTTCGTCATCATTGACCTCTGTCGGTTCATCGAAATCGGTAGCAGTTTACCTTGAACAGCATCACGATTTCCTCCAGATGCCCATGCCCTATTCATCCCTACCCATAACGCTTGATCGAAAAGCCACAAGCCTGTGACATAATTTCCACATCATTTTGCTTTTTTGCATCATTACATGGCCGAAAAACAACCGCCTCAGCCAGAACCTTGGGTCTCCAAATTGATGTTGGGTGCGTTAGGTGTCGTGTTCGGCGACATCGGCACCAGTCCCTTGTATGCCGTGAAACAGGTTTTTCAAAGCGGTCTGCCGACCGATACGGCTCATGTGTTGGGTGCGCTGTCGCTGATTTTCTGGACGCTCACCCTGGTTGTAACCACCAAATACGGCCTGTTCATCATGCGCGCCGACAACAAGGGCGAAGGCGGCATCATGGCGCTGATGGCGCTGGCGTTGCAGGGCGTCAAACAACACCCGGAGCGCAAACGCATCGTTATATTCATTGGGCTGTTCGGCGCCGCGCTGTTCTACTGCGACAGCATCATCTCACCCGCCATTTCCGTACTCAGCGCCATCGAAGGGCTAAAGGTCATCTCCCCCGATCTGGATCGCTTCGTATTGCCTATCACACTGACAGTGCTCGCCGCACTGTTTCTGCTGCAATTTAAAGGCGCGGGTAAGATCGGCGCCATGTTTGCACCACTGATGGCGGTCTGGTTTGCCGTGTTGGGGGTGTTGGGGCTGGTCAACATCATTCAGCATCCCGATGTGCTTTGGGCGGTCAATCCCTACTACGCGCTGAGTTTACTGAACGAACTGGGCTGGCGCGGATTCGTGATACTGGCTGCCGTCATGCTGGCCATTACCGGCGCCGAGGCGCTTTATGCCGACATAGGCCATTTCGGCATCACACCCGTTCGCGCGACCTGGTTCAAAATCGTATTTCCCATGCTGTTGCTGAATTATTTCGGCCAGGGTGCCCTGTTGATCGGCAACCCCCAGGCCATCGAAAATCCTTTTTATTTGCTGGCGCCATCCTGGGCAATGTACCCATTGCTGGCTCTGGCAACCGCCGCCACCGTCATTGCATCGCAAGGTATCATTTCCGGCGCTTTTTCGATTACCCGGCAAGCCATTCAGTTCGGCTATTGTCCGCGCATGAGAATTCAGCATACATCCGGCGACCACTTCGGCCAGGTTTACATTCCTGCCCTCAACGGCCTATTGATGGCTGCGGTGTTTTTCGTGGTCATCGGTTTCAGATCGTCATCGGCGCTGGCACCCGCCTACGGTATTGCCGTCACCGGCACGATGATCGTCGACACCCTGCTGGCATTCGTCGTGATTCAGACGCTGTGGCAATGGAGAACCGCCCAAAGTCTGGGTTTCCTGCTGTTGTTTCTGACCATAGACCTGGCCTTCCTGTTTGCCAACAGCCTGAAACTGACGGAGGGTGGCTGGCTGTCGCTGCTGATGGCCATCGTGATTTTTTCGATCATGGCCACCTGGATGCGCGGCAAGAGCATGTTGGCCCGCTACATCGAAAGTCGGCGCCTGTTGTTCGAGGAGCTTCAGGTGCAATTGCTGGAGAAACCTCTGGCCCGGGTGCAGGGTACAGCCATTTACATGGCACGCAGTCTGCACGGCGTACCGCAGGTTTTACTGCATAACCTGGAACACAACCGCGTCATTCACGACAAGGTCATCGTGTTGACTCTCGTGACCAAGGATGAACCTTATGTCGATGAAGATTACCGGGTGAAAATCCGGGCATTCGGCGATGGTGGCAACTTTTTCAGGGTAAAGCTGTACTTTGGCTTTCAGGAAGAACAGGACGTGCGCCGCGCCCTGCAATTGTGTCGTCACGAAGGACTCGACATAGATCCCAAGACCGTGTCGTTTTTCATAGGCAGCGAACGCCTGTCATTCCGGCACAAGAACCCGATGCCGAACTGGCAGCGTTCGCTATTTCTTTTCCTCACGCACAACTCATCGAGCGCCATCGAGTATTTCAAGGTTCCGGTCGACCGGGTCATCGAACTGGGCATACGCATCGAACTTTGACCGCTCGCTGCGGCGGCGCTGAAATCAGTGATCGTGCCCATCCCGCCAGCCGCCCCAATCACGACCGCGACCATCACCCCAGCCTCGGCGCTGCCCCCAGCGGTCATCATCGTGTCCGATGCCGTCGTTTTTCAGCGATCGAATGCGGCTACCCGCGCGATCGAGATCATTCTCGATCCATTCGCGCTTCATGTTAGGCACCCAGGGTTGGCGCTGCGCACGGTCTATGTGATTTTCGATACGCCGGTTTTCCTGCTTCAGCATTTCAGCTTCCGTCCGGCTCAAATCGCCACGCTGAAAACCCCGCCTGATCGCCCGTTGCTGGCGCTCCTGTCGGCGCTCCAAATCCCTCAGGTGATCGCGATGTTGGTGGTAATCGTGGTATTCATGATGGTCGCGAAAACGGTTCCAATCACGAGAAGGCATGATGCCGAATCCCGCCCCGGGCAACGGACGATGAATCGGCCCCGGCATGATGTTTTGCTGGTAATACACCGTCGCCGGGTAACCGGAGGAATACATGCCCCCATGACTCATGCCATAAGTCGTTCCGTAACGACCATAACCGCCTTGATAGCCCGTATGCGCACATCCCGGCAAAACCAGGGCAACCAGCGTTGAAATGATGAACAAGCGTTTCATAGATGACCTCGCAGCAGTCGGCTTCAGGTGGACAGCAGCTTGCCGGGCATCGCTTAAATGCGAATTAAGCCAGGATTGCCCTGATGTTCGCCAACCTGGCTGCCACGGAGACTGTGGCAGCCAGGTCAATCAGACTCCGAATAAAGACAGAACAGGTCCTTGCACCGCCGCCTTTTGCCATTTGATACGGCAGCGCACTACAAACTGCCGATATAAGCCGCCAACGCCTTGATGTCGTCTTCGGACAGATGGCTTGCCATGGCTCCCATCGGCCCACCTTTACGCTCGCCACTTTTGAAAGCCAGCATCTGCTTGACGATATACTTGGGATGCTGACCTGCCAGCCTGGGGAACTGGCCATTGCCCTGCAATTTGTCGCCATGACAACCCATGCACATAGCCGCCTTGTCCTTGCCCAATTTCGCCAGATCGGCGTCGCCACCCGCCGATTTTCCCGGCAGACTGGCGAAATAAGCGGCAACATTTTGAATATCGGCATCGCTGAGTTCCTCGGCCATGGCATTCATCGTGGCGTCGGCGCGTTCGCCAGACTTGAATTTTTTCAATTGAATTTCGAGATAGCTTGCCGTCTGCCCGGCCAGATTGGGCCACATCGGACTTTTGCTGACGCCGCCTTCACCATGGCAGCCCAGGCACGCCGCTGAGCGGGCCTTGCCTGCGCCGATGTCTGCTGCGTGTGCACCAAAACCCAGCCCAGCCAGGGTCAGCGCAAGGACTATCGTGTTGTATGGGGTTTTCATGTTCGACTCCTGTTGACGTGTGATAAAACACCAGCCATAACTTTGGAGAAAATCAATACTGGTGCCGATACGAACTCGACAAGCCAAACGCCTGGGCATTTCCAGCATAACCGTTCAGCCCCCGTTTGCTTTATGCCCTGACCCTCTCCCGGCGGGAGAGGGGATTTAAGGTGGGGGCTGAACGGTTACTGTCCAACAGACTTGCATTGCATAGCCTTGTCTCAGCCCTGCGCCTTGTCGAGTCGACAGTATACGTCCTGCCCTCCTCGATTCGTTCACTTCCATGATGCACAACCCCTGATGTACGACAAATCCAACCACTTACCGCTCGATGGCGAACTGTATTGCTGGCGCGGGTTTTACTCAAACGAACAAGCCGACGACTGGTTCCGGCGCCTGCATAGCGGCCTGGCCTGGCAACAGGAGCGACTGTTCATTTACGGTCGCTGGCTCGATGTGCCCCGCCTGATGGCCTGGTATGGCGATGCGGGCGCACGTTACCGTTATTCCCATGTCGATCACGACCCGCTGCCCTGGACGGGCGATTTGCTGCATTTGCGTAACGATGTCGAAGCCGCCTGCCATGCGGGTTTCAATAGCGTACTGGCCAATCTGTACCGTGATGGCTGCGACTCGATGGGTTGTCATGCCGACGACGAAAACGAACTGGGCATCAACCCTGTGATTGCATCGTTGAGTTTCGGCGCTACCCGGTTGTTGCGCTTCAAACACAGCACGGGTGTCAAAGTCGATGTGGAGCTGGCGCATGGCGATTTGCTTTTGATGGCAGGCACCCTGCAACATCACTGGCGTCATGAACTGCCCAAAACCCGGCGGGCCAAACAGGCCAGAATCAATTTGACCTTTCGCCGGATTTTGCGGCTATCGTAAATCACGCCTCCTGTTTACGCTTCAGCAGTTGCAGAATATCGGCTTCGATCGAAGCAAACGCGATGATCCACAGCATGGCATCGTAGGCATCCAGCCACTGGCGCTGCCACACCCAGAAAGTCGCCACCACAACCAGGCCACCAAACACGCCTATCGTCAGCAACCAAACGACGTTGCCATGGCGCATTGCCACCGTCGGCCAGCGCACTTCCGTCTCCATGATGGCAATCAGCGCAAACCAGAGCAGCGCGTTGGTGACATCCAACCATGCGCTGGCGTTGAAATAACTGAAAAACACCAGCACGATCGCGCCGATCAGCACGCTACGCGTCATGGCCAGCCTGTGTTTGCCGAGTGACAAGGTGTCGGCCTGGGCCTCCATTTCATAAATGACGAGCAAAATCAGCCAAGTGAGGGCATCGACGGCACGGGTAACGGTATCGGTCAGCGCGTAGATCACGGCATTGAGAGTCAATAACCCCAGGATTGCCCATTTGAAAACTGGGTATTCGATACGGAAAAACGGATGATTCATAGTGCACGGCTCATAACTATTCGGCGAAACATTCAAAACATTACGGCTACCCGACATGGACTATTGCTCGATATTCAATTCCTTGAGCTTGCGCGTCAGGGTGTTGCGGCCATAGCCCAGCAACAAGGCGGCCTCGTGTTTGCGGCCATGGGTGTAATCGAGCGCCATTTGTATCAACAGCGTTTCCATACGGGCAATCGCGGTTTTGGCAATGTCGGGTGTGCCGGTCATCAGTTGCTGTTTTATCCAGTCTTTCACTCTGTTTTCCCAATCCGTTTGATCGGGGCCAGTCTGGCTTTCAGTGGTTTGATTCAGTTCGGGCGGCAGATCTTCGATATGAATTTCACGCCCCGATGCCATGACGGTGAGCCAGCGGCAGGTGTTTTCCAGTTGCCGTACATTACCAGGCCAGCGCAGATTGCTGAGGTAGATTTCGGTTTCGGGCTTGAGTATTTTCATCTCGGCGCCAAGTTCCTTGCCGCTTTGATAAAGAAAATGCCGCATCAGCAGGCCTATGTCCTGACGCCGCTCGCGCAATGGCGGAATCTGGATGCGGATCACATTCAGGCGGTGGAATAAATCCTCTCTGAAACGGCCTTCGGCAACCAGGGTTTCCAGGTTCTGATGCGTCGCCGCGATGATGCGGACGTTGACCTTGACCGGCGCATGGCCACCCACCGGGTAAAACTCGTTGTCGGCCAGTACCCGCAGCAGCCGGGTTTGCAGTTCCGCCGGCATGTCGCCGATTTCATCGAGAAACAATGTGCCGTGGTTGGCTTGTTCGAAACGCCCGGTTCGCCGCGCCTGGGCACCGGTGAACGCGCCTTTTTCGTGGCCGAATAATTCCGATTCCATCAGATCGCGCGGAATGGCCGCCATGTTGAGGGCGATGAACGGTTGATTGGCGCGGGGGCTGTGCCGGTGCAGGGCTTTGGCCACCAGCTCCTTGCCGGTGCCGGACTCGCCGTTGATGAGCACCGTGATGTGGGAACGCGCCAGCCGCCCGATGGCACGAAACACATCCTGCATGGCGGGGGCTTCGCCGATGATTTCCGGGGTTTCCTGAACCGCATCGTTGATGGCTTGTTCGTCGATTTGTTGTTTGCTGTGTATGCAGGCCCGTTGTACTGTTTCGACGACTTCATTGATGTCGAATGGCTTGGGCAGGTATTCGAAGGCGCCGCCATGGAAGGCCGATACCGCGCTGTCGAGATCGGAATGGGCGGTCATGACGATGACGGGCAGAGCCGGATGATCCTGCTGGATTTTCTTCAGCAATTCAAAACCATCCATCCCCGGCATACGAATGTCGGTAATCAGCACCTGGGGCAAGTCGCCCGCAAGGTCTTGCAGAAGCTCGTTGGCACTTGCGTAGCAGCGCGTCGAGATATTGGCTTTTTGCAGGGCTTTTTCCAAAACCCAGCGAATTGACTTGTCGTCATCGACAATCCAGGCTTTATCGGGCTGCGACATGATAGTTCTCCGTGAGGCGTTTAGTGCGCCAAGCATTAGCGATTCGGCACTATTGGCCATGGTTGTCGGTTAGCGGTAAATAAATCGAAAACACCGTGCATCCTGGCTCGCTTTCACACTCGATCAGACCGTTATGTTGATTGATAAGCGACTGCGCAATCGACAAACCCAACCCCGTGCCTTCGGCGCGTCCTGTAATCATCGGGTAAAAAATCTGCTCCATGAGTTCGGGTTTGATGCCGGGGCCATCATCGATGACATTGATTTTCGCGATCAATCGGTAGCGTTTGCGACCCAACGTCATGTGCCGCTGGATGCGGGTTTTCAGAATGATATGGCCTTGACCCGGAATGGCCTGAATGGCATTGCGCACGATGTTGAGCAAGGCTTGGATCAACTGGTTTTTGTCGGCATACAGCTCGGGAATGCTGGGATCGTAGTCTGTGGAGATATGAATGTGACCATCGGCTTCGACACTGACCAATTGGCGTACCCGCTCCAGCACTTCATGAATGCTCAACAGGCTTTTCTGCGGCGGTTTGTTGGGGCCTAGCATCTTGTCCATCAAGTCTTGCAGCCGGTCGGACTCGGCAATGATGATTTGCGTGTATTCGCGCAGCTCCGGATCTTGCAGTTCCTGTTCCAGTAATTGCGCCGCACCTCGCAGCCCGCCCAGGGGATTTTTGATTTCGTGAGCCAGCCCCCGAACCAGCAGGCGACTGGTGATTTGTTGCGCCCGCAATTGTTCTTCCCGGGTGATGCGCAAGTGGCGGTCGACCTGCTGTAATTCGATAAGTGTTTCGTTGTATTCGCCGTTTTCGAGCAACGGCGTGGCACTCAGGCTGACCGTCACCACCTGACCCATGCGCTCCAATGTCAGCTCGCGGTCGACCAGCGGTTCGAACTGGTAAAGCCGTTGCAGCATGTCGATGGACAACGGATTCTGTGTCGTCTTGAACAGCTTGCTGGCGGGCAAGCCCAACAGGTGTTTGGCACTGTCGGCAAACAGAATTTCGGCCGCCGGATTGACGTAGACCAGATGCAGATCACGGTCGAACAGCAAGATAGCGGCATGGAGATGATCGAGTATTTTTTTGTGCACGGTGGGATGAATTTACAGGGCGAATGGCGATGTTCAAGCAATAATTGCGCCACGACATTGGCATCGCATTGAGCGTAACCATTGCACTAAAACACGCCAGACAGCACCAAACAGGTGCGCGGTAATTCATCTTGCTCCATTTTGGTGCAGATAGCCTATCAACGGCACATGAGCCTGTAGACGAAAAAGCGGGGGGCGACCAGCCAAGCGCAAAAGTAGGAAATTCAACCGTTTTGATTCAGTTGAAACCCAGCAATATCAAGGCTTGTAGCCGGTATTGCGGTACAATGACCGCCATGAACCCGCTGGCCCATTTTTTAATTCAACAGACCCGTGTTTACGGCAGAATCAGTCAGCGGCTTCAATCTAACTGCCGCTCGCTCGCCAGATGACAACACCCTGAAAACAACCGGACAGAAACGTATCGATGACCGGAAAACGCCACATGGACATCAGTCAGACGGCGCTCAACATCGGCGGAGTTGCTGATTCGGGCGCGGCCAAAACCCAACACAAAGCCTTCAAAATCCACAGCCGCTACCAGCCGGCAGGCGATCAGCCCAAAGCCATAGCCCAGCTCGTCGCCGGTATAGGCGATGGCGAAGTGCATCAGACCTTGCTGGGGGTAACAGGCTCCGGCAAGACCTTCACCATCGCCAATGTCATCGAGCGCACCCAACGTCCGGCCATGGTACTGGCGCCCAACAAAACCCTGGCCGCGCAACTGTACGGCGAGATGAAAGAATTCTTCCCGGACAACAGCGTCGAGTATTTCGTCTCGTATTACGACTATTACCAGCCGGAAGCCTACATTCCGGCCTCCGATACCTTCATCGACAAGGACGCCTCACTGAACCAACACATCGAGCAGATGCGGCTGTCGGCCACCAAAGCCCTGCTGGAAAGACGCGATACCGTGGTGGTTGCCACCGTATCAGCCATTTACGGCCTGGGCGAGCCGGAATCCTACTTCCAGATGGTGTTGCATCTGGTGCGCGGCGACATCATCAAGCAGCGTGACATCCTGCGCCGCCTAGCCGAGATGCAGTACACCCGCAACGATACCGAACTGCGCCGGGCGACTTACCGCGTGCGCGGCGATGTCATCGACGTATTCCCGGCAGAATCGGAAGAACAAGCCTTGCGCATTGAGCTATTCGACGACGAAATCGAGCGGCTGGCCATGTTCGACCCGCTGACCGGCGAAGTCAGCCAGCGCCTGGCCCGCTTCACCATTTACCCGAAAAGTCATTACGTGACGCCGCGTGAGCAATTGCTGGTGGCCGTGGAAAAAATCAAGATAGAACTGGCCGAACGACTGGCGCAACTGCGCGATGATCACAAGCTGGTGGAAGCCCAACGCCTGGAGCAGCGCACACTGTTCGACATCGAGATGATCCTGGAGGTGGGCTACTGCTCGGGCATCGAAAATTACTCACGCCATTTGTCGAATCGTCAAGGCGGCGAATCGCCGCCCACCATGTTCGACTACCTGCCAAAGGATGCGCTGGTCATCGTCGATGAGAGTCATGTCACCGTGCCGCAAATCGGCGCCATGTACAAAGGCGACCGCTCGCGCAAGGAAACCTTGGTCGAATACGGCTTTCGCCTGCCGTCGGCGCTGGACAACCGGCCACTGACCTTCGAGGAATTCGAGCGTATCTGCGGCCAGCGCATCTATGTGTCGGCCACACCGGGGGCTTACGAAAAACAGCACTCGGGTGCCGTCATCGAACAACTGGTACGGCCTACCGGCCTGGTCGACCCGCTCATCGAAGTACGGCCTGCCAGTTCGCAGGTCGAAGATTTGCTGTCGGAAATCAACCAGCGGCTGGCGATGCAGGCGCGGGTACTGGTCACCACACTGACCAAGCGCATGGCGGAAGACCTGACCGATTACCTGCTGGAACACGGCATCAAGGTGCGTTACCTGCATTCCGATGTCGAAACCGTCGAACGCGTCGAAATCATCCGCGACCTGCGGCTGGGCGTGTTCGATGTGTTGGTCGGCATCAACCTGTTGCGCGAAGGCCTGGACATTCCTGAGGTATCGCTGGTCGGCATACTCGATGCCGATAAGGAAGGCTTTCTGCGCTCGCTGACCTCGCTGATTCAGACCATAGGTCGGGCCGCCCGCAACGCCGACGGCAAAGTCATTTTGTATGGCGACAAAATCACCCGCTCGATGCAGCAGGCCATCGACGAAACCGAACGTCGCCGCACCATGCAAATGGCGTTCAACCGCGAACACGGCATTCAGCCAAAAACAGTGTTCAAATCGGTGACCGACATTTTGGAGTTGTCGATTCCCGGTGCGGGCGGCTCGATTGCCACCGCCCGTCGTAAAGTCGCCGAACCGGTGGCGGAATACAAGACCATGACAGCAAAACAATCCGCCAAACTATTGAAACAACTGGAAGAAAAAATGTACCAGCACGCCAGAAACCTGGAATTCGAAGCCGCTGCCCAGGTACGCGATCAAATACGCTTGTTGCAGGCTGAAACAGCTGTTTGATATTTTTGGCGCTTTGCAAACAGAGACTCAACCCATGTCGACAGCCTGGGCCGGTGGTGCCGATGCCATCATCGAACGCATGGACAAAATGACCGAACTGTTCGTCGAACATAGGCGCAAGGCGGTGTACAGCGGCGAGTCCGCAACACACTGCGATGAATGCGGCGACAGCCATCTCTGACGCCGACCCCGAAGCCAGGCGCCAGGCAATTGCCTGCCGTTATTGCCTGCCATGCCAGACCCGGCTGGAAAAAACGCCGCGCGGAGCGTAACGCGCATGAATACAGGCTTTTCAAATCATACCGATAGCAAACAAACCACTCTTTGAACTCTAACCCAGGTATCCATACCATGACGGACAGCCATTTAACCGCCCTTTCCCCCATCGATGGCCGTTACGCCAGCAAAGTCGACGCCTTGCGTCCTATTTTCAGCGAATATGGCTTGATCCGTTACCGGGTCGAAGTGGAAATACGCTGGCTGCAAGCCCTGGCCGCCGACGTCGGCATCGCCGAAGTACCGACCTTATCCACCGATGCCCAGGCCGTATTGAACGCCATCGTCAGCCATTTTTGCGAAGCCGATGCCCAGGCCGTCAAAGCCATCGAAAAAACCACCAACCACGACGTCAAGGCGGTCGAGTATTTCCTGAAACAGCGGGTGAAACACCACGCCGAACTGCACGCCATCAACGAGTTCTTCCACTTCGCCTGCACTTCGGAAGACATCAACAACCTGTCCTACGCCCTGATGCTGAAGCAAGGCCGCGAACTCGTTCTGGGCGAAATCGACGCAACCATAAGCGCGATCAGGCGACTGGCCCTGGCTTGCGCCGAGCAGCCCATGCTGTCACGCACTCACGGCCAGTCGGCTACACCGACCACGGTCGGCAAGGAACTCGCCAACGTCGCTGCTCGTATGCAGCGCCAGCGCGAACAACTTGCCAAGGTGGAGCTGCTGGGCAAGATCAATGGCGCTGTCGGCAATTACAACGCTCACTGCGTGGCCTACCCGGATATCGATTGGCCGGGGTTTGCTCAAGCGTTCGTCGAATCGCTGGGCCTGAGCTTCAACCCGTACACCACACAGATCGAGCCGCACGATTACCTGGCAGAGTTTTTCCACGCCCTGTCGCGCTTCAACACCATTTTGCTGGACTTCGACCGCGACATCTGGGGTTACATCTCGCTGGGTTATTTCAAGCAAAAAACCGTGGCGGGTGAAGTCGGGTCTTCAACCATGCCGCACAAGGTCAACCCGATCGATTTCGAGAATTCCGAAGGCAATCTGGGACTAGCCAACGCCATGCTCGGCTTTCTGGCCGACAAATTGCCGGTATCGCGCTGGCAACGCGATTTGACCGATTCGACCGTGTTGCGCAACATCGGCGTCGGCATCGCCCACACCAGTATTGCCATTCAATCGACACTGAAAGGCCTATCCAAACTGGAATTGAACCCGACCGCACTGGATCAGGACCTGGATATGAACTGGGAAGTACTGGCCGAGCCGATTCAAACCGTGATGCGTCGCTACGGTATCGAAAAACCCTATGAAAAACTAAAGGAACTGACCCGTGGCCAGCGCGTCACCGGTGACGACATGCGCCTGTTCGTCGAAAAGCTGGCGATTCCGGCCGAAGCCAAAGCCGATCTGCTGAAACTGACGCCGCAACGCTATACCGGCTACGCAGCGCAATTGGCAAAAAATCCGCTGGATGCTGAATAGCGGCTTCAGCCTCTAGCAAACCGGCAAAAAAAAGGCCGACGCATGTCGGCCTTTATCATCGAATGTCGATGAAGTATTACAGGAAGTTTTTCAGACCTGCAAAACCTTCACGCGCAGCTTTCAATTCTTGCTCAACCGTTGTGAAATCTGATTTTTTGGCGGCATCGCGAGCAGTTTTCAGTTTTTGCATGACTTTTGTGCGCTCGAACTCGAATTTGTAGTTGGCACTCAGTTCAGCGGCATTTTCGTTAGCGGCCTTGATCAGTTCAGCAACGTTTTTGGAATCACCGGAAGGAATCGCATCCAGCGCGGCCTGTATTTTGGCATCGACTTCTTTCAAGATTTCCGTAACCGGTTTTTTCGCTTCTTTGGCAAAAGTCGTACCGGAAACGCCCAGCATTGCAAAGAACAGGGTGAAGGCGATGAATAATTTTTTCAGTGACATGATTTGATCTCTAAATTTTAAAATTGCTAGCCAAGAGGGTTGTTAAAACGTAGTGCTGTGTTTTGCGGGTATTGCTCCAGTAATCTTGCACATGACGCGCCGGGCAATCCAAAACACCGAGCAATGATACCCGTTCAGCGCAAGCGCCGAGAATTTTTTTATCTTACGGTGTTGTTACAACACTCATCGCGTCTGAAGAAACAGTTGGGTGGTGATCGGGTTGACAAAGCCAACGCCCAGCGCATTCGCTGAACTCCACCGGCCTTGGAAAAAAACCGGCTAAGCGCGATTGCCCTGCGCGGCTACGAAACCAAGTTATTCCAAGGTTTTTTTGTCACCGTCTAAAGACAATCCTTATAATGCGTGGTGAATTCAATGCGTCCTTGAGTGGTTGGCGACGCGCCTCCCCGATTGTTTGCCCGATCTAAAAAACGAGCCATGTCCAATTTAACCAACTCCGCCGAATGGAACGCCGTCGAACAGCATCACAAAGCCATCGCAGACACGTTCTGCATGAAAGAGGCGTTTGCCAGCGACCCGATGCGTTTCGACAAGTTTTCTGTTCGATTCAATGACCTGCTGTTCGATTATTCCAAAAACCTGATAACGGAAGAAACCCTGCCGCTGCTGATCGAGCTGGCCGAGCGCGCGGATTTGTATACCAAAACCGAAGCCATGTTTTCAGGTTCCATCATCAACACCACTGAAAAGCGGGCTGTTCTGCACACGGCATTGCGCAACCGCAGCAACAAGCCGGTTTATTTCTGCGGCAAGGATGTCATGCCGGAAATCAACAAGGTGCTGGAGAAAATGCGGGTTTTCGTCGAAAAAGTGCGCTCAGGCCAGTGGACAGGCTTTACCGGCAAAACCATCACCGACATCGTCAACATTGGCATTGGCGGTTCCGACCTGGGGCCGAAAATGGTCGATACCGCGCTCGCGCCTTATGGCAAGGAAGGACTCAAGGCGCATTTCGTATCCAACGTCGATCAGACCGACATCGTCGAAACCTTGAAGCCCTTGAACCCGGAAACCACCCTGTTTCTGATTTCCTCCAAGACTTTTACCACCCAGGAAACCATGACCAATGCCCGTTCGGCGCGCAATTGGTTTCTGAGCGCGGCGGGCGATCCTGCGCACATTTCCAAGCACTTCATCGCCATTTCCACCAACGAAGAGCAAGTCGAGGCATTTGGCATCGACCCTGAAAACATGTTCGAATTCTGGGACTGGGTAGGCGGGCGCTATTCGCTGTGGTCGGTCATTGGCATGTCGATTGCGCTTTACATCGGCATGGACAATTTCGAGGAACTGCTGCTGGGCGCGCATCAGGCCGACGAGCATTTCCGCTACGCGCCCTACGATGAAAACATCCCGGTCATCATGGGCTTGCTCGGCATCTGGTACAACAATTTCTTCGAAGCCGAAACCTATGCCATTTTGCCGTATGCGCAATCCTTGAGATATTTCGCCGATTACTTCCAGCAAGGCGATATGGAGAGCAACGGCAAAAGCGCAACCATCACCGGCGAAAAGGTCGATTACAACACCGGCCCCATCATTTGGGGGCAGCCTGGCACTAACGGGCAACACGCCTTTTTCCAGTTGATCCACCAGGGCACCAAACTGGTGCCGGGCGATTTTCTGGCGGCGGCGCAAAGCCATTACGATCTTCCCGACCACCACGACATTCTGATCTCGAATTTTCTGGCCCAGGCCGAGGCGTTGATGCGCGGCAAGACCGAAGACGAGGTTCGTCAGGATTTGAGCCACGAACCCAATATGGACGATGCCTTCATTGCGTCGAAAATTTTCGACGGCAACAAGCCATCGAATGCCTTTTTGTTCAAGAAGCTGTCACCACGTACCTTGGGTACGCTGATTGCGTTTTATGAACACAAAATCTTCGTACAGGGCGTCATCTGGAACATCAATTCGTTCGACCAGATGGGAGTTGAACTCGGCAAGGTTCTGGCCAAAGCCATATTGCCGGAACTCAAAAACGATGAAGCCATCACCAGCCACGACTCATCAACCAACGGCCTGATCAATACCTACAAGGCATTTCGCAAATAACCGGCGCCGGGGCGACCGGTTGCTCCTACTTTTCCGGGATTGCCCCCATTTGTTTCAGCGCCTGCTCGATCGACAAACTGATGGCCGATATCTGCGCCATCAGCTCATCCATCATCGCCTGATTACCTGACGGGTGTTGCTGCCTCAGGCGCTCGATCAGCAAGGTCTGTTGATCCTGATATTGGCTAATCCGCTGTAACAATGCCGGGTCAAAGCCATCTCCCGCCTGAACACGCAGCAACCACTGCCCTAGGTGCGATCGTTTGGGGTTCATGACCGGCCAACGCGGCGGTGCGTCGGTCGTGTGCTTGACTGCTTCCTGCAAGAGTTTCAGCCAGTATCGCTGCTGTATGCCCAGCAACAGCAACTGTTTTTGCTGCTGGGACAGCGTCAATTCTGATACGCGCTGCCAGGCGGGCGGATTTTTGAAGCGCATGGCCCATTCGAACAGATCATCGCCCGGCATGGCCCGGGCAACGGCATTGCCCTGCAACAGTTCGCAGCCCAGAACCGACAACACGACACCATGATCGATTTGCTCGACACCCTCGGCGATCACATTGCGCTTGAAGGCCTTGGCCAGCCCGATCACACTCTCGACGATGGCCTGGTCGTCCGGGTCGTCGATCATGTTGCGCACGAAACCTTGATCGATCTTCACCGTGTTGATGGTCAGGTGACGCAAATGCGTCAGTGACGAATAGCCCGTGCCGAAGTCGTCCAGGGCGCTGGGTACGCCCAACTGGTAATGACACTGTTTCAAAATTTCGCCGACGGCAATCAAGTCGTCGAGCACGCTGCTTTCCAGAACCTCCAGTTCCAACTGTTTGGACGATACCGCCGGATACTCGGATAGCATGCTGTCCAGCGTGACCAGGAAGTTTTGCCATTGCAAAAAACGTGGCGACACATTGACGCCAACCTGCAACACCAGGCCTTTTTCCATCCAGGCCTGCAACTGCTGAAAGGTTTGGCGGATGACCCAGATGCTGATGTCGATTTCAAGCGGCGTCGATTCGATGATGGGCATGAATTCGCTCGGCCCCAGCAGACCACGTTCCGGGTGCTGCCAGCGAATCAAGGCTTCGGCGCCCACCACTTTGCCGGTTCGGCTATTGATCTTCGGTTGGTAGTAGAGGCAGAACTGGCTTTGCGCCATGGCATCGCGAATATCGGCCAACGCTTGCTGCAAGCGTCCGAAACCAGCATGCTGGGAGAGCCGCTGATGCTCCAGTAACGGCTGATAAATGCGATAACAATTCCGGCCCGCCAGCTTGGCTTGGTACATGGTCTGATCGGCATGGCGCAGAAGAATGTCAGGGTCTTCGTTGTCGAGCGGGTAAAGCGTGACGCCGCTGCTGGCGGCGATGCGAATGCGGTGGTCATCGAGCAGGAACGGTTCGGCCAGCGCAGTGTGTATCCGCTTCAGCGCATCCTCACACTGTTGCGGCGATTGCAGGTTTTCGAACAACAGGGCAAATTCATCGCCACCCAGGCGGCAAACCGTGTCGCACTCGCGCAGATTGGCCTTGATGCGCTCGGCAACCTCGACCAGCAGATCATCCCCCACTTGATGGCCGTAGGTATCGTTGACCTGCTTGAAACCATCGAGGTCCAGATAACACAGGGCCAGCAAGGATTCGGTACGCTTGCAGTGCGAAATGGCCTGGCGGAACCGGTCGGCAAACAAGGTGCGATTGGGCAATTGGGTCAGAGCGTCGTAATGCGCCAGAATCTCCAGGGCTTGTTGCTGCTCCTTGCTTTCGGTGATGTCGGAAAACAGGCCGACGTAGTGAGCCGCCTTGTCACTGCTGTCGCGTAGCGCCGAGATCGTCAGCAATTCGGCATACAGCTCGCCGCTTTTCTTGCGGTTCCAGATTTCACCTTGCCAATGGCCCTGTTCGTTCAGTGCATGCCACATTTGGGCATAGAACTCGGCATCATGGCGACCGGATTTCAGCATGCTCGGATTGCGGCCTATGGCTTCGTTGCGATCGTATCCGGTGATTTGGGCGAACGCGGCGTTGACATCGATGATTTTGGCATCGACGTCGGTGATGATGATGCCTTCATGGGCGTCGGAAAACACTCTGGCTAACAGGCGCAGATTCTCCTCGGCTTTTTTGTTGCTGCTGACATCCTGCAACAACACCACGAAGCGATCGGAGTCGGCCTGGTAGCAGTCGGTCATGAACCACAGATCCAGGCCATGGGCGCAGGTTTCGAAACGCTTGGCAGTTTGTGAATGTTCGACCTCGGCAAAATGATCGAGCCAGCTGCGCTGGCTGCCCGATGCGACAGAAGACGCCGTTTTGCCGAGCCAGTCGTTGCGGCGAATGCCGGTCATTCGCTCGAATGCCGGGTTGAGTTCGAGATAGCGGTAATCGATGATGCGGCCTTCGCCATCGCGAATCGCCTCATGCAGCACGAAGCCCAGCGACATGGTGTTGTACAGCAATGTCAGATCAGTCTCACAGCGTTGGTGGCGGCCAATCTCGCGGCGCAGTCGAACGATCCCGTAAACCAGCACGATCAGAACCGAAAGCACGGCAGCCATGGCGTGCGGCAAAAAGCCGTTCCAAGCAGCCAAGCTCCGATCGTTGCCGACGGGGGATTTGTCAGCGTTGCTCAGGCCATGTGCAAACAGGTTCACCGCCAGGGCCGAATCGGAAAATGCTGCCAGCGGCTGAGGCTCAATGGCAGTGGCCTTGCCGGAACCCAATCGCTGCAAAAGCCATTCCGATTGAGAGAACCATTCCGAATTCGAGCCGCTCAGCGACGCACAGTCGTTGCTGAATACCACATTGACCGGCTGGCGGGGTCGTGCTTCGGCCTCGACCATACCAGTCAAAACCGCTAAAACGGTCAGAAAAAGTACAGGGGGTATTTTCGTTTTTGCTTGCATCGCCAGGGCCTTGGGGAAATCCCATTCCGGTGATTGAGGGTATGCGTAGGCGAGCACCCTATCGCTCGTCACGCTGCTTTCGACATGACCCAGCCGCGTTTTGGCGGCGGGATGCCGGGTTTTCTTGGGTTAAAATGCTGCGCTGAATCTTGCCATAAGCTCTCAATCACCGCCTCGCAAAACTACCACATGAACATTTCATTTGAAATTGTCCCAAGAAGCCTCGACGCCTTTGACCAGCAGTATGCCTTCGCCGAAAGCCTGGGAACTGACATCACGGTCATCAACGTACCCGATATTCAACACTTCGACACCCGCAGTTGGCAATTGGCATCGCGCGTCGATCGCAGCCGGTACCGCTTCATCCCGCATTTTCGCGCCATAGACTTCAAAATAGAAAGTGGCGAGCTGTTCCGTATCATCGAAACCCATCAACTCGATAGCGTATTGCTGGTGTCCGGCGACCCGCCGGAAGGCTTGAAGCGGGCTTATTACAACACCGATGTCGTCGACCTGATACGCGCCGTGCGCCAGCGCTTTCCCTCCCTCCACATCTATGCCGGGTTCGACCCGCACCGTAGCGGTATTCAGGACGAATGCGACTACATCCAGCGCAAGGCCGATGCCGGTGCACAAGGGTTTTTCTCGCAGCCGTTTTATGACAGTCGAATGATCGAAATATACAGCGAACAGATGAACGGCCTGGAAACCTATGTCGGCATCAGCCCCATCACCACCCAGGCCTCGATGAATTACTGGGAAGTCAAAAACAAGGTCAAATTCCCTAAAGGTTTTTCACCCGATTACGACTGGAACGTGGCATTCGCCAACCATGTCATCCAAACGGCGATGCAACAGGGTCTGAACGTGTATTTCATGCCCATCCGCATTGATCTTGAGCGGTATTTCAAAGCCTTGCATACATTTGCCGGGTAGGTGGCAGCGGCGTATTTGCATCAGCAGGCACCCGTCACACTCCAGTCGTTCGGCTTTATCAACGCACACGATTGCCGTTAAAATGCGGGCAGCCTCCTAGTTCATACTCCAACCTTTTCTTTTCGACCCAGCCCCCAACCCATGTCCAGCAACGAAGAAACCCTCGCGCCAGCCAATTTCATTCGCCACATCATCGCCGAGGATTTGGCTGCCGGTAAAAACGGCGGCAAAGTCGCCACCCGCTTTCCGCCGGAACCCAACGGTTACCTGCACATCGGCCACGCCAAATCGATCTGCCTAAACTTCACGCTGGCTGCCGAAAACAACGGCACTTGCAATCTGCGCTTCGACGACACCAATCCGGAAAAGGAAAGCATCGAATACATGGAATCCATCGCCCGCGACGTGGCCTGGCTGGGCTTTCAATGGGCGGGTAAGTACCATGCCTCCGATTATTTCGAAACCCTGTACGACTATGCCGTGCAATTGATAAAACAGGGTGACGCCTACGTTGACAGCTCGACGCCCGAACAAATGCGCATGGATCGCGGCACCTTGACCGAACCCGGCCAGGCGAGCATCGACCGCAACCGTGCCATCGACGACAACCTCGACCTGTTCCAGCGTATGCGCGCCGGTGAGTTCGCCGACGGCCAGTACGTGTTGCGTGCCAAAATCGACATGGCTTCGCCCAACATCAACCTGCGCGATCCCGTCATCTACCGTATCCGCCGCGCCCACCATCATCGTACCGGCAACGCCTGGTGCATCTATCCGATGTACGACTACACCCATTGCCTGTCGGACATGCTGGAGGGTATCACCCACTCGATCTGCACACTGGAGTTCGAAGACCACCGCCCGCTGTACGACTGGGTGCTGGATAAACTGAATACTCCGTGCCATCCGCAACAAATCGAATTCGCCCGTTTGCAACTGGAATACACCATCGTCAGCAAACGCAAACTGCTGCAACTGGTAACCGAAAACCACGTTTCCGGCTGGGACGACCCGCGTATGCCCACCATTTCCGGCCTGCGTCGCGCCGGGGTGCCCGCAGAGGCCATCCGCAATTTCTGCGAACGCATTGGTGTCACCAAGAAAAATGCCTGGATCGAAATGAGTTTTCTGGAAACCTGCATTCGCGACGACCTGAATGAACGCGCCCTGCGGGCCATGGCGGTATTAAAACCGCTGCGGGTAATTGTGACTAACTGGCAAGACGGCAAGACTGAAACCTACCAAATGGCCAACCATCCGCAAAAACCGGCGTTGGGCAGCCGTGAGGTGGCATTTGGCAAGGTGATTTTGATCGAGCAGGACGATTTCATGGAAAATCCGCCCAAAGATTTCAAACGCCTGGTGCCGGGCGGCGAGGTACGTTTGCGCGGCAGTTACGTCATCCAATGCAAGGAGGTCATCAAAGATGCTGCCGGTAACGTCATCGAACTGCGCTGCACTTACGACCCGGCCACACTGGGCAAGAACCCCGAAGGCCGCAAAGTTAAAGGCGTGATTCACTGGGTATCCGAACAACACGCCCTGCCAGCCGAAATCCGCCTGTACGACCGCTTGTTCAGCCACCCCAACCCGGACACGCTGGACAACTTCCTTGACGGCATCAACCCCGATTCACTGGACGTCTTGGCGAATGCGCGTGTCGAAGCCAGTTTGGCGGATGCAACAGCGGATGCCCGCTACCAGTTCGAACGTACCGGCTATTTCTGCGTCGATGACATCGACAGCAAACCCGGAAAACTGGTGTTCAACCGGACGGTAAGCTTGCGGGATGGCTGGGCGTGATAGGGCGAAGGAATGGGCTTTTATTCGGCTTCACCCCTCGCTTCGCTCTCCCATCAGGGAGAGGGTAGGGTGAGGGGTATCAATAGGACAGTGATTTAGCGCCAAATCCTTAGCTGTTTTAGCGTTGCGCAAGTAGCTGCCGAATTCAGATTACGCTGAACAATTGGCTTTTACTTGAGCAATTCCAGAATATCTTCCAGTTCGCCTATCATTTGATGAATCAGATGCTTGGTACGCAAAGCATCTTCTTTAGCGTGATCGCTAACCAAGTGGGCTTTTGCCCCGCCTATCGTGTAGCCTTGCTCGTAAAGCAAAGCGCGAATTTGCCTTATCAGCAGTACATCATGGCGCTGGTAGTATCGGCGATTGCCGCGCCGCTTGACCGGGCTTAACTCGCTGAACTCCTGCTCCCAATAACGCAGTACGTGCGGCTTTACCCCGCAAAGTTCGCTGACTTCGCCTATGGTGAAGTAACGCTTAGCCGGTATGACCGGCAACTCGTTGTTATGACTGGGTTCCAGCATAAGCTTCCACTCTGGCTTTCAGTTTTTGACCGGTTCTGAAGGTGACGACACGCCGAGGCGTGATGGGAATTTCTTCACCAGTTTTAGGGTTTCTGCCAGGACGACCGCTTTTGTCACGCAGCTCGAATTTTCCAAAACCGGAGAGTTTGACCTGCTCGCCCGTTTCCAGGGCACCTTTGATTTCCTCGAAGAACAATTCGACGATTTCCTTGGCTTCACGCTTGTTCAGCCCCAGGTCTTCAAATAATTTTTCGGCAATGTCTGCTTTGGTTAATGCCACGATCACGCCCTCAATTTTGCATCCAGGTTGACTGCCAGTTTTTCCAGCAGCCGGGAAAATATAGCATCGATTTCCACGTCGGTTAGGGTCTGGGAAACATCCTGCATGCTCACGCTCAAGGCCACGCTTTTGCAGCCGTCTTCAACGCCTTTGCCTTGATAAACATCAAAAATCACGGTTTCGCGTATGGCCGGTTCCCGGCAGTTTTCGATACAAGTGAGGATGTCGGCAGCCGATACGCTTTGTTTGACCAGTAAGGCCATATCACGACGAACCGACGGAAATTTGGATAGCGCCGCGAATTTTGCAATGGTTTTGTCAAGCACCGCATCCTGCTCCAGCTCGAACAGGAATACCGGGCTGTCGAAACCAAGCGACTTCTCCAGATTGGGGTGCAACATACCCAGCAACCCGACAACGCTGCCGTTCCCGGTGACGATTTCGGCGCACTGCCCAGGATGCAGCGCCGGATGCTGCGCCGCACGGAAGTTGAATTTCCCGGCAGACAGCGCCAACAAGACTTCGACATCGGCCTTGATGTCGAAGAAATCGACATTGCGTAGCGTTTCACCCCATTGCTCAGCGTTTACGCTGCCCAAAACCAGACCCGCCAACATGGCTTGCTGCCGGGTTTCGCCTGCGTCGGCTATGAAGCGCAAACCCGATTCGAACAGGCGCAGCCGGTTTTGTTGGCGGTTGAGGTTGTAAATCGCCGCAGGGATGAGACCACACCACAGCGAGGTGCGCATGATGGCCAGTTCCGATGAAATCGGATTTTGAATGCGAATGGGGCGTTCGCCCGGTGCAATGAGGTTTTGTATCGCCTCATCGACGAAGCTGTAGGTGATGGCTTCCTGGTAGCCGCGATCGACCAGACAATCCTGTAGCCTGGACAAGGGCAAACGCGCTTCCGGCGCTTTGCCCAGCTCTGAACGCATCAGCAAGCTGTTGCTGGGCAAGTTGTTGTAGCCGTAGATTCGACCGATTTCTTCGAGCAGATCTTCCTCGATGGCAATGTCGAAGCGAAAACCGGGGGGCCTTATCTGCCAGCCGTCAGCCATGCTCGTCACTGCCATGCCCAAGCCTTCGAACAAGGCGCTAATGTCGCTGTCGCCCAGTTGTATGCCCAGCATTTTTTCAATACGCTGTTTACGTAGCGCCACGGGATTACGCGCAGGCAGATGCGCTTCGCTAACCTGGTTATTGATAGGGCCGGCATGGCCACCCGCGATGTCGAGTATCAACTGCGTGGCGCGTTCGATGGCCCGCGTCTGCAAGGTGAAATCGACACCGCGCTCGAATCTGTGTGACGAATCGGTATGCAGACCAAACTGCCTTGCCTTGCCAGCCAGCCTCAGCGGATTGAAAAACGCGCATTCCAGGAAAATAGCGGTGGTTTGATCTGACACCGCGCTATCACTACCCCCCATGACGCCTGCCAATGCCAGCGCCCGCGTTTGATCGGCAATCACCAGAGCCTGGCCGTCGAGCGCCAGGGTCTGGTCATTCAGCAATGCCAAAGACTCGCTCTTGCGGCTGGTTCTGACGCAGATCGGGGCCGTCAGCTTGTCGGCATCGAAGGCGTGTAACGGCTGACCAAGTTCGAGCAACACGTAATTGGTCACATCGACGACAGGACTCAGGCTGCGGATACCTGAGCGGCGCAAGCGCTCCTGCATCCAGAGCGGTGTTACCGCGTGAGGGTTGATGCCTTTGATGAGGCGACCAAGATAAAGCGGGCAGGCTTCCGGCTGTTCGATGACGACGTCCAAGGTTTCATCATGGCTTTGCTCAACGGCTTGAACGACGAGCGCGGTGAAGCTGTGTTTGTTGATGACGGCAATTTCACGGGCAATGCCTTCAATGCTGAGGCAATCGGCACGATTGGGGGTCAGACCCAGTTCGATGAGGTTATCGTCGAGCGACAGATAATCGCGGATGTCGTTGCCAACCGGCGCATCGGCAGGTAGTTCCATGAGTCCGCTGGCGTTGCTTGCAATACCCAGCTCGGTTTCAGAACACAACATGCCGAACGATGCCTCGCCGCGCAGTTTCGATTTCTGAATTTTGAAATCGCCCGGCAGTACGGCGCCTATCAGGGCCGCAGGCACTTTCAAACCAGGGCGAACATTGCTGGCACCGCAAACGATTTGCAGCGGCTCACCGGTTCCGACATCAACCTGGCAGACTTTCAGCTTGTCGGCATTGGGATGCTGAACCGTGGTCAGCACTTCGCCAACGACGACACCGTTGAATACGGCGGCAACCGGAACGACCGCATCGACTTCCAGACCCGCCATGGTCAGTTGCTCGACCAGAGTGGCGGTATCGACCGACGGATTGACCCATTCCCTCAACCAGGCTTCACTTACTTGCATGATTCAATCCACCGCTTATCCAAACTGTTGCAAAAACTTGAGGTCGTTTTCGAAGAACATCCGTAAATCGTTGATGCCGTAACGCAACATCGCCAGACGCTCAACCCCCATGCCAAAGGCAAATCCGCTGTATTGCTGATGGTCGATACCCACCGACCTGAAAACCTCTGGGTGTATCATGCCGCAGCCCATGACTTCGAGCCAGCCGGTCTGGCTGCAAACCCGGCAACCCTGGCCGTCGCAGATGACGCATTCGATGTCGACCTCAGCCGAGGGTTCGGTGAAGGGAAAATACGACGGGCGGAAACGGACTTGAATGTCTTTTTCGAAAAAAGCGCGCAAGAATTCGAAAACTACGCCTTTCAGATCGGCGAAGCTGACATCGGTATCGACCAGAAAACCTTCGACCTGATGAAACATCGGTGTGTGAGTCAGATCGGAGTCGCAACGATAAACCCGGCCCGGCGCAATAACCTTCAACGGCGGGGCTTGCGATTCCATCGCACGAATCTGTACCGGCGAGGTGTGGGTACGCAGCACGGTACGGGCGTCGACATAGAAGGTGTCGTGCATGGCGCGCGCCGGATGATGCTCGGGAATGTTCAAGGCACCGAAGTTATGGTAGTCGTCTTCGATTTCCGGTCCTTCGACGACGTTGAACCCCACACTGGCGAAAATGCGGGCGATGCGACGCAGGGTGATGGTCACGGGATGCAGGCCGCCAATGTGCTGACCTCGCCCCGGCAGCGTGACATCGACACAGTCTTGCGCCAGTCGCTGCTGCAACTCGTCTGCCACAAGCAGGTTTTTTCTGGCTTCGAGCGCGTCCTGAAAGCTGTTTTTGGCGGTGTTGATGACCTGCCCCACCACGCGCCGCCGCTCCGGCTCCAATGCCCCCAGCTCTTTCATTTGCAACGTGAAAAAACCTTTTTTACCCAGGTAATTCACTCTGACCTGATCCAATTGACCGAGGTCTGTTGCGTGCGCAAGCTGCTGCAAGGCTTGCGTCAGAATTTCTTCGATACTAGCCGACACGACTTCAGCACCTTTTGATTGGACAGGAAGGAAATGGAGGTTGGTTTGCCGATGCCGGGCACGACTGGGCGCTCCCCGCCGCAACGGGGAGTGATGCTCATTGGCTCAGATGGCAATCATGAGCCAGCGACGTTTCAGGGTTTGCTTTGATTGGCGATGGCGACTTTGGCGATTTCGGCAAAAGCATCCATGTCGCGAACGGCCAAGTCGGCCAGCACTTTGCGATCGATGGCGACATTGGCCTTGTTCAGGCCATTGATCAAACGGCTGTAGGAAATACCGCACAGACGGGCCGCCGCATTGATGCGGACTATCCACAAAGCTCTGAACTGGCGTTTTTTCTGCTTGCGGTCGCGGTATGCATACTGACCGGCCTTGATGACCGCTTGTTTGGCAACGCGATAAACCCGGCTGCGGGCACCATAGTAACCTTTGGCCAGTTTTAAAATTTTCTTGTGTCTTGCTCTGGCTGTAACGCCACGTTTTACTCTAGGCATGTTCTACTCTCTTCAAAAAAACCGGTTGAATCAACTATATGGCAGCATTTTGGCTACCAAAGGCGTATCTGAAGGATGCAAAATTGCCGTTTTACGCAGTTGTCGTTTACGTTTCGTCGATTTTTTAGTCAGGATGTGGCGCTTATGCGATTGCTTGTACTTGAAGCCCCCTGAACCGGTCTTCTTGAAACGCTTGCTGGCGCCGCTATGGCTTTTCAGTTTTGGCATTTGTTTTCTCCAAAGATAAAAATTAAAGGCTCCCTGAGATCGAAACCCAATGAGGCAAAATGCAAGGCCCCATACGGTTCGCGCATCGAAACGTCCGATGCATCATCAATTCCATCCCTGAATTGACTCAGCCGTTTACCAAACCGGCGAATGACTTATTTTCTTTTCCTGGATCCCATAACCATGACCATCTGCCGACCTTCCAGTTTGGGAAACTGCTCGACCACGGCAACTTCATCGAGATCGGTTTCGATGCGCTTCAACAACTCGATACCCAGCTCGCGATGGCTGAGTTCTCGGCCTTTGAAACGTACGGTGATTTTGGTTTTATCGCCGTCTTCCAGGAACTTGATCAAGTTACGTAACTTGACCTGGTAATCGGCTTCTTCCGTGCCAGGGCGGAATTTGACTTCCTTGATCTGTATCTGTTTCTGCTTTTTCTTGGCAGCTTGCAGTTTCTTGTTTTGTTCGAACTGATATTTGCCAAAGTTCATCACCTTGCATACCGGGGGATCGGCATTTGGCGATATTTCGACCAGATCCATATTGGCATCGTAGGCTTGTTGCAGCGCGTCGTTGATTGAGACGATACCGACTTGTTCACCATCGGCGCCGATCAACCGAACCCGTCGAGCGGTAATTTCAGTATTCAGGCGCGTTGAATCTTTTTTAGAGCTGATACCCTGTCCTCCAGTTGGTTTCTATTTTTTGTCCGCAATCTCGTGCTTCAAGCGACTAACCAGGTCATCGATTGTCAGACTGCCCAAATCATCGCCTTTTTGCGTACGAGCGGAAACGGTGCCATTGTCCAATTCCTTGTCACCCACAATGAGCTGATAAGGTACGCGCTGCATGGAATGCTCGCGGATTTTAAAGCCAATTTTTTCATTTCTCAAGTCGATTTTGACTCTAAAGCCTTGTTTTTCCAGTTCTAGCTTCAGGGCTTGCGCGTAATCGGCGTGGCGATCGGTAATGTTCATGACGACGATTTGCACCGGCGCAAGCCAAAGCGGAAAGTTACCCGCATAGTGCTCGATCAGGATGCCGATGAAACGCTCCAGCGAACCGAGAATGGCGCGGTGCAGCATGACCGGCACATGGCGAGCGCTGTCTTCACCGATGTAGGATGCCCCCAATCGATCAGGCATTGAGAAGTCGACCTGAATGGTGCCGCACTGCCAAACACGACCCAAGCAGTCTTTCAATGAAAATTCAATCTTCGGACCATAGAATGCGCCTTCGCCGGGTTGCAACTGCCAGGCCAGGCCTTTGTTGTTCAATGCAAGCTCAAGAGCACCCTCAGCCTTGTCCCAGACACTGTCGTCGCCAACCCGGTTTTCCGGGCGAGTGGATAGCTTGATGATGACATCCTCGAAACCGAAATCTCTGTAAACCTCGAACAGAAAATCGATAAACGCGGAAACTTCGTTCTGGACTTGCTCTTCGGTACAAAAAATATGCGCGTCATCCTGCACGAAATTGCGTACACGCATCAGACCATGCAAGGTACCTGAAGGCTCGTTGCGGTGACAGGATCCGAACTCGGCCATCCTGACGGGCAAATCCCGATAACTCTTGATGCCCTGGTTATAAATCTGAACGTGGCAGGGGCAGTTCATCGGCTTGACTGCGTAGTCGCGGTTTTCCGAATGGGTGGTGAACATCATGGCGCTGAACTTGTCCCAGTGGCCGGACTTTTCCCACAGGCTGCGATCGACGATTTGCGGCGTTCGAACCTCGCCATAGCCCTTGGCACGCAGTTTTTCACGCATGTAATGCTCGACCGTCTTGTAGAGCGTCCAGCCCTTGTCATGCCAGAACACCATGCCGGGCGCCTCTTCCTGGGCATGGAACAAATCCAGCGTCTTGCCGATTTTACGGTGATCGCGCTTTTCAGCCTCTTCCAGCCGGTGCAGATAAGCAGCCAGCTCCTTGGCGTCAGCCCAAGCCGTACCGTAGATACGTTGCAGCATTTCGTTGTTGGAATCGCCGCGCCAGTAAGCGCCAGCAATTTTCATCAACTTGAAAGCTTTGAGCACACTCGTGCTAGGCGCATGAGGGCCGCGACACAAGTCGGTGAAATCGCCTTGTTGATACAGGGATAAATCTTCGTTGACCGGGATAGATTCTATGATTTCGGCCTTGTAGTACTCGCCGATTTGTTTGAAGAATTGAATGGCCTGGTCGCGTGACATCAGCGACCGGTTGATCGTGATGTTTTCAGCCACCAATTCCTGCATTTTTTTCTCGATGACGTGCAGGTCATCCGGCGTGAACGAGCGATCGTAGGCGAAATCGTAATAAAAACCATCTTCGATGACGGGACCGATTGTAACCTGAGCACTTGGAAATAATTGCTTGACAGCTTGCGCCAGCAAATGAGCGGTGGAGTGCCGTATGACATCTATGCCTTCGACATCTTTGGCTGTAATGATTTGCAAGCTGGCATCGGAATTGATGAGCGTACTGGCATCGACCAAAACACCATCTACCCTGCCTGCCAGCGTTGCCTTCGCCAGACCGCTACCAATAGATTTGGCGACATCCATGACTGTTACTGCCTGGTCGAATTGGCGTTGACTACCGTCTGGGAGAGTGATTACCGGCATTTTCGATTCCGCAATAAAAAGCACCGTCATGCGGTGCTTTGTGTTTGGTAGGCGCGAGTGGACTCGAACCACCGACCCCCACCATGTCAAGGTGGTGCTCTAACCAACTGAGCTACGCGCCTAAAGTCCGTCGTTCGAGCCGTGCATTATAACGATCGCTTTTTTTTAAGCAAGCCCTTTCTTATCAAACTCCGTGAGATTGCGTGCCTTCGAAGCGGCATCAATGGCGTTTGGCGGCAAGTCTCTTCATCGCTCCGCATTCACCGCATTCACCGCACTTTCCAGCTCTTCCCGGCTGACGTGGCGAACGTCCTTACCTTTGACCATGTAAACAACGTGTTCGCAGACATTGCAGGAATGGTCACCGATGCGCTCCAGCGCCCGCGCCGCCCACAACATGTCTAATGCTCGGGTGATGTTGCGCGGGTTTTCCATCATTTGCGTGATGAGCTGACGGGTAATGGCGGTGTACTCACGGTCGACCTTGCTATCTTGCGCCGTGATGGCGATCACTTCCTCGGTATCGGTGCGGGCATAGGCATCGAGTGCGCCGTTCAGCATGTCTCGCACCATCTCCAGCAAATGTTCGATTTCGTAGTATTTGTCCTGATAATAATCGGCGCCTTCCAATCGCATGGTCATTTTGGCGATGCGCGTCGCCTCGTCACCGATACGCTCCAGGTCGGTAATGATCTTGATGGTAGCAATCAGCATACGCAAGTCGAACGCCGCCGGTTGGCGCTTAGCCATGATCTCGGTGCATTCGTGGTCTATGTCTTTTTCTAGGGCATTGACCAGTTGATCCTGCCGAACGACGGTCTCGGCACTTTCCATGTCGTAATTCATGAAGGCGCGGGTTGCCAGATCGACCTGCTGCTCGACCAGCCCGCCCATGGTCAGCACCTTGTTGCGAATGTCTTCCATTTCCTTGTTGAACTGGCGAGAAATGTGCTGCTTGATGATGCTGTTGTCCATCGTATCGCGCTCCTAGCCGTAGCGACCGGTAATATAATCTTCCGTCTGTTTTTTGACCGGATTGGTGAATAACTCGCTGGTTTCACCGAATTCGATCAGTTCGCCCATGTACATGAATGCGGTGTAATCCGACACTCGCGCTGCTTGCTGCATGTTATGGGTGACGATGACGATGGTGTATTTTTCCTTGAGTTCGTCGATCAGTTCTTCGATCTTCAGCGTGGAAATGGGGTCGAGAGCCGATGCTGGTTCATCGAGCAGAATCACTTCCGGTTCGATGGCGATGGCGCGGGCAATCACCAGACGCTGCTGCTGGCCGCCCGACAATCCCAGTGCGTTATCGTTGAGCCGGTCTTTGGCCTCATCCCACAAGGCAGCGCCACGTAACGACTTTTCGACGATTTCGCCGAGAATGTGGCGATCATTGATACCCTGAATTCGCAAGCCGTAAGCAACATTTTCATAAATGGTTTTCGGAAACGGATTGGGTTTTTGAAACACCATGCCGACGCGGCGGCGCAAGGCGGCCACGTTGACACCTTTGTCGTAAATGTCGTCGCCATCAAGCAGAATTTTGCCGTCAATACGCACGCCATCGACCAGATCGTTCATGCGGTTGATGCAGCGCAGCAAGGTCGATTTGCCGCAACCACTGGGACCGATGTAAGCCGTCACTTTCTTGCGCGGCATTTCCATGCTGACACTGTGCAAGGCCTGTTTGCTGCCGTAAAACAGATTCAAGTCTTCCACCTTGATACAGGTTTCAGGCTTGTCTTGTATAGCTTTCTCACCCCGGCTCAGTGCACTGATGTCGATAGCGTGGGTTTTTCTTGCGGTTGTTGTCATGGTGTTCGATTCCTAGCAAAACAGGTGGTAGTGCAACATTAATTCTCCAGTGCGCGATATTTTTCTCGGAGGTTGTTACGTATCGAAATCGCGAACATATTGAGACCCACGATGACCAGTACCAGCAAAAACGAGGTGGCATAAACCAGAGGCCTGGCGGTTTCGACATTGGGACTTTGAAAACCAACGTCATAGATATGAAAGCCCATGTGCATGAATTTGCGATCCAGGTGCAAATAGGGGAAGTTGCCATCCAGCGGCAGAGTGGGTGCCAACTTGACGACACCCACCAGCATCAGCGGCGCCACTTCGCCAGCGGCGCGGGCAATCGCCAGAATCAGGCCGGTCATGATCGCCGGGCTTGCCATTGGCAACACCGTGCGCCACAGGGTTTCGGCCTTGGTCGCCCCCAGCGCCAGACTGCCCTCGCGTATCGATTTGGGAATGCGCGATAAACCCTCTTCCGTGGCGACGATGACCACCGGCAACGTCAGCAATGCCAGCGTCAGCGATGCCCACAGCAGACCGGGCGTACCAAAAACCGGGGCCGGCGCGGCTTCCGGGTAAAACACCCGGTCGATGCCACCACCGATGATGTAGACGAAGAAACCCAAGCCGAACACGCCGTAAACGATGGACGGCACACCCGCCAGGTTATTGACAGAGATACGGATGATGCGGGTAACAAAGCCTTGCCGGGCGTATTCGCGCAAGTAAACCGCAGCAACCACGCCAAACGGCGTGACGACGATGGACATCAGAAACACCATCAACACCGTACCAAAAATAGCCGGAAAGATGCCGCCTTCAGTGTTGGCTTCTCGTGGGTTGTCGCTGACGAAGCTGACGAAATTACGGACGTAATCGATCGATTTGTCGAGCAGGTTCATCGCATTGGGCTGGGTGAGCTTGACGACTCGGTGCATCGGCAAGCTGATCTGGCGTCCGCCTGATTCCTGCACTACCAGACTAAACCGTTTCATTTCGACATTGAGCGCAGCAATGTCGCGCTGAATAATCTCGTAAGCCTTCTGATGATCTTGCCTGGCCAGCTCAAACGCTTGGCGTTTTTCATCATTCCATTGGTTTCTCAACTCCAGGGCGCGCTGCCTCAGTCGCAAGCGATCAAGCGCATGATTGATCGCACCAACCTCTCGGCTCTGCAAACGCGCTATCTTGTCATGCTGCACCAGAACGTCGGCCAGCTTGTCTTGTGCAACTTGCCAGGCCTGTGCGCCTTCAGCGATGACGTTGCCGCTGTCTTTGACCGACAACAATCGCCCGTAGAAATTGCCCCATTCCCGGCGCTCGATGACGACCAGGTCGACAGGACTAGCCCGCTGCTTGATGTGCTGTGCTTTCAACCAGCGGAAATCGCTGCCGAGAATGTCGCGATTACCGGTCTTTATCAAAAACTTTTGCACATATTCGGCACCATCCGGCACTTCGTAACCTGCCTCCCTGGCTTCTGCCGCAGACAGCAGTGATTCCCCGACTTGTTCGCCGATCACCCGCGTAAGACTGCCTTCGTGTTCCTCGTAATGGTATTCAAAGACATCCGTCACCCAGAAATGACCTAAACCACGCACGGCAATCAACAGCAGCAATCCGATGACCAATAACAAATTGATGCCGACCGCACCTGCGGTCATCCAAATCCACGGCGAACCGCTTTTGAACCAAGCCTTTATCATAAAGAACTGTATTTTTGTCTGAGGTTCTGGCGCACGACTTCCGCCAGCGAATTGACGACGAAGGTAAACAGGAACAACACCAGCGCAGCCAGGAACAGCACGCGGTAGTGCGTACTGTTGAATTCGGATTCCGGCATCTCGACGGCGATATTAGCCGCCAGGGTGCGTAAACCCTGGAATATGCTGAAATCCATGACCGGCGTGTTGCCGGTTGCCATCAGCACGATCATGGTTTCGCCAACGGCGCGGCCAAAACCGATCATGACAGCAGAAAAAATACCGGGGCTGGCGGTGAGAATGACGACTTTGATGAGGGTTTGCCACGGTGTCGCACCCAGCGCCAGCGAACCTGTGGTCAGATGCTTGGGCACACTGAAAATGGCGTCTTCGGCAATCGAGAAAATCATCGGGATCACGGCAAAACCCAATGCCAAACCCACAACCAGAGTATTGCGCTGGTCGTAGCCTATCCCCAGTTCGTCACGCATCCAGGTACGCAAATCGCCCGCAAAAAACAGTGATTCGATAGTCGGTGCGATGGCAAACGCCAACCAGGCGCTGACGACGATGACCGGCACTGCCAAAATGGCATCCCAACCGTCTGGAATGCGATGACGCCAGGTTTCAGGCGCCTGATACCAAAGATAGGCGAACAGCATGACACCGAGCGGAACCACCAGGAACAGCGCGAATATCGCGGTCAGATGGGTTTCGACAAAGGGCGCCAGCCAAAGCCCAGCCAGGAAACCGAGAATGACGGTGGGTAATGCACCCATGATTTCGATGCCGGGTTTGACATACTCACGCACACGCGGCGTCATGAAGTAACCGGTATAGATAGCACCGAACAAGGCCAGTGGAATGGCGATCAGCATGGCATAGAACGATGCCTTGATCGTGCCGAACACCAACGGCGTCAGGCTCATTTTGGGTTCGAAATCGCTGCTGGCTGCCGATGACTGCCAGATGTAGGCCGGTTCGGAATAATTTTCATACCAAACCTTGCTCCACAAGGATTTCCAGGAAATTTCCGGGTGTTCGTTTTCGATGCCCCAGCGATGAATCGCGCCACTGGCATCCTGCAACAGGAATGCGTTGGCCCGTGGCGATAATGCAGCAGCCACCGGTGCAGTGGCTATGACGGGCTGATTTATCAACTCGCGCTCGGCGGTGGTGTTGTAGATGCCGACCGTGCCTTTGGCATCGACCACCAACAAGCCTTTACGCCGCTGCTCCGGGTTGATGGTCATGATGGCCGCATCGGAAACGTCGAACGCACGCAAGCGCTGGACGCTGTATTTGTTCTGAGCATCGCGGACGATGATCCATTGCGACAATTCGCCACCACTGTCGCCGATCAACAAGGAAACATCGCCGTTGAGAAATTCGGCGCTGGTAACCTGCTTGCCGTGCGGCAACACATTCAAGCGGTGTTTGATGACGGGTTGGCTTTTATTGGTGACATCGAAAACAGTCAGCTCACCTTTGCGACCCAGCAGATATAGATTGCGCAGTTCTTTATCCAGTAGCATGAATTCGATGTCTTCGGCCAGCATATCGAGCGTTGCGTCGGTATGCTCCCAGGATACTTCGTCATCGAACAAGGACTCTTTTTTGGTCAAACTGGCCAGAACCAGCCGGTTGTCCGCTGTTTTTGCCAGCACACTGCTGCTGGAATCACCCACCTTGAGTGCGATTCTAGTCAATGCACGCCCCTGGGTATCGACCACCAGCGGTTCTTTTCCCAAAGGATATTGCACCGATGGCGTAATCACGCGCTTGCCGCCAGGGTAAGACAGCTTGTAATCGTGGCGGAGCACAATCGCACGACCATCGCTCAGGCCAAACGCAATCACCCCTTTATCGAAGCCACCATGGGCAAAACTCGTGATCGTCACCTGCCCAGACAGGGCCAAGTCCAGTTGTTCGATGAGCTGACCGTCGGCGACCTGGAAAAAGACAGTTCTACCGGCATCAGTCACCCTAGCCGCCACCTCGTTCTGCTCTTCCATGGCCAGAAACAGCGTTTTATCCGCCACTCCACCAGGCAAGTCATAGCGGGCAGCCGGTTCGATTCTGGCGGGCAATACCAGCGGGAACACGACATAAAGCAGGTAGAAAAATATCAATACGATTGCAACGATAATGCTCAGACCACCTATGACGACCAGATAACCTGCCAACTTGTCTTTAATGAGACGCCAGCGTTGATGTCGATCACTGGATGACAGTTGCAGCAAGGTTGAACCAGAACCCGCCTGAGAATTTTGCGTGTCAGACATAACAGTTATCGATGATGGTCATTAGGCCATTTTGGCATGGCGAAGGCCTTGTAAAACAAAAAACCGACAAACTGTTGTGCACCTGTTTATCGGCTTTCATTGGCGCGAATCGACTGAGAACGGAGCCACGAGCCGCTAGTGGCGGAGAGCCGCCACTAGCAATGGCCACGAAGGCATCACCAGCAATTCTGGTCTGCCATCTGTGACGTCATTGAATCAACGTCAGTGATTTTTCAGCGACTTTGGCAGGCAGCGGAATATAACCGTCTTTCACGACGACTTGCTGGCCGGTTTTGGACAACACCATTTTGATGAACTCCCGTTCCAGAGGAGCAAGCGGCTCGTTGGGTTTCTTGTTGACGTAGATGTAGAGATAACGCGCCAGCGGGTAAGTACCAGCTGTCACGTTTTCCGCCGTTGCCTCGACATAATCATCACCGTCTTTCTTCGCCAGCGGAACCGCTCTGACACCCGAAGTTGAATAGCCGATGCCCGAATAACCGATGCCATTATTGGAGGTCGTCACCGATTGTACGACCGAGGCCGAACCCGGCTGCTCGTTGACGTTACTTTTGAAATCGCCTTTGCAAAGCGCTTCGTCCTTGAAAAAGCCGTAGGTACCCGACACGGAATTACGGCCATAAAGCTGAATGGGCTTGCTACCCCAACCACCGGTCAGACCGACTTCGCCCCATGTTGTGATGTCGGTGGCATATCCGCATTTGCGAGTACTGGACATGATGGCATCCACTTGCGGAATGCTCAGACCTTTGATGGGGTTGTCCTTGTTGACGAAAACCGCCAAGGCGTCGATTGCAACCGGAATCGCAGTGGGTTTGTAGCCGAACTTGCTTTCGAAATCGTCGATTTCGCTGTCTTTCATCTTACGGCTCATAGGCCCCAGGTTGGCAGTGGCTTCTGTCAGTGCCGGTGGGGCTGTCGAAGAACCCGCTGCCTGAATTTGAATGTTGACGTTTGGATAGATTTTGCCGAACTCTTCTGCCCACAAGGTCATCAGGTTGGCCAAGGTGTCCGATCCAACGCTGGAAATGTTGCCGGAAACTCCACTGGCCGCCGCATACTCGGGAAGACCAGGATCGATTGCCGTTGGTGCGGCGACAGCACCGGTTGCCATCAACAACCCACTGACAAACCCCAACCCCAAGGAAACAGACTTAAGCTGAAATGATCGATTCATGATTTCTCTCATAGGAAGATTCAAAACTAAAAAAATTGTGCCAACGTAGCACGGCAATACTATGAAGCCAATGTGACAGCTTTATTACAAAAAGATGTTCGCGCAATGCCCCAACCATCATCCTGTCTGTGTATCGTTGTTGTCATTCTGTTTGCTGCTTTCTGGCGATGATTCTTCACCGTCTTTGAGCGCTTTGCGAAACCCCTTGATTGCGCCGCCCAAATCCTCGCCCATATTTCGCAACCGTTTGGTTCCGAATACCAGTACGGCGATGGCCAATACAACCAGTAAATGTGGAATGCTGAAGCCCATGATGTCCCTCTTGTGTTGTTATGGATGGGTTCCGCCTGCGTAGCAGATTCAGATAATTGCGGAATGAAACAGATACACCTCTATTATCCAGGCAGCGCAACCAGCCCGGACAAACTGCCGTCTTCATCGACCAGCCTCCGTATGCCGAACTCCGTTTGCCATGCCCCGAAAATCGGACACCCTTCAAAAGCGGTATTTTATGCTGAATCGGTGCCTGCGCGGCGCAATTCGCAAGACATGATTCGGCCAGCGGCAGTGAACGTTCGGTTTAGCGCAAGGCCGCTCGCCCTGGCACATCAAAATTTGGCAACGCCCGAAACAGTGGCTTGCAACACAGCATCAAATACCCCTGATGTCGTGATAGTGTGAAGTTACAGGCAAAAGGAGGCGTTTTTTGCTTGACTATTAAACAATAATCATTATCATTTGTATCCGACGGTTTTCTCTCGTTCCGTCACCGGCGCACCTGGTCATCCTCCAAATTGTGCACAGTGTGCGCCGACTTATTCTTCATTCGCTGACAGAGGCTTGTATGCACTTCATTGAACCCAGCGCCGTGGCTACCGCCGATATGTCGCAACTGCATGCCGCCACCTGCCTGCTGATGACGCGCTTTCTGAACGGTCATCATTGCCCCAAACTGGCGCACATCATCGTTCAGCAACTGCAAAAGCTGCTGGAACATCCACACACCCAGCAAACGCCAGATAGCCGGGAGATGTATCTGCAACTTCTGGAACACTGGCAATCCGTATCGACCACGCTGGCCAACCGCAGACATCATCCCGACAAACCACGCGCTTACCACTAACTAACCATGAATATGCCCGACACGCTCAACAGATCATCCCAACCGGCCACCCGCCTACTCACCCGGCCAAAAATCGACAGCCGCGCCTTGTTCGTTGGTTGCCATGAAATCGTCATAGACCACAGGGGCCAGGAATACCGAATGCGCATCGCCAGCAATGGTGAACTGGTTTTGACCAAATGACCAAGCCTGGCTGGCCAGACAGCATTCCACCCAGCCCGCAAGACAGCCAAGCTTCACTACCACCATCAAACCAGCACCCGTTCGATACCGCCCTTGGCGGCCTGTTTGATGTAGTCCTGCATCCAGTCTTTACCTAGCGTCTGCCTGGCAATCTCGACGACGATGTAGTCGACATCCAATTTGCCAACCTCGCCTTGGTAACGCTGCAAGCCCTGCATGCACGACGGACAGGAGGTCAGCATTTTCAGACGGCCATCGTACCCATCGCTGCGTAGCTTGGCGGCATCGTTGCGCAGCTCTTCCGCCTTGCGGAAGCGCACTTGCGTCGAAATATCCGGTCGCGCCACGGCCAGCGTGCCGGATTCACCGCAGCAACGCTCGGATTTGTTGACTGGCGCTCCCATCAGGCTGGAGACGGTTTTCAGCGGCTCCTGCAATTTCATCGGGCTGTGGCAGGGATCGTGATACACGTAGCGCTGGCCACCGATGCCGTCGAGTTTGACGCCTTTCTCCAGCAGATACTCGTGGATGTCGATCAAGCGGCAGCCGGGGAAGATGCGCTCGAATTCGTAACCTTCCAGCTGATCGATGCAGGTGCCGCAACTGACCACCACGGTTTTGATATCAAGGTAATTTAAGGTGTTGGCGACACGGTGAAACAATATCCGGTTGCGGGTGGTGATGTCCTGGGCCTTGTCGTCCTGACCGGCAGCGCGTTGCGGATAACCGCAACACAAATACCCTGGTGGCAGCACCGTTTGTACACCGATTGCGTACAACATGGCCTGCGTCGCCAAACCAACCTGGGAAAACAGCCGCTCGGAGCCACAACCGGGGAAATAAAACACCGCTTCGGAATCAGCACGGGTTTTGCTGTGATCGCGAATGATGGGCACGATGTCGTCGTTTTCGATACCCAGCAAAGCACGCGCCGTCTTGCTGGGCAGTTTGCCCGGCATTTTGCGGTTGGTGAAATGCACGACGTATTCGCGCAACGCCGGTACACCGGTCGACGACGGCGGATGCGCCAACTGCTTGCGCCCCCGGGTTCGCAATAGCACGTTACCCAGGCGTTGCGCCTTGTACGACCACTCGATCAACAGCTTGCGCATCAGCTTGACACTGCTGGGCCGACTGGTGCTCAAGAACGCAATCGCAGCGGTCTTGACCGGGTTGAAACTCTGCCTGCCCATCTGCCGTAGCAGATTGCGCATAGTCATCGACACCTCGCCAAAATCGATGTCGACCGGGCACGGGTTGTAGCACTTGTGACACACCGTACAGTGATCGGCCACGTCTTCGAACTCTTTCCAGTGGGTGATCGAAATACCGCGCCGGGTTTGTTCCTCGTACAGAAACGCCTCGATCAGCAACGAGGTGGCCAGAATTTTGTTACGCGGCGAGTACAGCAGATTGGCCTTGGGTACGTGGGTAGAGCACACCGGCTTGCACTTGCCACAACGCAGACAATCCTTGACCGAATCGGCAATCGCGCCGATGTGGCTTTGTTGCATGATCAGCGATTCGAAGCCCATCAAACTGAACGAGGTGGTGTAGGCAGCACGCAAATCGGCGCCCGGCATCAGCTTGCCCTTGTTGAACCGGCCTTCGGGATCGACGGCCTGTTTGTAGGCGTGGAACCCCGCCAGCTCGTCGGCGGTGAGAAATTCGTATTTGGTGATGCCGATGCCGTGCTCGCCGGAAATGACGCCGCCCAGCGAACGCGCCAGCGCCATGATGCGCACCACGGCCTCGTTGGCTTCGCGCAGCATGGCGTAATGATCGGAATTGACAGGCAGGTTGGTATGGACGTTGCCGTCGCCGGCGTGCATGTGCAGCGCGACGAACACCCGGCCACGCAACACCTCTTTGTGCAGGGCGTCGATACGCTCGGCAATCAGGCGGAAATTGTCACCGCCGAAAATTTCCAGCAAGCGGGGCTGCAATTCCTGCTTCCACGACACCCGCACCGAATGATCCTGCAAGCGATGAAACAGTGTCGGCTGTTCGGCGCGGTTGCTCAGTTCGCCCGCCTGAATGCCGAGTTCGCCGAAGCGGGCTTCGGCTTCGGCCAGCGGCAAATCCAGATGGCTGTAGAACCACTGCCAGCGATGACGAACCTCGGCAATCGCCTCCAGCGCCTGCTGGCGGCGGTCGCTCAGCACATCGTTTTTATCCACACTGTCTTCGTAGCTGCGCAGCGGCAAATCACCGGATAAAAAGCTTTGCAAGGCATCGCACAGCCGTAGTTTGTTGCGTAGCGACAGCTCGATGTTGATACGTTCGATACCATCGCAATAATCCCCCATGCGCGGCAGCGGAATCACCACGTCTTCGTTGATCTTGAAGGCGTTGGTATGTTTGGCGATGGCCGCCGTGCGGGCGCGGTCTAGCCAGAAGGTTTTGCGGCTTTCCGGGCTGACGGCGATAAAACCTTCAGCAGCACGGGCATTGCACAAGCGCACTACGTCGGATGCGGCCGCCGCAACCTTGCTGTCGTCGTCGCCGACGATGTCGCCGATCAGCACCATCTTCGGTCTGCCCTGGTTTTTGGCCTTGCTGGCATAACCCACGGCCTTGACGTAGCGTTCGTCCAGATGTTCAAGGCCCGCCAGCATCACGCGGTTCGGGCCGGTTTTCGGCAATGCGGCGAGGTAATCGCGAATCTCGACGATGGCAGGCACCGCTTCCCGTACCTGGCCGTAAAACTCCAGGCAGACCGTGCGGGTGGCCGACGGCATTTTGTGCAGAATCCAGCGTGCCGAGGTGATGATGCCGTCGCAGCCTTCCTTTTGCACACCGGGCAGGCCGCCGAGGAATTTGTCGGTCACATCCTTGCCCAGCTCACCTTTGCGAAAGGCCGAACCCGGCAAGGTCAGCGTGGTTTCCGACAGCAGATTCTTGCGCTTGGCGTCGTAGCTTTTCAGCGCGAACGTCACGTCGGCCTGGTCGTGTATCTTGCCCAGATTGTGGTTCAGTCGTTCAACCTCCAGCCATTGACCACTCGGCATCACCATGCGCCACGACGCCAGATTGTCCAGCGCCGTGCCCCACAACACGGCTTTCTTGCCACCGGCGTTCATCGCGATGTTGCCGCCGATGCAAGAGGCATCCGCCGAGGTGGGGTCGCAGGCAAATACCAACCCGGCCTGTTCGGCGATGTCCATCACCCGCCGGGTGACGACACCGGCGGCGGTATGAATGGTCGCGTAGGGACTATCGACACCCAGCAGGCGGGTATCGGTTTCCACCGGGCCGATGTCCAGCAACTTTTCGGTGTTGATGACTGCCGACAACGGCGTCAGCGGCACCGCGCCACCGGTGTAACCGGTGCCACCACCGCGCGGAATGATGGTCAGGCCCAGTTTGATGCAATCGCGCACCAGTTGCCCGATCTGTTCTTCCCGATCGGGATACAGTACGACGAACGGGTATTCGACCCGCCAATCGGTAGCATCGGTGACGTGCGAGACGCGGGCGAAACCGTCGAAGCGGATGTTGTCTTTGCGGGTGTGTTTAGCCAGTAAAGCCAGTGCCTTGCGTCGCAAATCGCGGGTACGGTCGAAATGGGCTGCGAAGGCATCGACCGCCTGATGGGCGGCATCGACCAGCAAGCCAACGCGACGGGCACGGTCTGGGAATTCACGTTCGTGTTCCTGCTGGCGTTTGTCGATCTGTTTCAGACGGTGGCGCAGGGCATCCAGCAAGGCTTTGCGCCGCTTGCGGTTGTCGAGCAGATCGTCTTCCAGGTAGGGGTTGCGCTGTACGGCCCAAATGTCGCCGAGCACTTCGAACAGCATCCGCGCCGAGCGACCGGTGATGCGTTCGCCGCGCAGCGATTCGAGCACTTGCCAGTTGTCTTCGCCCAGCAGGCGAATGACGATCTCGCGGTCGGAAAACGAGGTGTAGTTATAGGGAATTTCGCGCAGACGCAGCGATGCCGCGTCGTTGATCGGAGCTGATAACGAGGAATCTGGCGACATGCGAAAAAGGGGCACTGATTGCAAAGGCGACGATTCTATCACCCGCCCGTGCCGCGAAATACCTCAAATCCTTCTGGGAAATGGTCAGCCATCATGGCCAGAAACCGGCGGTTTGGCTTTTCTCGTTCCCACGTTCCTGCGTGGAGTGCGTACCGAACTCGAAGACCCGGATGCGTACTCGCTCGGCATGGGTTCCCACGGCAACCGTGGGAACCCGAATCACCACTCACCCAGAAATACGACCAAAGCTGTGCTTTCAGGTAATGACCGACGGCTCGTTGCGTCCGCTGCGTTTTTTGATTTCGCTCAGTTGCTCGGCAATGGCGATGAGTTCGGCCAGCGCGATTTGCGCATCCTGATGGCACTTGCTGGCATCGCGTTCGTAACATTCCAGATAAATCCGCAAGGTCGCGCCAACGGTGCCGGTGCCGGACAGGCGGAACACGATGCGCGAGCCGTTGGTAAAGCCGATGCGTATGCCCTGGTTGCTGCTGACGCTGCCATCGACCGGGTCGTGATAGCAGAACTCGTCGGCGTATTTGACGGTGTAACCACCGCCCAAGGTTTCGCCGGATAGCGTGGCAAGCTGGCTGCGCAGGCGTTCGACGATGGCGTTGGCGGTGTCGGAATCGACGGCTTCATAATCGTGACGGCAGTAGATGTCGCGACCGTAGGTCTGCCAGTGTTCATGCACGATGTCGGCAACCGATTGACGTTTGCGGGCGATCAGATTAAGCCAGAACAACACCGCCCACAGGCCGTCTTTTTCACGAACATGGTCAGAGCCGGAGCCGAAACTTTCTTCACCGCATAACGTGATTTTGCCGGCGTCGAGCAGGTTGCCGAAAAATTTCCAGCCGGTCGGGGTTTCGTAGCAGGGCAGATTCAGTTTGACGGCCACGCGATCGACCGCCTGGCTGGTCGGCATTGAGCGGGCAACGCCACTGATGCCTTGCGCGTAGGCTGGAATCAGCTTGGCATTGGCCGCCATGATCGCCAGACTGTCGCTGGGGGTGACGAAAATGTGGGCGCCCATGACCATGTTGCGGTCGCCATCGCCATCGGAGGCCGCGCCGAACACCGGCGGATGGTCGCCGAGCAAGAGGTCGGCCAGTTCGTGGGCATGGGCCAGGTTGGGGTCGGGATGACCACCACCGAAGTCTTCCAGGGGCACGGCATTGAATACCGACCCCGGCGCGGCACCCAGTACTTCCTCCAGAATGTGCTTGGCATAGGGACCGGTAATGGCGTGCATGGCGTCGAATTTCAGCGTAATCAGGCCCGCTGCAATGCTTTGTCTGATGAGATCGAAGTCGAAAATGTTCGCCATCAGTTCGGCGTAATCGGCAACCGAGTCGATGATGCGGATTTTCAGGCCGTCGATGTCGAGTTCGCCTAGGGTGTCCAGATCGATGTCGTCGATTGCTGCGATACGATAGTTGTTGATGATTCGGGTGTTGGCATACAGGGCATCGGTAAATTTTTCCGGCGCCGGGCCACCATTGCTGACGTTGTATTTGATGCCGAAATCTTCGTCGGGGCCACCTGGATTATGACTGGCGGACAACACGATGCCACCGAACGCGGCGTATTTACGAATGAGGTGGGATACCGCCGGTGTCGATAGCAAACCACCTTGACCGATAATCAATTCGCCAAAGCCTGCGGCAGCAGTCATTTTGATGATGGTTTGAATTGCCTGACGATTGAAGTAGCGGCCATCACCGCCCACAACTAGAATTTTTCCGTGAAAATCCTCTAAACTATTGAAAATCGACTGAACAAAGTTTTCCAAATAACCCGGCTGTTGAAAGACTTTGACTTTTTTTCGCAATCCCGATGTGCCGGGTTTTTGATCGTCATAGGGTGTGGTGTCATAGGTTGTTATTTGCATGGTTTACCCTTTGAATGCGACAGTTGAAAAAACTTAACTTACACCAAAAGTTCAATCATTTACAGACAGGCAGTTGATTGGGTCATGAACGCTAAAAAAATGTTTCGCGGATCGATATTGAGTATGAGTTTGCTACCGGCACTGGCCATCGCCGAGCCGAACATCTGGCTGTTGATCGACACGCAAACCCGCAATCTGGAAATCAAAAAGGGCGATGAAACCATCGATGTATTGGATCATGTCGTAATCGGTCGCAAAGGCGCCGGTACAAAAGAGCAGCGAGGCGATGACATTACACCGCTGGGCAATTACCGCATCGGCTGGATCAACGAAAAAAGCGCATTCCGCAAATTCTTTGGCCTGACTTATCCGAATCCAGAGCAGGCACAACAGGCTCTGCAAAACGGCAAAATAGACCTGGATACTTACCATGCAATCCGTGAGGCTCATTTCAGCGGCAGCATACCGCCACAAAATACTGTGTTGGGCGGGCAAATCGGCATTCATGGCTTGGGTGGTGGCAGCCTCAGTGTGCACGAAATCTTCGACTGGACACATGGATGCATCGCACTGACCAATGAGCAGATCGATCGTTTGAGTCAGTACATCGAAAAGGGCACACTCGTTACCGTAAAATAATGTTGGAAAATTCCAAAATTTGTTGGACAATTGCTACGTGTTTAGTTTTTTAATCCACTCTCAAGGGGAAATTCTCATGATAAAAGCTGTTAAATTGACTGCATTGGCTGCTGTTGCTGTTCTGGCTACCGGTTGCGCTACCAATAGCGACATTGAGCATCTGCAAGGTCAAATCGACTCTCTGAAACCACAAGTTGCTGCTGCCTCTTCTGACGCGGCATCTGCCAAAGCCGCTGCTGCTGAAGCCGCTGCCAAAGCCGCTGCTGCTGAAGCCGCTGCTAACCGCGCTGCTCAATACGCTCAAGACACCAACGCCAAACTGGACAGAATGTTCAAAAAAGCACAACACAAATAAGCATCTTTGCTGTTGTGACTAAATAAAAAGCCCGTGGGCCTTTCGGCTCACGGGCTTTTTTAATGCCTAGTCGATTCCAGGTTACTGAATTACTGCGCCTGACCAGCAGGCCGCTCGTAAATCGCAACGGGCAAACCGGTCATATTCTCCAGCGCCAAGCGCAACACAGAGCCTTTCACCACCGGCATCTTGCCGCCACTGGCTTGCTCTATCAGGCTCAATGCGGTGTAGAGACGCTGCTCATAATTCATCGGCAATTCTTCCAGAGGAGGATGAGCCTCTAAATACAGTGTGTTGCGATGCCAGCCCACTTTCACCGGCTGATTGACGATATTGACTGGGGTATCCACCCGCACCATCGCAAAAAACTCTTCTATATCGGCAGGATACATCCGAATGCAGCCATGACTGACCCGCATGCCTATGCCGTTGATTTTGGTCGTGCTGTGTATCAGATAGCCTGGAATCGCCAGTCGTAATGCAAACAGCCCCAAGGGATTATCCGGCCCCGGCGGATAATATGGATCCAGCACATTGCCATCGGCCAGATGCTCGGCAATGATCGATGCTGGCGGCGTCCAGGATGGGTTTTCCACTCTGGCCGTTATTCTTGTACGACCCAACGGTGTTTTCCAGTCCACCCTGCCAATGCCAATCGAATAGGTGACGACCCTGGAGGCATCCAGGAAGTAATACATCCGCATCTCTGGCAAATTGATGACGACACCTTGTCGAGGTGCATCGGGCAATATAAAACTGGTGGGAATTCTGACTGGCGTACCGGCACCCGGCAACCAACGATCAACCGTTTGATTCGCCAGCACGATATGATCCTGCCCCAAACGATGCTGAACGGCAATATCAATCAGTGTGTCTTCGTATCGGGCCGACACGTATTTAGTTTCGTAAGGTGGACTGCCTATGATCGAATCGCCGGGATTGGGCGCGGGCAACGTCATTGCCGACGCCGAAGCGGCACTCAAAGCCAATAAGCAAAGCATTAACGCGCGTATCATGTGGCACTACCCTCGGTGCTAAACAATTCGAGCAGACGCGGCAAAAGCTGGGCAAGTTCCGCCGTCATGATGGCAAAGTCGGCGTCGAAACGCTCGACATCACCCTCGGCATCGACATCAGCTGCTTGATCCTGAACCAGATCAAGAAACTTCAGGCGTTTGATCGCCAGATTCTCGTCGAGCAAAAATGAGATGCGGTCGGCCCAGTTCAGCGCCAGCTTAATGACCAGCTTGCCGCTATCCAAGTGATTTTTGATTTCGGGCACGGCCAGATCATGGCGCTTGCAACGAATGATGCCGCCTTCCTCTTGCGGCGAGCGCAATTCGCATTCGTCTTCAATCAGAATGTCGCCGGGCGCCGACTGATTAGTCAACCAATCCGTCATCATCACGCAGGGTTTGAGCGACGCCCCAATAGGTACCACGGGCAATGAACCGGTACATTTGCGCATCAAGGTCAGCAAATCCTCGGCCTTTTTCGCCGACGCGGCATCAACGACCAGCCAGCCGCCTTGCTTGTCGATATAGGCATACGTTTTGCGAGAAAACGAAAACGCACGGGGCAGCAACTCGAAGATCAACTCATCCTTGAGTCTGGCGCGTTCCTTTTGCGGCAGCTTACGGGCTTCGCGCTCCTCCATCTCGCTAATACGCTCATCCAGCAATTCATTGATGACCGATGCCGGAATGACTTTTTCTTCCTTCTTGGCGCAAACCATCATGAAACCATGGGTGGCTTGTACCAGAGCATCAGACGCCTTGCCCAAAGGTGCCGTCCAGCCTGAACTGAATTCGTCGTGACCACCGCACGGCCTGAAAGGATGCTGCTGGAGCGCCTGCTCCAATTCGTCAGGCGATAATTCAAATGCCTCGGTAAATCGGTATACCGCCAGATTCTTAAACCACATCGAGCTGCTCTCAAAAAAACGCGCGATTATCGCAAATTTACAACACACTTAGAACAAATTGCACACGCTCGACAGAGCAAGCGCCACATGGCGCGGCAGCCGTGTCATCGGGCCGATGTGGTATAGTGCCACCCAATGAGAACCATTATTGCTTACCTTTTTTTGGGTGTTTGAATGTCCAGTAACTTGAAGGCACTTGCGACGGGTGATTCTGGCCGCATCGTAGGTTTTGATCAGACAGGTGGCGCTTATCGCAAAAAATTGCTGGCGATGGGTTTGACGCCAGGAACCGAATTTACCGTCACCCGTTTCGCGCCCATGGGCGATCCGGTCGAAATCAAATTACGGGGTTTTTCACTGTCGTTGCGTAAAAACGAAGCGTCGGTGTTACTTATCGAAAAGATATGACGATTGCCTGCACGGTTGGTATCGTCGGCAACCCCAATTGCGGCAAAACCACACTGTTCAACGCCCTGACCGGCTCTCGCCAGCAGGTCGGCAACTGGCCTGGCGTAACCGTCGAAAAGAAAACCGGCAACTACGTTTTTCACGGCCAGAAAATTCGTGTCGTCGACCTGCCCGGCACCTACTCGCTGGAATCCGACGACGACAGCATATCCCTCGATGAAAAAATCGCCCGCGACTACGTGGCATCGCGCGAAGCCAACCTGATTATCAACATCGTCGATGCCGCCAACATCGAGCGCAATCTGTACCTGACATCGCAGCTCATCGAAATGCGCGTACCGATGATTGTGGTGCTGAACATGATGGATGCCGCCAAACGGCGCGGCATCAAAATCGACCTTAATCGATTCAGCCAAATGCTGGGCTGCCCGGTCGTTGCCGTCATTGCCTCCCGGGGCAGCGGCATCAAAGAACTGTGCGAAGCCATCAGCGTCGCCGTAGCCGCTCCGCCTATCCCCACCTTGGAAATCAGCTACCACCCTGCTATGGAAAACGCTGCCACCCGATTGGTAGCGGAATTGACTGATGCCAAGCTCCCCGCTTGCGACAAACGCTGGCTGGCACTGCGGCTGCTGGAAAACGATACGCTGGCGCGGCAATGGGCAGGCCCGGTGCTAGAAACTCTGGCAGCGCAATACCGCAGCGAAATTGAAATAACAACCCACGACGAAATCGACATTCTGGCCGCCGATGCCCGCTATGGCATCGTCAACCAGTGGGTACAGTACTGCGTTTGCAGACAGGGCGAAACCTCGCGCAGCACCACCGACAAAATCGACAGCATCGTCCTCAACCGCTTTCTCGGCATACCGGTTTTTTTGCTGGTCATGTATGCCATGTTCATGTTCACCATCAACATCGGCAGCGCCTTCGTCGACTTTTTCGACCAAGCCATCGGTGCCTTGCTGGTCGATGGCGCAAGCGCCTGGCTGACCGGCCTGCACTGGCCCGATTGGCTGATCGTCTTGCTGAGCAATGGCGTCGGTGGCGGCATTCAGGTGGTGGCCACCTTCGTCCCCATCGTCGGCTTCCTGTTCATTTTCCTGTCCGCACTGGAAGATTCCGGCTACATGGCAAGAGCCGCGTTCGTGATGGACAGATTCATGTGCTTCATTGGCCTGCCGGGCAAATCGTTCGTCCCGATGATCGTCGGTTTCGGCTGCAACGTACCGGCCATCATCGCCACGCGCACCCTGGACAATCGCCGTGATCGCATCCTCACCAACCTGATGAACCCGTTCATGTCGTGCGGTGCCCGTCTGCCGGTTTATGCCTTGTTCGCGGCGGCATTTTTCCCGGTGGGCGGCCAGAACCTCGTCTTTGGTCTGTACCTGTTTGGCATTGCAGTGGCCGTGATGACGGGGCTAATCATGCGGCACACCGTTCTAAAAGGCGAGCCAACGCCCTTCGTCATGGAATTACCGGCCTACCACATCCCTACCCTGCGCGGCATCGCCCTGAAAACCTGGGACAGACTCAAAACCTTCATACTCAATGCAGGCAAACTGATCGTACCCATGGTGCTGGTACTGAACATCCTCAACTCGCTGGGTACCGATGGCAGCTTTGGCCGTGAAAACAGCGACCGCTCGGTCTTGAGCGCAATCGGCAGAACATTGACACCCGCATTCGCCCCCATGGGCATTCGTGATGACAACTGGCCGGCCACCGTCGGCATTTTTACCGGCATTCTGGCCAAGGAAGCCGTGGTTGGCACTCTCGATGCGCTGTACAGCCAGATGGCTACAGGCCAGGATACGGAAGACGACGAAACCTTTGATTTGCAGCAAGCCCTGCTGAATGCCGCACAAACCGTGCCCGACAATCTGCAAGCCATTGCCGACCGACTGCTCGACCCTCTCGGCATCGCCACGGCCACCCAGGAACCACAAGATGTAAAAGTGGCCACGTTTGCAATCATGCAGCAACGCTTTGACGGACGGGTGGGGGCATTTGCCTACCTGCTGTTCATTTTGCTGTACGCCCCCTGCGTGGCTGCGACAGCAGCCATTTACAGGGAAACCAGCGCAGGCTGGGCCTTGTTCGTGGTGATCTGGACGACCTCGCTGGCCTACATCACGGCCACCTTGTTCTATCAAATCATGAATTTCGGCCATAACCCGGCAACCGCCCTGTTCTGGATACTGACGATGTCGGCAGTGCTCATAATCGGCATCATCGGCCTGCGCATTCAGGCGCTGTGCATCGGCAGCAACGACCAAGAGGTCGCATGATACTGGCAGAACTACGGGATTATCTTCAGGAAAAAAAGCGCGTCAGCCTGAATGACCTGGTAATGCGCTTTCAAGTCGATGCCGAGGCACTGCGCGGCATGTTGAGCAAGTGGATCAGCAAGGGCAGGCTCAAAAAAAGCCAAGCGGGTGCGAATTGCGGCGGCAGTTGCTGCAAATGCGACCCCGCACTAACGGAAATTTACGAATGGATCGAGAGCAAGACCACAACGGATTGATTAGTTGTTTAGTCCTTGCCACCCGCCTGCAACCAGCCCTGCAAAGCCTCTATCAACTCCTGCGCCTGCTTTTCGCTGGAAATGTTGAACTTGGATTTTTGCTGGTATTCGCCGTTACGCTTCTGATAACGGCGGATGCTGAAGCGATCGCCGCTGTATTGATTTTTACTAGGCTCCCAATCCTGATAGCGGTAGAGAATCGTCGCCCAAGCACCTTTGCTCAATACTTTTTTATCCAGTTCCTTGACGGTTTCGACACCGTTATCTTCGTAACGGATGGTCAGTTCTTCGACGGTTTCGGCCATGGCATTTTCGAGGGGAATCAATAAAGGGCGCGAAGTGTAGCACGCTCACGGACTGATGAAGCTGCCAAACGCCCGGCTGCCCTCGCCGGTTACCAAGGTATGAGTGACGGCCAGTGTTTTGGCATCGATCACCGATACGTTGTTGTCGAACCAGTTGGCGACATAGACCGTCAGGTCGTCGGGATGGGTGCTGATGCCTTCCGGCTTGTCGCCGACAGTGATAGTCGATACCACGTTCAGCGACGCGGTATCGATGACCGACACCGTGCCATCGTCCTGATTGGTCACAAATAGCAATGTGTCGTTCATCGCCAGGCTGACGGCATAGGGCCGAGCGCCTACTTTCACGCTGGCGATGCGTTTCATCCGGCTGGCGTCCAGTACCGTGACATCGTTTCCTTCGACATTCGCCGTGTAAAGGCGCTTGCCCTTGGCATCGACGGCCAGACCGAACGGATGGGCACCCACTTTCGTGGTGTTGCGTATCGTCAGTTTTTGCAGATCGATTTGCGACACCGAATCATCGACCCGGTTGGCGACATACAGCCAGCGGTTGTCCGGGCTGACCACCATGCCAGAAGGCGACTTGCCCACCGTCACCACGCCGGTTTTGTCGAGTGTGTCGGCATTGAACAGTGAAACCGAATTCTCGTACCAATCCGCCACGAAAATGCGCTTGCCGTCGCGATCGACGGCAATGCCCAACGATGCGCCCGCAAGCTTCACGGTTTTGACCGCCGCCTGCTTCTGGCTGTCGATGACGACGAACCCCCCGGTTTCCGGTGTACTGATGTAAACCTGCTGACGGTGTGGATTGACGGCGACACCGGCAGGCTTGCCGGGAACCGGCACCGTGGCGATAACCTGCTGCTTCGCCGTATCGATCACCGACACCGAATTATCCAGTTGGTTGGTGATATAAGCGTAAGGCGCAGCGTGGGCCGATAGCGTCGCCAGCGATGCGATGGCCAGTACGGCAAGGAATTTGAACGGCATGGGCTAATGAATTTGAAAGCGGGCGATAAAAAAACGGTTTCCGCCCCGCAGGACGAAAACCGTTGATGAATGCAAGACGCTTAACGCTTCAGTTCGATTGCAACCTTGGCCGATGAGCCGGGCGCCAGCTTTTTGGCCAGTGCTTCCAGACCTGTGGTCAACACATCGGTCACGGCCTTGTCGGCGGCTTCCTCGTTCAATTCGGCAGGTGGATTGTTATTGACATAGGCGCGGTAATACGTGGCAACCCACTCGATTTCGGCTTTACCGCCCTTGTCGGCAACCGACAATTCGGCCGCGTAGTTACCCACCGGCAGCACCGGGATTTTCTCATCCTGACCCGCATGTTTGATGGTGCCTGTCGAACTCATGTCAGTGATTTTGTATTTGTACGCCATCTTGGCATCATCGTGCGACTTCAGTTCCTCGGTGATGGAGCCACCGCCTTGCAGCGTCAATGTGCGCACGGCGCCTTTATCGTTGCCGCCACCGCTGACGCTTTTGATGTCAGGATGCCACGACATGTCGCCATAATTTTTGATGACATCCCAAACTTTGGCAGCCGGTGCATCGATGGTAATGGTGGCAGTCAGTTTGGCTCTCACGGGACCGTGAGCGTGAGCCAAACCCGTCAACATCATCAAGACAGCCGAAACGAACAACGACATTTTTTTCATGATAATTCCTGTTGGTGGACAAAAAATCGGACGGGCGATTATAAGATAAAATCCTGACCCCGCTATCCGCAACGCCGGGTTTACGGAAATTTTCCCGGCATCTTCCCCCTGGCTTGCAACAACCCATGACCACGCTTTTCTGGCACGACTACGAAACCTTCGGCGCCGACCCTCAACGCGACCGCCCCTGCCAGTTCGCAGGGCTTCGTACCGACCTGGATTTCAACATCGTCGAAGACCCGCTGATGCTTTACTGCAAACCGGCGGAGGATTACCTGCCACACCCCGAAGCCTGTCTGATTACCGGCATCACACCGCAACATGCGTTGGCCAACGGCGTGTGTGAAGCCGAATTCGCCGCCCTCGTCCACCAGGCCCTAGCACAGCCCGGCACCTGCGCCTTGGGTTACAACAGCCTGCGTTTCGACGACGAAGTATCCCGCCATCTGTTTTACCGCAACTTTTTCGACCCTTATGCCCGCGAATGGCAAAACGGCAACTCACGCTGGGACTTGATCGATGTCGTCCGTGCCACCGAAGCCCTGCGACCTGACGGCATCACCTGGCCACAACGCGACGACGGCGCACCGAGTTTCAGACTGGAAGCCCTGACCGCCGCCAACGGCATAAGCCATGACACCGCGCACGACGCCCTGTCCGACGTTCACGCCACCATTGCCCTGGCACGTTTGGTGAAAACCCGTCAGCCCCGGCTGTTCGACTATCTGTTCGAGCATCGTTCGAAGCAAAAGGCGCTGACATTGCTAGGCGTCGGCAGCGGCCAGCCGCTGATACACGTATCCGGGCGCTACCCGGCGCGCCAGCATCACCTGGCCGTAGTGCTGCCACTGGCCGTACATTCTGAACGGGCGACGGAAATCATCGTCTACGACCTGTCCGCCGACCCCACGGCGCTAATTGAACTGAACGCCGACGCCATTCGAACCCGGCTGTTCACTGCCGCCGACGATCTACCCGAAGGCGTCGAACGCATCGCCCTGAAAACCATACACGTCAATCGCTGCCCGGTACTGGCACCGCTGCCGGTCATGCGTCCGCACGACGCCGAACGTTTGTCGATCGATCTTGAACAATGCCAGCGCCATGCACACCAACTGCAAGCGGCAGCGCCATTAACTGCAAAATTGGCCGATGTATTCAGACGGGAAAATCTCCCCGCCAGCGCCGACCCGGATTTGATGCTGTACAGCGGCGGCTTTTTCAGCACACGCGACAAAACCACCCTCGCCAAAATCCGCAACCTGTCGCCCCGCCAGCTTGCCGACAACCGCTTCCGTTTCGATGACGCCCGCCTGCCAGAGATGCTGTTCCGCTACCGCGCCCGCAATTACCCGGATAGCCTGCACCCAGACGAAGCCGTGCGCTGGCAACAGGTCTGCCACGCACGACTCAGCGACCCGCAGGCCCCCATCGATCTCAGCCGTTTGCAACAAACGCTCCAACGCTTACACGGCGAAGACACTGTCGATCCAGCGATACTCGACGCCCTATCGGCATTTGCCGCTGAAAAGCGGGAGCGCTATCAGTAAAGGCATGATCGCCCGGCAACACCGTTGTTATTTCTGAAGCCGCCTGCGCCGCGACGCACAGGCCACTACGCCCAATCCCGACAGCATGAACCATGCGGCTGCGGGTAGCGGCACCGGAGCGAAGTCGATGCGGTCGCCACGGAAATTGATCTGCACACCGTTCATCTGCCCAGCCCCCCATATCCAGTACGTATTTTCCCAATAGCTGCTGGCCAGCGTGCTTTCCCAGCCATCGCCAATCACGGTCAGTTACCAGGCTATGTCTGGCAGCCCACACACCGCGCCGTCCACCATCAACCAAGTGAAGCTGTCACCCGCTGCGGGCCGGTAGTCGAAGCCATTCGGGGTTCGCAACAGGAAGTTCACCAGCACACCACCGTCGAACTGGGCATTTCCGCTAACCGCGACACGGTCATACAGTGTCGGACTTGCCAGATCGATGTCGAAGACTGAGTAATGACCCTGAATTTGTAGGATGAGCTGGCGCATTTCAAAAAGACTTGATTCATCGACGCCCACAACGACCATAGCAACCAATGAAGCCGTGAAGCGCATTTTTTTTGTATAGTCATCACACTTCAAAATTTCGGTTTTTTTGATTCCCTCGCTCCGGCGACAAACCACGTCCAACTCCCCCTTTCCGTGCGGTGGTCAACATGATCAATCCATCCAGTCCAGTTTATTCTCACGACGATGCTCAAGGCCATGCCAAGCCGCCTCGCAAGCGTTGGCGGTTGTTCTGGCTCATCGTCCTGCCGTGCTTGCTGGTGTCGCAAACCGTCATCTTCATGCAGCCCGCCATTTACCAGAGCGTGGCCACCGTGCTGACGACGGCCCCTACCGAACTGGATCAGGTCAACATTCAGGCCGACAATCAACATGTCGCCATTCAGTCGCACGTTCTGCTGGGCCAGGCGGTGCTGGAGGCCACTGCGAAAGTGCTGACCGATGTCGATGTGAGCGGCACGGCCTGGGATGTCGTTCGCCTGAAGGGATTGCTCAACGTCATGCCGGTCGAAAATACCAATCTGGTCAAATTGGTGGCCGAAGGCAGCCAACCCGAACAACTGCGGCTGGCCATCAATGTCTGGATAGACAGTTATATGGATGCCAGGCGCCAGTTCATCGCCCACAATACCGACGATGTGTCGGTCAAGATTCAGGCCGAATTGCGGCGCATCCAGCGCCAGATCGAAGACAAGCGTCTGGATATCGACCAGTTCAGAGCCAGGTACGCCATCGTATCGGATCAAAGTGCCGACAATCAGGCTCACGCCCGGTTGCAAGGTCTAAATCAATCGCTGAACAAGGCGCTGGAGGATGAAGTCAAGGCCAAGGCAAGGCTGGACACGGTGCAGGATGCCATTGCGCAAGGCCGGGCCGTGCTGCCGGAAGACGACACCCGCACCATGGCGGTATTGCTGCAACAGGCGGAGAAATTACGCGAGGAACTGGCCGAACTCGAAGGTCGCTTCACTGCGCAATACATCGAACTCAACCCCAATCTGCGCAAGGTCAAGGAACAACTGGCCGAGATCGAAAGCAAAATTGCGCAAAAAAACCTGACGGGCCGGGATTACGCCATCCAGGAAGCACAAAACCATTACCTCACCGCGAAACAGGCCGTCGCCGCGATTCAGGCGCAACAAGCCGAGCACAAACGCCTGGCCAGCGACCACACCTCGCGCTTCAGCGAATTGCAGGCCATGCAGCAGGCATTGCTCAAACTCGAAACCCTGCAACACGAGACCCAGCTCAGGCTGGCGGCAATCGATGCCAAACAGCGGCAGAATTATCCGCAAGTCGATGTCGTCGAACCGGCCAACCTGCCTGACAAATCCATCAAACCCGATTACTTGACCCAGTCGCTGGTGGCGCTTGCGGTCGTGTTGGGGCTGGCATTGTCTGCGATCATCATCACCGACTATCTGAATGCCGCGCCCCCCATGCCGCCCGACGCCCCGACGCCGTATGCCACCATCGAACTGCATCATCGCCCCCGGCCCATGATTGATGTCGATCATCAGCCGATTCAGGCCAGTTTGAATCATCGCACCAGCGCAGAGCTGGTATATGCGTCGTGGATGTTTGCCCGCGCCGATGTCATCGACACCTTCCAATCAGCCGCGCCAGAAGCACGATGCCTGATGGCGCTGGTTTGCAACGGCCTTACCAGCGACGACATTCTGGCGCTGAATGCAGCGCCAATCGACCCGGACACTCGCACACTCACACTGAAAGACGGACGTAAAATCCCGGCCAATGCCAGCCTTCTGGCCACTGTCGACCCATTCGATGGGTGGCCGCTCGGGTCATCGCAAGACGCGCTGGATGCCCTGCTGTGTTGCGCCGCCATCGATGCCAACATGCCGGATGCCGCCCACGTTAGTGTTGAATCGCTGCGCGACAACTACATTGCGTTTCTGGTTGGGCAAGGCATCAAGCTGACCGATCTGGTGAAAATCGTCGGCCCGCTCAGTAACCAGCGACTGACCGCACTGGCACGGTCAGCCCCGGAAACGCTGCGCCGGAATCTGGATGAAGTCGATACCGATTATTTGACGCTACCCAGCTAACGGAAAAAGCCAACCCGCGCCCATCTCCACGGCAGGTTTTGGGCAAAAGTCGCTAAAAATTAGCGGCTCCCGCAAGTTTGCTAAAATGGCCACCCTCCAAATAATCACCTCCCGACCGGGGCAATATGATCGAAGACGTTTACGAAGGCGATGATGGCGATGAGGATGTCGAGTACTACGCGATCCGCCCCAACAAAACCCAAATCAAAAAACAGATCGCTGCCGTTTTCGCCATGGCCGAAGAACTGTGCGAACTGGCTCCTGCGCACATTGCCGAATTTCAATTGCCGGACGCAATCGAGGCCGCGCTGCTCGATGCAGGCAAAATGGGCAAAAATGCAGCGCGTAAACGTCTGCTCAAATACATCACGGCGCAACTCCGCTTGCTCGACATTGATGCCATACAGGAGCAACTGGCCCGCATGAAAAGCCAGAGTGCCCATGCCGTCAGAGAGCATCATCAGGCCGAACGCTGGCGCGATTTGCTGTTATCCGACACAGACAACCGGCATTTGACCGACTTCATCGACGAGCACCCGGATGCCGACGCACAACATTTGCGCCAGCTAGTGCGCGGCGCCCAAAAAGAGGCCATGCAGGCCAAACCGCCGAAATCGGCCCGCCAGCTCTACCGCTACCTCAAAAACCTGACCAGTCATCATGATGAATCGCCATTCCATGATGCCGATAGCGAAGACATGGCTAACGCCGAAGACGATGACTAAGCATTTCATATCCCTATACTTTTTGCTCCACCAAAACCTGTCATAAAAGACACCGCATCGACAACACCTGCAAATTTCGCACCATAGGCCAACGCTGTGACGACACACGACTTACTATTCGAACTGGGCGGCGAAGAGCTGCCACCCAAATCCCTGAAAAAACTCAGCCAGTCGTTGCTGGATGGCATGGCCGCCGGTTTGCAGGAGGCTGGCCTGAATTTCAGCGAAGCACGGGCGTATGCCACGCCACGGCGTTTGGCAGTAATCGTCCGTAATCTGGACAGCCAGCAGGCCGACAAGGTGGTGGAAAAACGCGGCCCGGCCTTGCAAGCGGCTTACGGGCCGGACGGCACACCAAGCAAGGCAGCACTGGGCTTCGCCACCAGTTGCGCCGCCCGCTTCGAACAACTGGAAACGCTGGAAACCGACAAAGGCGCCTGGCTGATTTTCAAGCAAGCCGTCAAAGGCCAGGCCACCGTCGATTTGATCCCCGACATCATTCGCCAAAGCCTTGCGCAATTGCCGATTGCCAAACGCATGCGCTGGGGGGCTTACGAGCACGAATTCGTCCGGCCAGTACACAATGCCGTGCTGCTGTTCGGCAATGAGGTTATCGACACCGGAATTCTGGGGCTGAAAACCGATCGCCACAGTTTCGGCCACCGCTTCCTGTCACCCGGTGCAATCGAACTGCATCATCCGAATGACTATGTCGACAAACTGCTGGCCGCGAAAGTAACGGTCGATTTCGCACAGCGTATGCAGCAAATCGAAACCGGTGCCCAGAAGGCCGCAGCCCAGCTTGGCGGCATCGCGCATATCGAAGACGATTTACTGGAGGAAGTCGCGGCCTTGAACGAATGGCCGGTACCGGTGGTTGGCAATTTCGACGCCCGCTTCCTGGCATTGCCGCAGGAGGTGCTGATTACCACCATGCAGTCCAACCAGAAGTATTTCCCGGTCAAGAACGCACAAGGCGGTTTGCTGCCGCATTTCATCACCTTTGCCAACATCGAAAGCTCCAACCCGGCAGCGATTCGCGCCGGTAACGAGCGCGTGGTGTTGCCGCGCCTGGTCGATGCCGAGTTCTTCTGGAATCAGGATCGCAAGCAATCCCTGGCAAATCGGGTCGACAGACTGAAAACCATCGTGTTCCAGAAAGACCTGGGCAGTTTGTTCGACAAAACCGAACGGGTTGCCCATTTGGCAGGCATGATCGCCGAAAGGCTAGACGCCGATGCGATGCTGGCGAAGCGTGCCGCTTTGCTGGCAAAAACCGATTTGATGACCCTCATGGTCGGCGAATTCGCCAACCTGCAAGGCACCATGGGCCGTTATTACGCGGCGGCAGACGGTGAGGACGCGGCGGTAGCCCTCGCCCTGGAAGAGCAGTATTTCCCCAGGCAATCCGGCGGCGAAATTCCACAAGCACCTGTCAGTGTGGCGCTGGCGCTGGCGGAGAAAATCGATACGCTGGCAGGCATTTTCAGTGTCGGCCTGATACCAACCGGCGACAAAGACCCTTACGCCTTGCGCCGCGCCACCCTGGGCATCTTGCGCACCGTGATCGAAAACGGCCTGGCCCTGGATGTGGTCGAGTTGCTGGATGCGGCGCTGGCGCAGTTTGCTCATCCCTTCGACAAGGCTGAAACCCGGCAGAAAGTCAGCGGCTTCATCTTCGATCGTTTGAAGGGTTATTGCCTGGATCACGGTTTCAGTAGCGACGAATTCGAAGCCGTTTTGGCGATCAATCCGACCCGTCCGTTCGATTTCTGGTTGCGACTCAAAGCCGTGCAGGCTTTCCGCGCCTTGCCGGAAGCCGAAAGTCTGGCGGCCGCCAATAAACGCATCATCAACATTCTGAGAAAATCCGAACAAGTAGTTGCGGAAACCATAGGTACGCTGATCGAAGCACAGGAGAAAAATCTGCTGGTCGCCGCCGAGACAGCGGAAACCGCGATTGCGCCGCTGCTGGCCGAGGGCAATTACCCGATGGCCTTGAGCCGACTGGCGCAATTGCGCGATACGGTCGATGCCTTTTTCGATCACGTCATGGTCAATACCGACGACGAGGCATTGCGCAACAGCCGTTTGGCCTTGCTGGCCAAACTGTCCAACCAGTTTCTGAAAATCGCCGACATATCCAAGCTGCAAGCGTGACCGCGCGGTTTGTCATTCTGGATCGCGACGGCACGATCAATGTCGATTCCGACGATTTCATCAAGTCGGCGGCAGAGTGGCAGCCCTTGCCCGGCAGTTTGGAGGCTGTTGCCTTGTTGAATCGCTATGGCTTCAAGGTCGTGGTGGTCAGCAATCAATCCGGCATCGCTCGTGGCTTGTTCGACCTTGCTGCCCTAAATGCGATGCACGACAAGATGCGGCAATTGGCCCGCAAAGCAGGAGGCGAAATCGAAGCCATTTACTGCTGCCCACACGGGCCGGACGATGATTGTGGCTGCCGCAAACCCAAAGACGGTTTGTTTCGCCGCTTCGCTGCCGATTACGCTGCCGATTTGAGCCAGGTTTACGCCATTGGCGATTCACTCCGCGACTTGCAAGCCGCCGAAACGGCAGGAGCCAGGCCGATTTTGGTCAAGACCGGCAAGGGCGCCAATACCCTGAAACAACACCCTGAACTGAATTGTCCTGTTTTCGAAACCGTTTATGACGCCGCCCACTTCATCGTCTCGCAAAGCTGATGCCCGGGTTTATCTCGGCTCGACCCTGTTTTTTGTTTATATTCTGCTGTCGACGCCCATCGCCGGTCTTTTGATTCTGGCGGCGATGCCGTTGTCGTTCGACATCCGCTACAAAATCGCCGACATTTGGGTGGATTCGCTGATGGTGATGCTGAAATGGTTATGCGGCTTGATCTATGAGGTGGAAGGCATGGAAAACTTGCCGACATCGGGCGCGGCCATCATTCTGAGCAAGCATCAGTCGGCCTGGGAAACCATCGCGCTGCGCCAGATCATTTCGCCGCAAATAGCGGTATTGAAAGAGTCGTTACTGCATATTCCGTTCGGTGGCTGGGCTTTGGCCACATTGAAACCCATCGCCATTGATCGTAGCGCCCAGAAAGATGCGTTGAAAATGCTGCTGGAACAAGGCAGCGAACGTTTGAAGGAAGGCTTGTTCGTGCTGATATTTCCGGAAGGTACGCGCGTCGCTCCAGGCGATACCCGAAAATTCAATGCTGGCGGCGCCTTGCTGGCGCATAAATCCGGTTTTCCTGTCGTGCCATTAGCTCACAATGCTGGGGAATTCTGGCCACGCAACAGTTTTCTTAAATACCCTGGCATCATCAAGGTCAAAATCGGCCCCATGATTTCAAGTCAGCACAAATCGGCGAAAGCCATCAATGCCGAAGCTGAAGCCTGGATCATGGATGCCATGGCAAACCTGCCACCCCGACCATCCTGATATTTCTTGCGGGCAAAAAATAAGGCCCGCGATGCGGGCCTTATCAAAGGGAAAAATCGTTCGAAAAATCCCTTACTTGCTTCCGTAACCTTGTGGTTTAGGGTTACCCATGTCTGGGTCATCCATGCAACCGCCCAAGCTGACAACCATTAGTGCAACTGCCAAAAGAGAAAAAAGCTTTTTCATAAATAACATCCTCCACTTAAAAAAATTTTTTTAGTTTTTTACGCACCGTTAAGGTACGCAAAAATTTATATCACGGCAAAATCATCCGTGCAAGCATTAAAGTGTATCAATGTCATTGGGCAGCGTTATCCTGCATTCTGGCCCATTCCACTGAGCGGTTCCGATCGCGCGCCAATCGCCAGACAGGTTTTTTCGCAATAAGTCCGGCTCCCAGGCAAACGGGGCTTCGATCTTTTTCATTTTGATGATGAAGCGGGTGCCATCGAGGTCAAGCCCAAGTTTCGTACCCCAAAATGCCGTGACTTTCATAATGAATTTTTTCAGACGATGTTCATTGATGTTCGGCGTCACCGCGATGTTGGCCCACATGGAGTGTACCCGTCCCCAATTGGGCGCCAGCATACGACCTTCCTCATTGATGAACGGCAGCCAGTGCTCCTGGCCTTGGCCATCGAGATAGGTGATTGCCAACAAGTGGTTGTAGCCTTCGAAATGATCGTGCAGATAAAGCGCATGCGGCGTGATGCCTAAAAAGGTATGCGACAGCATCAGCAAGGCATTGCTCATGTCGGTCACGGCGCTGGTCAACAGCGTTTGACGTGTATCCACATTCAAACGATACAACAGGCCGTAATGCACACTGCTGTTCAATTGAAACAGTATCAACACCAGCATGACTTTGGCGATACGCTGCACACGGCCACGGGTCAATGCGCTATGTTCGACTTCGAAAATCGTTGAATACAGCGTTGCAGGATAATTCGCGCTGGTTACCGGCCTGCATCGTGCGTCGCATACAAGGCGGGCGCGATTATCGGCGATTCGCCGGTACTGGTGGCCCGCCAGGTTCCGTATGCCTGGTAAGCTCAGCAGCCAGCCGAAGATAGCCAGGTAGCGCATCGCAATCAGAATGCGGGCATAGGTGAGAACACCGGCATAGACCCGCCCGTTGATATCGACCGCGTAAAGATCGGTCAGCAAGGTTTCATCGTCGATGTCATCCAGGGCTGGGCAGTCTCGTGCAAACTGCTGGGCAGGCCGAAAGTCCACGCCTTGAAAAATATCGAAATGATTCAACGTCAGCACAGTGCGATTGCAAAGCGGACAGTACTGGTCGTAAAACACGGTCAACACCGGCGCAGAATGCCGCAACCAATCGCTTATTTTCCGGTACCACGCAAACGGCATGACCAAGGCATACATGGCCAGCATCGCCAAACCAAACGGATAGATATTGAGCGACAGGGTGATACCCAAATGCATCGAGACGCCGACCAGAAAATAGACAGGCCGCAAGTGGCGTTTGTGGAACAGCAACAAGAAGGTGAACTGAAAAATGATGATGGTGTAACCCATCAATTTTTGCAGCGGCTCGATATTCAGTAGCCACGACAAATCCAGCGCCGACACGTAATACGGCATCGACGATGGCAGCCAGACACCAAGCCCGGCACGCCAGTGTTCGGCAAACATTTTGTGGATAGCGGAATCGAAATACAAAAAACCCAGACACAGCAAAACCGGCAAGTAATACACCAGCGCCGAGACCCGTTCGGGCTTGTAATGCGAATAATGCACCAGCGGCGTCAGCAACTTTCTGCGCAAACCATCGACCGCAAACGCCCGGTCGATCGGCATCACCATCAAAAACACGTTGGCACCGGTCATGAATAAATCAAAACCGCCGTCGAAATCACGCTGCATGGGCGTGAAATTGACGAACACCAACCAGAACACATAATTGCTTATCGCCATGGTCTGGCTGCGATAGCCTATGGCAAGGCAAAACGCCACTACTGCCCATACCCACAAAAAAAACGGGATCATCGGAAATTCGACATCCAGAAACGGCACGGGGTCGAAAATCAAATGATTGAAATAAATAAGAAAAAATATTTCCTGCAATGTTACCAGGCCAAAGAGCAGGCGAAACAGCCCTATCCCGGTGGCGGGTACCTGGGTCTGGAACAAGGTATTGAGTTTAGCGAGGACAAATCTGCGCATCGTTCAGCCAAAAAAAATGCACAAATTATAAGGTATTGATGGCCTGGCTATTGCGCTAGGTCATAAAAAGGACATAAAAAAGGCGGCTTCGGTTAAAACCGCGCCGCCTTTTTCGATTTCGGGAAGACTAGGCTTCGAAAAGCAACCTAGGCTTATTCGTCGTCTTTGGGTTCGGCAAAAACCCATTTCACGAAAAAATATCCTGCAGCGATGATGACAACCGCTCCAATCATACCTGATGGTTCTTTTAACATTTCTGTTAAGTCTAAGATTGCTCCCATGGGTGCCTCCTACCTTTGTCTTTGTGTTGTTATAAAAATTGCCGTCAAGGCTGTCGAGGGCGCTATGTTACTTTACGCGCCTTCAAAGTCAAGCGATTCTGAAGAGCCGCAGCACATCCCCCACCACGTTGTTTGCCGAAACCGGCAAAAGCATACTTGCCTGCATCACCAAGCGACTACGTCGCCCTGGAATACGCGACCAGTGCATCCAGTTTGGCCAATGCGCCGCCATTCGCCAAAACCTCATGCGCCCGTTTCACACCGCCTGCCAGCGACCCAACCAAATCGGCTGCGTAAATCGCCGCGCCTGCATTCAGTGCCACGATGTCGCGGGCCGGACCGGGCTGGTTGTTCAGGACGGCGCGCACGATGGCCAGGCTGGCTTGCGCATCGGTAATGGCCAGAACATCCAGACTGGCACGGCTCATGCCAAATTGCTCCGGCGTCACGCTGTAGCTGCTGATGACGCCATTTTTCAGCTCTGCCACATCGGTCGGCGCGGCGATACTGATTTCGTCGAGGCCATCTTGCGCATGCACGACCAGCACATGTCGACTACCCAACTTTTTCAGCACCTCCGCTACCGGCAGCAACCACTGCTTGCCGAACACACCAATCAATTGATGAGGTGCATTGGCCGGGTTCGACAATGGGCCTATCAGATTAAACAAGGTGCGCACACCCATGGCCTTGCGCGCGCCTACCGTATGCCGCACCGCACCATGATGCTTGGCTGCAAACAGAAAACCAACGCCAGTATCGGCGACACATTGCGCCACCTGCCCTGCCGTCATGTCCAGATTGACACCGGCGACCTCCAGCAAGTCAGCGCTGCCGCATCGGCTGGACACCGAACGATTGCCATGCTTTGCCACCTTGCCACCCGCCGCCGCAACCACAAAGGCCGCTGTCGTCGAAATGTTGAAGGTATTGGCGCCATCGCCGCCCGTCCCACAGGTATCGATGACATGCTCACCCATCACCGGAACGACTTGCGCCAGCTCGCGCATCACACTCACAGCGGCGGCAATCTCGTCTATGGTCTCGCCCTTGCTGCGCAATGCAATCAGGAAAGCGGCGATCTGAGCGTCGCTCCATACACCTTGCATCATGGCACGCATCGCCCCCTCCATCTCGGCAACACTCAGGTTTTGCCTATCGAGCAGTTTGTCAAGAAGGGTTGGCAGGGCTGTGGAATTCGAAGACACGACGATTTAGGTTTTGACCAAATTAAAAGAATGCCATTATAGATTCGTACAGACCCTCACGACCTGAAAAGCAGCACAATCCGAGGCAGATAAAATAGTCTTTCAGACCCAAGACATATCAACCAAGTTACGAAGTTTTTTGCGTTCAATGCCCGGGTCTTCAAGCTTGGCGAAGTGTGCTGCTAAACTCATCGTTACAATCCTCTTCTACGCAAATTTAGACGATTTAAGCCTAGCTCCTTGTTATTGCTTATTTTTTAATGCGTTTCCCCTGAGTAGCTGACGCCCAAACCGTTATCGGCAGTCATAAAACGGTAACATCCCGCCTTTACATTGCCTGCGAATAACCGTTTTGAGAGAGCCTTATGTCGAATTTGCATATCCTGGTTGTGGAAGACGAGGATGCCATCCGGGAAATGCTGGTCATGGCTTTAGAGCAAACCTTCATGGTTTCCGCTGTAGGTAGTGCCGAACAAGCCATTCAGGCTTTGGCGGAAGATCGTGTCGACCTGATGTTGCTGGACTGGATGCTGCCGAGCATCAGCGGTATCGAGCTGGCGCGCCGGTTGAAAAAAGACACCGCCCAGAAAGATCTGCCCATCATCCTGCTGACAGCACGGGGCGAGGAAGAAGACAAGATTCGCGGCCTGGAAATCGGTGCCGACGATTACGTTACCAAGCCGTTTTCACCGAAGGAGCTGATTGCCCGCATCAAGGCCGTATTGCGGCGCAGCGGTAAACTGGGCGAATCCGGCCAGGTCACGCTGGGCGACATCACGCTCGATGCCGAACAACACCGTCTGACCATCGCTGGCCGGTCGCTGGATGTCAGCCCGACCGAATTCCGGCTGATGCAGTTTTTCATGACCAACCCCGACAAGGTCTACAGCCGAACCCACCTATTAGATCAAGTCTGGGGCCGCAGCGTTTATATCGAGGAGCGCACTGTCGACGTGCATATCCGCCGCCTGCGTAAAATTCTGTCGGAATTCGAGCGCGAGGAACTGATTCAAACCGTGCGTGGTTTCGGCTACCGTTTTTCCATCACCGGCTGATTAACGTCATGGATCGCTGGAAACGGGAAATTGCCATCGCCGCGTTGTGGATCGCCGTTGCGCTGGTGCTGGGTTCCATCATGGGCTACCGCGCCGAATGGCTGCTAGCCGTCACCGTCGTTCTGCTGACTAGACAATCGCTGGCCATCAACGAACTGGAGCAGCGCCTGCGGCACGGCATATTCCGCGATTACCGCAGTCGCAGAGGCATCTGGGGCGACATTTACTGGCACCTGTGGAAAATCAAGAAATCGGAAAAGAAGCGCAAGAAACGCTTCAGCAAGATGATAGAGCAATTCCGCTCATCGACCGATGCCTTGCCCGATGCCGCCGTGGTGCTGGCCGAAGACGGCGAAATCGAATGGATCAACCGCGCCGCTCACGAGGTACTGGGGCTGAAAAAATCCGACAAGGGCCAGCGCATTCCCAACCTGATTCGCACCCCGCAGTTCGTCGATTATCTGAAATCGCACGATTATCAACACAAAATCTGCATTCCGTCGCCGGTCAACGACAGTGTTATTCTGCAAATCAGCATCGTGCCCTATGGTGTCGGTTTGCGCTTGTTGCTGGCCCAGGACGTGACTCAAATCAAGAACATGGAGCGTATGCGTACCGACTTCGTGGCCAATGTGTCGCACGAATTGCGTACGCCGCTGACGGTGCTGAAAGGCTACCTCGAAACCCTGCAGGACATGGACAACGTACCGCTAGGCCTGGCGCGCTCGTTCGACAACATGACGGCGCAAACCAACCGCATGCAGAATCTGATCGACGACCTGCTGCTGCTAGCCAAACTGGAAACCAAGGCGAAAAAGGCCGATTGCGTCGACATGCTGTCGTTACTGGAGCAAATCTGTCATGAAAGCGACTTGTTGGAAAAAGACGAGCGCCGGATCGAACTGACATTGCACACCGATTGCAACATCATCGGCGACCGGCAGGAATTGCAAAGCGCGTTCAGCAATCTGGTCGAAAATGCCTTGAAGTATTCATCACCTGAATCGCATATCAACGTCGGCTGGTTGAAAACAGCAGACGGCGGCGTCTGTTTTGAGGTCGAAGATTTCGGTGAGGGTATTCCGGCCCATGAAATTCCACGCATCACCGAGCGTTTCTACCGTGCCGACAGCAAACGCCATCAAAAAATCCAGGGTACAGGGCTAGGATTGGCCATTGTCAAACACGTACTGATGCGCCACGACGCACGACTGGACATCCAGAGCCAACTCGGCAAGGGCAGCCGCCTCCGCTGCCTGTTTCCTGCCAAACGCATTTGCTGAGCCAGGCGGCTGCCTGAGAATAGGGTTTGGCCGCTCGGAGTGACGCAATTGTGGCTGCCAAGCGTAGCGGACCTTGAGGTTGAGTGCCCTGCCGGGTAGGATTTTGCCGACTGCTGCTGCCTTTTCTTATCACAGAAGTGGCAGTCGGTTTTAGCAGTACCCGGCAGGGAGGGTTCCGAGGTCAAGGCTGGCGGTCGCAATTGCGTCACACCGAGCGCGAGGGTGGGCGGCTTCCGGAGGAGGGGCAGCTTGTCTGGCCCTCCCCCGGAAGCTTCCCCCTCGTGCTCGCTTGCCCTTCTTGCGCGGGCTGACCGCCAGCCCCGCCTACTGACGTTCCTGTATCACGTCACACACAAAACGCTATAGTGTCTTATTAGGGTTCGTTATGGAGGCGCTCACTAAGGGTTTGTTGGGTTACTTTATCTTACAATGGCGTGCTGGCATAACGTAGAGCTAAGGGGCGCTGCGCGGCTTTATCGCGCAGCGTCCGTGCTGGGCGTCACCGCTCCCTCGGCTCTGCGATCATGAATACTGAAAAGGCAACCGCAGCGGGCAATAGGCTCAATGGGAAGCGACGGGTCTCCTTGATCTTCATGCTGTGACGAATTGTCTGTGCCAACCACCTCCAATCAAAGCCCTTGTGGCCAGTGTCATGCGGCGGCAACCTATCGAGTTGATATAGCCCAGCCCAAAATGTCTCAGACCAGCAATATTCCTTATGGCGCATATAGCCGGTAACGAAAGAGCCAACATTCTTTAGCCAAATGGCTGGGCCAATTTCTACCGGCACCGAGCATACGAAAAGTCGTGGTTTGGCAGCAGCAACAGCCTCGACAATTCGTACTACATCATGTTCCGGTATGTGTTCGAATGTTTCCAAAGCGACAATAATGTCGGCGTGCTTCAAATTCGCTAAAGCGTTTGCGGCGGAATCATGTATCACACGAAAGTTCGGGTCTCCAGCGTACCTTGAGCGCGCAACCTCGACAAAAACAGAGTTAATTTCAATACCCGTATAGTCAATGTCGAAACGTTCGTTGAGTACCGAGAACAATTTGGCATGAGCGCAACCAATATCGATGACTTTAATCGACTTACCATCGGTTTCTCGTGCAATGGCCTTGAACAGCGTCAGAATGTTTCTGTATCGGAACGAATGAAGGTAAGACACCAGGAAATTGAATCGCTGATTTCTCTCGTATTCCGTGTCGTGTCGTGTCGTGTCGTGTCGTCAGTCATCGTGAACATTCTCCAAATTTGTCAAGTGAATTGCAGTGTCGCCCAACGCAAAGCTCAGTTGCCGCCGCGATAGCGGCGGTCAACTGGAGCGTTGAGTTAGACCTATTTGTTTACTACAAGACATCCTGCCATCATATCGTGTAGACCTTGCTTCTTTTCAGTAAACGCTACCATGACAAGCCCAATCAGAAGTAGGAGGGCAGAAATTATTTTTCCGAAATAACGTCCTGTTGCCTTTCCAAAACTGACGCGATTTTCTTCCAAGTCTGTGCCTTTAATTCCAAGAGCCATTTTTCCAAATGCTCCTTGACTTGGCGAAGACTCCATAGCAGCGTAGTAAATCCATCTGATTAATTCTGCTTTGTCACATTTCATTCCAGTGTCACTCGAGAGCGTCTGGCGTGTGATTCCTTGGCGTTTTGCCGTAGTTTATGACGCTTATTGATAGCGTCCGCCAGCTATTCAGCGGTGAGTTGACGGCGTGGCAATAGATGCGCCAAGGCGGTCACTAAATCATTAAATGACAGCATGGGCCACTGTTGGCGTCCCGCCTTTTTCTGTTTGACCAGAAACAAGGTTCCGAGCATCACCAAGGCCATATGATGATGCCAGGCATCCCAGCGGCGCATTGGATAGGCAATAGTGCGAGATGGCCTGCGCGCCCACTTCGCGACGCACCAACAAATGCCAGCAACGGGCGTTTTCTTCTTGCCCGTCCCACACCCAAACCCGGGCATGCGAATACTCGGCGACCCGTAAACCTTTCTCGCCTTCCCGCAGGGTAAGGCGTTGCCACGCCTCAGGCGGCTGCACCGCCGCCCATTGCTCCACGCGCTGTGAAGGGCATTGCGGCTGGCGATGAATGGGCTTTTTACCTCATCCGAACCACTCGGGCACCGACGGCTCGGGGTCTTGCAGATAAATCGTTTGATCGCAGCACGTCGGCCACGAAGCGGCAGCCTTGCGCATCCACCGCCCGCAGAAAAGTCGGCTCCTTGCCGTAGCCGCCATCGATACCGACGTAACCGAATTGAATGCCGCGTTGCCGGGCGATTTCCAGCATCGCCAGCGCCAGTTGCGACTTGCTGAGAAACTCGCGCTTATCCTTCGGTATCGCCGCCTTCTTGCAGCGTGCCTCATCATCACACCAATCCTTGGGTAAATACAGACGGGTGTCGATCAAGGTGGCCATGTCGCCCCGACACAAGGTTGCAAAGACACCCACCTGACAGTTATCGACTTTACCCAAGCGTCCGTTCCATTGCCGGGCAACACCGGCGGAGGCTTCGCCCTTCTTGGCGAAGCTACTTTCATCAAAAATCAATACCGCATCACGACCGCCCAACAGCTCGTTGGCTTCCAGGGCAATCTGTCGACCAAATCCATCCCAATCCACACTGCCTTCGGTCAGCATATGCTGCATGGATTGGTGATCCACTTCATTCACCTCGCTCATGCGCAACATATTGGCCCATTCTGATTGAAACAGCCCCCAAAGAGGCGCCGGAATTAGTGACCAAATTGCCTTTGGCTGACTACATGATCGCTGACAAAGGCTATGACAGCGAACCCTTACGGATTCAGATTCGCGAGCAAGGCAGCCAGCCGATGATTCCCAGAAAACAAAACTCAACCGTCGGAAATGATGACATGGACTGGGGTCTCTACAAATATCGCCACCTCGTCGAAAACCTGTTTGCGCGATTGAAACATTTCAGAGCGATTGCAACCCGCTATGACAAGCTGAAACGCAATTTTGAAAGCACCATTGCCTTGGCGTGCGCTTTCATATGGCTGCCCATGTGAAATGGCAACAGCCCCTAGAAAAACCTACTGCGACAAACGGGTGACGGTGAATGGCCCGCCTACCTATAATGCCCGGCTTCGACTGCACTGACCCTGGAGCCAAGCATGATGACGGACACTGTTACCGTACTATCGCACTGGCAGTTTGCACTGAGTGGCTTGCTGCATTTCCTGTTCATCCCGTTGACGCTGGGCTTGTCGCTGTTGCTGGCAGTCATCGAATCTTTCCAGTTTGAGTCTGGCAGGCGCGATGACTACCAAAACCCGTTCGGCAGACTCGAACGCCTATTCAAGCTGGCCTTTGTCATGGCGCTGGCATCACGCCTGCCGATACTGCTGCAATTTGGTGCCAACGGCTCGTATTTCTCGCATTACGTCGGCGATGCCTTCGCCCTGCCGTTGACGCTTGAGGTTTTGTCCGGCCTGATTTTGGCGGTGTTGCTGTTCGGCCCGTACTCCCTGGGCCGGAACCGGCTCGGCAAAGGCTGGCATCTGGCATTGACCTGGCTGCTGGTATTAGCAATGCACGTCTCGGCGTTCTGGATACTGCTCAGTCATAGCTGGATGCAATATCCCGTGGCCGTTGTTTTCAATGATCTATCCTACCGCCTGGAACTGACCGATTTTCAGATATTCATCGCCAACCCGGTGGTCATGGGCAAATGGCTGCATACCTTGGTCAGCAGCTATGCCTGCGCCGCCGCCGCCGTGATCGTGCTCGCCCTACGCAACCCTGTAGGCTGGCACGATGCTCGCAGCACTGCACTGATGGCCGCCATCACCGGCTTGATCGCCACCGGCCTGACCGCCATTGGCGACCCAACGCCAAAGCAAGCCAGCCTGACTCAATCGATCAAACAGACCCTCATCGAAGGCGACAACCCCGAACGCTGGCTGCCCGAGCTGCAAACCCATGTGCGCCAAGGCGTAGAGGCTTTCCGCTTGCTGGAACGATTACGCGATGACCATCAGGATTCGGCCATCCGCGCCGATTTCGCTCGTTTGCAAACCAACCTCGGCTATGCTTGGCTGGTGAAACCGTTCAACCAGCAGATTGCCGGTGCCAATGACCAACAGATTGAGCTGGCCGCACAGTCGGCCCTGCCTGCTTGGCCGCTGGTCATTTTGTGGAGTTACCGGCTGATGATTGCGGCAGGCCTGCTGACATTGGTGTTATTTGCCTGGACAGCCTGGCTGGCCCGGCAAGCCAACGCACCGTCGGAAGCGACCAGAACGAGGCTGACTTGTCTTGCCGCCGCGCCATGGCTTGCCAGTGTCAGTGGCTGGCTGGTGGCAGAATTTGGCAAACAGCCTTGGGCTATCGCCGGGCTGTTGCCCAGCGCCAGCGGTGTGTCGGCATCGACGCCGACGGAAGCAGGCATCAGCTTCGCCGCCTATCTACTGGCCAACATCGTCTTTTTGGCCATAGGCTGGCACCTTGCCAAAGCGTTGGTCAGCAACCCAACGATCAATACGACGGAGGCCGGATGATGACGACCGATCTGGAAACCCTGCGCCTTTTGGCTTGGGCGATTCTGATGCTGGCGACAGTCGGCGTCGGCCTGCTCGAAGGCATCAGCAGCGGCGGGCTGGCCTTGTTGTCTGCCGTGGGTGAGCGCCGCGATCACGGCCATGCCTTGATTCGGACGCTGGCGCCCGTTGCGCTGCTGCACGCCGCCTGGCTGATGCTGTTTCTTGCCCTGATTTTTGCCGCCTGGCCAATCGCCTACGCCGTGGCCTTGCACAGCTTTCGCTGCGTGTTGCTGGCCATGCTGTTGTTGCTGATGCTGCGCCTGCCGCTGCTGTATTTTTATCGGCAACTGCCTGAACACTGGCAAGGCCACGCCTGTAAATTGCTGGCGGCCAGCGGCCTGATGATGGCTGTCGGGTTTGGGCTGCTGGCGGGCAACGTACTGAAAGGTGTGCCGTTCCATCTCGACAGCGACATGCGCGTCGCCTTTCTCGGCGACCTCATGACCCTGCTCAACCCGTTTGCGGTGTTGGTGGCAGCCACCGTATTGGCATTATTGACGATGCACGGTGCCAGCTATCTGGCGCTGCATACCTACGGCGGCGTGCAGCTACAGCTACGGGCGCTGCAATGGCGGGCAGGCATCGGATTTGCCATTCTGCTGGTGCTGACCGGCTTGTGGATCAGCCATCTCGAAGGCTATCACGTCACCTCCGACATCCTGACCAAGGCAGCCTCCAATCCGCTGGCGAAATTCGTCAAACGCAGTGAGGGTTTATGGCTGGACAATTACGAACACGAGCCGTGGCTGGCGGTGTTGCCGACACTGGCTTTCATCGCCTGCGGCCTGGTGGTTTGGCTGGCGCGGCGGGGCCAAAACTACTGGGCGATGCTATCGAGCACCGTCTGCGTGACAATGACCAGCCTGACTTTCGGCGCCTCGCTGTTTCCGTTCCTGCTGCCCTCCAACATTTCGCTCAACAGCTCGCTGACAATCTGGGACAGCAGCGCCAGCCCGATCGCGCTGGCTGTCACAGTTTGCGCCGCCGGTGTTGGCCTGCCGCTGCTGGCGATACTCAGCCGCTGGGGGCATACCGGTTTTGCCGCATCTAATTGGCACGATGGGGAACTTGACACACCGCCACAGCATCCACCTATTTCATCATCAACAAAGGAGTAAGCATCATGACCGATCGTTTGAGCCAACAAGGGCTTAATCAGCAGGAACTCAACCAGATCGATGCCTATTGGCGTGCGTGTAACTATCTTGCCGTCGGCATGATTTACCTGCACGACAACCCCTTGCTGCGCGAACCGCTCAAACCCGAGCACATCAAGCGCCGCCTGCTGGGTCACTGGGGTGCCAGTCCTGGCCTGAGCTTCACCTATGTTCACATCAACCGGCTGATCAACAAATACGATCTGGACGCCATTTTCCTGGCTGGCCCAGGTCACGGTGCACCGGGTGTGCTGGCGCCGGTTTATCTGGAAGGCAGCTATTCCGAAATCTACCCCAACAAGAGTGAGGACGAGGAAGGCATGCTCAATTTCTTCAAGGAGTTCTCGTTTCCCGGCGGTATTGGTAGCCATTGCACCCCCGAAACCCCTGGCTCCATCCATGAAGGCGGCGAACTGGGTTACAGCGTATCTCACGCCTTCGGCGCTGCTTTCGACAACCCAGACTTGCTGGTGGCGGTCGTAGTAGGAGACGGCGAAGCGGAAACCGGGCCGCTGGCGACATCCTGGCATTCCACTAAATTCCTCAACCCGATCCGCGACGGCGCGGTGCTGCCCATCCTGCATCTCAACGGCTACAAGATCAACAACCCGACCTTGCTGTCGCGCATCAGCCACGAAGAACTGGAGAAGTTGTTCGAAGGCTATGGCTGGAAGCCGTATTTCGTCGAAGGCAGCGAGCCTATGGACATGCACGGCAAAATGGCCGAGGTCATGGAGCAATGTGTGCTGGAAATCCGCGCGATTCAACAGCAGGCACGCAGCAGCGGCGAAGCCATAAGACCGCGCTGGCCGATGATCGTGTTGCGTTCACCCAAAGGCTGGACCGGGCCGAAAGAGGTGGATGGCCGCAAGGTCGAAGGTTTTTGGCGCTCTCACCAGGTGCCGCTGTCGGGTGTACGCAACAACCCAGCGCATCTGGCACAACTGGAAGCCTGGCTGCGCAGCTACAAACCCGAGGAACTGTTCGACGCCGACGGCTGTTTCAAGCCGGAACTGAAAGCGCTTGCCCCTAAAGGCCAGCGTCGCATGAGCGCCAACCCGCACGCCAACGGCGGCCAGTTGCGCAAAGCCTTGCGCATGCCAGACTTCCGCGACTACAGTATCGAAGTGACCAAACCCGGCACCACCACCGCCGAAAATACTCGGCCACTCGGCAAATTCCTGCGCGACATCATGCACGACAATATGCGCAATTTCCGTGTGTTTGGCCCCGATGAAAACACCTCGAACAAGCTCGACGATGTGTATCAGGCCAGCAAGAAAACCTGGCTGGCGGATTATCTGCCGGAAGACGCCGACGGCGGTGAACTGTCGCCCGATGGTCGCGTCATGGAAATGCTGTCGGAACACACCCTGGAAGGCTGGCTGGAAGGCTATCTTCTGACCGGTCGTCACGGCTTCTTTTCGACCTACGAAGCCTTTGTTCACGTCATCGACTCGATGTTCAACCAGCACGCCAAGTGGCTGGCGATGTGCAACGAAATTCCATGGCGTGCGCCGATTTCGTCACTCAACCTGCTGATTACTTCGACCGTATGGCGTCAGGATCACAACGGCTTCACCCATCAGGATCCTGGCTTCCTGGACTTGGTGGTCAACAAAAGTCCGACGGTGACGCGGATTTATCTGCCACCTGATGTCAACTGCCTGCTGTCGGTTGCCAATCACTGCCTGAACAGCCGTGATTACATCAACGTCATCGTGTCCGACAAGCAAAAGCATTTGCAATATCTGGACATGGATGCTGCGATCAAGCATTGCACCAAAGGCATAGGCATCTGGGATTGGGCCAGCAACGATAACGGCAGCGAACCCGACCTGGTCATGGCCAGCGCAGGCGATATTCCCACCAAGGAAGCCCTGGCCGCCACCCTGATTTTGCGCGAATACTTCCCAGCGCTGAAAATACGCTTCGTCAATGTGGTCGATCTCTACAAACTGGCACCGGCCTCCGAGCATCCGCACGGCTTGTCCGATAAGGATTTCGACAGCTTGTTCACGCTGGACAAGCCGATCATGTTCAACTTCCACGGCTACCCCTGGTTGCTTCACCGCCTGGCGTACCGTCGCCACAACCACAAAAACCTGCATGTGCGTGGCTACAAGGAAAAGGGCAGTATCAACACCCCGCTGGAACTGGCGATAGAAAACGAAATCGACCGTTTCAGTCTGGTGATCGACGCGATAGACCGCATACCGGCGCTGAAGGTGGCGGGTGCGCATGTCAAAGAGAAAATGCGCGACATGCAGATCGAATGCCGCAACTATGCCCATGAATACGGCATCGACGTGCCGGAAATCGACGGCTGGACCTGGCCGGACTGAGGGCTGTTTTCCCGTTGTCATGACTCGATGTGGCAACGGGAAATCTAAAATCTGGAGGTGCTGAATGAACGGATTACTTCCCGTTCATTCGGCACCCTGAAATGACGATCCTACGCTGGCCGAACCCATGACAGCCTGCGCCAAACCGCTGTAGCAATACCGCAACAATTGTTGTCAAGCCGCTTTCAGGTGGCTTCAATCTCTCCCCTGCCGAAATTCCCACACACGATTTGCCAGCAGCACACGCTGGAACTTGTTTCAAGCCATCTTGTCTCACGCAGCGAAATCCATACAAAAACAATTACTTATGTAATTTATTGAAATGTACCCGACGATGAACTATAGTCAGTGTATGAATAAAGCCACTACTGTTGTTTTTTTGTTACTTTTCTCGCTTCCACTGCGCGCAATGGAGCTTGAAGCCTCATTGACCGAGCTAGAAAACGCTTGGGCGCACGCTTATTTCCAAGGCGCACCCGCACAGCAAAAACAAACCTATGCCGTACTGCTGAAACGGGCAACGGATTTGGCGAAACGCAACCCCCGGTCGGCGGAAGCAAAAATATGGCAAGCCACCATCATGTCGGCTAGTGCCGAGCACCAACCCGCATTAACCGCACTGGCCACACTCGACGCAGCCAAAATTTTGCTGGAGCAAGCCATCCAGGAAAACCCCAAGGCACTGAATGGCGCCGCCTATGTCACGCTGGGTACACTGCATTACATGCTGCCAGGCTGGCCCATCTCGTTCGGCGACGACCAAAAGGCCGAATATCTATTGCAAACCGGCTTGAAAATCAATCCAGATGGCATCGACGCCAACTATTTTTATGGTGATTTTCTGCTGGAGCAGGATCGTATCGACGAGGCGGAAAAATACCTCATAAAAGTGGTTGATGCGGCCACTCAGCCTGGACAGTCGCTTTCAGATATCCAGTTGCAAAACCAAGCCCGAAACACGCTTGCCAATCTCGCGCAGTACAAAAACAGTGGCAGCAAAACCAAGCTGCAATCGCTATTTGCCTCGGCAGAACCCCGCAACGACTGAAGCCTTCGCTCGAAGGTGCCATGCAGCCATGAAAAGACTTTAGGATGTGGAATTTTGTATGTTTTTTATATCACCATCATATATTCGTGACCTTGATCGGTTTCTGCAATTACGCGAATCCATAAGACGATTCTGTAAAACGCCTTCAAAACATTTAGTTATCGTTCCTCGACAGGACTACACAGCATTCTTAAAAGCGACACGACAGGACGATTCGGCAGACGTTTTGGTACAACAAGATGTTGTTTCATCGATATTTTATCCCGCGTTTTGGCATCCATGGATGAAGGCAATTCTCAAAGACCAGTTTTGGCGAATTAGTCAATTTTCAGGTCGCAGTGGCTGGATAATTCAACAGATTGTAAAGATGAATTATCCAAGTTTTTGCGATGCTCGCTATGCTCTTATGATTGATTCGGATTGCCTGTTTTTCAGGGATTTCGATGAATCTGACTTTATCGGCACTGACGATAAAAAAATATTGTTGAAGCAATACCCGGAATCAGAGTCAGGCATGCATCGACTTTATATCAATGGGGCTAGGAAAATATTGAAATTGGCAGAAGGGCCTTCGCATTTTCATTACATGGCTTATCCTTCTGTTTTTTTTCGCGAATATGTGTTAAGCCTTCAACAGTATATAGAACAAATTTATTCAGATCCTTGGCAAAAAGTATTTTTCGATATCGGAACTATTTCTGAACACTCTATTTATGGAATTTTTGTTGAGGAGGTTTTGAAGCCAAAAGATCTTAAGATTAGAATAGCACCTTTCAATATAGGAATATGGACGGATGCCTGCCTAGAGAACTCCGACTTGATACTGAACAAAGTGGAGCAAATCATTCAAAAACCAAACAAGCATGAGCAACCTTTTTGTCTGACAATTCAGTCCAATATAGGGCATTCAACTGACAAACTCAGGTTGGATTTTATAGATAAGTACCTGCGTTCGTGACTTAAAGTGCCGCACCACATTCCCGCCACAATTATTTACAATGGGTATCCTCGGATAATACACGTATTCCATTTTACCCAGCGGATGAGTTATGAAACGATTTATCCTGGAGCAATCTGACGCTAATGCGTAAGATTGAGAGGGAAGGTTATTGTCCATTACTAAGGACTATATCGGAAAATTATTTAGGTCCAGGACATTAGAACCTGTTGTCATTTCGCTTTTTGTATTCGCAACCCATCTCATCGGCCCAAAATCTCCAAACCGCCCAGATAAGGCCGCAACGCCAGCGGCACAGAAATCGAGCCGTCTGCATTCTGGTAATTTTCGATGATGGCGATCAAGGTGCGTCCGGCGGCCAGGCCGGAGCCATTCAGGGTGTGGAGCAATTCCGGCTTGCCGGTTTCCGGGTTACGCCAACGTGCCTGCAAGCGTCTCGCCTGAAAATCCCGAAAATTGCTGCACGATGAAATTTCCCGGTACTTTTGCTGGCCCGGCAGCCAGACTTCCAGATCGTAAGTCTTCGCCGATGAAAAACCGGTATCGCCCGCACACAGCAACACCTTGCGATACGGCAGTTCCAGTTTTTCCAGAATGGCTTCGGCGTGCGCCGTTAGTTCCTCGTGGGCTTGCGCCGACGATTCGGGCGCCACGATCTGCACCAGCTCAACCTTTTCGAATTGATGCTGACGAATCATGCCGCGCACGTCGCTGCCATAGGCACCGGCTTCGCTGCGGAAGCAAGGCGAGTGGCAAACGTATTTCAGCGGCAGTTGTTTAGGGTCGACGATGACATCGCGCACGATGTTGGTGACCGGCACTTCTGCCGTCGGAATCAGGTAAAAAGCGGGGTCGTTGCGCACGGCAAACAGATCGGCCTCGAACTTGGGCAACTGGCCGGTGCCGCGCAGGCTGTCGGCATTGGCCATGAAAGGCACATAGGTTTCCTGATAATCGTGATGATTGACGTGGGTGTCGAGCATGAACTGGATGATCGCCCGCTGCAACGACGCCAGCTTGCCGGTCAGCACGACGAAGCGGGCACTGGCAATTTTGGCGCCCAGTTCAAAACTCATGCCCAACGGTTCGCCGAGATCGACGTGATCCTTAGGCGGGAAATCAAAGTGACGCGGTTCGCCCCAGCGGCTGACTTCCAGATTATCGGCATCGGATTTGCCCGCTGGCACGCTGTCGTCCAGAAGATTGGGAATACCTTCCAGCAGAACAGTTAGCTGCGATTGAATATCCGCCAACTCGGCCTCGGCAGCCTTGAGCTGGTCGCCGAGGTCTTGCACTTGAGCCAGCAGTGGTTGAATATCCTCGCCCTTGGCCTTGGCCTGGCCGATGGCTTTGGATCGAGTATTGCGCTCGTTCTGCAACTCTTGCGTTCTGACCTGAACGTCTTTGCGACGATCTTCCAGAGTCTGATAGACCTCGGCATCGAACACAAAGCCCCGGCGGGCAAGTTGATTCTGCACAAAGGCCAGTTCACTTCTGAATAAACGGGGTTCTAACATGATGGGTGACTACCTGGAGTTAACGGCCTTGCTGCGGAATACGGCAGCAAGGCGATGATGGAATGATAGAAATGGGGGACAAAAATCACCCTTAGGATTCGGTCATAAATAACATCCCTGTTTATTGCCCTCACCCCAACCCTCTCCCGGAGGGGAGAGCGAAGCGAGGGGGCGAAGCCGAGGATAATGAGGATGTTATTTATGACCAAATCCTTAGTTGCGTTTTCTGGCGGGTTAAATCGAGAAGTTATAGGGCCAGATCCTAAACGGTTATGGACATTCATTGCTGCGGAATGCCGCCTTCCTGCCAGAAACGTGGCCCCTCAACCTGGTAGGCCACAGGACAAAATCTTTCATTGCCCGTAATGCGGGGCAATAAATCGGGTAAAACCGCCCAAACCAGCGCCGCCAAGGTAGCGCCCGCCAACAATCGCATGGCTGCCCCCGGCTTCTGCGTTTCGGTTGCCGGAACCTGCTGCCGATACACACCCATCGCCAGGCCGACCATCAATGCCATCATCACCTGGCTGAGTGGCATGACGATCACGCCGTCCACCAGAGAATAGGCTGCGGTCATTACCAGCGTAAAAAACAGCGTGATGACGACTGCGATTTTGAATGCGGACTCGTCGGCCAACGTCCGTGCGTTGTATCGCTGCAACCAGCAGATCAAGCCATGACCGGTCAATAACAAGACCAGTATGATCGCGGGCAAACCCAATTCAGCCGCCAGTTGCAAAACGCTATTATGCGGATGAGCACCGGTATCGTTGGGATACCAGGCAAAGTGCATGGGGCCGACGCCCAGCCAGGGGTGGGTCTTTATCATGGCCCAGGCATGGCCCCACAAATACAGCCTGTCTTCCGTCTGGTTGCGCAGCGCGGTTTGAATCACAGCGCCGCCGCCATTGTTCAGCCTGGGCAGGCCGATGAACAACAGGCAATAGCCAGCCAGTCCGAACACGCCATGTTTGATCTGCGCCCACAGCAACGGTCGCGCCAGTGTCTGGTAGACAACCGCTGTCATAGCCAAGGCCAGTAGCCAGGCCAGCAACACGCCCCGGCTACCGGATGCAAACAGCAAAACCCACCAAGCTGACAAAAACAGCGAAAACCACCGGCGATATGCTGCTTCGAGGCCGCAGCCAGGCAACACCGGCAGCATCAGCAAGCCCAGTGTCCAGAGTTGATACTGATTGAACTGGCGCACATTCGACAACATGTAAAACGGTTCTGGCCAGACCAGCGGAATGCCTTCAATGAACGATGCCACGTAGCCGGAAAAAAAACCGGTCATGTACAGTCCGGCACCCACAGCCAGAGTTGCAACGACGGCATGGAAAAACCCGTCGCGGTAACGCAACACGCAGGTCGCGATGAACACGGCAAGATAGCCCAGACCAACGAAGGTGCTGACTTCCAGCCAGGCATGGCGGGGCGAAGGCGCCGATAAGCTGGACAGCACGGCCAGCAGGCCCAAGGCGATTAACGCGAACGAAACCGGAGATGGTGTTTACCCTTGACCGGACAGGCTTTGCCGCCGAGATAACAGCCCAGCAGTACCAGACCCAGCGCGATGAGTTGCAGAATCCGCTTGTCGTCGAATGGAGGCATATTCGCCAGCATCAGAAAATGCAAAGACGGCCCCAGCAGCAAAAACAAGATGAACAGACTGGCGCTTTGCAAGGCAGATGCACCACGAACAGCCGGAACGCCGGTCATGGCGGGGTGACAGACTGTGGGGACAAACGCGGCGCAGGCTGCTGCCAGCCGCAGATGAAGCTATCGACCAGCAATGCCAGCGTGACACCGGCCTGCTGCGCACCCGCACGGCCTAGGCTGCCGTTCAGTGACAACAAACAGACACCGTGCACGCCGCTCCATAAGGCTCTGGTCGCCAGAGTGACGTCTTCGTGGCTGCGCTCGGGCATCAGCCGGTGCAGCGGTTGCGCCGCCAGATCGAATAAGGCATCGATCTTTTCCAGATACCAGGCAGGCAGCGATTGATTGCCGTCGGCATCGAAGATCATGCGCCAGCGATTGACATGCTGCCGGGCGAATTCCAGATAATGGTCGGCCATGACCTGAATTTCGGCTTGCGGGCTTTCGCATCCTTTGCAATCACGCAGGCTGTCGGCCAATTCATCCAGCACCCGGCCCTTGATGTGCATCTCAAGGTCGTTCATGTTGGCAAACACCATGTAGATGCTGCCGACGGTATAACCGATGTCCATGGCGATCTTGCGAACGGTCAATGCCTCGATTCCGTGCTGGCTGACGATGGCTTCGGCCGCCGACAGCACCATGTCCCTGATTTGTTCCAGCGTATGTTCGCTGCGTCTGGCCATGTCCTATGTCCTCTATGTTCTGATTTTCGCCACCAGCAGCGTATTGACGTCAGCTGGATTGGCCTTGCCCTGGGTTGCCTTCATGACCTGACCCACCAATGCCATCAACGCCTTGTCCTTACCGGCCAGATATTGCTCCACCGGCCCCGGATTGGCGGCGATCACCTGGTCGACGATGGCGGCGATGGCGTTGCTGTCGGTGATTTGCTTCAAGCCGTCGCTGTCGATGATGCTGTCGGCGCTATCGCTGCCGCTCCACAGTTTATCGAACACCTGTTTGGCGATTTTGCCGGAAATGGTGTTGTCGGCGATGCGCAGCAACAAACCGGCCAGGCGTTCGGGGCTGACCGGGCAGTCGCCAATGTCCAGACTGGCCTTGTTCAACGCCCCCAGCACATCGCCCGTCATCCAGTTGGCAGCCAGCCGGGCTTCACCGCAGGCCTGCACCACCTGTTCGTAAAAATCGGCCAGTTCGCGCGATGCTGTCAATGTCGTGGCGTTTTCGACATCCATGGCGTATTGCGCGATGAAGCGGCGTTTCTTGGCGTCGGGCAGTTCCGGCAGGCTGGCGCGGATTTCGGTTTTCAACGCTTCTTCGATCGACACCGGCAACAGGTCGGGATCGGGGAAGTAGCGATAATCGTTGGCTTCTTCCTTGCTGCGCATCGAGCGGGTTTCGTCCTTGTTGGCATCGTACAGCCGGGTTTCCTGAACGATTCTACCGCCGCCTTCCAGCACGTCGATATGGCGCTCGATTTCGTGATTGATGGCTTTTTCGACGAATTTGAACGAGTTGATATTCTTGATTTCGGCACGGGTACCGAAGGCTTGCTGGCCTTTGGGTCGCACCGAGACATTGGCGTCGCAACGGAACGAGCCTTCCTGCATGTTGCCGTCGCAAATGCCCAGGTAGCGCACCAGTTCGTGCAGCTTGCGCATGTAGGCCACGGCTTCTTTTGCCGAACGCAGATCGGGTTCGGAGACGATTTCCAGCAGCGGCGTACCGGCGCGGTTGAGGTCGATGCCGGTCAGGCCGTGGAAGTCTTCATGCAGCGACTTGCCCGCATCTTCTTCCAGATGGGCGCGGGTGATGCCGATGCGCTTGATCTCGCCGTCGACCTCGATGTCCAGATGGCCGTTACCGACGATGGGCAGCTCGAACTGGCTGATCTGGTAGCCTTTGGGCAGGTCGGGGTAGAAGTAATTCTTGCGGGCGAACACCGATTGCGCCGCGATGTCGGCGTCTATCGCCAGCCCAAAGGTCACCGCCTTGCGCACGGCATCGGCGTTGAGCACCGGCAGTACGCCGGGCAGGCCCAGATCGACCGCGCAGGCCTGGGTGTTGGGTTCGGCGCCGTAAGCGGTGGCTGCGCCAGAGAAAATCTTGGATTGGGTCGAGAGTTGGGCGTGGATTTCCAGGCCGATGACGGCTTCCCATTCTGTGTTCATGTCGTGTTCCTTAAAAAACTAATTTGCTTAGTCCCAGATTTAAGCGGCACAAAATACCCTGAATTCAAGGAGCAAAAACTATGGACAAATACTACACGGAACAGCCGCGACCACGCACTATCCTAAAAAAAATACAAAACGCTGAAGAGAGCGTCGCAGCATTAGCGAAACCTCATAACGTCAACGCCAAGACTGTCCAGAAATAGAAGAACAAGGGGGGAGCATAGCGAGGATTCCCGTGAAAAACCCACAAGTGTGACCTCCGCACTGGTCAGGGCTGCGTGTTGACTGAGGTTGACGAAGCCGTGATCGTAGAGACACGAGCTGCCTTTGGAAGACCAGATCGACCTGCTGTTGCCGCAGAATCAAAAGCCAACCTGTTCCAACCTGCAACGCCATGGCGTGAGCCATCTCGCTAACCTACCTGTACCATTACCAACTGAACTAAAGCTTCAACCTGAAACTTCGCGCCATCGAATGCAAAGCACTGGATTGTCTGTATCAGGGCTTGCGTGTATGCTCCGCCGATGCAGATACATCTCGTTGCCGTTGGCAACCGTATGCCGGGCTGGGTGCAGCAGGGCTATAATGAATACGCCAAACGGCTGCCACGCGATTGCGAGCTGGTGTTGAAGGAAGTGGCGCCGGACAAGCGGCGCAGCAGCGATCTCGCCCGCATTACCCGCGACGAAGGCGAACGCATGATCGCCGCATTACCACCACGCGCGCATGTCGTGACGCTGGACATCCCCGGCAAACCGTGGACCACGCCGGAACTCGCCTCGGCCTTGCAACGCTGGCTCCTCGGTGGTCAGCCGGTGGCCCTGATGGTGGGTGGCCCGGAAGGGCTGTCGCACGCGGTGCGCGATCTGGCCCGCGAGTCCTGGAGTTTGTCGCCGTTGACCTTTCCCCATCCGTTGGTGCGGGTGATTGTCGCCGAGCAACTCTACCGCGCCTGGAGCCTGCTGAACAACCATCCTTACCATCGTTGACCTGATCGAGCCATTCGAACCATGACCAAAGACGAAAACCCTGTGCTGCGGGAAATGGTCGACATCATCATCCGCGAGGCCAACCCGGAAACCATCATTCTGTTCGGCTCCCGCGCCCGTGGCGACGCCCACCCTGATTCCGATGTGGATTTGCTGGTGGTGGAATCAGAGCCGTTTTGCGGGCCACGCAGCAGACGCCAGGAGGTGACACGGCTTTACCGGTTGCTGCGCGATTTACCCTTGGCCAAGGACATTCTGTTGTACAGCCGCGACGAGTTCGATTTCTGGAAAACCTCGTTGAATCACGTCGTGGGCCGGGCGTATCGGGAAGGCAAGGTGCTGCATGAGCGACATTGAACAGGCCAAATCCCTGATGCGTATCGTCCGCCGCGATTTCAACGCCGTGCTGGGCATGGCCGATTCGCCGTTGTTTGCGGACGAAATTTTCGGCTTTCATGCTCAGCAAGCAGTCGAAAAAGCCCTGAAAGCCTGGCTGTGTACCCAAAACCAGCTCTACCCGCTCACCCACGAGCTGCCCCGCTTGCTGGCTTTGCTGGGAAAAATCGGAGCCGATGTCGAAGCCTTCATGGATTTGGATGAATTGACGACATACGCAGTCGAAGCCCGTTACGCCGAGGGCGAACCCGGCGAACCCTGCCTGAACCGCAGCGATGTAATCCGCAAGGTAGGCGCTCTGCTGGCGCACGTCGATAGCGTCGTCGCAGCAGCCACCACCACCCCCAAAGCCTGAGATACTGCCCGATGCAACAAGCCCAAATCATCCTGGCTTCCACCTCGCCGCGCCGCAGCGAGCTGCTGAACCAAATCGGCATCGCTCATGTCATCCACGCGGTCGACATCGACGAAACCCCGCTGCCCCACGAGGCGGCCCTGGCCTATGTCGAACGGATCGCTGCGGAAAAATCGGCGGCCTACCGAGCGTTACGCGACAAGTCGTGCGACGACACGCTGCCGGTGCTGGCCGCCGATACCGCTGTGGTGGTCGATGGCAAAATCTTCGGCAAACCCCGTGACAAGAGCCACGCCATCGACATGCTCAGCCAGTTATCCGGGCGCAGCCATCAGGTTTACAGCGCGATTTCGCTACGCGGCACCCATCATGGCCAGGCCATCAGCATCAGCGAAGTGCGTTTCAGACCGCTGACAGCCAACGAAATCATCGCCTACTGGCAAACCGGCGAACCGCAGGGCAAGGCTGGTGCTTACGCCATTCAGGGCCTGGGCAGTGTATTCATCGAAACGATCAACGGCAGTTTTTCCGGCATCATGGGGCTGCCGCTGTACGAAACCGCCCAACTTTTGGCCCAACAAGGCATTCGAGTCATCGCATGAGTGAAGAGATTTTAATCAACGTCACCCCGCCGGAAACCCGGGTTGCGGTGATCGAGAACGGCGTGTTGCAGGAATTGATTATCGAGCGGGTGCGGCAGAAAGGCCTGGTTGGCAATATTTACCGGGGCGAAGTTTGCCGGGTATTACCCGGTATGCAGGCCGCCTTCGTCGACATCGGCCTGGAAAAAGCCGCGTTTCTGCACTTATCGGACTTCAACAGCCAGGAACTGGCCGGTGGTTCGGAGCACATCGAGCATTATTTGAGAGAAGGCCAGAAAATCGTGGTGCAAGTCACCAAAGATCCGCTCGGCAACAAGGGCGCACGACTGACCACCGATATTTCAATTCCGTCGCGCTACCAGGTTTACATGCCGTATGCCAGCAATTCCGGTGTGTCGCAACGCATCGAATACGAGGATGAGCGGCTGCGCTTACGGGCTTGCATCGAAAGTTACTTGCAGAAAAATACCGTGCCCGGCGGTTTCATCGCCCGCACGGCGGCGGAATGCGTCGAGGACGTCATCCTGTATTCCGACATGACGTTTCTGGTCAAGCTGTGGGAGTCGATACTGGACAAATGCCACAAGGCCACGGTCAAGACACTGATACACGAAGACCTGCCACTCAGCGTTCGCACCCTGCGTGATCTGTACAAGGACGGCATCGAAAAAATCCGTGTCGATTCCAGGGAAACCCATGCCCGCATGATCGAATTCGCCCAGACCTTTCTGCCGGACATCGTGCCGGTGATCGAGCACTACACGGGTGAACGCCCGGTATTCGACATCTACAACATCGAGGATGAAATCAGCAGGGCGCTGGATCGCAAGGTCAAGCTCAAATCCGGTGGCCATCTGGTATTCGACCAGACCGAATCGATGACCACCATCGATGTCAATACCGGCGGCTATGTCGGTGGCCGCAATCTGGAAGAAACCATCTTCAAGACCAATCTCGAAGCTGCCCAGTCCATTTCGCGCCAGCTCAGGCTGCGCAACCTCGGTGGCATCATCATCATCGACTTCATCGACATGCAGAGCAATGAGCACAAGAAACAGGTGCTAGCTGCGCTGCAACGCAACCTGGAAAAAGATCACGCCAAGACCAAGATCACCGAGGTGTCGGTACTGGGCCTGGTGGAAATGACCCGCAAACGCACCCGCGAAAGTCTGGAACACATTCTGTGCGAACCTTGCTCGACTTGCGGTGGCCGTGGCGTACTGAAAACCGCCGAGTCGATCTGTCTGGAAATCTTCCGCGAAATCATCCGCGTGGTGCGCCAGTACAATGTCCAGCAAATCCTGGTGCTGGCCTCGGAGCAGGTGGTGGAACTGCTGCTGGACGAAGAAGCCGACATGCTGGCCGAGCTGGAGGTGTTTCTGAACGTGGCCATCAAGATACGTTCCGAAACCGAATACAACCAGGAACATTACGACGTGGTTCTGCTGTAGGTTTTTTTGATCGTGATCCGCCCTGTCGCCCGCCTTACCCGCATCGTTCTGTTCTGGTCGCTGATTACCATAGCCGTAGCCTTGACTGCCATGCGCCTGTTGCTGACCACTGTCGACGATTATCGTGTCGAACTGGAACAGCGCATCCGCCAGACCACCGGCCTGCCGATCCGTATCAGCCAGATTTCCGCCAGCACCCGTGGCATAAACCCGGAAGTGATTGCCCGTGAAATCCACATCGAGGCCAGCAACGGCGATCAGCCACCGCCGATACGACTGGGCGAGCTGCGCCTGGGCCTGGACTTGCTCGATTTACTGCTGACCCGCAACCTGATGTCGTCGCTGTGGGTGACGCTGGTGGGTGCCGACATCGGCGTGACTCGCACACCCGACGGCAGCCTGGTCATCGAGGGTGTGCCGTCAGGCGACGATCAACCACTGTGGTTGCTCCAGGGTGGCAAGTACGAAATTCTGGGCAGCCGCGTTCTGTGGCATGACCAGCTCAGGCAGCGTGCGCCGGTTCAGTTCCAGAACCTGAACCTGTTATTGAAAAATCATTATTTCGACGACAGCCACGAAATCCATCTGCTAAGCCCGCTGCCAACCGAGTTCGGCGAATCGCTGCGCATCTCCGCCCGGCTCAAAGGTAATCTGCTGACCGGTGAAGGCATTGAAGGCCAGGTCTATGTCGAAGGCATCGACTTGCAGGCCAAACCTTGGCAGGACGCCGATTTGCCACTGGATTTACGCCTGTTGTCGGGCGCGGGCGACCTGCGCTTGTGGAGCCGCTGGCGCGACAGCACACCCTACCAGCTTGCCGGTTACGTTCAGGCCCAGCAGATCGGTCTTCGCCGGGCGCAAGGCAGGCCGGTTCGCATCGATACCTGCGAGGCCAATTTCGTCTGGCATAGCGATGAAAGACGCTGGCGGCTGGCCGTCTACGATGCCAATGTATTCGCCAACCATCAGCGCTGGCATGGCGAAGAGGTTTATTTTCAACAGCGCAGTGACGGCAGCCTGTCGGCAGCCATCACCCACCTGGATTTGCCGGTGCTGGCGCATGCCGCACCGCTGATGATTGCACACGACGGCGAAGAGGCGCCGTGGCTGGGGCTGAATCCAACCGGAGTGCTCGACGACGTGCGGCTGTATGTTGCCGATCAGGGTCGGCGTTTCGCGGCAACGGGCCGCTTCGATGAGCTGGGAAATGATCGCGTTGGCGCCTTGCCACTGCTGAACGGTTTTAGTGGCCGTTTCAGCGTCAACGATCGCTACGGTCTGATCGACTTCGACACCCGACAGGCTCATATCGAGGCCGATCTATGGTTTCGCAATCCGCTGATTTTGCAGCGGCTGACCGGACGCTTGCAGGCCTGGCAGGACGACAACGGCTGGCTGGTAGCCAGCAACGGACTGGCGATCGACAGCGCCGATTTTCAAACCGCATCGCGATTCACGCTGCAAATTCCGACTTCAGACGATTCGCCACGGCTGGATTTGGCCATGCAATTCGGTGGTTTCGGCGACATCAGCAAGATACCCCGTTATCTGCCCGCCAAACAGATGGGCGCTGACGCCGTGGCCTGGCTGGATGATGCCTTCGTGGCTGGCCGTATCGATCAGGGTGAATTATTGATTAACGGCAGGCTCGACCAATTGCCGTTCGCAGACGGCAATGGTCGTTTCGAGGCCTTGTTCGACATCGAACAGGCTGAAATTCAGATCAACCAAGACTGGCCAAATTTGCACAATGTCTACGCCACCCTGCATTTTCACGGCGCCGATCTCGACGTGGCGATTACCGAGGGTGGCAGCGAACAAGTCAGCATCAAACAAGCCGTTGCCCGCATTCAGGATGTAGTCAACAGCGAGTATGTTGCCGTGCTGGGCCAGGTCAAGGCACCGATCTCGTCGCTGCTGGCGTATTTGAGCAAAACACCGCTGAAAGCCAACATCGAGCCGCTGACATCCGTGCTGATAGCACAGGGCGACACCCGTCTCGATCTCGACCTGATGCTGCCTTACGATGCCGACAAACCGAGCGATGTCTCCATTGTGGCGCATCTGGACGATGTTGGGCTGACGGTCAAGCCGGTGGCCTTGCAAGTCGAGGCCGTCAGCGGCCAGTTGACGTTTACCGAAGACACCATGTTCAGTAACACGATGCAGGCGCGCATGCTGGGGTATCCGATACGCGCCCGTTTGAGCAGCGACAACCAAGCGAGCCATCTCAGTATTGATGGCCGCACCGATACCGACAGGCTGAAAAAACAGTTCGGTTTTCTGGCAGGTTTTCCCGCAAGAGGCGCTTTCGATTACACCGCTAAATTCATCATGCCGCACGACGCCGCATCAGCCGACAGCTTGACCATAAACAGTCTTCTGCAAGGGCTTGCCATCGACGGCCCTCACGGCTTGGGCAAGACAGCAACCGAGGCAAAGGCGCTAAGCCTGACGTTGCGTTTCGACGACACCCACCATCTACCGGTGATGCTGAGTTTCGGTGACGATTTGCAGGCCGCCTTGCTGGTCGATAATGTACGCCAGGTTCTGCATTCTGGTCATATCGTGCTGGGCCAGGCACCTCCGCCGCAAGCTTACGAGCAAGCCGGGCTGAAGCTGGATGTCCGCCTGCCCCGTTTCGACGTAACACCTGCTTTGGCCGCATTCGCCGATGCCGAAGCAGGTGGCAAGACGTGGCCGCCGCTCAAAGACATCGAAATCGACACCGAACATCTCGTCTGGCAAGACCGGGATTTGGGCGCCCTGTACCTGGCATTGCAGCATGTCGACCAGGTCTGGCAGGGCGACATCCGCAGCCCGATGGCAAAAGGTGCGATCGAACTACCGGATCATCGCGGCGGCGCCAGACCCATTACCTTGCGCATGGATCATATCGACCTGACAGCGATCGGCGAGGCCGATATCGATGTCGATCTGATCGATGGCATCGACGAGGCCGTCGTCGGCGACCTGCCCTTGGTCGCGATCGACAGTCGCCACCTCTATTGGCGCAAGGTCGATCTGGGGGCGCTAACATTGCGCACGGAACGCAAGCCGGGCGGGGTTCATTTCAGCACGATACGGGTGGACGGCAACCGTAGCCGCATCGATCTGACCGCCGACTGGTTGCATCAGAACGACGGAACCCTCACACAAGCGAGCGGCAAACTGGTTTCCGGCGAGTTTGGCCATTTGCTGGCGGAACTGGGAATCAGCGAAGACATCAAGGAAACCCGTGCCGACATCGATTTCAAACTGAACTGGCGCGGCAACCCCTATGAATTCGAGGCTGCGAATTTGAACGGACAGGTTGGCATCGACATGGAGGCAGGCCGGATTGCCAGCATCGAACCCGGCGTCGGACGACTATTTGGCCTACTTGCGATGGAGCAGTGGACTCGGCGTCTGAGGCTGGATTTTTCCGACATTTTTCGCCAGGGCCTAGTATTCGACACCATCGACGGCCATTTTGAAATCAAGGATGGCGTGGCCTTCACCAACGATCTGGTGATTGATGCCGTTGCCGCCCGCTTCAGCATCACAGGCCTTACCAACCTGGTGAACAAGACCGTCGACAAGCGGGTGGCCGTGGTGCCCAAGGGGGCCGATGCCCTACCCATTGCTGGTAGAATCGTAAGCGAAATCATTGCCGCTATCACCGATGCGGTCACCGGCGATTACCAGGAAGGCTATTTTTTCGGTTCCAAATACAAACTGACCGGCCCCTGGGGCAATATCGAAGTAACCCCCCTGCACGACGAAGGCGGTTTGTTCCACAGAGCCTGGCGAGACCTGACGGATTTCCCCTGGCTGATGGATGAGGCACCGTAATGCCCATCGACGACAAAAAACAACAAAACCAGGAATGTTGAATGACACTTTGTGCCGCCATACAAATGGCTTCCGGCCCGCAAGTCGCCGCCAATCTGTTCGAAGCCGAAAAACACATCGCCGAAGCCGTCAAAGCCGGTGCCAAACTGGTTGCGCTGCCGGAAAACTTCGCCATCATGGGCATGAACGAATACGACAAGGTGCAGGTGCGCGAGCGTGATGGCGAAGGCGTTATCCAGGATTTCCTGTCGAACGTCGCCCGCAAACACGAAGTCTGGGTAGTCGGTGGCACGATACCGATAGCAGCCCATGCCGACGACAAGGTGCGCGCCGCCTGCCTGATCTACGATGCGCAGGGCGAGCGGGTCGGACGCTACGACAAAATCCATCTGTTCGATGTCAGCGTGCCCGACACCAACGAGGAATATCGCGAGTCGGACTCAGTCGAGGCAGGCGATCAGGCCTGTTTGATCGACACGCCTTTCGGTCGACTCGGCGTCGCCGTTTGCTACGACCTGCGCTTCCCGGAGTTCTTCCGGCCCATGGCGCGCAAGGGCATGGACATTCTGGTTATCCCGTCGGCGTTCACCGCCAAGACCGGCGCAGCGCACTGGGCGGTGTTGCTGAGGGCGCGGGCCATCGAAAACCTGTGTTACGTCATCGCACCCAATCAGGGCGGCTTTCATGTCAATGGGCGGCAGACTTATGGCCACAGCATGATCGTCGACCCCTGGGGCGTGGTGCTGGATTGTCATAAAACCGGCCCCGGGTTCGTTTGCGCTGAGGTCGATAAAAACCGGTTGGTCAAAATGCGCGGCGCATTCCCGGTATTGCAGCATCGCCGCTATTTCTGCGAGTGAATGTCATGCGAAACCCGATGATTCTGGCCATGCCCTTGTTGCTGATGGCGTGCGGCGAAACGGTCGATAGCCGTTATCGTGATCTGCATGAACTGGAAATGCCGCCAGTATTGCCGATCGAACACCACCAGGCGCAGACCGCCGTCGGTGACGATGACTTCAAGCCCAAACCCACCTCGCCACTGGCGGGCCTGGTCGATTTCAAGGACGATGAGCACAAACCCCGTTTAATACTGAAAACCCGCCCCGAACGGGCATGGGAAATGCTGACGGTGGCGTTGAAGCTCACCAATATCCATGTGATCGATAAAAACCGCGAGGTCAGGCTGATTCAAGTGCGCTACGACCCCGACCTCGACGGCAAGGAGGTAGGCATGTTGGGACGAATATTCGGCGACACCCTGCCGGAGGCCGACTACAACATCATGCTGAAAGAAGACAAGACAGAGAGTGGCTTCCTGGTCAACGTCGCGCCCTCTCAGTCCGACGATATCGATAGTGATGAGGATGCCTCAGCCGAACTGATCCGCTTGCTGCACAAAACCATCGACGAAAAAATCATCAATCGCCAGTAACTATTTCGCTCGATCCGGGGTGTCGGCCTGATGGTTAATCCAGCGCCCCGACCTGCCGCCGGATTTTTCCAGCAACCGCACGCCTTGTATGACCATGCCGCGATCAACCGCCTTGCACATGTCGTAAATCGTCAGCAAGGCAATCTGCGTAGCCATCAGCCCTTCTATTTCGACACCGGTCTGGGCATGGGTCTTGACTGTGGTTTGACAGCGCACACACTGGTTTTTGACGTCGGGTTCCAGCACGATGTCGACATGCGCCAACGGCAGCGGGTGGCACAACGGAACGAGGTCTGCCGTGCGCTTGCTGGCCATGATGGCGGCGATACGGGCAATGCCCAGTACATCGCCCTTTTTGTGATTGCCCGCCACAATCAATGCCAGCGTCTGCGCCTGCATGGTGATGTAACCTTCGCAAACCGCTGTTCGCGATGTCACGGCCTTGTCGCCGACATCGACCATGTGGGCGTCGCCAGCCTGATTGAAATGGGTGAGCATGGATGCTGTCATGATGACGATCGGAAAGCTTGGCGGAGTTCGCTGGAGCGAGGTGGGTTGGGTTGAGAAAATAATACGCTAAGCCACGCCAAGCATTTTATTCGCATAATCTTTGCCCGATGTTGCAGGCGGCAAAAATTTACCGTTCTGCAAATACGATTTGACCGTGTCGTCAACTATTTCACACAGTTCGGCAAAAACCTGTTTTTCATCATCACCGTGACAGCCACCGTAGAAAAGTCCTGGACAACTGCCAACAAAACATTGATCTTCATCCGACCATTCGACGATTTTTACGTAACGATGCTTGTCATTCATTTTTTCAATTCCTCAATAGCAGCCTCGACAGCCCGCTCCTGATATTTTTTGGCATCGTCCCCTGCTTTTCCAGAAATGACCACGGATTTCATCAAAGACCGGTGAACAAAGTTTCTGTGGCTTCCTTTCCCATCTCGGTTTATAAAACCTGCTTTTTCAAGTTCATTGATCAATTCTCTGATTTTCTTCGGCATTTCCGTTGATTTTCTTCACTATCATGGGAAACGAAGTCCGCAGTGGCTTCATCGGGTGGATAGCCTTGTTGGAAACGATCCATAAAAAATTACCAGTGAACACATCCTCGCTGTGGTGACGTATTCGCTCAGGCCAACACCTGGGCTGCAAAATACGGATGCGGATCTGGCAACCACCTGATCCTCAAGCGGTGCTGCTGACGCTGGATTTGTAACGGCCATGGCCGGGAATAACGTGTGCTTTTTGCCCGGTTTCACCCCCTCGCGTTCCTATCCCCGGTGGAGAGAGCGAAGCGAGGTGGTGGAGTGGTTGGTGGTGGGGAATAGCAAGGGCGCTATTGCAAATTGATAGCCGATGTCCATGCGCGTCTGCCTTGGCATTCGCCGGGACCTGTCATTTCAACCTCTACCCAGACCACGCTTTTGTCTGTAATGTCGTTCTGGGACTGAACCAGTTTTACCGGCGTGTTTTGCGGCATGTGTTTGCAGCCGCCCTCGCGGTCGTTTTCTTCAGTGTCGTCATAGGCAGCCATCGAACCGGGAACGGCAACTAGGCGGATGGTGGCGTTGGGGTCGTAAGTATTCGGGCTTTTCAGCACATAACTCTGGCCAGGCACCATGGCCTTGGCTTGATGCGCAGGCAATTTCTTGTCGCTTCCGCCCGACAGCATCAGCACCAGCACAACCAATGCCACAGCGCCGATGCCGCCATAAAATACTTTGGGGTTGGATTCTTTCAGTGCCAGCAACGAGGCCAGGGTATTCTGTCCGGCAGAGGGGGCCACTTCGGTTGCAGGTGTGGCGGGTGGTACGGTGCCTGAGGTCTGGTTTTGATTTTCTGATCCGGTGTTGTTTTCAATACTCATGCGTAGTGTCCTCTCACAATTCGTTATTATTATGGTTGGTTATTGTTTTAGTCGGGCCGTAAAGTTACCACGCTGATTGAACATTTCAAGCATTCATTTGGATAGGGGCCGTCTACGCTGGAAGCCGATCATCGTGGTGAACAGGGCTGCCCGATGAGTGGCATTTGTCTTCGACGGAAGACTTACCAACCTGCCCTGTTACCTCAGCGTTCGTTTCGGCTGACGGGCTGTTCCAGAATATCGAACAATCGCTGCTGGGCGTTGTTCAATATGGCGGCAACCCAGGGATGCTTGATGCGCCGTTGCGAGGAAATGACATAAAAACGCTCGAACACCTCGTCGACCAAGCCCAGCATCAATACGCCGTACTGGCTCTGGATTTCACTGGCGACGGCCAGCGGCGAAAAAAACAGGCCGACACCCGATGCGCCAAAGGTTTTCATCAAGGCGCTGTCTTCGAGTTCGGCGCGTATCGACGGCCTGATGGCTTGCTGATCGAACCACTGATCCAGCAAACGCCGCAAGGCGGTATTGGCTGTCGGCAACAGAAACGGCGCGCCATTCAGTGAACGCGGAAAATCCTGGCGGAAACGTGCTGCCAACGTCGGCGACGCAAACACACCCACCGCCGACTGCCCGAGAAAATGATTGAACACCCCCGACCCTGCGGTTGGCGTGGCCGGCATGTCGGACAAAATCAAATCCAGACTGTGCAGGCCAATCTCGGTCAGCAAGCGCTCTGTCTTGTCCTCATGACATTGAATGACGATGGTTTCAGCCTGATTCAACAGCGGTTCCAGCAAGCGGTAGGCAATCAGCATGGGCAAGGCATCGCTGATGCCGACGTGCAAACGCTGCGTCCTGTCGCTGCCGCCGCCTTTCAGCACATGATTCAGCTCCCGCCCCAGCGTGAAAATTTCATCGGCGTATTGAAAGACCACCCGCCCGGTTTCGGTCATCGCCAGCTTGCGGCCTTCCTTGCGCAGCAGCTTGACGCCCAGATTCTGCTCGAATACGGTGAGCTGACCGCTGACGGTCGGTTGCGCCAGGTGCAGCACTTCGCAAGCGGCAGCGATGCTGCCGTACTTGACCACGGCCCAGAAATAGTGGAGATGCTGATAATTAAGACGATCCACAGGTCTTTATCATTGTTTTTTTCGATGTATTCAACCAATTATTCTAATTTACTTTAGTATCCTGACTGCCTAAATTATCGCCACCATTATTCCAATCGGGGAAAGTCATGTCAGAACAACCCTATTTCGACGATAGCGTCCTGCGCTCCAACCTGAAACACCTCAAGCAGATACTGACCAATGTCCTGAAAACACAGGCCAATGCAGAAGTCGCTGCCACTGTCGAAAAATTACAACGCCAATTCGCCGCATTGCAGCGCGACGGCAGCCCAGGCAAGCGCCAGCAACTACTGGCAACCTTGCAGGATTTGCCCGCCGATACCCTGAAAGAAGTCATCCGCGCCTTCAGCGTGTATTTCAGCCTGCTCAACATCGCCGAGGAAAGCTCCAACCTGCACCACCGTCGTCAGCAGGCCGAGAAAGACAAACACTTCTGGCAAGACTCGTTCCATGACACCCTGCTGATCTTCAAGGAACAGGGCATCGGCATCGACCAACTGCAAACCCTGCTCGATGCCTTGCTCTACCTGCCGGTGATGACCGCCCATCCCACCGAAGCCAAGCGCCGCACCGTGCGCGGCGTGTTGCGCAATATTTTCATCAGCAACGACAAGCTCGACGATCCGCGCACCAAGGGTTATTTGCGCCAGCAAGCCCTGGAGCGACTGGAATCGCAGATTCAGTTGCTGTGGAAAACCGATGAAGTTCGCGCCCGCAACATGGGTGTGGTCGACGAAATCGAATCGGGCCTGTTCTATTTCCCGCTGTCGCTGTTCCAGGCCACCGCCCAGGTTTACCGCAACCTTCACCGCTCGTTGCGCGACGTTTACGGCGAAGAAGCCTGCGAACAGATCAAAATCCCCAACTTCCTGAGTTTCGGCTCGTGGATAGGCGGCGACCGCGACGGCAACCCCAACGTCAAACCCGAAACCACCACCATGGCGTTGAGGATGCAGGCCTGCACCCTGCTGAAGGAATACCTGGCCCGCATCGATCAATTGTCCGGGCAACTGGCCTTCTCGCACGGGCTTTGTCAGCCCTCGTCAGCATTTTTCGACAGCCTGCTGAAAGACCGGGAGCTTTTGGGCGGCAGCGCCGAAGCCCTCGAACGCGGTCGTTTGCAAGAACCCTACCGCCACAAGCTGGCCTTCATGAAACACCGCTTGCAACGGCGTTTGGCGCAAATCGAAAAACAGCTCGAAGGCGGCGGCAGCGAACGCGACCGCCATGCCTACGGCAACATCGACCAATTTCATGCCGACCTGATACTCATCCAGCAATCGCTGATCTCGCACGGCGATCGCGCCATTGCCGAACAGGAATTGCAAGACCTGATCCGCCTCAGCGAAACCTTCGGCCTGCATCTGATGCAACTCGATGTACGCCAGGAATCCAGCCGTCACAGCCAAGCGGTCAGTGAAATCCTGGCCATGACCCTGGGCGTCGATTACGCTGCGCTTGATGAAAGCGGCCGGTTGAATCTGCTGTCCGAGGCCATCACCAACCCCGGCGGCCTGGTTTACGATGCCTCGCAACTCTCGGACACCACTCGCGAAATACTGGCGGTGTTCGACGTCATCGCCGACATGCGCCGCGAAATCGGCAGCGGCTGCATCGGTCGCTACGTCATTTCGATGACCCACGCCGCCAGCCACATCATGGAAGTCATGTTTCTGGCCGCGCAAAGCGCGCTGGCCGGACGACTCGGTGGCCACTGGTTCTGTCACATCGGCGTCAGCCCCCTGTTCGAGACCATAGACGATCTGGCCCACATCGACGACGTACTGCGCACCCTGTTCGCCCTGCCGGCTTACCGCGCACTGCTGACCGCCTCGGGACTATGCCAGGAAGTCATGCTGGGTTATTCCGACTCGTGCAAGGACGGCGGCATTCTGGCCTCGGCCTGGGGTTTGTATCGTGCCCAGCAACAAGTCATGCAGATTTCCGACGACCTCGACGTACCCTGCCGTTTATTCCATGGCCGTGGCGGCACCATAGGCCGTGGCGGCGGCCCTACCCATCAAGCCATTCTGGCGCAACCGACCGCCACCGTGCGCGGCCAGGTCAAGTTCACCGAGCAAGGCGAGGTGTTGTTCTACCGTTACAACAACATGGAAACAGCGGTTTACGAACTGACCATGGGCATCACCGGCCTGATGAAAGCCAGCCTGAGTCTGGTGAAACCGGTATTGGCCGACGACCCGGACAAACTGGCGGTGATGAGCGAGCTGGCGCAAATCGGCGAACGCGGTTACCGGCAACTGACCGAGCACACGCCGGGCTTTCTCGATTATTTTTACGAAGCCACACCCGTATCGGAAATCGGCCAGCTCAACATCGGTTCCAGGCCATCGCACCGCAAAAAACAGGATCGCTCGAAAAACTCGGTACGCGCCATCGCCTGGGTATTCGCTTGGGCGCAATCGAGGCAAACCTTCCCGGCTTGGTACGGCATAGGCTCCAGCCTGGAAAACTGGTGCGCCGGCAAGCCCGAGCGTCTGGAAACCTTGCGCACCCTGTACCGCGACTGGCCATTTTTCCGCAATCTGCTGAGCAACGCCCAAATGGCCTTGAGCAAATCCGACATCGACATTGCCGCCGAATACGCCACGCTGTGCGTCGATGAACCGGTTGGCAAGCGTATACACGGCATGATCGCGGCGGAGTATCGCCGCTGCGTCGAATGGATACTGGCCATCGCCGAAACCGACCGCCTGCTGGCAGAGAACCCTGGCCTAGCCGCCGCCCTGCACCATCGCAACAGCTATCTCGGGCCGCTCAACTACATTCAGGTTCGCTTGTTGCGTGCGGTGCGCAAGGAACAAGGCGACGATAATCCATGGATCAAACCGCTGCTGCGCACCATCAATGCCATTGCTGGCGGAATGCGCAACACGGGCTAGCTCGAATGCCACGCCGAAATCCATGTCGACATGGGTTTCGGTGGGTTCGAAATCGGGATCGGGAACCATTCGATGATTACAATCGTCCGAGTTCGCCGGGTTGGATAACGCCAAAGTAAAATCGAATCGCTACCACATAACGAATCACACATCATCGCTTGGCGACCATCGTAACGGACGAAAGCACACGATGCCGACACCATCCCTTCCGACGAACCCCAAAAGCTGAACAAAGAGGAATTCATAATGGCAAGTTCGCAGTCTCCGCTCCAGCGCCTGCGCGATTTGGTCATCGTCGAACGCGATGACGTTAACACATTGATCATCTACGGCGTTGCCGTCGGCCTGATGTCTCTCGCTACGCCGATTGCCGTTCAGGCTCTGGTCAACAACATTGCCTTCGGCGCCCTGTTGCAGCCACTGTTCGTGCTTACCATCGTTTTGCTGTTCCTGATGGCCATAGCCAACGGCATTTCTGCGTTACAGTTTTACGTCGTCGAAATGCTGCAACGCCGTCTGTTCGTCAGGCATTTCGGCATGGCAGCGCAACAACTTGGCAGCACACTCTTCCATTTCCGCGACAAGCATCATCTGCCGGAACTGGCGAACCGTTACTTCGATGTCGTCACCCTGCAAAAAGCGGCATCCACTGCACTACTGGATACCATAGGCTATGTGTTGCAGAGCGTCATTGGCATGTTGCTGCTGGCGTTTTATCACCCCTTGCTACTGGCATTCGACATTTTCATGATCGCCATGGTGCTGTTCATTTTGTTCGTGCTGGGCAAAAACGGCGTCAAGACCGCCATCGAACAATCCCAAGCCAAATACCAAGCCGTGGCCTGGCTGGAAACCATAGCCGACCGGCCACTGCTAACCCGCAACGCCTCGGGTGAGCGTTATGTCATCGAACACAGCGAGCAGTTGGCAGCGAATTACTTGAACGCATCCGAGCAGCACTTCAAAGTCCTCAACCGGCAGAATATTGCCGCGTTGTCGCTGCACGCCGTCTCCAACACCCTGCTGCTCGGCATGGGCGGCTGGATGGTGATCGACCGCCAGCTCAGTCTGGGACAGCTCATCGCCGCCGAACTGGTGGTCGGTGCCATGCTCTACGGCCTGACCCGCCTGGGCAAAACACTCGACAATGTTTACCAATTGATGACCAGCCTCGACAAAATCGGTTATTTGCAAGACTTGCCGCAAGAAGCCGATAACGAAACCCGTATCATCGCGGAAACCGATGCCTGCCGCGTCGACATCCACCATCTAAACATGGCCCGTTTGCCATCTCAAGACCACCTCGACGCCATCGACCTGCACCTGGCCCCCCGTGAACACCTGCTGATCTACACCGGCGCCGAACGCGGCACACTGCTCGACTGTCTTTTTGGCCTGAGGACACCGCTCAAAGGCCATATCGAAATTGACGGCCACGATCTGCGCAATGTCAATCTGCATCAGTTGCGCGACCATATTGCCCTGGTGCGTGATGCCGAAATCGTCGAAAGCAGCGTCATCGGCAACCTTGAGCTAGGTGCTGCCGACCTCAGCATTCAGCAATGTCGCCAGGCGCTTGCCGCTGTCGACTTGCTGGACTTCGTACTGTCGCTGCCTGACGGCATGAACACCATGCTATCCGTGCATGGCGCGCCCTTCAGCAAGGAACAAACGCTACGGCTGACGCTGGCGCGCGCCCTTTGCCACCGACCAAGATTGTTGCTGCTCGACCGCGTCCTTGACTGTATCGACCAGCGCACCTTGCCCGGCATCCTGGACTATCTGACTGATGAACAGGTACCGTGGACACTCATCATCGTCGGTCAAGAACCAACGCTTGCACCGCATTGCCGCCGCCAAATCAAAATCAAAGACGGTCGAGTCATCGATATGCGGGAGGCTGAACAGTGAAACAGTCTATGCACACACTGGAACTCGATGCACTGCAACGTGCGCAAACCACCCGCATCGCCCGCCGCATCGCCCGCTCGATGGGGCAGTTGTTTCTGTTTTTACTGATTTTTCTGGCGCTGACTCCGTGGCAACAGAACGTACGCGGCGTTGGTCGTGTCGTGGCTTACTCGCCGAACGAGCGCCAGCAACTGGTCGGCGCACCGGTCGAAGGCCGGATCAACTATTGGCGGGTTCAGGAAGGCAGCCATGTATGGAAAGGCGACGTCATCGCCGAACTTAGCGATAACGACCCCTTGATACTGCAACGGTTGCACGCCGAATACGAAGCGGCAACAGCCAAACAGACCGCCACCGATGACCGCGTCGCAACCTTCCGCGAGCAGTTGCGCATGGCGGAACTGGCCCGTCCGCAAGCCCTGGCGGCTGCCGAGTCGCGGGTCGACATGGCACGGGAACGGCTGAAAGCCGCCCAGCAGGTACTCGATGCCGCCAAAGCCGCACGTCTTGCCGCCAGTCTGAACATCGACCGCCAGCAGCATCTGGAAGGCAAAGGCCTGGCATCGCGACGCACACTGGAATTGGCACAACTGGACATCGCCCAGCGTCAGGCCGATGCCGAACGCGCAATAGCGACGCTCAAGGCGGCAACTAGCGAAGTCGATGCCATCACCGCCGACTGGCGCAAACTCGACGCCGATACCACAGCATCGATCCAGAAAGCCCAGGCCGAGCTGAACAAATCTATCGAAGATCAGAATTATGTCCGTGGCGATGTTCTGAAACTGGAAACCCGGCTGGCCCGTCAGCAAACCCAGATCATCACAGCGCCACGCGATGGCGTCATCAAGCGCCTACTGGCCAACCCCGGTGCCGAACTGGTCAAATCCGGACAAGCCCTGGCGATACTGGTGCCCGATACCGAAGAACGCGCAGTCGAACTGTGGATGGATGGCAACGACCTGCCGCTGATCGTTAATGACAGGCACGTCCGCTTACAATTCGAAGGCTATCCGGCCATCCAGTTCGGTGGCTGGCCCAGATTTTCGGTAGGCTCGTTCGGCGGCCGGGTGACGATAATCGATGCCACCGATGACGGCCACGGTGTCTTTCGTATCGTGGTACAGCCCGATCCGGACGACATTCCTTGGCCGGAACCGCGTTTTTTGCGCCAAGGTGTTCGGGTCAACGGCTGGGTCATACTGGGCCGAGTCACGCTGGGCTACGAACTGTGGCGGATTTTCAACGGCTTCCCGCCGCTGATATTGCCGGAGTCTGACCAGGAACCTACTGCGAAAATCGATGGTAAAGCCAAAGATAGCGATAAAGGCAACGACTACGGCGGATACTGAGGCGAATGACCATGAATGTCTATTTCGCAGTCTGTATCGTCATCATCGCCTGCGGCATGACGGCGGTCAGAGCCGAACAAGCTCCAATGTTAAGTCTCGATGAAGTACAGACTTCAGCATTGCGCGCCTTCCCTGCCCTGCTGGCCACCGAGCAAGTGAAAGACGCCGCCGAAGGCCGCGAGCAGGAAGCCCAAGGCGGTTTCGATACCTTGCTGAAATCGAAGAACGAGTTATCGATCGCCGGTTTGTACGAGAACCGCAATTACGATGTCAGCATCGAACAGCCGACAGCGTTCCTGGGTACCACCTTTTTCGGTGGCTGGCGGCGCGGTACCGGCGACTTTCCCGGCTATGAAGGCAAACGCCGGACAGCAACCGACGGCGAAGCCCGCATCGGCGTCAACGTACCCCTGTGGCGTAACCGCGACATCGACCGCCGCCGCGCCAGCCTGGTGCAAGCCGAACTGGGCAAGATGATCGCCAATCATGAATACGACCAAAGCCTGATCGAAGTTCGCCGTGTCGCCGGCCATCGTTACTGGGACTGGGTACTCGCCGGTTTGCGCCTGCAAGTCGCGGAAAAAATGCTGGCTATCGCCGAGGAACGCAACAACGGCATTCTGGAACGTGTCGCGGCGGGCGACATTCCCGAGTTCGAGGCGCTGGATAATCAACGCGCCATCATCGAGCGCCGCGAGCGCGTCGTTGCTGCCACCCGACTGCTCGAACAGGCCGCGATTCAATTGTCACTGTACTGGCGCGATGCCAACGGCGAGCCGCAATTACCCGGTCGCGAACGCTTACCCGCCGGTTTTCCCGAGCAGACACCGGCGTTCATCGACGATTTGGACGACATGCTGGACGCCGCGCTGGCGCAACGACCGGAAATCAAGCGTCTGGCGATGCAAATGAAACAGACCGAAACCGAGATCGAGCTGCAAATCAACCAGCAAGCACCCGGTATCGACTTTTCCGTCATGGGCGCCAAGGACGTAGGTGACGGCAGGCCCAGCCTCAAACGTGACGAGCTTTACCTGGGCTTGAATGTTGATTTTCCATTGCAGCAGCGAGTCGCCGGAGGCCGGGCGCAAACGGCATCCGCCAATCTGCGCCGTCTGCAATGGGATCGCAAAGGCATGGAAGATCGCATCACGGCGGAAGTAAAAGACGTACTGTCGGCACTGATGGCGGCGCGGCAGCGCCTGAGCCTCAGCCGCGACCAACTGAAGGCCGCCAGCCAACTGGAAGACGGCGAACAAACCCGTTTCGCGCTCGGCGAAAGCACCATTCTGTTCGTCAACCTGCGTGAAATCGCCGCCGGCGACGCCGCCATCATGGTGATCGACGCCAACAACACCCTGTTCAAGGCCCATGTCGATCAGCAAGCCATCATTGGCCAGCTTCAATAAACCCGAAAGACCAGGCTGACATGTTGCCAGGTAGCGACCTGCGGTTTTTTCATAGATAATGCGGCCTGTTTTTCAACTACTCAGTACAAGCTAAGGATTCGGCAATGGCTTGCAACGCTGCAAAACCCAACCCGCTCATCCCCTGCCGACTTCGCCTGAAAACGCTGTAACCGTTCAACCCCCGCCAGTTTTATGCCCTCATCCGACGGGGAAGTGAATTTTAAGGTGGAAGGACTGAACGGTTACGAATAGTTACCCTGTTTTCTTTGCCCCCGACGATGAAACAAACACTGGAATTCCTGCTGCAATCCGCCCTGGAAACCTTGAAGAAACAGGGGGTTATCGATCCGGGGATTCAGCCCGCGATTCACATCGAGCGAACGCGCGATGCCAGCCACGGCGATTTCGCCACCAACCTGGCCCTGTCGCTGGCAAAGCCTGCGAAACAGAATCCAAGGCAACTGGCTGAACGCATCGTCGCCTGTTTGCCTGTCATCCCCCTGGTTACCCGGGTCGAAATCGCCGGTCCCGGCTTCATCAACTTCTTCATCGACCCTGCCAGCCAGTTCGAAATCGTCAGACACATCCTCGATGGTGGCGCCAGCTTCGGCCTGGGCACGGCGGGCGCTGGCAAACGGATTCTGGTGGAATTCGTCTCCGCCAACCCCACCGGCCCCCTGCATGTCGGCCACGGTCGGGGCGCGGCTTATGGTTCTGCGGTTGCCGATCTGCTGGAAGCCGTCGGCTTCGAGGTCGAGCGCGAATACTACGTCAACGACGCCGGTCGCCAGATGGATATTCTGACCACCAGCATCTGGCTGCGTTACCTGGAAATCTGCGGCGAAGTCGTGCCCTTCCCCAGCAACGGCTATCGTGGCGAATATGTCCGCGACATTGCCTCCAACCTGCACAAAATCGTGGGGAATGATTTGCGGCATCCGGTCGAACTGGTGCTGGAAGACATCCCTGCCGACGAACATCACGGCGGCGACAAGGAAAAGCACATCGATGCCTTGATCGATCGCGCCAAGACACTGCTGGGATCTGAGCAATACGAACTGGTGTTTACCGCCGGAGTCGACGAGATTCTGACCGACATCAGAGACGACCTGCACGAATTCGGCATCAGTTACCAACACTGGTTCTCCGAGCGCAGCCTGATGGACGACAGCTCCATTCAGCAGGCCCTGCAACATCTCGACCAAGCCGGTTACCTGTACCAGGACGGCGGCGCCACCTGGTTTGCCTCCAGCCGTCTGGGCGACGAAAAAGACCGCGTCGTGGTGCGCGACAACGGCCAAAGCACTTATTTTGCGTCGGATATTGCCTATCACATGAACAAGCTCGACCGCGGCTTCGATCGCATCATCGACATCTGGGGCGCCGACCATCACGGCTACATTCCCCGGGTCAAGGCCGCAATCCAGGCGCTGGGTGCCGACGACGCCAAACTGGATGTGCTGCTGGTGCAATTTGCCGTGCTGTACCGTGGCGACGAGAAAGTCCAGATGTCGACCCGTTCCGGCGAATTCGTCACCTTGCGCCAGTTGCGCAACGAAGTCGGCAAAGATGCCTGCCGCTTTTTCTACGTCATGCGCAAATCCGAGCAACACATGGATTTCGACCTGAAACTGGCCACCGCGAAAACCAACGAAAACCCGGTTTACTACGTGCAATACGCCCACGCCAGAATATGCAGCGTCTTCCGCCAACTGGACGAAAAAGGCCGCACACGCAACATTCATCTCGGCATGGAAGGCTTGGCCTTGCTGACCGAAGACCACGAATCGGCTTTGCTGGTCACCTTGTCGAAATACCCGGAAGTACTGGAAAAAGCCGCCATGCAGTATGAACCGCATCAATTGATTAGCTACCTGCGCGAACTGGCGTATCAATTCCACAGTTACTACAACGCCCATCCCTTTCTGGTCGATGACGACACCTTGTGCAACGCCAGACTCAACCTGATTGCAGCCGTCAGACAAGTACTGGCCAATGCGCTGCAATTACTCAACATCCATCATCCAGAAGCAATGTAATGGCCAGGGACTACAAGCACCGTGTGCGCAACCCCGACGGTTACGCCAGCAACCGAAGGCGACCGGCCCAAAAACCTGCCGTCTGGTGGCGCTGGCTGCTGGTGATTGCCTTGGTCGTGGCCTTCATCTTTTTTCTGAACATGATACGCACCATGCTGCCGCAACTGCTGACCAACCAGCCCGCCGACAGCTCGGCAAAAACTGCAGCGCCCAGCACGCAGAGCCTGCCGATACAAGCCGTAAAACCGCCCATCACCGCCGAAAAACCAGCCGAACCTGCGCCAGTACCGGAAGAGCCACGCTACGATTTCTACACCATCCTGCCGCAAGCCGAGACCGTCATTCCCGATTACGAAATCAAGAGCCGGGTACGCGAACAACTGGTGGGCAAAACCAAGACGACCCAATACGTAATGCAGGCCGGTTCGTTCCGGGAATCCGCGGAAGCCGAACGCCACAAAGCCAAACTGGCGCTTTTGGGCATTGAAGCCAGGGTGGAAAAAGCCAAGGTTGGCAATGTGCTATGGCACCGGGTCAAAATCGGGCCTTACGACAACCCGTCCAGTGTTGCGACCATCAAGGAATTACTGCAAAAAAACGGCATCGGCGTCATCGTTACTGAAACCGGGCAATAAGCCGGGCTGTGCCAGGACGCAAAGACCGAGCACAGACTTTCATCATCCAATCACTCAAGACCATGACCCACACCCCCGATATTCTAAAAACCATCCTCGCCAAGAAATTCGAAGAAGTGGCCCTGCGCAAAAGTCGCACACCGCTTGCGCTGTTGCAGGAAATTGCCGCGACAGTACAAGGCCCGCGCGGCTTCTATCAAGCCCTGCGCAGCAAAGCCGACCAGAAAAAACCGGCCATCATCGCCGAAATCAAAAAAGCCTCGCCCAGCCAGGGCGTGATCCGCGAAGACTTCAGGCCGGTCGACATCGCCATCGATTACGCCTTCAACGGCGCAAGCTGTTTGTCGGTACTGACTGACAAGGATTTTTTTCAAGGGTCGGAAGCCAACCTGCAAATGGTACGCGACCAATGCCCGTTACCGGTCATCCGCAAGGATTTCATGATAGACCCCTATCAAATCCACGAATCACGCGCCTTAGGAGCCGACTGTATCTTGCTGATTGTTGCTGCACTCGATGACGCAATGCTCAAGCAACTGGCCGACACCGCCACCAGCTTAGGCATGGACGTGCTGGTAGAAGTGCACGATGCCGACGAGCTGGAACGGGCATTGTTGCTGAACCCTCGCATGATAGGCATCAACAACCGCAATTTGCGCAATTTCGAGGTATCGCTGCAAACCACGCTGACGCTGAAAAACCACATTGCGCCCGACATACTCATCGTCACTGAAAGCGGCATTCACACCCAGGCCGATGTCAAACGGATGCAGGACAACGGCATTCATGCCTTCCTGGTCGGCGAAGCCTTCATGCGCGCCGAATCCCCAGGTCAGAAAATGCGCGAACTGTTCTTCTGATTGCCAGCCGGCGTCAGAACCACATCACGCTTCTTCCTCGCTTCCCTGCGCAAAAAAGCCGGTATGGCTTTCCACGGAGATCGTGACAAGCAGAGAGAAATTTTGCATTCCCGGATAACCTCCTGGCCCCGCTGAAAACCAAGGTCATCAAACTGCGATGCTGCAAAGTGGCCAGGATGACGTTCTCAGGCAGAAAGCCATGAAGACAGCATACTGCTCTAATCAATGACGGGCGTTTGTCCGGATACGTTTTCTCGTTACCACGCCCTGCGTGGCGCACACGTTCGGAACGCAGAGCGTCCCGGCTTGCGTTCCCACACGGAGCGTGGGAACGCGGAAACGTCGGCGTCGATGGCAAGGAACCGGCATTTCTGCGCGGCGTGGATCAGTTGGACTGCCGCTTCGTCGCCGATCTCCACTGCGATCAAGGTCTCTATCTGCAAGACCCGAAGCCCTGCGTCCCCGAGTGGTCAGCCCGCGGCAAGCGGCCCAGTCGACTCAAAGCGCAAGCCCCCTCGATCCGTGTTGACCCGTGGGCCGCCGAACAACCAGCCGAAGCCTCTGGCAGCGTTTGACGCGTCGAGACGACGAAAAAGGCCCCATCTCACCGCCGACTAGCTGCATACCCGGGCTTGGGTTTGGGGCGGCCAAGAAGACAACGCACGCCACTGGCATTTATGGGTGCGGCGCGAAGTGAGTGCCGACACCGTTTCACATTACTGCCTGCCCAACGCGCCGATCGGCACGCTCAGGCAAACCCTGGCGCGATTACAGGCGCAGCGTTTCTTCATCGAACAGAGCTTTCGCGAAGCCATGAGCGAATGTGGCATAGCTGACTACCAAGTCCGGCGCAGGGATGCCTGGCGGCATCACATGTAGGACTTACGCATTGACGGAAGCCTGGAATTGAGGGTTCAAATATTCCTTGCCGCCCATGAAGCGGGTGATAAATGAAGCGACCACATCTTGATACAAGGCTTTCTGCCATTGGCAAGCATTGCGGATCATTTCGGTAAACTGCATGCGCTGCAGGTGAACATAGCCACATAAGGCGGCAAAGATGTGGTTGAGTATCGGGGTTTTGCGACGTACCTGGAGCTTTTCGATGTTGCATACCTGCTTGATCATGCGGTGGTATTGCTCGATCTGCCAATGCTGGTCGTGCAGTTTCTGAAAATCGGTCTGCTTGAAGGCATCAAAAGCCGACTCTGCTGCCGACGCGCCGGACAGTTTCAGTGCCTGGGCGGTGGAGCGGGTAACGGTGGCAATGCGTTCGGCGGACAGGCCATAATCGGCGCCGGTCATGGCTAGCCGGGTGTAGAGTCCGGCGATGGCCTCAAAGCCGGTGCCGGTCTCCCGTGCCACGTCGTAAGCCAGCCGCTGCGCCGCCACGAATTCGGCTGAGGATTGCGTCACCAGCCTGAGCCGGGCATCGATCAGCTTGACCGAATCGGCCATGCTCACCAACTGCGGCAGCGCCCCCGCTATGTTCCAGCCCGCAAACGCCAGTGTGCCATAATGGCCGACGCGGGCCAGGCTGCCCCGCATACGGTCGAGCGAGTCTTGCATACGGCGGAGGTCCGCGTTGGCCTGCGCACTTTCTGCCAGAATTCTAAGCCTTACACTTAAATCTGCCATGGGTTAGCTTATGTTGATGTCGCTGTTAAGGTCGCTTGCCATCGGGGCCATGATTCCATTCGTGCCGCTGTTCATAATAATCATGCCCTCCTGGTACTGGCGAATAATGGGGGTGCTCATCGTGGCAACCCTTGTGCACCAGATGATAGAGGCTCGCAAGTAGCGCCCGGATGCGTTGCCGCGCTTTGGCGCTAAAACCGGAGTGACGAAGCACGACGCCCGTCACGCTCCAGGCCGCATCCCCTGCACGCTCTTCACCCAGGCATTCCAGTCTTTGGCGGCGGCCTGCCCGGCGCGAGCCGCGATGGCCTGGGTCAGCAGGCGCTCGCGCTCGATGCGCTGCGTCGCCGCCAGAAAATCCCGCGCGTCCGTCCACGGCAGTTCCATTACGTCGGCGTAGCCGAAGCCTGCCCCGACGAGGCGGGCAACCCAGGCGTGCCACCAGTGACGATCGCCAGCCGGTCGGCGGCGACGGTCAGCTTGGGCAGCACGCTGTGGGCGAAAAAATCGGTGTTGACCTCGATGACCTGGCTGGCCAGGTCGATCAGCACATCGGGCGTCTGCTCGTCCAGCCAGGCGCGATCGACATCCGCGCCCAGTGCCGTGGCCGTGATAACAGCGTCGGCATGGCGGGTTAGGCTGCCCAGTAGGTCGCCCGCTGCCAAGTCGTGGGCTATGGGTTCGATGGCCCGCAAAAACGCGGGCAGGTGTTTGATTTTGATCGGTGTCATGGGGGAATGGTGAGTGGTGAATGGTGGGTGGTGAGTGGCCGACTCAAGCCCAGCCCTGGTTCCCACGCTCTGCGTGGGAATCCATACCGCGCGAACACGAACCCCCGAATCTTCGCGTCCGGTCTGCATTCCCACGCAGAGCGTGGGAACGAGAGAGAACCCCTAGTCTTCAGGTGCGTCTGCATTCCCACGCAGAGCGTGGGAACGAGAGAGCAGAGCGTGGGAACCAGCGTCAGGAGGTACTCACCAGTCATCCGGGCCTCAGGTATACGTCACCGGGTCGCGCAGATACAGGTCGGCGCTTTCGCCGTCCATCAGTACGCACGAGCCGGTCAGCGTCATCGTCTGGTAATCGTCGCCGATCAGGGCAATATCACCATCGGGCGACAGGGTGACTTTGGGCACGTCGAGGATGGCGTGGGCGCCGGTCTCGGAGTTGACCAGACGGCCCAGCAAGCGGACATCCACCTTGCTTTCAGTGCCGACGCGGATGCTGGTACCGCTGATGGCGCCGTAGCTGTAGTTGACCAGCACCGTGGCATTGTTGGCAATGGCGCCGGTGGACAGGCTGCGGATCATGCCCAGGCGGGCATCGACTTCATAATCGATGCCGAGCGTCCGGGTGGCGATGACCACTGCCGATACGTTGGCTTGCGCCAACTTGTACCATTTGTCGTGCTCCATACTGGCGACCGATTCCGCCGTGACGGTGCCGCCGGTGAGGCTGTGGGCGGCGACACTGCCCAGCAGGAACAGGGCGTACAGGTCGGCGTTGGCGGCGTTGGCGCTCAGGCTGATCTGGGTGGGGTTGCTGCGGGCAAAGGAGCCGCGCACCTTGCCGGATTGGCCGACCAGTCGCGAGCGGCGCTCCTGGACCTCGTTGGACACGGTCAGGCTGAGCGCCGTCACCTCGAACGGGCCGATGGCCTTGTGGCCGAGCACGCCGCCGATGTAGCGCTGGGCGTGAATGTTACCCTCATAAATCAGGCCTTGTTGTGCGTTCAAATCGGGCATGGCGTTAGTCCTCTATGATGTGGTGTTGCCGCAACCAGGCGGCGGTGTCGGCATCGACATCGATGCTGCCCCCCCTGGGGATGGCGATGCCGTGATGGCTGTGATGATCGACGGCAATGCGCACGCTGATCGTCGCGGTGCTGTCTTCGGGTTCGGTGCGGGTGGATTGGGGTTTGGTCATGGTGATTATTGGTGCGTGGTGAATGATGAGTGGCGAGTGGCTAGACTCTCGTTCCCACGCTCCGCGTGGGAATGCAGACGGTCACGGGCTGGCCGCTCCAATTACGGCCTTTACGGCAAAATGCAGGGTGAACTCAGCGTATCCCGCGCTGTAATAAGGCAGGTCGCGGCCTGTGTAGCGGAACGGTTGGTGCTGCATGGCGGGTTGCTCGACGCTCCAGCGGTGCAGCGCCTGCACCACGGCTTGCATCAAGCAGCCTGCCACCTGCTCGGTCTGGCCGTGGTCGCGCTGGCTGGATTGATGGGCAACAATGATCGTCGCATCCCAATCCTGTACCTCCAAAAATGGCATCAGCACACCGCTGTTATCGCTGGGTTCCCCTGCGCCGGGCTGGACGATGCAGGCGGGCAGCAGCGGGCCTATGTCGCGCAATCCGGCCAGCACCGAGGCGTTGCTGATGGTGACGAAGCCTTGGGTCTGGCGGCGGATGCGGTCGATGATGAGGGGTTGCAGGTGCAGCATAGCGTCAGCTCAGCGCCGGGTTGAGCTGGCGCAGCCGGTCTGCCAGCCTGGCTCGCAGCTCGCGCCCGGCGTCGGCGGCCACGCTGCGGGCGACGGCGGGGCCTGCGCTGAGATCGACGGTTTGTTCCACCAAGCCCAAGCGGCTCTGCCCTCCGCGTTTGAAGATGCCGACATGGCCGGATTGCATACGGACGACGAAACTGTCGGGGAAGAAGTAATCCCCGGCAAATGCGCCTTGCGGGTCTTGTTTCACTCTGCCGACATAGGCGGCCTTGACCGGGTTGTAGCCTAGCCAGACCGTGCCGGATTCCGGGCGGCGTCGGGTTTTGATGCGTACTCGACGGAACACGCGGGCCGGTAGGCCGGTGCGGGCGATCATCTGGGCCTGTAAGCGCTGGCGGGCATAGGTCACCGTGGTACCGATGGCCGAGCGACGGGCGCGGGCGATCTGGCCGGGCAAGGCGGTGATGAGGCTTTGCAGTGCCTGGTCGTCCAGGCTGATCGTCATCCGCATCTGTCCTCTGCCACATAGGGCCGCAAGGTGAGCGTGCTCATGCCGCTGCGGTAGATCACCGGCTCGGAAAAGACGGCCAGGGCGGCGGCGTTGACGAGGCTGTCCAGGGTAGTCATGGCGTTAGGTTTCCCGCCAGAAAATGATCGGTACGCCGGGAGGGGCCCAGGACAACCCGCCGATCACCGGATCAAGCGGGGCACTACCCGGCGTCAGCGTGGACAGGTAGACACTGGCCAAGGCGGCGCCAATGGCTCATGATCATTTTGGGCGGACGAATAAGACACCTATTATCCTTTATTTATCATTGCTTTACATGGATTTCGCTGGGCGATAGCGCGGACTAAGGTTATTCACATCCGTTGGTGATAAAGCCAAGGTGTAAAAAAAACTGACACATAGGAGGATGTTGAATTGACCGATTTTCCATATCCCTCAATAACCCTGCGCACGCATGAACGTGACAAAAACACCGGCAGTGTGGCTCGTTGTCGTGATTGATTGCTGATTGGCGTATCCTGCAATACCCTTTTCAATATCGCGGGATTCAAGGAGTACATCATGTCGAATACCTATCACTACATCCGCTGGTTCAATGAGCTGACGATCAATGACATTGCGCTGGTCGGCGGCAAGAATGCCTCGCTGGGTGAAATGTATCGCGAACTGGGGCAGGCAGGCATCCAGGTGCCCAATGGTTTTGCCATTACCGCCGAAGCCTATCGCCACGTACTCGACCGGGCCGGGGTCTGGCCGCAGTTACACGATGCGCTCGACGGCCTCGATGCCCACGATGTCAACGACCTGGCCCGCCGCGCCGCCCGCGCCCGCGAGCTGGTTTATGCGGCGGCCTTGCCGAACGACTTGCAGGCCGAGATTCACCATGCCTTTGCCGAGCTTCAGCGCGAATACGGCGATGATCTCAGTGTGGCGGTCAGAAGCTCGGCCACCGCCGAAGACCTGCCGACTGCCAGTTTTGCCGGTCAGCAGGATACTTACCTCAACATCCATGGTGGCCAGGCGCTGATCGACGCCTGCAAACGCTGTTTTGCCAGCCTGTTCACCGATCGCGCCATTCATTACCGTGTCGTTCAGGGCTTCGACCATTTCAGTGTCGGCCTGTCGGTTGGCGTGATGAAAATGGTGCGCTCCGACCTGGCCGCCAGCGGTGTGATGTTTTCGCTCGATACCGAATCGGGTTTCGACGACGTGGTGTTCATCACGGCCGCCTACGGCCTGGGCGAAAACGTGGTGCAAGGGGCGGTCGATCCCGATGAGTTTTACGTACACAAGCCCACCTTCGGGCTAGGCTATCGCGCCGTGCTGAAGCGCAATCTGGGCGCCAAGAAAATCAGGATGATCTACGCCGAGGGCCGTACCCGCGAGGCCACGCACAACGTGGTGACAGCGAACGACGAGCGTCGCCGCTTCTGCATCAGCGATGATGAGGTGCTGCAACTGGCCGGTCATGCGCTGACCATCGAACGCCACTACGGCAGGGCTATGGATATGGAATGGGCCAAGGATGGGCTGGACGGCCAGCTCTATATCGTGCAGGCCAGGCCGGAAACCGTGGCGTCGCAACGCAGCGTTCAGATGATGAAACACTACCGGCTGCAAGGCAGCGGCCCGGTTCTGCTGACTGGCCGCGCCGTGGGCGGCTCGATTGCGGCAGGCCGGGTTCGGGTGATCGACCACGTTGCCAAGCTGAACAGCTTCAAGGCCGGTGAAATCCTGGTGGCCGACATGACCACGCCGGACTGGGAGCCGGTGATGAAAATGGCGGCGGCGATCGTCACCAATCGCGGTGGCCGCACCTGTCATGCCGCGATCGTCGCCCGCGAGCTGGGCGTATCGGCGGTCATCGGCTGCGACCAGGCCACGACGGTTCTACAGACCGGCAGCGAAGTCACCGTGTCCTGTGCCGAGGGCGATGTCGGCAAGGTGTATCAGGGTCGGCTGCCGTTTGTGATCGATGAAGTCGATCTGAGCCAGATGCCGCGCCCAAAAACCCGAATCATGCTCAATCTCGGCAACCCGGAACTGGCGTTCAAACACCGTTTTTTGCCGAACGACGGCGTTGGCCTGGCGCGCATGGAATTCATCATCACCCAGTACATCCAGGCCCATCCGATGGCCTTGATTCACCCTGAGCGAGTGACCGATGACGGCGAGCGCCAGCAATTGCGCGAACTGACGGCAGGCTACGCAAGGCCCGAGGATTTCTTCACCCAGCGCTTGTCCGAAGGTGTCGCCACCATCGCCGCAGCGTTTTACCCCAAGCCGGTGGTGGTGCGGATGTCGGATTTCAAGACCAACGAATACGCCAGCTTGCTGGGCGGGCGCGGCTTCGAGCAAGACGAGGCCAATCCGATGATAGGTTTTCGCGGCGCCTCGCGCTACGTGCATCCGGCCTATGCCGAAGCCTTCGCGCTGGAATGCGCCGCGATAAAGCGGGTTCGCGATGGCATGGGGTTGCGCAATGTCATCCTGATGATTCCGTTCTGCCGACGCATCGACGAGGCGCACAAGGTGCTGGATTTCATGGCGCGATGCGGTTTGCGCCGGGGCGACAACGGCCTGGAAATTTACGTGATGTGCGAGATACCCAACAACGTCATTCAAATCGATGCCTTTGCCGAATGGTTCGACGGTTTTTCGATTGGCTCCAACGACCTGACGCAACTGACGCTGGGTGTCGACCGCGATTCCGCCATCGTCGCCGACGCCTTCGATGAACGCGACCCCGGCGTCAAGGCCATGATGCGCATGGCGGTGGAAGGTGCCCGCCGCAACGGTCGGCACTGCGGTTTGTGCGGCCAGGCACCATCGGATTACCCGGACATGGCGGCGTATCTGGTCGAAATCGGCATCGATTCGATAAGCTTGAACCCCGATACGGTATTGCAGACCACGCAAATGATTGTGGAGCTGGAGCGGCGGCTAGGGCGCTGATGAGCAAGTTGCAGGCAATCGCTTGAAAAGTGCGCTATTTCACATAGATGCGAGGCATATCACGCAATAAATGCGATGACCATCGCATTTCTCGTTCCCACGCTCTGCGTTCTGGTTCCCACGGCCTCCGTGGGAACCCATACCTGACCGACCTGGGTTTTGAGTGCTGGCATTCATTTTGCATACATTCGCCTGACAGTGGCCTGGCGGCATGGGCGTCGCTCATTTCACGGCGCTGCAAAAACGTTCAATACTCAATATCAGCGAGGCAACCCCCATGGAAAAAACCCAACTGGCACTGGCAATCGCAGGTCTGGCACTATCGGCAACGGTAAGCACCGCGTCGGCGCATACCATGTACAACACCTTTACCACCACGGCGTCGTCACAAACCGACGGTTGGATCCGGGTTTTCGATGGTAACGGCGATGCCGTTGCAACCGGCCCGGAAAGCCAGGGCAACAAAGGTAATTTTGTACCTTGGGTGGGCACCGCAGGCGGTGCACTGCCATACGGTTATGCCGGGTCGTCGCATCTGAACTGGGCGGCGGAACTTCATTCCATTGGCCAAACCCTGGAGATTTCCAGAGCTGATGCCTTGACTCGTTACAACTTTGCCGCCGAGATCGACACCGGCGCCGGTGCCTGGCTGGATGAAGGCCACAGCGCCCAAGGCGCGCCCACAGTCGTTGGCCCAACCGGCTGGCGCCATCAAACCGAGATTGGCCTGATCAAATCCCATATCGATGCCGACATCGTGTTGCGTCCTTCGGTCGTCGACGGAACCGGGTTCAACATCCAGAATTTCGGCATCACCGTATTCAGGGGTATGGACACCAACACCGGCAACTACTCGCATCACGGCGCCTGGAACTGCCCAGGTTGCAACCCGGCAAGGCCTTTTACCCAGGACAACCCATTCGGCACCCAAGGGCTTAGCTACCTGATCCACGACGCTACGGTCGATGCCAACAACCCACTGGTATTCCGCGCCCAAGCCAATCAAATCTATTCCATCTACCTCGGTGGCGCCGGTGTAGGCCGCTGGAACGCCAATCTTGCCGACTACAGACTGAACATCACGGCTGTGCCGGTTCCAGGTGCCGTCTGGTTGTTCGGTACGGCACTGGCGGGTTTGATCGGTTTTGGTCGTCGTAAAGCAGCCGCAGTCTGATCACGGTTTTCACGCAATCCTGGGTCGGCTGGTTTCAGCCGACCTTGCAAAGAGGGCATCATGAAAAAATCAACACTACACAAGGCCGTATCGGCAGTGCTGGGCTTGGCGGCGTTATCCGCCGTTTCTACCCAGGCACAAGCGTTTGGCGGTTCCACCTTCAATCTGGGGCCGTTCACCGGCGCCGAGCTGTCGGCCAATTCGACGGCACCTTTCAAATCCTGGACTGACTACGGTGCCAGCAATTTCGGCTGGGTACACACTGCGGCCTGGGCGACGTTACGCATCGGCTCGGCCAGCGACATCGCCAATGGCGTGACCTATGACGTGATACTCACCATACGCGGACGCGGCAATGCCAGTGGCAACGCTACCACCAGCACACTCGACAATCCGGCCTTTTCGCTGTGGACTGGCGGCACCAATGCCACGACCACCAACGGTCACGGCTTTCATCAGTTCAACCAGGTCAGGGGCGCTGACTCTGCAACCAATGCCGCGCTCACAACCGGTGGTGTATTGAACAGTGCACAAGGCTGGATAGGCTACGCCAATGCCGGCAATGGCTTCACCAACGGTGATGGCAATGTCGTCGGCCATGGTGGCGTCAACGCCAGCACTTCATGGTTGACCAATCCGGCGGCGTCGAGCTGGTCTTACAGCCAGCTCAACCAGAACAACGGCTCACTGGCGCTGGATTTTGCCCAATTGACGCTGATGGGCCTGAAATCCGGCCATTACCTGCTGGCCTTGGGCGGTAGCTGTCCGTCGCCAACACCAGAAGCCGATTGCGGAAGAGGCCAGCAGTTCAGCTTCACCGTATCCCAGGTGCCGGTACCCGGCGCAGTATGGTTGTTCTCGACCGCTGGCTTGGGCTTGGCGGCTATGGGGCGTCGCAGGCGCAAAATTGCGCTATAAGGCTGTATATCCCAGTAATGTCAGTCTGAACGTAGTTGGGGGGTATTTCCACCCTCATCCCAACCCCGCGTGGTTGACGCGGGGTAATTCATAATGAGCCACATTGGGTCGCGGAGCTTGAATACGTATGTTGAACAGAATAATCCTCACATCCCTAATCGCCATTTGTTTGAGTGGTTGCGTATCGCTTAGAACAGACATGGTCAATGCCGATGGTCAACAGGACAACTGCCAGGTTACCGGTGGAGGCTTGGGGTTGGGTGCTGTGATTGGCATAGGCAGTGCTTATATTGCTCGCTCGTCCTGTGTAAGTGATATGGAGAGCTTGGGCTATCTGGCCATAGACGAAGCCGGATTTCCTGGATTCAGTTTGTCCGAACAAGGCACTGCAAGAGCGGAAATTCAAAGCGTAGTCGATGGTACCGATGCAAAGCTCAATGGCCTGGCCCCGGGTGATCTGGTGGTTTCAGTGAATAATGTGCCAGTAAAAGATGTAAACGAGGCAAAAAAGAAGTTATTCGGTCCAATTGAAGAGGCGGTGAACATTGCCATTTTGCGGCAAAACAATCAAAGAAGTGTTTTGCTGAAACGCGAACCATTCAAAGGCAATAATTGAATCCAGCGCAGGATTGGTATGCAATGCTTTGGTGTCCCCGTGCTGGATACAACCGGACGCGAAAGTCTTGCAGCGAGTTGCTACTTCTAAAGATTGTCAAGACTCGCAATCAAGGAAAACCAGGACATCGGTCAGGATGACTTGCCAGGGATGGCACTCTATAATCTGGCGCTTCGCCCAGTTTGCAAATCCACGATTTTTTTGATAGCACCATTTCGGTGAGAACCCATGCCGGAGATCGGTAGGTCTTGCCGTGCGCGAGCTTGGCAAGGAAAGCAACACCGCCTTGATAGCCAAACCGACAATGAAGGAAAGATCATGAACCCAGTCACGATACTAATTCTGATAGCCACGCTTACTGGCTGCGCCACCATTACCCAAGGCAGTAGACAAAACGTATCGGTAACCACGCAAGGCGATGTGGATCCGACCGAGACGATTTGCAAATTGCACAACACCGAAGGCATCTGGACGGTCTCGCCAGATCAACCCATTCGGGTTGATCGCGACGGCGATCCGCTCAATATCGAGTGCAAAAACAATCAGCAAACAGGGCGCGCCAGCATCGACCCTGATTTCGATGGCTCGTATCTGGCGCTAAACCTGCTGATTGATTTATGCATCATCTCTTGCTGGGTCGATGGCCTTAACCATTCATGGTACGAATACCCGGCGTTTATTCCGGTGCGGATGGTTGGCAACAAGAAGGGCTTTGCTCAATGAGGTTTCTGAAAAAGTAGATACGCTCCGACCGATGGTTGTTAACCCATTTCCCTCGACAACACCCGGTCGGAATACACTTTGCCCGTGCGGCAGCGGCAAAAAAGTCAAGGCGTGTTGCGGGGCTTCAGGTGCCATGCCGCATTCCGTACTGCCTGACGACTCGGCGCAACGTCATCGCGAGGCTTACGATGCCGTCAAACGCGGCGATCATGCCGAAGCGGAGCGCTGTTTCCGCGAGTTGCTCGCAGGCAAACCTAACGATGCCGCATTCATGGCCGGTTTGGGGCAGGCCTTGTGCTGGCTCAAGCGGCGCAAGGAAGGCGTTGCCCATCTTTTACGCGCCGCCAAGGCGGTGCAGCGTCAGACCGAAAAACACTGCGCCCCGGCGTTTGCCGTCGATCTGTCGGCGCAGTTGCTGCACTGGGGCGAGGCTGACGCCGCCGAACGACTGGCTCGTGTCGCCGTTCGTGTCGCGCCCGATTCTGCCGTCGCGCTCAACAATCTGGCGCTCTGTCTGAGCCGGGTCAACCGCCACCGCGAAGCCTTACCCCTTGCCCGCCGCGTTTGCGCATTACTGCCGCAGCATCCGGGCTGCAGCATTTTGCTGGCAACGCTCGAAGCGCGGGCGGGGGAGCGCGACGCAGCACTGGCGCGTCTTGCGCAGGTGATCGAGCGTAACGACGAGCCGTTGCAAACCGCAAGAGCCTGGCTGGAAAGCAGTGTCATCCTCGACACGCTGGCGCGGTACGATGACGCCTTTGCTGCGATGACCCGCGCCGGTGCGCTGCATTCGGCAGCTTATGATTTTCCACCCGACCGGCGCGATTACTTCTTCGACAATCTGGCACGTAACCGCGACGGTTTCGATGCGGTGTTGCTGAATCGTTGGTCGGCTGAAGACCTGGCGTCCGACGGCTTGCCGTCGCCGATTTTCCTGCTGGGATTTTTAAGGTCGGGCACCACGCTGACCGAGCAGGTCATCGCGGCCCACCCCAGGCTGATGGCCACCGACGAGAGCAGTATCGTGTTTGAAATGGGCCAGCAATTGGTGGCGATGACCGGCATTCACGACCATCAGGCCGACGCCGTGCGGCGATTGAATCAGGCTCAGGTGCAGGCGTTGCGGCGGTTTTACTGGCAGCGTATGGCCCTGGAATTCGGCGATCAGGTGATGCGTAGGCCGTTGATCGACAAACACGCGCTGAATACCATTGATCTCGGCCTGATTGCCGTGGTGTTCCCTGCGGCCAAAATCCTGTTTGCCGTGCGCGATCCGCGCGACATTTGCATCAGTTGCTTCATGCAGCCGTTCGCCCCTTCACCTGCAACCATCAACTTGTTATCCTGGCAGGGCATTGCGCAGCAATACGCAGCCGTGATGGATTACTGGCTGCATTTACGTCCCTTGATGCAGCCGTCTTATCTTGAACTGCGCTACGAAGACAGCGTGGGCGATTTCGAAACCTGCTATCGCCGGGTTTTCGAGTTTCTTGGTGTGGAATGGGTCGATGAGGTGACTCGCTTCCACGAAAAAGTCCAGGGGCGTTACGTCTCGACGCCGAGCTTCGCCCAGGTTTCGCAGCCTCTCTATCGCTCTGCGGTAGCGCGTTGGCGGCATTATCCGGGTCAGGTCGAAGAAATCATGCCGTGCTTGCAGCGTTTCGTCGCGGCGTTCGGTTATGACTGAATGCCCTTATGTACCCTCGTCCCAACACTATCATGCTGGAGTTTCCTGTCCAGTACCCGCTTGGCAAGTGCAAATCCACTCCCAGAAGGCGAAGGAGGGCAATGTGGACGTTATTGGTTTCTCGGCCCTTATTCGGCTTGCACTTGCAAAACCGGGCATAATTGAGGGCAGCGCAACTCTATGATCGTTGAGGTAAAAACCATGCAAATTGCCGTCAATCTTCCGAATGATTTTGTCGCGTTTCAATCCGTTACCGACATCGAAAAGGATATGCGTTTAAGCTACTCGCTGTGGTTGTTCAAAAACAGCCGTGTGACACTGGTCAAAGCGGCAGAGTTAGCCGGGTTGGACACTTACGACTTCATGGCTGCCTGTAAACAAAACGAAGTGGCGATCATCGACATCAGCAAGGAAGAGTTGCTGGAAGAGTTGGCGGGATGAAAACACTATGATTTTAGTAGCAGATTGCTCCGCATTGATAGCGTTGGCAATCTGCGATGGTCTGCATTTTCTGGAGCAGCTGTTTGACACTGTAGTTGTACCAGAAGCCGTTTACAACGAGGCCGTTCATCCGGACAAAAAACCGAGGCCATGCTGCTTTTCAAACAACTCAACGCCGATAAGTTGTTGATCGATGATCGGCGCGGTCGGAAAGTGGCCAAGATCAACGGTATCAGTACCGTTGGCTCGCTCGGCGTACTGCTTGTCGCAAAAGAAAAAGGGTTGATCAGTGAAATTGCGCCGATGCTAGTTCAAATTGAACAGTCGGATATTTATTTGAGTGAAGAGCTGATCACGACAGTTTTGGCGTTGGCGGGTGAATAAGCAAATAAGGGCTTTTCAGTGCCATGAGTCTATTCAGCGCAACCTGACGTTCATGAAGGCACTGCGTCGCCCCGGAAAATGAAAGACAACTCCGTAAAAGCTTTCGGCTTTCACAGTAAACTCAGCAATTGCAACGATTCCGCAAAAACCAAAACCTCATCGGATTTCGAGTATATCTCGCTGTTTTTTCAGCCAACGTAATGCTTTATTCGATATTGGGCAGTTCGCTATTGAGCAGGATTTTCTGAAAAGCAATGCGTTTGGTGCTGTTGATCAACAAAGGTGATTTGATGACGCCTTTTATTGCGGGTTGTCCATTTTCACCCGCGTCGTCTCTGTGCAGCAGAATCAAAATCAGCAGCTCGTCGTCAGCGTCGATTTGCAGTAATTTTGCATCGTCATCCGTCAACACGAAGTCGTAATGGATATTGAAATGCGACGGATGCGCAACCGAAAAGGCCAGCTCATCATCATCCAGCGATTGCAGCCAATAGACGATTTCGCTGCCTTCCTGGTGAAACAGCTTGAAGCGATGCTGATCTTCGAACCCTGGAATACCCGCTGGAAAATTTATGATCGTGTCGGGATTGATGTGTTGATTGCCGAATAATTTGGATTGTATTTCCATGATGCGCCCGTTTTCGCTTGGGGAAAGAAGTGGTTTGGCCTGAAACTATAGCGAGCAAAACGATTTGCACAATACGGAAGCCATAGAAATCCGTCGATGCGTGGTGTCTCAGTGCGATAAACCAATAGCTTGCCTTGCGCCATTCAGGTTTCCTAGAATGACCGCCTAATTGCCTGGAGTCTGATCGTGAGCGAATTCATTGCATTGCAGATTGCCGTGCTGACGGTATCTGACAGCCGAACCGAGGCCGACGATGTATCGGGGCTGGCCCTGGTCGAGCGTCTGACCGGCGCCGGTCATCATCTGTACGAAAAAACCATCGTCCCGGATGACATCTACCGCATTCGCGCCGTGATCAGCCGATGGATTGCCGAGTCTGCGGTGAACGTGGTGCTGACCACCGGCGGCACCGGTGTTACCGGGCGGGATGGCACGCCGGAAGCAGTCGCACCGCTGCTGGACAAGGTGCTGGACGGCTTTGGCGAAGTGTTCAGAATGCTGTCGTATCAAGACATCAAAACCTCGACCATGCAGTCGCGTGCCCTGGCCGGGGTTGCCAATGCCACTTACATATTCTGTGTGCCGGGTTCAACCAGCGCCTGTCGCACCGCCTGGGATGGTTTGATAAAAGATCAACTGGATTACCGAACCAAGCCCTGCAATCTGGTACAACTGATGCCGAGGCTGCTGGAAAAATGACACGATCGAATCTGTTGATCATTGCCGCCGTATCCGGCTTCGTCGCCGTCGCCATGGGCGCTTTTGGCGCACACGGCTTGAAGCCCTTGTTGAACGACTACCAGCTCGACATCTACAAAACCGCCGTCAACTACCAGATGTGGCATACCTTGTTGCTGACGCTGACGGCGATGCTGCCCGGCCAGCGTTTGCTGCGTTGGGTGGCTGTTTTGCTGATCGCCGGTATCCTGCTGTTCTCGGGCAGTCTGTATCTGCTGGCGATATTCAACATCCGCTGGCTGGGCATGATAACGCCGATAGGTGGCCTGGCATTTCTGGGCGCCTGGGCTTTGCTGGCCTGGGTGGCGTACCACCAAGTTGAGCGCGATTGACCGAGAAACCGCCCGCCAACACCTCTTTCACGATTCATCCCACCCTCGACCAACCATGCGTGACGCCGCCCCTCAAGCTGTTTTCCTGAACGATTACACCCCGCCCGAGTATTTTGTCGATGCTGTCGATCTGCAATTCGAGCTTGACGATGACGCAACCTTAGTCAATGCCAGACTGACGATGCGCGCCAATCCGGCCAGTGCCTACGGCGGCGACGCACTGACGCTGGACGGTGAAGGGCTGGAATTGCTGGCATTGGCGCTGGATGGCCAGACATTGAACGTGGACGACTACCGGCTGACGGCGGAATCCCTCACTATTTTCGAGGTGCCCAGAGACAGGGCTTTCGTGATAACCATCGAAAACCGCATCAAGCCGAAAGCCAACACCGCGCTGGAAGGCCTGTATGCCTCCGGCGACATGCTGTGTACCCAATGCGAGGCGCAAGGCTTCCGCAAAATCACCTGGTTTCTCGACCGGCCCGATGTCATGAGCCGTTTCACCGCCACGCTGATTGCCGACAAAACCCGCTTCCCGGTGTTGCTGTCCAACGGCAACCAGACCGGCGCGGGTGATCTGGATGGCAATCGTCATTGGGTCAGTTGGGCCGATCCTTTCGCCAAACCCTGCTACCTGTTTGCGCTGGTGGCTGGTCGGTTGGCTTGTGTACGCGACCAGTTCGTGACCCGAACCGGACGCAACATCGATCTCGAAATTTTCGTCGAGCACCACAACATCGACAAATGCGGCCACGCCATGCAGTCGTTGAAAAACGCCATGCGCTGGGACGAACAAAACTATGGCCTGGAATACGACCTCGACCGCTACATGATCGTCGCGGTGGATCACTTCAACATGGGGGCGATGGAGAACAAAGGCCTCAACATCTTCAACACCAAATTCGTGCTCGCCCGCCCCGATACCGCCACCGACAGCGATTATGAACACATCGAAGGCGTCATCGGCCATGAGTATTTCCACAACTGGTCGGGCAACCGCGTCACCTGTCGCGACTGGTTTCAGCTCAGCCTGAAAGAAGGCTTCACGGTATTTCGCGACCAGCAGTTCAGCGGTGATCGCACCTCGCCCGCCGTCAAGCGCATCGACGACGTCAACATGCTGCGCACCCGTCAGTTTGCCGAAGATGCAGGGCCGCTGGCGCATCCGGTGCGCCCCGAGTCCTACATCGAAATCAACAATTTCTATACGCTGACGGTTTACGAAAAGGGCGCCGAAGTGGTGCGCATGCTGCATACCTTGCTGGGCGCCGACGGCTTCCGCCAAGGCAGCGATCTGTATTTTCAGCGCCACGATGGTGAGGCGGTGACCTGCGATGATTTTCTCAGGGCGATGGAAGATGCCAATGGCGTCGATCTGACCCAGTTCCGCCGCTGGTACGCACAAGCCGGTACGCCGACGCTTACCGTGATTCCGCAGTACGATGCCGATTCGGCACAACTACATCTGACGCTGGAGCAGCATTGCCCGCCGACGCCGAATCAAACGGCAAAACAGCCGCTGCACATTCCGATCAGGCTGGGCTTGTTGTCACCCGACGGCAGCATCGCGGCGATACACCATCAGGGGCAAGCCTCCGACGATGTGGTTTTGAACTTGACCAAGGCTCGCCAGACCTTTGTTTTCGAGCAATTGCCGCAGGCACCGGTGGTGTCGGTGTTGCGCGGTTTCTCGGCGCCGGTGATCGTCAAGACCGAACGCAGCCTGGATGAACTGGCATTCTTGTTGCGCCACGACTGCGACAGCTTCAGCCGCTGGGATGCCGGGCAACAGCTGGCTTGCCAGCTCATCTTCGAGCTGATGGCCGACATTTGCCATGACCGGCCACTGGTTTTGAATCCTTTGCTGGTCGAGGCCTGGCGCACGATTTTGCGGGAAAATGGCCAGGATTTGTCCTACCAGGCCCTGCTGCTCAGCCTGCCCGACGAGGCTTACTTGAGCGGCCAGATGGCGGTGATCGATGTCGATGCCATTCATCAGGCCCGTGAATTCGTCAGAACAGCGCTGGCAACCGCACTGGCCGATGAATTCAGCCGGGTGTATGCCGGGCACAACTGCGACGAATCCGGCTGCTTCGATGCCGCTGCCGTTGGTCGGCGGCGCTTGAAGAATCGTTGCCTGGGGTATCTGATGGCGCTGGAAAAGCCTGCGGTTTACGACCTGGCTGCCCAACAGTTCGACCAGGCCCGCAACATGACCGATCAACTGGCGGCGCTAAGCGCTATCGTCAATAGCGGACATCCCGACAAGGACGCTTGTTTGCGCCGCTTCTACCAGCAATGGCAGGACGAGGCGCTGGTTATCGACAAATGGTTCAGCTTGCAGGCTACCAGCGTGATGCCCAACACCTTTGATCGGGTGCGGGCATTGATGCAGCATCCGGCGTTCGACCTGAAAACACCGAACCGGGTACGTGCGTTGATCGGTGCGTTCTCGCAAGCCAATCCTGTGCATTTTCATGCCCGCAGTGGCGAAGGCTATCGCTTTCTCGGCGATCAGGTGCTGGCGCTGAATAGCCTCAACCCGCAAATCGCCGCCCGCATGGTATCGGCCCTGGCACAGTGGCAACGCTACGACGAGTCACGCCAGGCAGCAATGAAAGCCGAGTTGCAGCGCATCGTCGATTACGACACCTTGTCGAAGGACGTTTACGAAATCGCCAGCAAGAGTTTGGCGACACTTTGACAATCGAAGTAAACTAGCGGCCAATTTCAACCTTCGCATTCGCATGAACTCACGCCTTGCTTCCGTCGAGCGCAATACGCTCGAAACCCAGGTCAAAATCGACGTCAACCTCGACGGTAATGGCGCCGCATCCTTTGCAACCGGTTTGCCCTTTCTCGACCACATGCTCGACCAAATTGCCCGTCACGGTTTGATCGATATGAACGTGGTGTGTCATGGCGACTTGCACATCGATGCCCACCACAGCGTCGAAGACATCGGCATCACGCTGGGACAGGCCGTCGCCAAGGCACTGGGCGACAAAAAAGGCATCTTCCGTTACGGTCACGCCTATTGCCCGCTCGATGAATCGCTGTCGCGCGTCGTCATCGATTTTTCCGGTCGTCCGAGCTTGTTCTATCAGGTCGAATTCAAACGGGCGATGATAGGCAGCTTCGATGCCGACCTGTTCCGCGAATTTTTTCAGGGCTTTGTCAATCATGCCGGTGTCACCCTGCACATCGACAACCTGAAAAGCGGCAACGCCCATCACATCGCCGAAACCGTATTCAAAGCCTTCGGTCGTGCCGTGCGCATGGCCATCAGTCTGGATACGCGCATGGCCGGTATCATGCCTTCCACCAAGGGTAGTTTGTAGCCCCCAACCTTCCGTCTGCTTCTTGCCCTTATGACTACAGTTGCCGTCATCGACTACGGAATGGGAAACCTGCATTCCATCGCCAAAGCCCTGCAACATGCCGAACCCAATGCGCATATCCAGGTTTCCGCACAGCCTGGCATCATTGACAGCGCCGATCGCGTGGTATTTCCTGGCGTTGGCGCCATGGGCGACTGCATGAAGGCACTGCATGAGTTGAACCTGGTCGATACCGTCAGGTCGGCAGCGGCAACAAAACCGTTTCTGGGCATCTGCTTGGGCATGCAGGCACTGTTGACCGACAGCGAGGAAAACGGCTACACCGACTGCCTGCACATACTGCCGGGCCATGTCAGGCGCTTCGACTACGGCTTGCGCGATGCCGATGGCCAGCCGCTTAAAATTCCGCACATGGGCTGGAACCGGGTGCATCAGCGTCCGCATCCGCTGTGGCATGGCATTGCACAAGACAGCCGTTTTTACTTCGTACACAGCTATTACGCCGTGCCCGATGATGCCGGTGACAGCGCAGCAACCAGCGATTATCCCGATGCCTTCACCTGTGCCCTGGCCCGAAATAATCTGTTCGCCGTGCAATTTCATCCGGAAAAAAGCCAGGCGGTTGGCTTGCAGTTATTGACCAATTTTTTGCGCTGGGATGGCGCTACCTGATATGGCCGTTACAGATCGGCTTTTTCAACATCACTATTTAGAGACCACGCTTAAACGTTGAGATTGAACTTATGTTGCTGATACCCGCAATTGATCTGAAAGAAGGAAAATGTGTGCGCTTGCGTCAGGGTCGCATGGAAGACGATACGGTATTCTCCGACGACCCGGTCGCGGTCGCCGGGCGCTGGGTCGAAGCAGGGGCCAAGCGGTTGCATCTGGTCGATCTCGACGGCGCCTTTGCTGGCAAGCCGCGCAATGCCGACATCATTCACGCCATCGTCCAGGCCTATCCCGATGTGCCGGTGCAAATCGGCGGCGGCATTCGCGATGAAGACACCATTCAGGCCTATCTCGAAGTCGGTGTGCAATACGTCATCATCGGCACCAAAGCCGTCAGCGAGCCGCATTTCGTCCGCGACGTGGCCATCGAATTTCCCGGCCACATCATCATCGGCCTGGATGCGAGGGACGGCAAGGTTGCGATCGACGGCTGGTCGAAACTGTCGCGTCACGATGTCATCGACATGGCGCAAAAGTTCGAAGCCCAGGGCGTATCCGCCATCATTTACACCGACATCTCCCGCGACGGCATGATGCAGGGCGTCAATGTCGAAGCCACAGTCAGACTGGCACAAGCCATCACCATACCGGTCATCGCCTCGGGCGGCATCACCAATATCGACGACATTCGCGCCTTGGGCGCAGTGGCGCACGAGGGCATCGTCGGCGCCATTACCGGTCGGGCCATCTACGAAGGCACGCTGGATTTTGCCGATGGTGCCAGACTGGCGGCATCGTTCGAATAAGCCATGAGTCTTGCCAAGCGCATCATCCCCTGTCTGGATGTCGACAATGGCCGCGTCGTCAAAGGCGTGAAATTCGTCGACATCCGCGATGCCGGTGATCCGGTGGAAATCGCCCGTCGCTACGACCGCGAGGGCGCCGACGAAATCACCTTTCTCGACATTACGGCAACCCACGATGAACGCGCCACCCTGGTTCATGTGGTCGAACAAGTGGCCGGCGAAGTCTTCATCCCGCTGACCGTCGGCGGCGGCATCCGCACCCTGGACAACATCCGCACCCTGCTCAACGCCGGTGCCGACAAGGTTGGCATCAACAGCGCGGCGGTGTTCAACCCGGAATTCGTCAAACAGGCGGCGGACAAATTCGGCTCGCAATGCATCGTGGTCGCCATCGACGCCAAGCAAGTCAGCAGCGACGATGTAAGCCCGCGCTGGGAGATTTTCACCCACGGCGGTCGCAAAGCCACCGGCATCGACGCCGTGGCCTGGGCCGTGAAAATGGCCGACTATGGCGCCGGTGAAATCCTGCTGACCAGCATGGATCGCGACGGCACCAAATCCGGCTTCGACCTGGCGCTGACGCGCGCGATCAGCGCAGCGGTTCCCGTTCCGGTCATCGCCTCGGGCGGCGTTGGCAACCTCGACCATCTGGCCGACGGCATCACGATCGGTAAAGCCGATGCCGTGCTGGCAGCCAGCATCTTCCACTTTGCCGAATACAGCATCGAACAAGCCAAACGCCACATGCAAGCGCGAGGCATAGAGGTACGTTTATGACAGACGCCTGGCTGGATGACATTCGCTGGACCGCCGACGGCCTGGTACCCGTTATCGCCCAACAACACGACACGGGTCGGGTGATGATGTTCGCCTGGATGAACCGCGAGGCCCTCGCGCTGACTGCCAAAGAAGGTTATGCGGTATACTGGTCGCGCTCGCGCAACCGCCTGTGGCGCAAGGGCGAAGAGTCTGGCCATCGACAGAAAATCATCGACATCCAGCTCGATTGTGACGAAGACGTCATCGTAATTAAAATTGCGCAGGAAGGCGGCATCGCCTGTCATACCGGACGAGAAAGCTGCTTTTACCGCAGCCTGGTCAACGGCCAATGGCAAACGCAAGACCCCGTCCTCAAAGATCCCGCCAGTATTTACCTCAAATAAGCCGGTGTAGCTCAGTCGGTAGAGCAGCTCATTCGTAATGAGAAGGTCGTAGGTTCGATTCCTATCTCCGGCACCATAAAATCTTAAAGTCTTAGGCCAAGGCAGACGTCTTGGCTATTTCACGGCGTTACCTAATTTTTGCTCAACAACAGGCCGTTACCCGTATGCAGTTTCCAACTATCGAATCCCTGGTCGGCAATACCCCGCTGGTGCGCTTGCAGCGCTTGCCCGATGACACCAGCAATACGCTGCTGGTCAAGCTCGAAGGCAACAACCCTGCGGGTTCTGTCAAGGACAGACCCGCCCTGAGCATGATCAAACATGCCGAGGCGCGTGGTGAAATCCGCCCCGGCGACCGGTTGATCGAAGCCACCAGTGGCAATACCGGTATCGCCTTGGCCATGGTGGCGGCGATAAAAGGTTACAAAATGACCTTGATCATGCCCGATAACATGAGCGCCGAGCGCATCGCGTCGATGCAGGCCTATGGCGCCGACATCATCCTGACCCCGGCAAAAGACAGCATGGAAGGCGCCATCGACTTGGCGCGGGCAATGGAAGCCGAAGGCAAGGGCCGCATACTCGATCAATTTGCCAACCCCGACAATCCGCGTGCGCATTACGAAGGCACCGGGCCGGAAATCTGGCGTGATACCCAGGGCGGCATTACCCACTTCGTCAGTGCCATGGGCACGACCGGTACCATCATGGGTACCTCGCGGTTTTTGAAGGAGCAGAACCCGGCGGTGCAAATCGTCGGTGTACAACCGGCTGGCGAATCGAGGATTCCCGGCATACGCCGCTGGCCCAAGGCTTATCTGCCCAAAATCTATCAGGCGGAATGTGTCGATCGCATCATCGATGTCGAGCAGGCCGACGCCGAAAACACCACGCGCGCCCTGGCGGCGCGTGAAGGCATTTTTGCCGGGGTTTCCTCCGGCGGCGCAGTGTATGCCGCGCTGCAACTGGCGCAATCGCTGGAAAACGCCGTCATCGTCGCCATTATTTGCGACCGGGGCGACCGCTATCTGTCCACCGGCGTGTTTTCCCACTGAAGCTTTATGCCCTCACCCTGCCCCTCAATACCGTTGACTTTAGCTTGATGAATGGCTCCTCGTTCCCGCGCTTTGTGCTGTGCAAGCTCGGCACGCAGAGCGTGGGAACGAGAAAATCGCCGCGTGATGACGGCTTCAGTCTGCCAGCAATGCCGCCTTATCGGTTTTCTCCCACGGTAGAGCCAGATCGTGTTCGCCGAAATGGCCGATGGCCGGTAGCCGTTGGTAGAACACGCCTTTGTGGCGTGCGGGCAATTGCCGCAGATCGAAGTCGCGGACGATGGCACCCAGGCGGAAATCGAAATGGCGCAACAGGCGCTGGCGGATGGCGTGGTCGTCGAGCTTGCCGGTGCCGTTGGTGTTGAGCAGCACACTGACCGGCCCGGCGTGGCCGATGCTGTAGCTCAGTTGCACCTCGCACTGCTCGGCAAGACCGGCAGCGACGATGTTCTTGGCGGCGTGGCGGGCAGCGTAGACGCCGATGCGATCGATGCGCGACGGCGATTTGCCGCTCAGTGCCGAACCGCTGTGGCGGGCGAAGCTGCCGTAGGTATCGCTGTCGGTTTTACGGCCCGTCATGCCGGAATGCGCAGTCGGCCCGCTACGGACGAAAGGCCCGTTTGGATTGATGACGATCCGGGTCAGCCTGTCCGGCTGCAACGATGCGTTTTCGAATACCGGCGCAATCACATGATGACGAATGTCGTCGGCCATGCGGGCGGGGGTCGGCGTTTGCTTGGGGTCATCGCAACCGACGATCAGGGTAAGGCCGTGGATGCGTTGCGGTCGGCCATCGATGAACTCGACGCCAACCTGGGTGGTGCAGTCCGGCGAGATGTAGTCCAGCGTATCCCAAACCCGCTGTAACTGGCGGGCCAGCGCGTTGGCCAGCGTGATCGGCAAGGGCATCAGGTCGGCGGTGTGGTTGCAGGCGAAACCGAATACCGAACACTGGTGCGACACGGTGATCCGGTCGATTTCGGCGCTGTCCAGCGCATGGAAATCGGTTTCGCGCACGGTTTTCTGCTGCTCGATCAAACTGGTGACCACCGTACATTCCGCCGCATCGAAGTCTTCCGGTCGATAGCCGATCTCGGCAATCACCTTGCGGGCGGTTTCGGGTATGTCCACCACCGCATCGCTGGCGTAACGGGCGGCCAGAAACAGGATGTTCCTCGACAACGCGCATTCTGCGGTGATGCGCGAGTTTTTATCCTGACGCAAAAAGGCATCGATGATGGCATCGCTGACGATATCGCACATGCGGTCGGGGTGGCCGGAGGTGACCGACTGGGAGTTGAAAACGAAATCAGTAATCATCGGACGTTCTCCAAAAATTGGCCTGTTGCACTGAAACGGGTTCGTGAGCCTGACGGGTTGTGGTATCGAGACCAGTCAATGCCGATCTGTCTGGCCGGTTTTTGCCAGACTCGTTAATCAGCAGCGGCAAGCTGGCGCCTGCGGCGATGGCCAGCCAGTCGGACGGCCCGACCGGCGCCAGCCGCAGCAGGTTGCGCAGTGGTGGCAACGCGACGGCCAACAGTTGCAGGCCGACCGAAAAACCAATGGCGGCATCCAGATAGCGGTTAGGCTCGCGACCGTCCGGATGGAAGATCGAGGTTTGTTCGGAGCGGCAACGATAGGCCTGTGCCAACTGCCCCAGGGTGAGCGCCATGAAGGCGTTGGTGCTGGCCTTGGGCCCCATGCCGTAACGCAGCGCACTGTAGCCGAACACACCCAGGCAGCCCGCGCTGTTCACGCAGGATTCGCGCAGCAGTTGCGCGTAATCCTTAGGCAAGACGATGGCTTCGCCGGGATCGCGCGGTGGCCGTTTCAGCACATTGCCTTCCGGCGGCTCCAGCGCCAGTGCCAGGCCGGGGAAAATGTCGGTAATCAGGTTGATCCACAGCAACTGCATGGGGTTGAGTATCTCGGGGCCACCGATGAGGGCGCTGACCAGCATGACCTCGATCTCGCTCAGATTGGTCGACAGCAGGAAGCGCAGGCTTTTGCGAATGTTGTCGTAAATCGTGCGACCCTGGCGGATGGCGGTCATCATGGTCGACAGATCGTCGTCTTCCAGTACCACATCGGCAATCGCGCGGGCAACGTCGCTGCTCTTGTTGCCCAGGGTCACGCCGACGCTGGCGGCTTTCAGCGCCGGGCCGTCGTTGATGCCGTCGCCAGTCATCGCCACCACCTTGCCGTTCAGTTGCAAGGCTTCGACGATGCGCAGCTTGTGCGCCGGGCTGACCCGCGAGAAGATCGAGGTGGTATCGACCAGACCGGCCAGCACGTCGGGCGTCAGCTTGTCCAGGTGCAGGGAGTCGACCATTTCCAGCGGCTGGTCGTCCTGGCTCAGGCCCAGGCGTTTGCCGACCGAGTACGCCGTGGCGCTCTGGTCGCCGGTAATCATTACCGTGGCGATACCGGCAGCGTGGAATTGCTGCATCAATTCGTTCATGCCGGGGCGCATCATGTCTTCCATGCCGACCAGCCCCAGCCAGATCAGATCGGTCATGTCGAACTGCCTGCCATCATCGACCAGCCGATAGGCCACGCCCAATACCCGCAGCGCATCGGCCCCCAGGTGTTCGTTGCCGGTGAGGATGGCCTCGCGCTCGTCTTCGGTCATGACTTGCAAGTCGTCTTCATGGCCGTGCCAGCGACACAACGGCAGCAGCGCCAGCGGGCTGCCCTTGACCGCAACCCAGTGACGGCCATCGTCCCTGCGGTGCACCGTCACCATGTAGGGTCGGTCTTCGGCGCGGTAGTCGGTGCGGATCAGCGGATAGCGGCGGCGCAAATCGTCGACATCGGTGCCGACGTCTATCGCCAGTTGCAGCAGGGCGTTTTCAGTAGGCGAACCCAACAGGCTGCTGCCATTCGGCCTGGATTCGTTGCACAGCACCAGGGTTTCCAGCAGGCGCTGGCAGGCGATGTCCAGCGCATCGGCGTCGATGCGCTGGCCGCCTTGATGCAAGCCGTCGGCGCTGATGCGGATTTCGCCGGATAGTCGGTGTATGGCCACCGCGCTCATTTTGTTTAAGGTGAGGGTGCCGGTTTTGTCCAGACACATCACC
>PESC01000024.1 GCA_002929135.1 Methylomonas sp.
CACTTTTTCACGTAAATCAACAGAATAGGGTTTCATCACGCACACTCCTGCAAATGGTTGGATGCCTGTACTGTATCGAATCAGTTAGGGGGGTTGCTATAAGAAATTTCGCCCCGGATGAGCTTGAGCAGGCCATCGATGAAATCGACCAAAGCACACACTAACTTTTTGCTAGCCGCTTGCCATCCAAGGAGCGTTTATAACTGATGCTGAGCAACAGGCACCGAACGCTACCAGCATGTTTAATTTTCTTCCGCCTTCGAAACCAGATTTGACAGGCAATTGACTACCGCTTCAGCATAAATAGCATGGGCATCGGCCAAGCCTTGAGGCGAGCCAAAAGCAGTGCGTAACTCCTCCAGTGTTTTCGTCGGCTCTGACGACTTCGTCAGTTCCAGCATAGCCGTATAATTTTTCAGGGCTTGGCGTCGAATTGGGTCAATAGCATTCAAGCCAGGCATTCTGCTACTTGTTTCACTTACCACGCAGGCTGTCATTATCTGCGGGTCAATTTTGTAATCTTTAATATCTTTCTCATTTTGCATTTGCTGCAAAACTGCCCGCTCGTATGCATCTTTCTCCGCACAACCTGCCAGCAAACCAACTAACAACACAAAAAAAGTTCTTGGTAACACCCTTCGAATAATGCTAATCGCCATTTTTCTAAAACTTTATTTAATCTGACCAAATAAAAAACCCCTGCTATCTATTTGATAGCAGGGGTGATCTCTAAGAACAAGCCTTAGTCAAGCCTTCATTGCTTAGATGAAGGATGGAATCAACGGAGCGTCAACAGTAACCATTTGACGTGTTCCGTTTTCGTCCCAGAAGAACAGCAGACCTGCGAAACGAGAATCTGGATCGTAGATCAAGTCAGCAAGACGATATACTTCCCAAGCAGCATCAGAAGCAGTCACTTCAACAGTGCGAGTCTCACCAGGAGCCAACGGGCTGTTGTCGCTAACAGTCAAACCTTCTTCAGCCAACAAGTCGTCAGGATAGTTGGTTTCATCTTCATGAACCGCTGGCTCCAGGAAACGAACACCTGCGGTGTTGAATTCACCCAAACGAACCGCTGAGTCACCATTGTTGGTGATGGTCAGAGTCATTTGCATTGCGCGACCTGGTACACGGTAAGTAGCGTCATCAACTTTAACTGAAACAGTAGCTTCAGGCATTTGGTAGGTTTTCATACCACGGATCAAGCCTGCTTGCAACGGAGTAGTTATCGGGTATTTTTCGTTAGCTGCACCCATAGCGGCTGCAACAACGACCAGAGTGCCCACACCGAACAGCATTGCTACTTTTTTGTCACCGGCAGAGATCAGAGTATCTGCTTTGCCGCTGGCAACAGCGATATGACGTGGAACAAACAATGGACGTTTGATCCAGAACAACAACCACGCGAACGCAATTGCGAACCATACGGCGTGCCAGAAGTAAACGTTATCCAGAGCGTAATGTTCCAGATCGATCGTTTGACCAGTCAGAGTGGTAACTGGGTTGACGAAATCTCTCATAGAACCGGTAATGGTTACCCATTTACCTGGGCCAATGATAGGGCCACCGCCTTGAACGTTCATCATTGAGTGTACGTGCCAGTCACCTGGACGACGTGCTTTCAACAACACTTTGAACTCATAGGTTTCGCCCAGTTCCAAAGAAACCGAACGAGGAACCAGTTGGCCACCAATCCAAGATCCAGCACGTATAAATACTGGACCAGGGATACCAACGTTCAAAAATGATACTTCTGGTTTGTCAACCGTTTCTGGCCATCCTGCAAATACCAGGAACTTGCCAGAGATAGTCATTGTTTCATTGACTGGAACTTCTTCTTTTGACCAGTTCAGATCAAACCAGTGAATGGTACGCATACGCATGAAAGCCGCCTGCGATTTTTCACCATGAGCAGAAGCCGCAGGCGCGTAAAACATCGCTGCAGTCAAAGAGACAAGCAGTGCGACAAAGGACAGTTTTGCAACCTTGTCTTTAATTAATTTCATATTTCCTCCTCTATTACTAGAGAATTTGTAATTAAGATCTTTCTGGCACATACCGCTTAATCATGCCAGCTGTCATTTTTATCCAACCAATATACAACTAGGTTGCATCATCGGAGATGAAGTCGGTTTTAGCAAACCAACGACCGAAGAAATGCCACAAGAAGTAAATGATGATAGAAACGAAACCAGAGAAGAACGCTGACACAGGGGCAACGTCTTTACCGAAAGTTCTTAATGTACCTTTTTCTACCATACGGATGTATTCGGGTGTGCCGGTACGTACATAGTGATAGCCTTGCAAGTCAGCCAGAGTCATCATCATGCCGTTGTACTCTACAGGAACGTGCAGAGGCGCAATGATAGGCCAGTTACCTGGGTAGAACAACAGGCCATAAGCCAAACCACCCACAACAGCAGTCAACGTCATGCTATTGCCCAGCATCAAAATCACATCAAGCACGATAGCGCCTGGCAACAGGTTAGATGGGAAGCAGATATTGACCGGGAAGTAAGTCCAACCCCAGAAGTTGAAATATCTGTTGATCCACTCACCTATCATCAGAGCAACAACAGAGAGGGTTGCACCGATAGGCAAACGGTATCTCCACCACAAACATGCCTGAACAGCGGCTGGGAATGTAATGGAAACGATAGGTGCTACGGTTACCCATAGACGCCTATCTTTCCAGTCGGTCCAGAAATCCCAGTCACCACCAGTCAACATATAGTGAATGTGATAGCCACCTAGAACTGCTGTAAACAGCGTAAAAAGAATCATCCAGTCGAACGTACGGGAAACTTGTACCGCTTCCGCACGAGAACGTACAGCTGATTGAGATGCGCTCATTAGCTTACCTCCTAAATAATTAAAATTATGTTCTTACTTTTTTCTCTTATCTTGCCCCACCTGAGCAGAGCAAGAAAGGAGATAGTATTTTTACTTTTATAAACTAAGCGATTAAGCCAAGTCTTTTTTCAACAGCTTGGCAATTGCCATTACTTCGGTGTTCACCACACCCATTATAGCGAGAGCAGCCCAACCAAAGAATACGAAACCGTAGTGCAATGGTGCAACGAACAACTCTTCCATAAACCAGAATGTGTGACCCCATTCGTTCAAACCAACATTGGGCAGAATCATGAATGGACCGATAACCGCAATCAGATACATCAGGTTCAAGCCTTCTTGGTATGTAGGCAGTCTTGTTTTTGCATACATGAAAGAAGCAGTACCGGTAATGATGTAGATTGGGTATGACAGATAGAACTCAATGATGTGACTTGGAGTAAAGTCGGTATCACGAACGATGGTTTGGTGCCAGGTGCCGTCTTGCTCGGTGAAGTAAGAAGCGCCCCAGTAGATAGCCCAACCGTAGCAAACCAACCAGATCCAGTGTGTGAAATGACGACGCAGTTCTTCACGCGGCGTGATTGACATCACTTTACGATCACGGGTTTTCCAGATGTAACCATTGATACCGGCGAAAAACAGTACTTCGAGAACGATCTCTGTGTACAGGAAGTTCATCCAGTAGGTTTCAAATTCTGGAGCGAACGAGTCCAGGCCAGCAGACCAGCCATAAACACCTTCGTACCAGCGAACCCAGCTATAAAACACCAAGTACAGCAAGATACCCAGTGTTAGGTTTCTTTTATTTAAAAGCGGTGCTTCCGCAGCATCAGCCTTAACTGATTCAGTTGTAGCAGCCATTTCTACCTCCTAAAAGATTATAAAATCCCGGAAATCCGGGAGTTCTTTAGTTTTTCCCAAAATTTCATTCCGCATTTTACGGAACACTCCATCCCTAGGAGTGTCGGGCAGTCTACCACCTCGGCAATGGTTGTCAATACACTTGTTCAGCAATTTTTGACGGTCTTCGATCGGCGTATGACAGCTAAATTTATGTCGCTCAACAGGGCTGCGTTTTTTGTTAAACTCGGCAACCTGTCAGTCGTAAAACCACACCTCACCGGATTCCGCATATCACCATGAGCCAAAAGAAAATTATAGTATTCGCCTTGTGCTTGGCCGGCCTGCTCGCCTTGCAGATAAAGTTCGTTTTGCCGCTATTGCAAGGTATCGCAGCGTCTGATCTTTTTTTGGTGGAGAGCAAGGATGATGGCAGCTCAATCGCCATCTCCAACGAGATGACCAACATTGCCTTCACCCATTGCAACAGCTACATCAGCAAGGAACTAGGGCCTGAAATCTCGGCATCATTCGCCAGCAAACCAACAAACGCATGGAGCCTTGGAAATTACGAGTACATCATCAACGCAGAGCTTGAATTGCCGTCAAAAGACGGTGCAAACACGACGCATCATTACGTTTGCCGCATCCAGTATTCAAAAGGCGATGATTTGAGCGGGATCAACGACATCGACAACTGGTCGCTTGATGGTTTGACGGGCATCCCTGGGCTTTGACCGAAACTCCTCCCTTTTTTTAATTTTGACGATGCCGACTCAAAGCCATACTCAAATAGCCTGATCGGCATCACGATCAAACATCCTCTGCACTCTCATCATCCTTACTGATTGCCTCTAGCGACAAATTGTCCGACAACCGCCCCTTCTCGGGCCTGCTACCAACCGCCGACCCCAAGCCCTCGCTCAAATTGATCTTGAGCTTCAGGTTATTGGGTGAATCGGAATTACGCAAAGCCTCCTCCAACGAAATCACGCCGCTTTTGTACAGCTTCAGCAAATGACTGTCGAAAGTCTGCATACCCACGTTTTCCGACTTTTCCATAGCCTCTTTGATTGCATGCACATCGCCGCGCTGAATCAAGTCGCTGACCAGCTTGGTGCCCAGCAAAATTTCGATCGCTGCAACCCGCTTGCCTTCCAGCGTCGGCACCAGTCGCTGAGAAACGAACGCCTGCAAATTCAGCGATAAATCCATCAGCAACTGCGGGCGGCGTTCTTCTGGAAAGAAATTGATGATGCGATCCAGCGCCTGATTGGCGTTATTGGCGTGCAGCGTCGACAGACACAAATGCCCGGTTTCGGCAAAGGCCAAGGCATGCTCCATGGTTTCCCTTGTACGAATCTCGCCAATCAAGATCACATCGGGCGCCTGCCGCAAGGTATTTTTCAACGCATCCTCATAACTTGCGGTATCGACACCCACCTCACGCTGATTGACCAACGACTTTTTATGCGGATGCATGTATTCGATCGGGTCTTCGATAGTAATGATATGGCCCGACGAATGACTGTTGCGATAATCCAGCAAGGCCGCCAGCGATGTTGATTTGCCCGACCCGGTGCCACCAACAAACAAAATCAGGCCACGCTTTTCCATGATTTTGTCTTTCAGGATTTGCGGCAAACCCAGCGTATCGGCATTGGGGATATCGACCTTGATGTTACGGATCACCAAGGCATAGCAACTACGCTGCCGGAAAATGTTGACGCGAAAACGACCGATACCCGGCTCCGAAATCGCCAGATTCATTTCCGGCACCTGATCGAAGCTAGCACGCTGATCGGCATTCATCAGAATATCGGCAATTTCCTTCAAGCGCTCATTGCTGAGCCTGGCAGCCTCCAGAGGCTTCAAAACTCCTTGAAACTTGGCAGCCGGCGGCGCATCGGCGGTCAGATACAAATCCGAACCATCGTGTTGAACCAGTATTTTCAGGTAGTCACGGAATTCCATAATGCATCGTTCACAGGGTTGATTGGACACGCTGCCAAGTTTAGAAGAAGACGACGCAAGTTGTTGAAGTGAACGACCAAAATGCCCGATCGCGTATAATGCCCTGTTTTTCAAGCATTGTTATTTTTTACCTCATGAGTCAATCACGAAAAGCCGTCGCCCTGATCTCCGGCGGTCTGGATTCGATGCTGGCCGCAAAAACCATCATGGATCAAGGCATCCACGTCGAAGGCATCAACTTCTTTACCGGGTTTTGCGTCGAAGGCCATACCCACGCCATTCGCAAACAAGACAGCGACAAGGTCAAGCGCAACAATGCGTTGTGGGTGGCCGAGCAACTAGGCATCAAACTGCACATCATCGACATCATCGACGAATATAAACAGGTGTTGCTGAACCCAAAACACGGTTACGGTGCCAACCTGAACCCCTGCCTGGACTGCAAAATTTTCATGGTGAACAAGGCGAAGCAGTGGATGCAGCAGAACGACTTCGATTTCATCATCACCGGTGAAGTCGTCGGCCAACGCCCGATGTCGCAACGCAAAATGACCATGCCCATCGTTGCCGCCGAATCCGGTGCCGACGACTTGCTGGTTCGTCCGTTGTCGGCACAAAACCTGCCCGCCACCCTGCCGGAACGTGAAGGCTGGATAACCCGCGCCAAACTATTCGGCTTCAGTGGCCGGTCACGCAAACCACAGATGACACTGGCCAGCCAGCTCGGCTTCACCGACTATGCCCAACCGGCCGGTGGCTGCTGCTTTCTGACCGACGCAAGCTATTCGAAAAAACTGGTCGACTTGTGGCAGGCTCGCGGCAAGCGCGATTACGAACTGGACGATGTCATGCTATTGAAAGTCGGCCGCCATATCCGCCCCAGCAAAAACTTCAAACTGATCATCGCCCGCGAAGACGGTGAAGCCCAATTCATGAGCGGCTACAAAAAACAATTCATCAGCATGAACTGCGCCAGTCACCGGGGACCGCTGGTGTTGATTGATGGCGCACCCGACGAAAACGATCTGCAACTGGCCGCCCGCATCACCGCCCGCTATGGCCAAGGCCGCGATGCCGAACAGGTCGACGTCACCATTCGCGACCACAACGGTAACGAACGCAACACCACCGTCAAACCGCTGCATGGCGATGACATTCCGGAGACCTGGTTCGTATGAGGCACACCACACTCAATGCCCGCAGGCTGCTATGCCCGCTTCCCGTCATACGCACACAAGACAAAATCAAAACCTTGGACACAGGCGATGTGCTGACCGTCGAATGCACAGACCCCGGTGTCATGCACGACATACCGGCCTGGTGCCGGGTCAACGGTCACACGGTACTGGAAACCCGCACCGAAAACGGCGAATACATTGTCGTCGTAGCCGTCGGCTGAATACTTTGCGAGACATTCGCACCCCTTCACCCTAAGGATTGAACATGGCAGTAGGTCAAGTCACATTTCCGTTCATGCACCCGGTCAAGGGCATCCAGCTCGGCACCTGTAATGCTGGCATCAAACAGACACAACGCGACGACGTTCTGGTCATGGCCATGGCCGACGCTGGCCACTGCGCCGCCGTGTTCACCCAGAACGCATTCTGCGCGGCACCGGTACTGCTGGCGCGTGAACACCTGACGCTGGGGCCGCGCTGGCTGCTGGTCAATTCCGGTAACGCCAATGCCGGCACCGGCAAACAAGGCTTGCACGACGCTTTCGCCTGTTGCGCGGCGCTAGCAGACGAAATGGACGGCATTGCCCAGCAGGTTCTGCCGTTTTCGACCGGCGTCATTGGCGAGCCGTTGCCGGTTGGCAAGCTGACCTCGGCCTTACCGAAAGCAGTCGCCGCATTGGACGAAGTCAATTGGGATAACGCCGCGCGCGCCATCATGACCACCGACAGCTTCCCCAAAGGCGCATCGACCGTCATTGAAATTGGTGGCCATCCGGTTGTCATCACCGGCATAGCCAAGGGCGCCGGCATGATACAACCCAATATGGCAACCATGCTGAGCTTCATCGCCACCGATGCCAAAATCGACGCCACCTTGCTGCAACACTGCCTGTTCGATGCTGCCGAAGCCTCGTTCAACCGCATCACCGTCGATGGCGACACATCCACCAACGATGCCTGCGTACTGCTGGCCAGCGGATGCAGCGCTGCACCGACCATCCAGGCCGACACACCGGAGTACAAGGCTTTTGCCACGGCAGTGACATCGGTTGCCAAACGCCTGGCCGAGTTAATCATCCGTGACGGTGAGGGCGCCACCAAACTGATACGCATCGTCGTCGAACAAGCCGCCAGCGCCGCCGAAGCCTTGCAAGTCGGCAAGACCATCGCTCATTCGCCGCTGGTGAAAACCGCGTTCTTCGCCAGCGACCCGAACTGGGGGCGCATTCTGGCCGCCGTAGGACGCGCCGGTGTGCAAAACATGGTGCTGGAAGCCATCGAAATCTACCTGGGCAACGTCTGCATCGTCGAAAATGGCGGGCGCTCGCCCGGTTACACCGAACAGGACGGCCAGCGCGTGATGAAGCAAGAGGAAATCAGCATTACCGTGCGTCTGGGACGGGGCAACTACTGCGAGGAGGTATTGACCTGCGACTTTTCCTACGATTACGTCAAGATCAATGCTGAATACCGCACCTGACCCATGACACGCCCGGCACTGCATGTCGCAGTCGGTATCGTCCGCAATCCACAAGGCGACATACTCATCAGCCAGCGCCACGCCGACGCGCACCAAGGCGGTTTGTGGGAATTCCCCGGCGGCAAGGTCGAAGCACACGAAAGCGTTTTGACGGCATTGCGCCGCGAGTTTCAGGAAGAAGTCGGCATCGAAATTGGCCAGGCAAGACCGCTGATCAAAATCTGCCACAGCTATCCCGATCGCGACGTTCTGCTCGATGTCTGGCAAACGACCGATTTCACCGGCACAGCACAAGGCCTGGAAGGACAAGCCGTGCAATGGATCGCACCTGAACGGCTGGGCGATTTCAACTTTCCCGCGGCCAACCGTCCCATCATCCGCGCCGCCTGCCTACCCGAGCGCTATGCCATCCTGGAAGGGCGAAGCCGCCGCGAGATGCTCGACAATCTGGACAAAATCATCGCCCAAGGCATCGGTTTGCTGCAATTTCGCGCCAAAACGCTGATGCCTGAACAAGACCTGGCCGACCTTTACCGTACCGTCAGCGAAATTTGCCATAGCCACGCGGTCAACCTGCTGGTCAATGCCGACTTGCAACTCGCCATCTCAGCAAACCACGGCATTCATCTCAGCGCGCGCCAACTCATGGCCATCCAGCATCGGCCCAGGGTACACGGCTGGATAGGCGCTTCGTGCCATAACCTGGCCGAATTGCGCCAGGCCGAGCACATCGGCATCGATTTTGCCGTACTGGCGCCGGTCTTGCCCACTGCAACCCACCCGGACGCGCCAACACTGGGCTGGCAGCGTTTTGCCGAATGGGTCGAACAGATCAACTTGCCGGTTTACGCCCTCGGCGGGCTGAACCAATCAGCCCTGTCCACAGCGTTTGCCGCTGGCGGACAAGGCATTGCCGGTATCCGCCTGTTTGTTGAATAGATCAGAGCCTTGCTGCTGCGCGTAATCGTTTGGTCATCTGCAAGAATTAGCATCCCTGGCAGGCTACAGGGACATGACATCAAGTGATCGAAGCCTTGGCGGTCAAGAGGATAGGTGAGCGATACCATGCGATTGTGCCAGCTTGACCCAGAGCGTTTGTGGCCCGGATACGGGCCGAGCGCCGTAAAAAACCAGCCCGCCCCACGCTTGTCCATGCCAGTATTGACGGGACGGCAACAAGGGCGACGCCCACTTACACAGCTTGCCTTCGCGCATCGAATACACCGACATGAACAACCATCACACTAAAAATTCGGCAAGCTCGAACAGCAACGCCGGTGCCGGACGAATGGAACTGCTGGCATGGGCCTTTTTCGATTTTGCCAACTCTGGCTATACCACGGTCGTGCAAACCACGCTGTTCAATACCTACTTCGTTGCCGTGGTTGCTGGCAGTGTCCAGGGCATCACCCCCGGACTGGCAACATTATGGTGGTCACTGTCCATAGGCGCAGCAAACTTCGCCGTGATGCTGGGTGCGCCCATCCTGGGCGCAATCGCCGATCACCGCGCCTGCAAAAAACAGTTCCTGCTAATTACCACGGTGGGCTGTACGTTATCGACAGCTTTATTGGCACTGGTCGGCCCCGGCGATGTAGCGCTTAGCATGGTGCTCGTTACCTTTTCGATGATTATGTTCGCCAACGGCGAAAACCTGATTTCAGCCTTTTTGCCGGAAATAGTCCCTGAACAGAAAATGGGCCGAATGTCAGGTTATGGCTGGTGTCTCGGCTATTTCGGCGGACTGTTGACGCTGGTGACTTGCCTGGCCTACATAAACTGGGCCACACGGCAAGGCATGACAGAGTCCCAGGCCATACCGGCGACGATGCTGATCACGGCCGCCATTTTTGCCCTGGCCGCCACGCCCACGTTTGTTTTTTTGCGTGAGCGGGCACAACCCACCCTGCCCGACCAGCGCCGATCAATTCTACGAGCCGCTTTCAGCAAAACCTGCGCGACCCTCAAAAAAGCCGGGCACTTCCGCGACCTGTTCAGATTTTTGGTGACGCTTGCCGTTTATCAGTCCGGCGTGAATACCGTCATTGTCCTGGCCGCCATCTATGCGCAAGAAGTCATGGGCTTCGATACCCGTCAACTGATTGTTTTGATCATGGTGGTTAACGTGACTGCCGCCGTCGGCGCATTTATTTGCGGCCATTTACAAGACCGTCTGGGTTCGGTGCCGACACTGGCCATCACGCTAATCGTCTGGATTATTGCGATAGTGGCGGCTTTGTATGCCAGCAAACCTGCGCACATGTGGCTGGTTGGGAACATCATCGGCCTAGCGATGGGAGCAAGCCAGTCGGTAGGACGTGCCTTGGTCAGTAAATTTTCACCGCCCGAACAGGCGGGCGAGTTTTTGGGCTTGTGGGGGTTGGTCAACCGCTTGTCGGCTATCGTTGGCCCGTTGAGCTACGGCTTGATCAACTTCTGGAGCAAAGGCGATCACCGTTTGTCGCTGCTGTCGACACTGGCGTTTTTCATCCTCGGTTTGCTGATGCTGTTTAGCGTTAACGAGCAACGCGGCAAAGCCGCCGTCACAGAAAACGGAGGGCGATGAATCGACACGCCAGCAAATGGCTCCCGTTTACAAGACAGTGATATGCTCGGCTAAAAACGCCGCGCCCTTCACCTCGCACCAAAGCGCGTTCTGGAATAAAACCCCACAGCCAAATCGGAGGCGGACATGGCAGACAAAAACGGGTGCAACCAAGCCGGACTGCTTGCCGCCATTGCCGCGAGTACGCTGTTCGTGGTTACGGCGCTGGCCTTGCTGATTTATTTCGAGCTGGACGACCCATTCCTGCGCTGGCTGGACACCCTGGGGTGGTGGGCGCCGCTATTATTCATCCTGGCAATGGCTCTGGTCGTCGTGCTGCTGCTGCCTGGCTTCCCATTCACCACCGGCGCCGGTTTCATGTTCGGCGTATCTATGGGCACCTTGTGTGTAGTGGTCGGAATCACACTCGGCGCCGCCCTGGCTTTTGTCATCGCCCGCAGGCTGTTCGGTGAGCGGGCGGCGCGTTATGTTTTGCAGCATCCCAAACTGCGGCTGCTGAGCAACGAACTGGTTCCGCACGGCTGGAAGATCGTGATGTTGAGCCGTATGCTGCCGTTTTTCCCGTTCAAGCTGTCCAACTACTTTTTTGGCCTAACGGCAGTGTCGCTGCGCGACTTCGTAAGCGGAACCTTCCTCGGCATCATCCCCTTCTCGCTGCACAACGTCTATCTGGGCGCCATCGCCGCCGAAGTGGTAAAGCATGGCGCACAGGACAGTGGCATCTGGCTGCTCTACGGCGCCGGATTTCTGCTCGTCCTCGCTGGCGTAGTGCATTTCAGCCACATGGCGTGGCGGGCGTTAGCCCAATACGCCGACCCTATCGAGGAGTAACCAATGCCCTGGTTGAAATGGCTACCCTGGCGGTTCTTTTTGCGGCGTCTCGCCCGCGCTCACGGCTTTCTCGATCCCATCGCGCTGCTGGCCAGCCTGCGCCGCTTCACCCAACCAGCCGAGGTTACGGAACCCATCGAACTGCTGCGCGCCGGGGTGGTGTTCCATGCCCGCGGCCTCATCAACAGCCGCGTCATCCAGCACAACCTGGACTGGGTGTGGCCTTATTGGGTGGAGCGTCAGTTCGATCCCCGTGACGATGCCTTCACCCCCCGCGCCTTCTCCATCACCCACGTCAATCTCACCCATCGCAACTGGACGGCGATCGGCTGGCACGGCTGCGATGAATTGCCCATCGTCGACCCGCGCGGCCTGCTCACGCCGTTTTTCGACGGCTGGTCGCTGGATGCTTGGTGTGTCACCGACGATGGCCGCCGCCTGCTGCCTTCGCGCAGCCGCGCCGTCGATCAACGTTTACTGATGGACGCAGGGTTGGAAGTGGTCACGGCAATCGCGGAATCCGGCATGGTGCTGGAGCAACGCGCCTCGGTACAACTGAAAGACGGTGTGCCGGTATGTCTTTTGCGGCTGACGCTGCTTAGCGACACGGCAGGCTGGCTGGTGCTGAGCTTGCGCCCCTACAACCCGGAAGGAGTCAGCCTCATTCACCGCATCGAGCTGGCGCCAGCGCGCGACGCCTGGCTGATCGAAGGCGAACGCTTGGTGGAGTGGGGCGTCGAGGCGGAGCGCCACCATGTCAGCGATTACCGCCAGGGCGACGTGGCGATTCATTTGCGGGATATGGAAGATCAGCAGGCAGGCGAATGCGACGTGGGCATGGCCACGGCCGCCGCTTTGTTCAGATTGGAACCGGAACAAACCAGATCCCTCGCGGTGCGCATCCCGCTCGCCCCACCTGAAGCAGGGCTGCACGGCACCGCCTGGGCACAAAGCCTCGAAGGCGCTTGCGTGCTGGACATTCCCGACGCGCGTTACCGCTTCCTCTACGACGCCGCGTTGCGCACCCTGGTGCTGCACTGCCACGACGAAGTCTATCCGGGACCTTACACCTACAAGCGCTTCTGGTTCCGCGACGCGGCCTTCATCCTCCACGCGCTGCTGTGCGCCGGCCTGGGTGGGCGAGTCGAACGGGTGCTGGACAGTTTTCCGGGACGGCAGACGGCGGGCGGCTATTTCCACTCCCAGGACGGCGAGTGGGACTCCAACGGCGAGGCGCTGTGGATACTCGAACGCTTCGGTGCACTGACCGGTCAGCCGCCCAAGCCGGAATGGTGGACCGCCATCGTGCGGGGTGCCCGCTGGATCGCGCGCAAGCGGCTTGCCGACGGCGAAGCGCCCCATGCGGGACTATTGCCAGCGGGATTCAGCGCGGAACACTTAGGCCCCAACGATTACTACTACTGGGACGATTTCTGGGGCATCGGCGGGTTGCGCGCGGCAGCGGCGCTGGCTCGACGCTACGGCGATGACGAAGCGGAACAGGAATTCCACAACGCAGCGGACGAATTTGACAGCGCCTTGGAGCGCAGTCTGGCGCAAACATCGCAGCGGCTCGGCGTCCCCGCCACGCCAGCCTCGCCCTATCGCCGTCTGGATGCCGGTGCCATCGGCTCGATCGCCTCAGGCTATCCCTTGCAGCTTTGGTCGGCGCGGGATGCCAGGTTGCTCGCCACCGTCGAATTCCTGCTGGAACGCTGTTTCATCCAGGGCGGATTCTTTCAGGACATGATCCATTCCGGCATCAATGCCTATCTCACGCTGCACGTGGCCCAGGTGTTGCTGCGCGCGGGCGATGCGCGCGCCTTTGCGTTGATGGACACGGTCGCCAAACTGGCCTCGCCGACCGGTCAATGGCCGGAGGCGATCCATCCGCGCACGCTCGGCGGCTGCATGGGCGACGGCCAGCATGTCTGGGCGGCAGCCGAATGGGTGTTGATGATGCGCAACGGTTTCGTGCGCGAGGAGGGCGATACCCTGATACTGGCATCGGGCATCCCGCCAGCCTGGCTGACTGCGGGCCGCCCCCTGCGTTTTGGCCCGGCACCCACCGCCTTCGGCCCGGTCTCGGTGACCGTGGAACCCGAACCGGGGCAGGCGGCGACCGTGCGCTGGCAGGCCGACTGGCGAAAGCCGCCAACCGCCATCGAGGTGCAACTACCGGGTTACGCCGCCCAAACCCGCACAGCCGGGGACGCGGCGGTTCGTTTAACACGGGAGATTCCATGAATATCGTCATGTTCACCAATGTCTATACGCCGCACGTAGGCGGCGTGGAGCGGTCGGTGGCGGCCTTCGCCCAGGCCTATCGTCGTCTCGGCCACCGCGTACTGGTGGTGGCACCCGAGTTTCCGGGCCAACCGCAAGCCGAACAAGATGTGCTCCGCCTGCCCGCCATCCAGAACTTCAACGGTAGCGACTTCTCCATGGTACTACCCCTGACCGGCTTGCTGACCGACGCCCTCGACGCCTTCCAGCCCGACCTCGTTCACTCCCATCACCCTTACCTGTTGGGCAGTTCGGCCTTGCGCATCGCGCGCTACCGCGAGGTGCCGCTGGTGTTCACCCATCACACCCAGTACGAGCACTACACCCATTACGTGCCGGTGGATTCCCCGGCGCTGAAACGCTTCGTGATCGAGCTGGCGACCTGTTACGCCAATCTGTGCGACCAGGTGTTCGCCCCCAGCGAAAGCATCGCCGACTTGTTGCACGAACGTGGCGTGACCGCCCCCATCGCCGTGATGCCGACCGGGGTCGAGGTCGATCGCTTCGTTCGTGGCGACGGACGTAGCTTCCGCGCAAGCTTGGGGATTCCGGACGAGGCGTTCGTGGTTGGCCACGTTGGCCGACTGGCCCCCGAGAAAAACCTGGAATTCCTGGCCGAAGCGGTAATCGCCTTTCTGCGCACCGAGCCGTGCGCCCATTTCCTCCTCGTCGGCAAAGGCCCTTCCGAATCGACCATCGAAACCGTCTTCGCCCACGCCGGATTGAGCGAGCGTCTGCATCATGTCGGCATCCTCGAAGCCCAAGGTCTCACCGATGCCTACCACGCCATGGACGTGTTTGCCTTTGCCTCCAGGAGCGAGACCCAGGGCATGGTGCTCACCGAGGCCATGGCAGCCGGGGTGGCGGTGGTGGCCCTGGACGCACCCGGCGCCCGGGAGACGGTCATGGACGGGCGGAACGGTCGCCTGCTGCACACGGAAACGGTCGACAGCTTTCGCGCCGCGCTGCAATGGGTGGCGGGGCGAACCCCGGAACAACGGCGCGAGCTAGGGCGGGCCTGCCAGGAAACAGGACTTGCGTTTTCCATGGATCGCTGCGCCGAGCGAGCGCTGTCGATCTATCAAGGCCTGCTGGATCGGGATCATGGCGTCCGGCACCAGGACGACGAGCCGTGGACGGGTATCGCCAACCTCATCCAGGCGGAATGGGATCTCCTGGTCGGCAAGGCACGGGCTTTGGGCGCCGCCTTCGCTGATGACGAAGCACCAAGGGACAACAACAGGCCATGATCGCCCGCATCGAAGCCGCCCTGCGTCGGCTGCGAACCGGGGTCGACCGCAGTGTCTGGCTGGCCAGACTGTTACACCTGCCTTTCTCCTTCGATACCGAGGCCACTCCCGGTCTGGTGATGATCCAGATCGACGGCTTGTCTCTCAAACAACTGGAACGTGCACTGGCGCACGGCAAAATGCCTTTCCTGAAGCGTCTGATCCGGCGCGAGCGTTACCGGCTGCAACGCCTGTACGCAGGTGTGCCGAGCACGACCGCCGCCTTTCAGGGCGAGCTGTTCTACGGCGTCAGGCAGGCGGTGCCGGGATTTGCTTTCATGGAGCACACCACGGGCGAGCTGGTTCGCATGATACAACCGACGGCGGTTGCCTCCATTGAGCGCGATCTTCAGGAACGCGGTGGCAAACCGCTGCTCGCAAGCGGCAGCGCCTATGTCGACAACTACACCGGCGGCGCCCTGGAGTCGCACTTCTGCCCGACCGCACACGGCTGGGGGGCGGCACTGCGTGAGGCCCATCCTTGGACAGTAGCTTTTCTGATTGTCACCAACGCCTACAGCTTTCTGCGCGTGATCGTACTCCTGGCCCTGGAGTTTGTACTGGCGCTGGTGGATTGCGCACGCGGCCTCATCGCCGGTCACGACCTGGCCAAGGAACTGAAGTTCGTGCCGACACGGGTGATCGTCACGGTGCTACTGCGCGAACTAGCCACCATCGGCGCCAAGATCGATGTGGCCCGGGGCCTGCCCATCGTGCACCTGAACTTCCTGGGCTACGACGAGCAGGCCCACCGCCGCGGCCCGACCTCGCTGTTCGCGCACTGGAGCCTGAAAGGTATCGACGACGCCATCGCCCGCATCTGGCGTGCAGCGCACCATTCGAGGCGCCGTCACTACGACGTGTGGATCTATTCCGACCACGGCCAGGAGTCGGTCAAAACCTACGAAACATTGCACGGGCGTCCTTTTGCCGAGGCAGTGGCCACCGTGTTCGCCCGGCAGCGGAGCGAAGCGGTCGACTACCGCACCAGCGGGGTCTTGGGGGATCAGCTCAATCGCGTCGAGCTACTGGGTGGCCGCTGGATACAACGCTGGTCTCCACTGCGCACGCTGATCGGGGAGGACAATGCAAAACCCAGGCTCAGCGTCACCGCCCAGGGGCCGGTCGCGATGATTTACTGGGAGGGCGAACTCGGCCACGCAGAGCGGACAGCCCTCGCGCAAGCACTGGTGGGGCAGGCGAAGGCACCGGCGATATTGTTCAAGGATGATGCCCACCAAATACATGTCCATACCAAAACCGGCGCGTTTCGTCTGCCCGAGGACGCCGCACAGGTATTGGGCAATGACCACCCCTTTCTCGAAGAAGCCGCTCAAGACCTGGCCTCCCTGTGCCAACATCCCGACGCCGGTGACTTCATCGCCCTGGGTTGGGCCGTCGGCGCGTGCGCCTTGAGTTTCGCCATTGAGCGCGGCGCCCATGGCGGTGCGGCGGCGGAGGAAACCACCGCGTTCGCCCTGCTGCCCGCCGATGCGCCTTTCCATGAAGCGGCGGATGAGGGTTCTCTGCCCGAAGGTGCGCACGATGTCGTACGCGCCGCCGATCTGCGCCAGGCGGCTTTCGCGCTGCGGCGGCGATTCGAAAACCACCCTGGCAACGCTCTCGGCAGGCGGCATAGTGCGCACCTAAAGACGTTGCGCGTCATGACCTACAACGTCCACAGCTGCATCGGCACGGACGGACGGATATCCCCCGAACGCATCGCCCGCATCATCGCCCGCCACCAGCCGGACGTGGTGGCGTTGCAGGAACTGGACATGGGCCGGGTACGTAGCGGCGGCGTCGACCAGGCTCACCGCATCGCCCAGCTGCTTGAAATGGAATTCCATTTCCATCCGGCGCTCAAGGTAGAAGAGGAGCGCTACGGCAATGCCATCCTTACCCCTTTACCCCTCAGAGTGGTCAAGGCCGGCCCCTTGCCGGGACTCAAGGGCCAGCCTTGGCTGGAGCCGCGCGGCGCGATTTGGGTGGCTGTGGAAATGGATGGCGTCGAGTTTCAGATCATCAACACGCATTTGGGGCTGTTGCCCCGGGAACGCCTGGTTCAAACGCAGGCCTTGCTGGGCGAGGACTGGTTGGCTCATCCTGACTGCCGCGCCCCGGTGATCTTGTGCGGCGACTTCAACGCGCTGCCACGTTCAGCGGTCTGTCGACGCTTGCGCGACCACCTCAACGATGCCCAGACGCGGATCGAACACCAGCGGCCTCGGGCCACTTTTTTCGGGCGTTTTCCCACCGCCCGCATCGACCATGTGTTCGTCGACTCTGGCCTGGAGGTGCTCGATGTCGAGGTGCCGAACGACGAACTCGCCCGCCTCGCCTCCGATCATCTGCCGCTCATCGTCGAATTACGGGTGGAGGACGCTCACGGGGGTTGACGGCATGATCGGCACAAAACGCTGGCTTGCTGCCTTTCCACAGCTACTCAATCGGGCGGATCGGACAATGCCGTTTTGTCTTCGAAGGCGTCATCCAGTGTGGGAGAACCTGGAATTTTATGTGCCTCGGTCGCCCAATCGCCCAGGTCGATCAGTTGGCAGCGTTCACTGCAAAACGGTTTGAAACGCTCGCTGGCCAGCCATGGCACGGGCTTCTTGCAGGTTGGGCAGGCGACGACAGGCGCGGTCGCCATTCAGAATGCGCAGCAGGTCAGGTAAAACGCGATGTCATCATGCGTCTGGCTGGGACGACTTCCATCAGCCGACGGCTGCATGAAGCGTATGGTGAAGCGGTGACGACCGCCGCTGATTTCAGCAAAACAACGTACCGATGCTGGTACGGCAACGCGCAAAAGCTGAACCGGCGATGATTTATCCAATGAAAGCTGGAAAAATCCGGCCTTGGCGACTTCAGCCCTGGGCAGGCTGCTGAGCCGAATGAAGCCCAGTATCATGTCTATGCCTGTACGGATGTCGGCAAAAGGCTGGGTCCAGCGCTCCAGGTCTTTCTGGCGTTCGGCGGCCTCTTGCTCCAGCCAGTAATGAAACGCCGGTAGATCGAACGAGCAGGTGCCACCGGGGATGGCGCTACGTTGGGAAATACTCTGAAACAGATCGCTTTCCATGACGCCAACGCCAATTTTGCCGCTGGTGGTGTAAAGCGTGCGACTGGCCTGGTTGAGGTCGGCGAGAATTTCTTCCAGCTTTTGCCGGTCGACACCCTGGCTATCCACCAGATGCCGTAACACTTTGGTGTGACGATCAAGCTCCTTGATCAATTCCGACTTCAAATCGCTGCGGCTGAATAAGGTCAGTATTTCAAGCAGGGTGGCGATGGTCGCCCGCTTGTCGAATACCGATGGGCCTTCCATGAAATGGCCCAGTTGTTGAAAGAGTTGTTCCAGGCGCATAAACACCCGAATTCGTTCGTTGAGCGGGAATTCGTAGGTTGTTTGTGTGTTCAAGCCGGCGAGTTCCTGTCTGTGGCCAAAAAAAGGTAGAAATTGTGCAGACTTTCAACCCGTTGCGCAAGGCTGGCGGCGTCTTTGGCGTTATCGATGACATCATCGGCAATCGACAGCCGCTGCGCCCTGCTTGCTTGACAGTCCAGGATGGCCGTGGCCTGCTCCGGGTCAAGCCGATCACGCCGCAGCAGACGCTCAAGTTGCACGTCCGCCGCACAATCCACCAGCAGCACCCGGTCGAATACCGCTTGGCGAGCAGTCTCGAACAACAGAGGCACCACCACGACACAGTACGGCGGCGTCGCACGCCCAATGTCGGCGTCGATTTCCTGGAAAATCCTTGGGTGCAGAATGGCATTGAGACGCTGTCTGACGGCCACATCGCTGAAAACCCGATCTCTCAGCCTGGCGCGATCAAGCGTTCCGTCGGCATTGGCGATGTCGCGACCAAACGCCTCGAACAGCGCCGCCAATGTCGGCTGGCCAGGTTCGACCAGGCGACGGGCAATGATGTCGGCATCGATGATGTCCACACCGCGTTCGGCAAACAGCGCCGATACTGTGGATTTCCCGCTGGCGATGCCACCTGTCAACGCAACCGTGAACATCACCAAAGCCCGGTCAAATCCAGGTAATAGCGGTTGATCTCGCTACCCCACAACAGGGCCAACCAGCCCGCTGCGGCCAGATAAGGCCCGAACGGGATGGGGGTTTTGACGTCATGTCGGCGAAAAACAATCATCGCAATGCCGGTCACAGCGCCCACCAGCGACGACAGCACGACGATCATCGGCAGATATTGCCAGCCTAGCCAGGCACCGAACAGCGCCAGCAATTTGAAATCGCCGTAACCCATACCGTCCTTGCCGGTCAGCCATTTGAACAGCTTGTACACCGTCCACAAGCTGAGATAACCGGCTATGGCGCCAATGATGCTGGCATGGCTGTCGGTGTAAATGTCGAACAGACTCAAAAACAAGCCCAGCCATAACAAAGGCAAGGTGATCGAATCGGGCAGCAATTGATGATCGATGTCGATGGCGCTCAAGACTATCAAACACCAGGTTAGCAGCACGCCAAACACCATGGGCCAGCCGTAACCGAAATGCCAGGCCACCCAAGCCGAGCACACGGCGGTGAAGGCTTCGACCAATGGGTAGCGCAGCGCAATCGGCGCGGCGCAATAAGCGCATTTGCCGCGCAGCAGCAAATAACTGAACACGGGGATGTTGTGATGCGGTTTGATAGCCGTCTGGCAATGCGGGCAATGCGAGGCAGGCAACATCAAATTGAAGGTTGCGCTGTCGGCTTCGCCAGGCAATTGCAGATAGTCATGACAATCCTTCCGCCAGTTTTTTTGCATCATGACCGGCAGGCGATGGATCACCACATTGAGAAAACTGCCCACCATCAGGCTCAACAGGAATACCGCCCCTGTCAGCATGACTGGCGACGATTGCAGCGCAGACAGCAATACGTTCATCAGCCCACCGCCGCGCCGAGTTTGAAGATAGGCAGATACATCGCCACGATCAAACCACCGACCAGCACCCCGAGCACCGCCATAATCATAGGCTCCATCAAGCTGCTGAGGTTGTCGACCAGGTTGTCGACCTCTTCCTCGTAAAAATCGGCCACCTTGTCCAGCATGGCATCTATCGAACCTGATTCCTCGCCTATGGCAACCATCTGAACCACCATGTTGGGAAACAAGCCGGTCTGTATCATCGAAAACTGCAATTGTTGGCCGGTCGAAACATCGTCGCGCATTTTCATCACGCCGTCATAGAACAGAATGTTGCCGCAGGCGCCAGCGACCGACACCAGCGCCTCCACCAGTGGCACACCGGCAGTCGACATGGTGGACAAAGTTCTGGCAAAGCGGGCAATGGCGGATTTTTCGGTAATCATGCCCACCACCGGGATTTTGAGCAGGGTGCGATCAAGGAAATGATTGAATGGCCGCGAACGCTTTTTGAAATAAACAAAGCTGTAACCCACGGCACCGATAACCCCTACCACCACCCACCACCATTCCTGCAACCAGCGCGACATGGCGATGACCATTTTGGTAAAGGCGGGCAAATCGGCGCCGAAGCCCTTGAACAAATCTTCGAACACCGGCACCACGAACACCAGCAGGATGGCGGTCACGACGAAGGCCACCACCAGTACGGCAATGGGATAGGTCAGGGCTTTTTTGACCTTTTTCTTGATGGATTCGGTTTTTTCCTTGTAGGTGGCTATTTTGTCGAGCAGGCCTTCCAGCACACCCGATTGCTCACCGGCATCGACCAGGTTGCAGAACAAATCGTCGAAATACAAAGGCCGTTTGGCGAGGGCCTGTGCCAGCGTGTCGCCGCCTTCGATGTCGGCCTTGATGGCCAGCAACATGGTCGACATGCTGGCGTTGTCATGCCCCTTGCCGATGATGTCGAACGACTGCACCAGCGGCACACCGGCCTGGAGCATGGTGGCCAGTTGCCGGGCAAACACCGCGATCTCGGCCGAGGTGATTTTTTGCGTCCTGTTACCGAACAAGGGTTTGGGCTTGGGCTTGACCTTGATGACGCGCACCCCGGTCTTGCGCAATTCGGCACGCGCGATGGCCTCGCTCTTGGCAGAAATGATGCCGGCGGTTTTCTTGCCTTGCTTGTCGGTTCCATTCCAGAGGAAATCGACTTGTTCATTGGTGATTTTGATAGCTTTTGCCATGAGATTGATTTCCCCAAAAGTTCTTGCACGATAGATTCAAAACACCGCAGATTCAAAACACCAAAGCCCAGGATTTTTTGGGTACGTTTTGCTCACTCTTTGGTGACACGATCGATTTCTTCCAGCGAGGTAATGCCTTGCCGCACTTTCAACAGGCCCGACGCCCGCAAGTCGTTGATACCCTCGGTTTTTGCCAGCTCGGCCATTTCCATGGCGTTGCCACCGCGCAAAATGAGCGCACGCATTTTCTCGCTGATCGGCAAGACCTGATAAATCCCCACCCGGCCCTTGTAGCCATGGTTGCAATGCTCGCAACCCACGGCTTCGTAGATCGGAAACGTGCCGATGTCCTGTTCGGCGAAACCGGCAGCCAGCCAGACGTTGGCGGGAAAATCGGCCTCTTGTTTGCAGTGTTCGCACAAGCGCCGGGCCAGGCGTTGTGCCATGATCAAATTCACCGCCGAAACGATGTTGAACGGCTCTATGCCCATCTGTACCAGGCGGTTGATGGTTTGCGGCGCGTCGTTGGTGTGCAGTGTAGATAGCACCAAATGACCAGTTTGCGCCGCCTTGACGGCGATGCTGGCGGTTTCCAGATCGCGAATCTCGCCCACCATGATGATGTCGGGATCCTGCCGCAAGAACGCGCGCAAGGCTTCGGCAAACGTCAGGCCAGCCTTGGGATTGACGTTAACCTGGTTGATGCCTTCGACGGTGATTTCCACCGGGTCTTCAGCGGTCGAGATATTGCGTTCGATGCTGTTCAACAGATTCAGGCCGGTATAAAGCGACACCGTCTTGCCGCTGCCGGTAGGCCCTGTGACCAACACCATGCCGTAAGGTTTATGAATGGCATTGAGAAAGCATTTTTGCTGAGCGGGTTCGAAACCCAGCTTTTCGATACCGATTTGCGCACTGGTTGGATCGAGTATCCGCATGACCACTTTCTCGCCGAACAGCGTCGGACAACTGTTGACGCGAAAATCGATGGCACGATGCTTGGAAATCTGCATCTTGATGCGGCCATCCTGCGGCACACGGCGCTCGGCGATGTCCATTTTCGACATGACCTTGATGCGGGAAATGATGCGCCCGGCAATGGCAATCGGCGGACTGGCGATTTCCGACAAAATGCCGTCGGCACGGAAGCGGATGCGAAACTTCTTCTCGAACGGCTCCAGGTGGATGTCCGACACGCCTTTTTTGATGGAATCGAGCAGGATTTTGTTGACGAAGCGCACGATGGGCGCGTCGTCGATATCCGATGTCACCACATCTTCATTCTGCCGCTCGCCCTCGTCGGCAAAACCGATTTTGTCGAGATCAGCGTCGAGCAGATTGGTCATCGACGTATCGACCGCCTCCAGCGCGGCATCGATGGTTTTCCGTAATTTATCCTCTTCGACCAAGATACTTTCGGTACTCAGCCGCGTATGAAACTTGATTTCATCCAGGGTCTGGAAATGGGTCGGGTCGGCCATGGCGACGAACAAGCGGTTGCCCCGTTTGAACAGTGGCAAGGCATGGTGCTGGCGGATAAGTTTTTCGCTGACCAGCTTGACGGGGACGGCGGCCAAATCCACGGCATCCAGGTCGAGCAAGGGAACGCCGAATTCGCGCGATGCCAGCGCAGCCACCGTGCGGCTGTCCACCAGCTTGTTATTGACCAGGTAACTGATGAACGGCTGTATTTGTTTCTGTGCTTCCTGCTGCGCATTGACAGCCATGTCTTCCGTCAGCAGCCCTTCCTGAATCAGGCACTTGGCCAGGCCGCTGAAAATGTTTGAAGGAGCTGTCGCCATTTGCAGTTGTTTGTATTGGTTGTCGTGCGATCGTGATCGCTCAACTATAGATGAGATGAGATGAAACGTAACTGTTCAGTGCAGGCTGAATACAGCGCGATTACCCTTGGGCAGGGTGCTTTCGCCGCCCAATACGGTTGTGGAGTACAATCACCGGCTGCCCGGTTTAAGGTCAGACTGACCATTATTGAGTTCCGCCGATGACACCCGCCCAATTTGCCGACTATGCCCACCAGGGCTACAACCGCATCCCGGTCTGCCGCGAAGTGCTGGCCGACCTAGACACACCGCTCAGCGCCTATCTGAAGCTGGCCGACGGCGCCTATTCCTACCTGTTCGAATCGGTGCACGGCGGCGAACAGTGGGGGCGCTATTCCATCATAGGCTTGCCCTGCCCTGTTCGGATCAAGATCAGCGGCCAGCGCATCCAGGTTGAAACAGAGGGTGGCGAAACTGAGTGCTTCGACCATGACCAACCCTTGCAATGGATAGAACAATTCCGTCAGCAGTACAAGGTGCCGGATGTGCCGGGGTTGCCGCGATTCAACGGCGGACTGGTCGGCTATTTTGGTTACGAAACCATACGCTACATCGAATCGCGCCTGCGCGACAGCCACAAACCCGACCCCATCGGCACACCGGATATTCTGTTGATGGTGTCGCAGGACTTGCTGGTGTTCGACAACCTGTCCGGCAAGATGCTGCTGCTGACCCACGCCGACCCGTCCCAGGACAACGCCTACCACAACGCCAAGGCCAGGCTGGATCGGCTGGTGACGAAACTGCGCGAGCCGCACGCCCACCCCAAGCCACACACATCGGCCAAACAGGTGCAGGAAGCCGATTTCGTATCCGGCTTCACCCAACAAGGCTTCGAAGCTGCGGTGCTGAAAGCCAAGCAATACATCACCGATGGCGACTGCATGCAGGTGGTACTGTCGCAGCGCATGTCGATACCATTCAGCGCCGCGCCGCTGGATTTATACCGCGCCCTGCGTTGCCTGAATCCGTCGCCGTATATGTACTTCCTCAATCTGGACGGCTTTCATATCGTCGGCTCGTCGCCGGAAATTCTGGTGCGGCTGGAGGATGACGAAATCACGGTACGCCCCATTGCCGGTACCCGCAAACGTGGCGAAACCCACGAACAGGACGTGGCACTGGAAAAAGACTTGCTGGCCGACCCGAAAGAAATCGCCGAACATCTGATGCTGATAGACCTGGGCCGTAACGATACCGGGCGTGTCGCGAAAATTGGCAGCGTCAAGCTCACCGACAAAATGATTATCGAGCGCTATTCGCATGTGATGCACATCGTGTCCAATGTCACCGGCTGTTTGCAGGACGGCAAGAATGCCTTCGACGTGTTGGCGGCCACCTTTCCGGCCGGCACCGTCAGCGGCGCCCCCAAAATCCGGGCGATGGAAATCATCGATGAACTGGAACCGGTCAAGCGGGGCATCTATTCCGGTGCGGTCGGTTACATCTCGTGGTCTGGCAATCTGGACACCGCCATCGCCATCCGCACCGCCGTCATCAAGGATCAAACCCTGCACATTCAAGCCGGCGCCGGCATCGTCTACGACTCGATACCGCGCAACGAATGGGACGAAACCATGAACAAGGGCCGCGCCGTATTCCGCGCCGTCAGCATGGCCGAAGCCGGTCTTGGCGGCAAGGCATAAGCAGACTGCCGCATAAGCATTCCTGGCGCACAGCCACGCGCCAGGAATGCTTATGCCGACCAAATGGTTTCGACTATAATCCCACCCCGTTTGCGTGGCTTTTAGCCCTCACGCATTGTTTTGGTTGATCCATCCGCCGCCCAACTTAACCCAACTTCACCCTCTCGAACTCTTCTAAAGATATGGACATTGCCTTACTGATAAAAGCAGTCATCCTCGGCATCGTCGAAGGTCTGACCGAATTCCTGCCGGTTTCCAGCACCGGTCACCTGATTCTGGCGGGTGATCTGCTGGATTTCACCGACGAAAAAGCCAAGCTGTTTTCCATCGTCATTCAGGTGGGCGCCATCCTGGCGGTGTGTTGGGAATATCGCCGCAAGCTGGCAGCGGTGATCTGCGGATTGCACCGCGATGCCCAGGCTCGCAAGTTCGTGATGAATCTTGTCGTGGCCTTCATGCCGCTGGCCATGCTGGGCCTGGCATTCGGCAAACAGATCAAGGCGGTGCTGTTCAAGCCGATACCGGTTGCCTTGGCGTTCATCATCGGCGCCTTCATCATCATCTGGGCCGAGAAGCGCGAGCACAAAATCCGGGTGCACGATGTCGATGACCTGACGGTGCTGGATGCACTGAAACTCGGCATCGCCCAAGCATTTGCCCTGATTCCCGGCACATCGCGCTCGGGCGCCACCATCATCGGCGGCCTGCTGTTCGGCCTGTCGCGCAAGACCGCCACCGAATTCTCGTTTTTTCTGGCGATTCCAACCCTGGTGGTCGCCAGCCTGTACGACCTGTACAAACATCGTGATTTGCTGCATGGCGAAAGCGATGTCCTGCTGTTCGCCGTCGGCCTGATCGCATCGTTCGTCAGCGCCATCATTGCGGTCAAGGGTTTACTGCGTTACATCAGCCAGCACAATTTCATCATTTTTGCCTGGTATCGCATCGTGTTCGGCATCGTCGTCCTCGTTACCGCCTACACCGGCCTGGTGCAATGGACGGTAGGCTGAACACAAGCCCGCTTTTTTCATCCGCATGTTTTGAAGGTTTTATGGCATTACCGCTGTTGATGATTTTCATCGGCCTGATCGTATTGATCTGGAGCGCCGATCTGTTCGTTGAAGGCGCAGCAGCATCGGCCAGCCAGTTGGGCATGTCACCACTGCTGATCGGCGTCATCGTTGTCGGTTTCGGCACCTCGGCACCGGAAATGACGGTGTCGGTACTGTCGGCCATGCAGGGCAACCCCGGTATTTCACTCGGCAATGCCTACGGTTCGAATATCGCCAACATTGCCTTGATTCTGGGCATCACCGCACTCATCAACCCGATCAGCATCCACTCACAGATGTTGAAAAAGGAGTTGCCGATCTTGCTGGCCGTGACACTGCTGGCATTCGAACAACTCTATGACGGCCAACTCAGCCGTACCGAAGCTCTGACCCAACTGGCGGTATTCATTGGCATTCTGGCGTGGATGACGTCAGAAGACATTAAAAAAGGCAATGAGGAACTGGTAAGAGACGTCGAGACCGAACTGGAAGCAATCCCGACTTCACTCGACCTGGGTATATTCTGGGTAGTTGTGGGATTGACGTTTCTGATCGTCAGTTCGCGCGTGTTGGTGTGGGGGGCGGTGTCGATTGCGCAAAGCCTGGGTGTCAGCGATTTGATTATCGGCTTGACCATCGTAGCTGTAGGTACGTCGCTACCGGAACTGGCATCGTCCATCATGGCGATTAGAAAAGGCGAGCATGATCTGGCCGTGGGCAACATCGTAGGCTCCAATCTGTTCAACACCCTGGCCGTCGTCGGCCTGGTCGGCAGCATTCAACCCATGCCGATTCCTGCGGATATTGTGAATCGCGACTGGCTGTTGATGGCACTATTAACGCTGGCCCTGTTTTTCATGGGCTATGATCGCAGCCGCAACGGTTACGGCAAAATCAACCGTCTCGAAGGCGGTTTACTACTGGCCACCTACATCGGCTATACCCTTTATTTGATCGATACCGGCGCTAACCCATAACCATGTCGAGTACAACCTTGCGCAACCTCGCATTTCGCTGGAGTAACGGGCTGCTGTATTCGCCCTGGCTGGTATTGCTGATAACCCTCGTGCTTGCCTACGGCGCATTCCGCTATACCGCCACCCATCTCAGCATCAACACCGATACCGCCGAACTGATCGCCCCCGATGCGCCATTCCAGCAAAACCGGCGAAGGTTCGAGCAGCAATTCAACCAGGACGCTTATACGCTGCTGCTGGTGCTGGAATCGTCCAGCCCAGAATTGACCAAAGCCGCCGCCGCCCGCATGGCCCGCGAGTTACGGGCCGACACAGACCATATCGCCTATGTCTATCGTCCCGACGACCACCTTTTTTTCCGGCAAAACGGCTTGCTGTTTCTCGACACCGACAAGTTGCAAGATTTTTCCGTCACCCTGGCGCAGGCGCAACCCTTCATCGGTCGCATTTCGCAAGATCCCAGCCTGAACGGCTTCTTCTCGATTTTCGAAGACGCGCTCAACGCTGAAAACCCGTCGGATGAGGTACCTATCGATCTAATATCGTTGATGGGTAAAGTCTCGGTGTCGCTGCATCGCACACTGAATGGCGAAACCGATTTGCTGTCGTGGCAAACGCTGATCGCAGAAAACGAAATCAGCAAGGCGCAATCGGACAAGGCCTTGATTTTCGTCAAACCCAAACCTGATTACCGCGCGATTCTGCCGGTCGCATCGACGATAGACGTCATCCGCGAAGCAGCACAAAGAATCCAGGATCCCAATCTGCCGACGGTCAGGGTACGCATCACCGGCGAAGTCGGTCTGGAGCACGACGAAATGGTCGGCATGAGCGAAGGCACATTCACAGCCAGTCTATTTTCGATCGTTCTGGTCTGCGGCATTCTGTTTCTGGCCTACCGTTCCTGGCTGCTGGTGTCATGCACACTGGCAACACTGGGGCTGGGGCTGATATTTTGCGGTTTGTTCGCCGCCGTGTCGGTCAAGCAGTTGAATCTGATTTCTGTCGCCTTCGCAGTGTCCAACATTGGTCTCGGTGTCGAATACGCCATCCATTTCTGTCTACGTTATCGCGACAGCCTGGCCATGCATGGCCGCGATAAAGTTCACGCCATTCGTACCGCCATTCTCGACACCAGCCCATCGTTGATTCTGTGCGCCGGCACCACGGCCATTGGCCTGTATGCCTTCATTCCCACCGATTACCAGGGCATTTCCGAACTCGGCTTGCTGGCCGGTACCAGTTTGTTCATCTGTTTGTTCATCACACTGACCGTACTGCCGGTACTGCTGAAGATCATGCCGACCCCGTCGGTCCGCGCCGCCAGCAAGGATGAAACGCCTGGCGCATCGCCGCTTTCACGATCGATGGCCTGGTTCACTCTGCATTACGCCAGACCGATCACGCTGATAACCCTGGTGGCTGCCATTGGCGGCATTTTCCTGGTCACACAGATCGAAACCGATTTCAGCCCGCTCAATTTGCGCGACCCCGATACCGAATCGGTCAAAGCCTTCAAGGACTTGATGCGACACAAGGACACATCGCCAATGACATTGACCTACCTCGCCGACAGCGCGGCAGAGGTGCAATCGGTCTCAGCCAGGCTCAAACAGTTGCCAACGGTGGACAAGACCATCAGCCTGCTGGATTTCGTGCCCGACGAGCAGGACGACAAACTGGCCATCATCGACGAAATGGTGATGACACTAGGCCCACAAGGCCAGTTCTTTCCCCAGCTCAAAACCGGTAGCGACCCCAAACCGGCCATCGAACGCATGGTGAAAGCCATAGACGCCAACCTGCCGAAACGCAGTCACCCGGCCGACATCGCCGCATTGCAAAACTTCCGCCATGAATTACAGGATGTGCTGCTGGAACTGGACGCCCGTTTCCAGCCCAATCGCGGCGTTTTCATTGAGAAAATTCAAACCTCGCTACTCGGTACGCTGCCCACCGTCATGAACGAGTTGCTGACCGGCTTCAAGGCCGAGACAATCTATGCCGACGACATCCCTGCCGACCTGCGCGAGCGCTGGTTGAGTCGTGACGACTTATATCGGCTACAGATTTTTCCAAAACACGACCTCAACGACCTGAACAACATGCAACGCTTCATCACCGATGTCCAGACCATCGTACCGGATGTCACCGACCTGCCCATCATGTACTGGGAGTCGATGAAAGCCGTCATAAGCGCGTTCCAGCAAGCCATCATCATTGCGCTGCTAGCGATTGCCGGTTTGTTGCTGTTCATACGGCGTAGCGTCGTCGATACCTTGCTAGTCATGGCACCTCTGGTGCTGGCCGGGTTGTTCACCATGGCCAGCACGGTATTGACCGGCACCCCCATCAATTTTGCCAACATCATCGCCCTACCGCTGCTGATGGGGCTAGGCGTCGATAACGGCATCCACATGGTCGAAAAATTGCACCATTCGTTGTCGGAACAACAGAACATCTATCAATCAAGCACGGCGCGCGGCATGTTTTTCGGTGCATTGACGACGGTTTCGAGCTTTGCCGGGCTGGCATTCTCGCCGCATCAAGGTATCGCCAGCATGGGCTTGGTCATCACCATCGGCATTTTCTGGATCATGACCTGCACCTTCATCGTACTGCCCGCCATCGCCAAGCTGGTACTGAAGCCTGTGTCTGCAAACAGCGTCGGATGAATAGACATGAACCCAGTGATTGCGCTGATCTACCCGTAGAGTAATCTCAGCCGCATGCAGCATCGATGTCAGCAGCGCCTGCACCGACTCAAGGCAACCATTTGACTCGACAGCAAGTGAATCACAAGCCCACCATTGCAACGGGCCTGGCATGTCGTTCGGAAATTGGCCTTTACAAGGGTTTGTAGGTTGCCGAGTATCAGAGATCAACCACCCGGAGATGGTCTGGCTTTCAGCGCTGATTTTTGCCCGCAACACGCAGTCGTTCAAAATCAATTTTGAAGTCGACTGACTTCGCTGCGAACCGAGGTTTTAACGAATCCAAACAAGTTTCCGAGCTTTTCACGTTATCCAAAAACAAAAAAGCCCGATAACGCTGACGTTATCGGGCTTGTGGGTTTAACTTGGTATAGGCGATCAGGATCCGCGTTTTCGCACTCGCTCCAGCATTTTCAATTGCATGATGGCATCGGCCAGCTCGGCTTCGGCCAAAGCATAGTCATACTCACCGGATTTATCCTCCAGCATTTCTTCGGCGCGAAGCTTGGCCTCGATGGCGGCGGCTTCGTCGATGTCGCGCGCACGAATCGCCGTATCGGCCAGCACTGTTACCAAATGGGGCTGCACTTCGAGCAGGCCGCCGGATACATAAAATTCGTAACTTTCCTTGTCGCTGATCTTGACCCTGACTTCGCCCGCCTTTAATTTGGTGATGAACGGGGCGTGACGCGGCGCAATACCGACGTCACCCATTTCGGCCGGGGCAAACACCATTTCCACCAAGCCGGAATAAACTTCCTTTTCGGCGCTAACGATGTCGACATGTATGGTCATGGCCATGAGCTGATTCTCCTCTGCTGGCTGGGTTTACATGTTTTTGGCTTTTTCAACGGCTTCGTCGATCGTGCCAACCATGTAGAACGCCTGTTCAGGCAGGCTGTCGTATTCGCCAGCTATGATGCCTTTGAATCCAGCAATGGTGTCTTTCAGTGACACGTATTTGCCGGGTGAGCCGGTGAATACCTCCGCCACGAAGAAAGGCTGCGAAAGAAAGCGCTGAATTTTACGTGCACGCGCCACGGTGAGCTTGTCTTCTTCCGACAATTCGTCCATACCCAGAATCGCAATGATGTCGCGCAGCTCTTTGTAGCGTTGCAGGATGCGCTGCACCGTGCGGGCTACGTCGTAATGCTCTTGCCCTATCACCAAGGGATCAAGCTGGCGGCTGGTTGAATCCAGTGGATCGATCGCGGGATAAATGCCCAGTTCGGCGATTTGACGCGACAGTACGACGGTGGCATCCAAGTGAGCGAAGGTGGTAGCCGGTGACGGGTCGGTCAAGTCGTCGGCAGGTACGTAAACCGCCTGGATCGAGGTGATGGAGCCGGTTTTGGTCGAGGTGATGCGCTCTTGCAGTACGCCCATTTCTTCCGCCAGCGTCGGTTGATAACCTACGGCGGACGGCATACGACCCAGCAGCGCCGATACTTCGGTACCGGCCAGAGTGTAACGGTAGATGTTGTCGACGAAGAACAATACGTCACGGCCTTCGTCGCGGAAATACTCGGCCATGGTCAGGCCGGTCAGCGCCACGCGCAGACGGTTGCCGGGCGGCTCGTTCATCTGACCGTACACCAGTGATACCTTGTCGATGACGTTGGAATCAGTCATTTCGTGGTAGAAGTCGTTACCTTCACGGGTACGCTCACCAACCCCGGCGAACACCGAATAGCCCGAGTGCTCAATGGCGATGTTGCGGATCAGCTCCATCATATTGACGGTTTTACCGACACCCGCACCGCCGAACAAACCGACTTTGCCACCTTTGGCAAACGGGCAAACCAGGTCGATGACTTTGATACCGGTTTCCAGCAGCTCGTTGGCGGGTGCCTGTTCGTCGTAAGACGGTGCATTGCGGTGTATCACCCAGCGATCGTCTTCACCGATGGCGCCTTTTTCATCGATGGGTTCACCCAGTACATTCATGATGCGGCCCAGCGTGGCTTTACCAACCGGAACCTTGATTGCATCACCGGTGTTGCTGACTTCAGCGCCGCGACTAAAGCCATCGGTTGAACCCATCGCGATGGTACGAACCACGCCGTCACCCAATTGCTGTTGCACTTCCAGTACCAACCCGCCTTTTACATTCAGCGCATCGTAAACTTTCGGCATGGCATCGCGGGGAAATTCAACGTCTACTACCGCGCCGATGATTTGAACGATTTTACCCAAACTCATTGTGTCGTCCTCTTTAAACTTTTGAATGCATTAAACGGCCGCAGCGCCGGCAACGATTTCCGAAATTTCCTGCGTAATTGCCGCTTGTCTCGCTTTGTTGTACACCAGCTGCAATTCTTTGATGATGTTGCCGGCATTGTCGGACGCGCTTTTCATCGCAACCATGCGGGCCGCCTGTTCACAAGCGTTATTCTCGACCAGCCCCTGATAAACCATGGACTCGACATAGCGCATCAACAAATGATTCAGAACATCGCTGGCATTGGGTTCGTAGAGATAATCCCAATAACTTTTGCCGCTTGCAGGTTCAAGGTCGTCGGATGCAACCGGCAACAGCTTTTCCTTGATCGGCTTCTGGCTCATGGTGTTGACAAATTCATTGCTGAACACATGCAGTTCGTCAATGCTGCCCTGTGTGTAGGCATCCAGCATGATCTTGATGACACCAATAATGTCGCTTTGATTTGGGGTGTCTCCCAGCTTCGATACCTCGCCGATCATGTTTGCATGAAGGTCGCTGAAGAACGCACTGGCCTTGTTGCCTATGGTGCAAATATCGACCTCTATGCCCGCCCGATACCAGCTTTGCATTTCGACTAGCACCTTGCGAAACAGGTTGGCGTTCAGACCGCCGCACAACCCCCTGTCCGAGCTGATGACAATGATGCCGATACGTTTGACATCGCGTTTCACCATCAAGGGGTGTCTGTATTCGGGATTGGCGTCGGTCAGATGATGGATGATCTGGCTGATTTTCCGGGCGTAAGGCCGGGAAGCCTGCATCCGCTCCTTGGTTTTGCGCATTTTGCTAGCCGCAACCATTTCCATGGCACGGGTGATTTTCTGGGTATTTTTGATACTCGAAATCTTACTTCGTATTTCTTTGCCAACAGCCATGGATAGTTCCTGTTACCAGCGTCCAGCTTTGACGAAACGCTCTATCGCGCCGTGTATGCCGTTTTTGATGTCGTCGGAGAAATCACCGGTTTGATTGATTTTCGCCATCAAGTCAGCCTCTTCTGCTTTCATGAAGGCCAGCAGGGTTGCTTCGAAATCGCGAACCGCTTTGACTTCCAGATTATCGAGGAAACCGGCATTGGCGGCATACAACGAGACACCCATTTCAGCAACCGACATCGGTGCGTACTGGTTTTGCTTCATCAATTCAGTTACTCGTTGGCCACGCTCGATCTGCTTGCGCGTGCTTTCATCCAGGTCGGATGCGAATTGCGCAAACGCTGCCAATTCACGAAACTGCGCCAAGTCGAGACGGATACCGCCGCCGAGTTTTTTGATGATTTTGGTTTGTGCCGCACCACCGACCCGCGACACCGACAAACCGGCATTGACCGCCGGGCGTATGCCGGAATTGAATAAACCGGTTTCCAGGAATATCTGGCCGTCGGTGATCGAAATGACGTTGGTGGGTACGAAAGCGGAAACGTCGCCCCCTTGGGTTTCAATGATAGGCAGCGCCGTCAGTGAGCCGGTTTTACCTTTCACTTGTCCGTTGGTCAACTTTTCGACCTCGGCTGCATTGATACGCGCAGCGCGCTCCAGCAAGCGGGAATGAATGTAGAAAACGTCGCCAGGGTATGCTTCACGGCCTGGCGGACGACGCAGCAACAGCGAAATCTGGCGATAGGCCCAGGCTTGCTTGGTCAAGTCGTCATAAATGATCAGCGCATCTTCGCCTTTGTCACGGAAGTATTCGCCCATCGAGCAGCCGGTGTAAGGCGCGATGAATTGCAGGGCAGCCGATTCGGAGGCCGATGCGACGACGACGATGGTGTGCGCCATCGCACCGTGTTCTTCCAGCTTACGGACGACATTGGCAATCGATGAGCGTTTCTGGCCGATTGCAACATAGATACATTTGATGCCGGTGCCTTTCTGATTGATGATGGCGTCGACGGCAATCGCAGTTTTACCGGTCTGGCGGTCACCGATAATCAATTCACGCTGGCCACGGCCAACAGGAATCATGGAATCGATGGATTTCAAACCGATTTGTACGGGTTGGTCGACCGATTGCCGAGCAATGACACCGGGCGCGATTTTTTCGATGGGTGAGGTCAGATTGGTGTCAACCGGCCCCTTACCATCGATGGGATTGCCCAATGCGTCAACAACGCGACCCAATAGCGCATCACCCACAGGCACTTCCAGGATGCGACCGGTACATTTGACCGTGTCACCTTCGGAAATGTGCTGATAGCCACCCAACATCACGGCACCGACGGAGTCGCGCTCTAGGTTCAACGCCATACCGTAAGACCCGCCAGGAAACTCCAGCATTTCGCCCTGCATCGCTTCCGACAGGCCGTGCACACGAACGATGCCGTCGGTCACGCTAACGACGGAGCCTTCCGTATGCGCTTCAGGAGGCGCGTCGAAATTTTCGATCTTCTTTTTGATTAGATCACTTATTTCTGATGGATTTAGTTGCATTTTTTGTTTTCCCGATCTGGCTCTTAGAGCCGTTTGGCTAATTGTTGAAGCTGGCCTCTGACGGACGCATCGATGACCTTATCCCCGGCTTTGGCAATGACGCCGCCTATCAACGCATGATCGACGGAAACCTTGGCGTTGATTTTTCGGTTCAGCAGTTTTTCCAACATGCCGACGTATTTGTTCTGCTCCGCTTTGGACAAGGCGTAGGCGCTGGTGAGATTGACATTGACATAACCTTCGTCGTTAGCCTTCAGTTGCTCGAAAATAACTGCAATTTCAGGCAACACCTTCACCTTGTCATTGGCAACCAGCAGTTTCAGCAGGTTCTTACCCTCGCCATGAACATGCTCTTGCACGATGTCGAGCAAAAGCTCGGTTGCTTTTGCCTTGCCTACCTTGGGGTTGTCGATGATGCGAATCAAATTGTCGCTCTGCGCCACCTGTGCCAGAAAGCTCAAAGAAGCAGACCATGTGTCGGCGTTGCTGCTCTGCTTGGCCTGTTTGAAGGCAGCCTCGGCATAAGGCCGTGCTAACGTCGCTAATTCAGTCATTGTTTAGCCCAGTTGCTTGGCCGTCCGGCTCAGAAGTTCCTGATGCTTGGCCTTGTCGATCTCTTCTTTCAGAATCTGCTCGGCAGCACGCAGGGCCAGTGTCGAAACGTCTTTGCGCAAGCTTTCACGCGCTTGCAACCGTTCTTGCTCGATTTGCGCGCGAGCGGCTTCCAGCAGGCGTTCGGTCTCTTTTTGTGCCTGAGCCTTGGATTCCTCGATCAGATCGTTGGCACGTTTGTGAGCACTGGCTATGATTTCCGCAGACTGCTCTTTGGCTTCCTTGATGACGCCAACGGCTTTCTTTTCCGCCAGCTTGATGGATTCCTGGCCTTTTTCGGCAGCAGCCAAGCCCTCTGCGATTTTGGTTTTGCGCTCTTCCAGAGCAGCCATGATCGGTGGCCATACATACTTCATGGTGAACCACACCAGAAGCGTGAAGGTGATCATTTGCCCGATCAGGGTAGCATTGATACTCATTGATGCTTTCCTCGTTTACCGTGTCATGTAGCTGTCGGCAAAGCTCGCGAACGACGCTTTGCGATACGCGGGATAACCACTGGCAATCGCGCGTCAGACAGCGATGGATTTAACCCGCAACGGATTGAACGGCCGAAAGAAATGGGTTGGCAAAGGTCAGCATCAGCGCCAGACCGACACCGATCATGGTTACCGCATCGAGCAAGCCGGCGATGATGAACATTTTGACCTGCAACATAGGCACCAACTCAGGTTGGCGGGCAGCGCCCTCCAGGAATTTACCACCCAGCAAACCGAAGCCAATCGCAGTACCGATGGCACCCAGACCCAGAATGATGCCGACAGCAATGACGGTGTAGCCTTGAACGTGGGCAATTAGTGTTGCGAGTTCCATAGTGTCTCCTAAAGTATTGATATGAAATGATAAAACAAAATCGCTTAATGATCTTCGCAAGCCAGGCTTAGATAAACAATGGTTAGAACCATGAATATGAAAGCCTGCAAGGTGATGACCAGAATATGGAACACCGCCCAAGGGAAGCCCAGCAATGGCTGAATCAGAGGCGGCAACAAGGCGATCAAAATGAACACCAGCTCGCCCGCATACAGATTGCCGAACAGCCGCAGACCCAGAGAGATGGGCTTGGCCAGCTCTTCAACGGTTTTCAGCAATAGATTGAACGGCATCAGCTTGGGACCGAACGGCGTGCAGGTCATCTCCTTGGCAAATCCCCAAAAACCCTTGACCTTGATGCTGTAAAAGAAGATCAGGAAAAACACACTGATTGAAAGCGCCAACGTGCTATTGAGGTCGGTACTCGGCACATCGCGCATGTAACTCATTCCTATCAAGTCACTGATCGTTGGCAGCAAGTCGATAGGCAACAAATCCATGCTGTTCCACAAAAATACCCAGCAAAAAATCGTCAACGCCAGCGGCGCAATCAAATCGCTACGACCATGGAAGGAGTCCTTGACCTGGGTATCGACGAACTCGACGAGCATTTCGGCAAAGTTCTGCGCCAAGCCTGGCGTGCCCGCAGTGGCTTTTTCAGCGACCGATTTGAAAAACAGAATGAACACCGCCCCCAGAACCCAGGAGAAGAACAGGGTGTCGAGATGCACCGTCCAAAACCCCTCACCCACTGCTTCGTTGGTCAGGTGATGAACGATATACGCTGTGGCGCCACCTTCACTAGCCATTTTTCCTCACAAAAAATCAATTGCGCAGGCGATACAGCGCAAACCAAAAAACCGATAATGTAGCCACGTAACCTATGAGCAACGTCAAAAAATTCATAGATAGCATTTGCAGGGCAATAGAAAAAAGCGCCGCAGTCAAAAGCAGTTTCACCGCTTCGCCGGAATAAAACGCCTTGACGATGACACCCGGCTCGCTATGCCTGGCCAGATAAATTCTGTATGCGAAATAAAAATTGGGAACTATTGCCACAATACCGCCAACTAACGGTGACAAGGCTGATTTCCACCCGCCAGCCAATAAAAAACCCGATGTCACTATCATGGCCATCAAGGCCTGCGCATACAACACTCGCCCGACAGCAAAAAACGGCTTTTCGACTGCCATAGACCCCTCCCGGACGGCTAAGCTCGGCGATTATATCCAGCCACTACATTTAACGCAACACTCCCCCGGCAGCGCAAGGCCATGGAAATCACGGCGAATCGCCTCGGCCTGACAGACGAGTTAGCACCAGCGGAAGGGGTGCCTTATTCATTCCAGCAAAATCAATCCTGGCGGCAATGCCTCGCCAAAAACCTGTTTTTCCTGCTGCGCATCCAGCGGACACCAGGTTTCGACCATGCTCTGCCACGCAGCGGGCGCCTTGGCCTGCCTGAGCTTGTCTACAACCGCACGACGCAGCTCATCGTCGATGTCTCGCACCCTGTCGTCACAGCGACGCGCCAGCAAGGTGGCGGCAAACGCCGCTTGCACCTGTTTTCTCCAGTCAGACTGAAGCAAGATTTGCAGCCATTGCGCCACCCGTTCCACCGGAATCACATCATGCGCGGCAGCATGAAACGGAACCCGCGAACCGATACGCCCCAGCGCCCACCAGGTTTGCTCCGGTTCGCCAGGTTTCTGCAAGCGTTTGAGCAGCCAGTCGCCCAACATCGTTTTATCGCTCACCGGCAGACGCTCAAGGCTTGCGGCCAGTCTTACCATGTCGTCGTAGCCACGAATGGCCAGTTGCTTGGCAATACCCGGCTGCCGCGCCGACGCCGGATCGATGAACTTGCCGATGTCCTGAACGATGCGTTGCTGGGCCTCGACGCTCAAACCACCGGCAACGCGGCGCCACAATGTCCACCATTCCGTCCAGTTCTGCTTTTCATTGACGAATTGCAGACCGTCCCGATACAACGCCCACAGCTGCTCGACACGCCAGTCGTCCAGCGGGTAACCGAATCCGGGGCGCAGGCAGAAGCCGGTCAGACTCAGCCATACCCGCTCGTGCTGCTCGCTGCGCCTGCGATATTTGCTGCCTTCGAGCAAGGCACCAAACAATTCGCGCAGCAACGGCGTTTGCCACTCTGTGCGCGGCATGGCCAGGACTTTCTCCAGATCGCTGCGCAGGGTTTTCACGGCCTGCGGGTCGATGTTTTTGGACTTTGCACCAAATACCTGCGCGATTTTTTCCAATGCCAGCGCCAATTGTTGCGGCAACTCGGCCTGCCTGGGTGATAGACCTGTCCTGCGTATCGGGAACTCGACATTCCAGCGCTTGGCAAAATCGTCCACCGCCACGCATTGCAACTGCAAGGTGCCGACTTCGGTGTACGCCGCCAGCAATTGCACGGTGACTGCGGTTTTGGCTTCGCCTTCCAGCGCCACCACCAGTGGCGGCAGGCTGTGAAAACTCTCGTCGTCGAGATCGACGACATCGCCCGGCGAATAATCGCCATCACCGCTCGCCGTCAGCAGATGAAAGCGCACCGGTTGTCCAACCCGCAAGGCAAATTGCCGATCGGTCAGCAAGATGTCGCGGCCTTCCTCGCTGCCCTTGGGCAACAGACAGACACCACGCCGGTTTTTGTCGGCGCCACCCGCTATCATCAGAAAATAACTGCGCGCTGCGCCGCCACCGATCTTCAGGGTTTTCTGCGTTTGAGCCAACGCATAAGCGACGGCACCCTGGGCTACAGCCAGCTCCGGGTGATCGTTGTCCAGCAACGACGGCGGCTCGCCGCGCCACAGCGTAAGCAGATCGATGATACGTCTGGACAATGCCGGGCTGCGGAACACGCCGCCGTTGAGCAGCACGGCATCCGGTATTGGACGCTCATTACCCAGAGCGGCTTTGGCAGCCTGGGCATGCGTATGCAGAAATGCGGCAATATGCTTGCTGATCGCCGGTTCCGCAGCATACGGCAGGCCAAATTCGACGACGCCGCTACGCTTTTTGTCGGGCAGATCATTGAAGTCCGACAACGGCATGAAACCATCGACGGCAATACTGCCAACCTCATCGCGCGTCAGTTCGGTGCTGCGGCTACCGCCAATCAACCGGGAACCGCCACCCAGCAAGGTTATCGCCATGCGCTCGGGCGCATCCTGCGCCAACAGACGCTCCTTGGCGATACGGCATTGCTCGATCAATTGCGACATCTCGCTGGCCGACAGCTTTCTGTCATCGGTACGCAGCCGGTTTTCGGCCAGATGTGCCAGCGCAAGGTCGATGTTGTCGCCACCCAGCATCAGGTGATCGCCCACGCCGATACGGGTCAGCTTCGGTTCGCTGCCGGTGTATTCGATGCGAATGAGGGTGAAATCGGTGGTGCCGCCACCAACATCGCATACCAGCAACAACCGAGCCCCCGCCAAAGCCTCGGCGATACGACCGGCGTGACGGCGCAACCAGTCGTAGCAGACCGCCTGCGGCTCTTCCAGCAGGCGCACCTTGCCGAAACCGGCGAGTTCCGCCGCCTTGAGTGTCAGCGAACGTGCCGATTCGTCGAACGAGGCGGGAACGGTAATCACCACGTACTGTTCCGACAAAGGCGCATGATTGAAGCGTTGCTCCCAGGCCAGGCGCACATGGCGCAGATAACTTGCACTGGCAGCGAGCGGCGAAACCTTGTCGACCGTATCGTCGCTGCCCCAGGGCAGGATGGGCGCGGCTGGATCGATGGCCGTGTGCGACAACCAGCTTTTGGCACTGGCCACCATGCGTCCCTGGGTTTTGGCGCCCAGCAAGCGGGCGGCTTCGCCGATGACGGCACGATCGAGGGGCGTCAGGAAATTGCTTGCTTCGGCCATCTCACCCACTGCGGGGTGATAGCGCACCGACGGCAACAGCGGACGTTCGGCCACTTCTCCGGGGGCGATCAACTGGGGAATATCGAACAGATGGATGTGTCTTTCCGGATCATCAGTGCGGCTGTACGCCACCACGGTATGGGTGGTACCCAGGTCGATACCGACCAGAAAGTGCGGGGATAGGCTATTCACGGTTAATCCGGTAATGACGCACGATTCAGACAGAATGTCGGCTGTTTACCCGGGCAGCAATGGTCTGGAATCGGTGTCGGCTGAGAGCAAGGGGCGGCACTGTGTACCAAATTTGCGGATTGAGTGCCAGCGATAACACCGGAAAGCCTCAATTTAGCGGGTTTTTCGACCTGCCTCATCGCGCTCCGTCTGCGCTCCCACACAGAACGCGGAAACGAGAGAAGGATCAAAAACTGGCGTAGGCAACCAGTGCTTTTTTACCGCGCTCGTAAGTGATCTGTTGCTGAAGAATCGCATTCCGCCTGGCCTGGACGGTCGATTGAAACAACGCATCTTGTTGCAGAATCAGTTGGGCGAGCCGTTTCAGTTCATCTCGCAGCGCCGTCGGCACGGGGTCGACGAACACCTGCGCCAGATAGTGCTGACGCCGTTGCAGCAAGTCATTCAATTCGTCCCAGTTTTCCGTAGCAATCAATTGATCGATTGCCTTGGTGAAATCGCCAAGCACCTGCTTGTGACTACCAAGCGGGTCGTCACTGACCAATGGCATCCCAGGCCTCCTTGATCTCGCGCATCAGGCCAGCCACCTCATCGAGTTTTTCCGTGCTGTTTTCATGACTGGCTTGCAGCAAACGCATGTTGATGTAGTCGTACAAGCCGCGCAGATTCAAGGCCAAGTCACCGCCTTGGCCTACATCAAGCGATTCATTCAAGCCGCCGATGATGCCGATGGCTTTGGACATGTACAGGCTTTTCGCCTCCATGTCGCCATGCAGCATGGCGCCCTTGGCCGAATTGACCCTGGCCAGAAAACCATCCATCAGCATCTGGATCAATCGATGCGGCGAATCGTCGGCGATACCCGTCGCATTGTGAACGTCGGCATACTGTCTGGCGCTTCGTTTGTAAGCCTCTACGTACATGTCGAATTCCTCAGGTGAGTGTAATTACTGCTTGTCGATCCAGCTGCTCAGAAATGAGCCGGTGGCATTGAAGCGCCCGACAGCAACATCCATCGCGGTAAATTGTTTGAGCAGGGATTTTTCCAGTTTGTCCAGCCTGAGCTGGACGTCTTCGCGTCGGCGCGTCAATGCCGACAACTGATCGCGCAACGAGGTTTGCTGACGATCCAGCGCCCCGCCCGACTGCAAAACGCTATCCAGCCGTTTGTCCAACCGATTGGCAACGCCTTCGCTTGACGTAAACACCTCGGCAACCGATTGCAGATTGCTGGTCAGAGCCGTTCGCAATCGACCGTTATCCAGCGCCATGACGCCATCTTTGTTGATGGTGATGCCGATTTGCGCCAACGAATTGAAATGACTGGGTGCCGATGACACCGGAGCGCTGGTTTCCTGACGAATCTGCCCGGTCACCAGACGTAGCGAGGCGTCGCCCAGCAAAGGCCCGTTGCCGACACCATCGCCACTGCCGCCATGCCGTCCCAGATTCCGCGCCGTGCTTTGCAGTTTGTTGTAAGCCGTGACGAAATCGCCCACGGTTTTTTCGATGGCCTGGGTATCGAGGGCGACATTGACATTCACCGTGGCACCCACCTCGGCTTTACGCAAATCCAGCGTCAATCCGGATATGACATCGCTGATGCTGTTGCTGCTGCGTGTGGCGGTTTGGCCATCGACGCGGATCACCGCATTGTCCGCCACCGTCTGGTTGGTCAAGTTGGCGGAAAACAACCCGGACAGCCCGGCGGTATCGGTGTCGTTACCATCGCTATCGGCACCGCCAACGGTAAACGCGCTGCCGATACCGGGGTTTCTGGCCGTCAACACCAGCCTGGAAACGGTTCCACCCAGGCCATCATCGACATTGATGATGCTGGCATTGACGAAGCTGTTGCCGTCAGCGCGGTTGATGCTGTCGCGAATGCCTTGCAGGCTGTTGTTGGACGCATCGACCGTGACGGTGAACGCCGAACCGCTGCCCGGTGTAAACGTCAGACTACCGCTACCCACCGTGGCCGCTGGGCTGGCATAACCGGTATTGGCAATGGATTTCTGCGCAGTCGCCAGCTTGACGACTTCGATCGCATAGTTCCCGGCAACAGCACCCAGACCAGTCGCTACCCTGATTCGGCTTTCATCCGACGAGGTTACCGTATGGGGTCTAAACGAATTGCCATCCTTAAGTTTGTTCACGCTGTCGGCAAAGTCGGCCAGCGCACTTCTCAACGAACCCAACCCGCTCAAGCGGGTGTTGGCTGCTGCGGTCTGGCGGTTGATCGAGTTGAACGCAGGCTGGCCTTCGACGCTGACCAACTGTTTGACGATGGCATTGATCTCCAGCCCGCTGCCTATGCCTGTTGCCGATACGATACTCATGACACCCTCCGCGAACGCTCAGCCTTTTGCTAGGCACGTTCCTGAAACATATTGCCCAAACGTCCCTCGCCGTCGAGTTCCTGCAATCGGGCAACGAATGCCAACATTTCTTCGGAAGGAATCTGACGAACCAGCTCGCCGCTGTTGCTGTCAACGATCTTGACCACCAGCTCCTGGGTTGACTCATCGACAGTGAACTGCAAATTGCGCCTGACCGATTGCAGCAAGGTATTGCCCTCGTCTGCGGCTTTTCTGACGACTTCGCGCGAAGATTGGGTCTCGGCGTCCTTGTCATCCTCAGGCTTGACATACGTCAATGGCTTTTCCGTCGTGGTTTTGTTGACCAGAACCAGCTTCGAAGGGCTGCTGTGCACATTGTCCGACGCTGGCGCGGCGTAGTTTTGCTTGGGTGTTTTCTCGGCTTTGGTTACAGTCACGGGCGATAGCTTCGATATATTCGAAATCTCACTATTCATGGCATGCACCCCATCCTGATTACAAAAAATCAGCAAGGCTGCGCGTCCGCAGCCTTGCTACCTGGCTTTACCTGAGCAAACTCAACACGTTTTGCTGCGACTGGTTGGCCTGCGCCAGCATGGCCGTTCCGGCTTGTTGCAGGATTTGTGTGCGGCTCATGTTGGAGGTCTCCACTGCGAAATCGGCATCCATGATACGAGAACGGGCGGCACTCTGATTTTCAATCGACGACTGCAGGTTGGCGATGGTGGTTGTGAAGCGGTTTTGCACGGCACCCAGCGTAGACCTGAAGTTATCGACCTTGGCAATGGCATTGTCTATTGCGCTGATCACCGAACGAACTCTGACAGAGGTTACCGAGCCGATACCACCCGCACTTGCTGCCATGGCAATCACCTGGCTCACACCGCCTGTAGTCAGCATGTTCGAAACCCGGATGGAAATCTGATTATTAGCGGCTACGTTGGCGCCAATCTGAAAATTCACGCCCGCCAGCGAGCCATTGAGTATCTTTTTACCATTGAATTCGGTATTTTCGATGATGCGTCTGACTTCGGCGCCCAATTGCTGGAATTCGGTGTGCAATTTTTTTCGGTCATCCAGCGTTACGGCACCGAAGTTGGCGGACTGCACCGCTAGGTCGCGCATCCGTTGCAGGGTGTCAGTAATGTTGCCCATACCGGCTTCGGCGGTTTGCGCCATGGAGATACCGTCATTGGCGTTGCGTGCGGCTACCGTCATGCCGCGTATCTGCGATGTCATTTTGTTGCCGATGGCGAGACCGGCGGCATCATCCTTGGCCGAATTGACCCGCAAGCCTGAAGACAAGCGCTCCATCGAGGTCGACAGCGAGTTGCCGGAGCTTCTCAGCATCCTTTGCGCGTTGATGGATGCTGTATTGGTGTTGATGACCATAGCCATGATGTTACCCTCCTGAGTGCTGGGCGTTCAGCCCGACCGATTGTGTTTAACGATTTTAGAAATGGGTTAATTTCAAACTCGCTGCTTGTATCGGCCCTGTATTGGGGAACTTTAACCCCGGGTAGTCAGAAAAATTGCGCGAATTCACCTTGCGCGCGCAGAAAGTCGGCCTCGCGGCCTATGTCCAGCCAGTAATCATTGACCGCAAACATAGCCACCGCCTCGCCTAGCGCGATTTGCTGATTGAACAGCGTCGGCATGTCCAGTGTTTTTTGTGCGGCGATGGACTTTATCAAACTGTGATCGAGCACATAAATCCCGGCGTTGGCCAGACAGCTTTGCAGTGGTTTTTCCTCGATAGCGACGATGCGCTGCTGCGCCAGTGTGACGACACCGTAAGGTATTTGATACTCATACTGCCGCACACATAGCGTGGCGATAGCCTGTTGCTCGTTGTGATAAGCCAGCAGCCGGGAAAAGTCGATCTGGGTGAGGATGTCGCCATTCATCACGATCAGCGGCACATCCGGCAAATCGCCGGGCAAAAGCCCTATCGCACCGGCAGTGCCCATCGGTTCGATTTCATCGATGTAGTGAATCGCAATCCCCCAGCGCCCGCCGTCACCGAAATACTGCTTGATCTGCTCGGCCTTGTAATGCACGGCAATGAAAAACTGGCGAAACCCGGATTTGACGAAATTTTCGATGATGGTCTGCAAAATCGGCTTGCCGCCGATTTCCAGCAAAGGCTTGGGGCAATCATCGGTGTACGGCCTGAGGCGCTTGCCAAAACCGCCCGCCAGCAAAAACACCGGATTCGGGAACGAAGGCTGCTTGTACAGCGCCTGCAACGATTCCAACCTGACCACACGGCCCTGCTCATCGACCACCGGCAACTGGTACAAATGATGACCTTCCATGATGGCAATCAATTGCGTCTTGCTGTCTTGCAGGCTGGCCACCTTGGGCCGCTTGTTCATGACGTCGCTCACCGGCTGTTCCAGCGCCCAGCCCCGAATCAGCGCCCGGCGTATGTCGCCGTCGGTGACTACACCAACCAGCTTGTCGTCGTCATCGACCACCAGCGCAATTTGCAGCGCGCCGCGATCGATCACCTCTATCGTCGAACGCAAGCTGGCCTCTGGCCGGATCACTACCTGCTGCCAATGTTGTTTCATCTCAATAAATCCTGAATTTGCGAACGCGCCGGATAAACGATCTGCCGTGCCGCGACATCGCGCGTCACCACGCTGCCAGCGCCGATGATGCTGCCCGCACCTACCCGTATGTCTTGAATCAGCGTCGCCCCGGCGCCGACATGCACCGCGTCGCCCAGCGTGACACCACCACACAACACCGCCCCCGGTGCGATATGCACGCTGTGGCCGATGCGGCAATCGTGCTCGACGATAGCGCCGGTGTTGACGATGCAGCTTTTAGCAATAACCGTGCCTGCCTGAATAATGGCACCGGCCATCACTTGTACGCCTTCGGCCAACGCTACGTCGTCCGCCAGCAGTGCCGCAGGATGCACCAGAGTCAGGAATCGATAACCTTTGCTGTGAAAATGCTGCCACACGCGACTGCGACCGCCCTGATCGCGGGGCAAGGAACCCAAGCCGTTCACCAATACAACCCGGTCAGGCAAGTAGGCTTCGACGGCGGCATCGCCACCCAGCACGGTGCAGCCCAACCAGTCATCGCCTTTTGTTCGGGCCGGATCGACGACACCCAGCACATCAAACTCACGGCGGCGCAGGCTATCCAGCAACACCTTGGCGTGGCCACCGCTGCCCAGCAAAATGACCGGTTGGTTCATTCGATCAAATCATCGGCTTGATAACACTGGCCACTGGCTTGCCCCAGCATTTGCCAGTACAGCATGGGGTTCAAGCCCGTTCCTGGGCGCTTGCACGTCAAATTATTGGCGCTGAACCGCTCGCCCGCCGCAATCGCGCTCGCAGCCACCAGGCTTTTGCGGGCGACATCGCGATTGTTCAGCTCGACCGGCTGCGGCAGCTTGCGCGATGAACCCAACGCCAGTTCGACCGCGCGTATCGCCGACACCATCTGCTTCAGCTCGTCAGGCTCCAGCGATACGCGATGATCCGGGCCTTTCAGCGCCCGATCCAGCGTGAAATGCTTCTCGATGACCTGGGCACCGCGTGCGGCAGCGGCAATCGGCACCACCAAACCTTCGGTGTGATCGGAATAACCAGCAGCCAAGCCAAAAGCGCTGCTCAGGGTAGCCATGGCCCGCAGGTTGACATGGCCGGGTGGCGTGGGATATTCCGTGGTGCAATGCAGCAAGGTCACTTTTTCCCGCAGCAAGCGCTGACCTTCATCACAAGCGTAAGCCGCTTGAAACGCCGCCAGACTGGGTGACTCGCCCGCCAGATAACCAAACGCCAGAACACCCAGCGCCATTTCGATTTCACCGAGTGTTGCCATGCCGGTCGACAGCATGATGTCCTTGCCGGTTTGCGCATGAGCCAGCAAAAAAGGACCGTTGGTGATTTCACCTGATGGAATCTTCAAGCGATCGACACCCACGTCATTAACCAGAAACGCCAGACTGTCGAAATCGAAAGCCGTTGACAGAAAGGTAATGCCGTTTTTCCGGCAATGGTCGCGCAGTTGAAAATGAAACTCCGGCTTCAACTCCAGTTTGCGCAGCATGGCCAACTGGCTTTCGCTGGCGCCCGTGGACTGTTGCTGGTATTCGGCTTTACTGGCTGTCGCAGTCACCAGTTTTTCCGATTTGAAAGTCTGAAACTTGACGGCATCGGCACCCGCCGCAACGGCCACATCGACCAGTTCCAAGGCAAGCGCCAGGCTACCGTTATGATTGACGCCTGCTTCGGCGATGATGAAGGTTGGTGGCATGGTGTAAACCCAAGCGGTTGATTGAGGCCAGAAGATTAGCGCATTGTGGCAACGTGGTCTGGTTCCCACGCAGAGTGTGGGAATCAGCGTTTGCGGTGCCCGGTGTTTATCCCGCTCAGCCGCTGATGTCGTAAAAGCGCTTCTTCAAAATGCCGGACAAATCCGCTTGTTTGAGTATGGCTTTGATGCGGCCCGATGCACCACCTTGACCGTAAGGATTGTCGGAAGGCGGGATGGATTTGGACAGCGCCACCTGTAGTGCTGCCTGAATGGCAGCAGCTTGCGGCTGGCAATGAATCACACTGTTCGCACACAGCCTGCCACGCTGGCGGTCGCCGATGTTGACGGTGGCGACACCGAGGGCGGGTGCTTCGATGATTCCGCTGGAGGAATTGCCGACGACGGCATCGACATGGCGCATCGCCGACAGATAACGCACACTGCCCAACGACACGAATACGGCAACCCGATCCGGGTGTTTTGCTCGATAGGCTTCGATCAACCCGGCCATCGCCCGGCCATCGGCATCGGCGTTGCTGTGGGTAAAGAGGATGTGGGCATCGTCGAAGCCATCCAGTGCTTGCAGCAATGCTTCGAATTGCTCGCCTGCCGTCTGCTTTTCCAGGGTGACGGGATGAAATGTCACCAGAAAATTCTTAGCACCCAGACGAAAACCAATCGAGTCTTCCAGGGCCGCCCGATCCAGCAATGGCAAACGATGGATGTTGTCCAACCCCGGCGCACCGACATTGAATACCCGCTCGGGCTGTTCGCCCAACTGAATCACCCGATGACGGTACGTCTCGGTCGCGGTGAAATGCAGATGCGACAGTTTGGTCAAGGCATGGCGAATGGCGTCATCCACCGCACCCTCGGACAGTTCGCCGCCGTGGATGTGGGCAAGCGGAATGCGCAGATTCATCGCCGCTTGGGCGGCTGCGAATATCTCGAAACGGTCGCCCAGCACCACAACAATATCTGGCTGCAACGCCGCCAGCGCATCGGCAAAACCGATCAAACTCAAGCCCATGGCTTTGCTGATGCCCACCGGTGTATCAGACGACAACAGCATTTCCACCTTGTGACTGATGTTGAAACCGTCGGCGGCAATCTGCTGCCAGGTCGAACCGAATTCCGGTGATAAATGCATACCGGTTGCTACCAGCTGTAATTCAAGACCGGCATCGGCCTGAATGTCTTTCATCAACCAGTAAAGCAAGCCGTAGTCGGCGCGGGAACCGGTGACGACACAAATTTTGCGCACGACAGTCATCACACCACCACGCTGCTCGGTATGTTGACCAGCCGTTCGGCCAGCCAGCGCGAATGGACAAGGCCATCATGCTGGCAATGGCTGTACATCGGCAAATCGGGCATCAATGTCCACAATGGCCGCGTCATCACGCCGTGGCGATGGGTGCAATCCAGAAAGGCGTCGCGCTGTGCCCGGTCATCGAGCAGCAAGGCGTTCAGCCAATAATTCGATTCCGCGCCGTCCGGTTCGCACACCATGCGCACAGCATTGTCTTCCGCCCAATGGCGATAACGCGCGGCCAGGCCGCGTTTGCATTCGACAAAACCCGGCAATTGTTCCCGTTGCGCCAAACCCAACGCGGCGTTCAGGTTGGGCATGCGGTAGTTGTAGCCGATCTGGTCGTGTGCGAAGTGCCATGCGTGGGCGCATTTGGCGGTGGTGGTGAGGTGTCTGGCTTGCTGTGCCAGCGCATCGTCATCAGTCAGTATCATGCCGCCGCCGCCGGTGGTAATGATTTTGTTGCCGTTGAAACTGAGCACGCCCAAAGTACCGAAGGTGCCGCAGTGCCTGCCGCTCAACCGGCTGCCCAAGGCTTCGGCGGCGTCTTCGATCAGCGAAATGCCATAGTCGGCGCAAACAGCCAGTAAACCGTCCATGTCGCATGGATGACCGAAAGTGTGCATCGGCAAACAAACAGCGATGCGTTTGCCGCTGGTTTTGTTGAACACGCCATGGTCGCGGCGTTCGGCATGTCGGTGCAAAAATTCGGCAAGCGCGGTCGGCGACAGCCCCAACGTCGCCACATCGACATCGACGAATACCGGCTCGGCGCCGCAGTAGTGGATGGCATTGCAGGTGGCGACGAAGGTCACCGCCTGGGTGATGACCTCATCGCCCGGCCCGACACCCGCCAGCAACAAGGCAATGTGCAGCGCTGCAGTGCCGTTGACGGTGGCAACGGCGTGGCGGGCAGCGCAATAGTCGGCGATCTTGCTTTCGAATTCGCCGACATAAGACCCGACACTGGACACGAAGGTACTGTCGATTACATCGTTGAGATAGCGTTTTTCATTGCCCAGAAAACGCGGCTCGTGCAACGGGATGAAGCCATCGGTTTGGTAAATATCCCGAACCGATTGGACGAAATGTTCAAACATTGTAACGGTCGGTTTTGTAGTGTTTGAGGTTGTCGGGATTGCAGAACCAGGTGATCGTGCGCTGCAAGCCCTCCTGCAAACTCACCTGCGGCGCAAAGCCAGTCAGCGAGAAAATTTTGCCGTTGTCGCACCACAGGCGGTTGACTTCGGATTTTTCCGGACGCAGGCGCTGCTCATCAACGATGAACTCAACCTCGCTGGCCATCAGGTTTTTAATCAAATTCAGCGTATCGGCCACCGAAATCTCGAAATTGGAGCCGATGTTGACGGTTTCGCCTATCGTGGCGCTGGCTTCGGCCAGGGCGATGAAGCCCCGGCAGGTATCTTCGACGTAATTGAAATCGCGGGTCGGTGATACGTCGCCCAGTTCGATCTGTCGTTTACCTGCCGCAATCTGGCTGATGATGGTGGGTATCACCGCGCGTGCCGATTGCCTTGGGCCATAGGTGTTGAAGGGCCGGGCAATGGTCACTGGCAGACCGAAGGCATTGAAGAAACTCATCGCCATGGCATCGGCGGCGATTTTCGAGGCGCTGTAGGGCGATTGCGGCTGCAACGGGTGGTTTTCGTCGATCGGCACGTACTGCGCGGTGCCGTAAACCTCGCTGGTGGAGGTGTGAATCAGCCGCCGCACTTCGGCATCGCGGGCCGCCTGGCAGATGTTCAAGGTGCCGCGAATGTTGGTGTCGACGTAACTGTCTGGCGCCTGGTAGGAATACGGGATGGCGATCAGCGCCGCCAGATGGAACACGGTGTCGATGCCTAGGCAAAGGCTGCGGCAAAACGCCGGATCGCGCACGTCGCCGGCCATGATGTCGATGTCATGCTTGCAACCGACCTGTTCCAGCCAGCCCCAGTGGTTGAACGCGTTGTACTGCGCCAATGCCCGCACCCGGCAGCCTTGCGCTACCAACATTTCAGTCAGGTGCGAGCCGATAAAACCGTCGGCGCCGGTGATTAAAACCTGTTTCATACCAAGCCTTGTTTGATGTATGCCTCGGCGATAGCCCAGTCTTCTTCGGTGTCGATGTCCAGGCTTTGAATCGTGTTCATCACCAATGGCACGGTATTGGGCGGATAAAACGATTGGTGTTCCAGCAAATGCCGGGTTTTGCACAAATACATCGCGCCATTGGGCGTCAACAAGGGAGGCTGTTGCTGGCGGCTGGTCTGGGTGGGTTGCTGCCTGTCCAGTGCCGCCAGATAACCATCGTGGATGCGGAATAGCGTGGTCAAATCACGGTGAATCGGCTTGCAGCCAATCACCGCATCGACCGCCGGGCTGGCTGCCATCTCGACCGCCTGACGTATCAGCGCCGCCGTACGAAACGGCGAGGTGGGCTGCAACCACAGGGTGAATTCGGGGCTGTAGCCATGATGGGCCACAAACCAGACGACAGCATGCTCAATCACCGGCAAGGCCGCCACAGCGTCACCGGCATACGCCGCAGGCCGCAGAAACGGTACGCTCAAGCCCGCCTGTCGCCCCAGCACGGCGTACTGTTCGGAATCGGTCGACAAAATCGCCAAGCCATCTGGCAACGCAGCCTGGTTGATGGCCTCTGCCGTCCAGGCCAGCAAAGGCCGCCCCGCCAGCAATTTGATGTTTTTGTCGATTAGGCCTTTGGAACCGGAACGCGCCGGTACCACGATCAGAATTCGTATCGTCATTCGCTTCGTCAACAGCTCAATTGATGTGGCAGGTCGGTCGTGGCCTGTTTGTGCGGCTGACCGCAAAGCCGATAAAACCCGATCAGACGCTGAACCTGGCTGTCCATTGACAATCGTTCGCGGGCTGCCAATACACCTTTACGCAACGCCAACCAATCCAAACCTTGCAGGACATTGGGCAAGTCGCGCAATTGCTCGGCGGAAATGGCTAAACCACAGCCGTGGCGCTCGACAAATTCAGCCGTCGCCTCGGCACGGTGACTCACCAGAACCGGAAGACCTGCTTCCAGATACATGAACAATTTAGACGGGATCAGGGTTTTGAAATGTTCCGCCCCAACCAGCAGGGTGTCGGCGTAATCGTAAACGATCAGACCCAGGTCATAATCGCTGATGATTTGGGCGATACGCCCTGGTAATTCGCCTTTCAGGAAACGATAGTTCGGGTAGCGTTCGGCCAGTGCCAAATGGTCGGCATAAACATCGACATAATCTTCCTCGGCCATTTTCAGCGGATTATTGTAAACATCCAGAGCAAAACCCTGGCCGACGATGGTTTCGACCGTATCCAGCAACTGGGCATCGCTGAACAATGCGGCCGGGTGCTTGGCATTCACGGGCGGAATGCCGCCGGCAAACACTAGCCTGGGGCGTTGCGGCACAGGGCGTTCAGGGTCGGTCGCAACGTAAAACTCCGGCAACGGATAGCACAAAAACTGTAACCAGCGTGATGGCCGACCGGTGCCGCCTAGCAGATCCATGATGCGGCGACAGCCCTGGTAAACGATGCCGTCGGCATGATGGACCAGATATTGCTCGCACGCCATCTGCACCTGTTGCAATGCAGCGACATCATCGCCCCAGGTTTGACGCATGTGGGGCAGCAGTTGTGGCAAAGCGTCTGGTGGCAGAAAAAATGAGTTCAAATCCATCAACTCAACAATTTGCTGACCGTCGTCTGGCAAAAATGCGTCGATCAACACCGGAATGTGATAGCGGAACAGCCAACCCTGGGTATGCAGCACCACCCCGCGTGCGCCTTGCAACCACAACGAAAAGCTGAGCAGGTCGGTTGCCAGCACGTCATCGAAATACCCCGACTTGTGTTCCCGCAAATCAGGGTTGAATGTGATAGCAACGGTACGAAAACCCTGGCGACGTAAGCTGGCACTCATCCGCAACTGGTTGTAATACGCGAGTTTGGCGACAAAAATCACCACCGGCGCGTCACCCGCCAGTAATGCATTCAGGCGTTCGGCCAATTCCCGGCGATGCCGGGCCAACGCCAGGGCATATGCTTGCTGTACATCGGCGCTGGCGATGCCGAATACACACGCTCCCGCTACCTCGCCGTCATCCTTGGCAAACACCTTGAGCGCCGCTTCGCCCACGCTGCCGCGTTGTAGCGGCATCCCACAAAATTGACGGCGACGGGTGGGATTGTCGAGCGGGTCGATCGCCACGCGATACGGCAGCGCGGCCAATTGTTCGCACAACAAGGCGGTTAGCGGCGAAATACCACGAATCGTCACCACACCGTTCGGCAGATGGCGTTGCAACACATCAAGCAAGGCATGTGCGCAGGCCTCATGGTTAAAAGACTCTGCATCCAGCAGTGCGCGCCAATTGCTGCCCAGTGCCGCCAATGCCGTCGGCCTGGCTATGGCACTCTCGATAACAGCATCACTGACGTTCATTGTGAATCGCTCCTCGTCGTTGTGTTTATGACTTGACCAGATCGGTAGTCGGCGAGTTGATCCAGGACAGGCCGACCTTCGTTTGATTCGACAGGTGATAATCTTCGGCAGAAACGCCTGGCGTATCGCGCGGCATGAACAAGGCAATGCGATGAATTTTCATGCCTGGTCAGCAGATGGGATGAAAAACTCGTTCCAGCAGATCACTTTTAGCGGCGTCACCTGCTGATACTTGATCTCATCCAGAACATTTTGATATTCGACCCATGGCAGAATAACCACTACCTGACCCTCAAGCTGCTTGATGTGGTCGGCATCGAGTAGCCGGGCTGGTTTGTTCAAAAACAGTTTATCCATCCGAAACGCTCGGGTGTCGTATACAGCAGCCACACAGTCCGGGTCGATTGCTATCTCTTGCAGAAACACCGTGGCAAATCGATCGAGAGCGGGGATGAATACTGCTTGCTGCCGGTTTTCGGCCAAAGCATCCATTTCAGCTTGAAACCGCTGGTAAATCGGTTTCATGTGTGGAATATCCTTGGCTTTCAAATGCATTTTTCGAGCACACTCAGGGCATAGCACATTGATGCCCTGCACACCAACCGGCCCTCTCAAAACAGGGCCGTTTTCATCCTGTTCAAATGGAAACGACAAATCCATCGTTTGTTGATGTAAACAACTCGGGCACTCAATGGTGATGTTCGATTTCCAGTGTTCGACAATTTCGCCAGTCACCACGCGAGTGCAGCGTTTGCGATGATTTTCATCATTTAATTCGCGCAGCTTGATATACCAGCTACTATATTCGTCATCACTCATTTCGGTCATATTGACCTGGCTGCTGTACAAATAGCCCGATATATTGCACAGGCTGCGCATAAATACTTCGCGATCGGCAATCAAGCCTTTTTCCAGCGCATAATGATAAATGGGTGTGCCGGCATAGGGAATTACCGCCGACCAATCGCAGAAATACAATTGATTTTCTTCCTGAAACTGCAAACTCTCCTGAAGAGTCTCCCGAGTTTCGGCCGGATCGCCGAATAAAAAATTACCTTGAATGCCAATTCTGGCCTGGCGGACGATCTTGACCGCATCAGCAATCGTTTGTTTGGTGATTTTTTTCTTCATACTGCCCAAAACCACATCGCTGCCGCTTTCGATACCAAAGGAAATATAATTGCAACCGGTTTCCTTCATCAGTTGCAACATCGGCAAGTCCAATTGATCCATGCGTAATTGGCAAAACCACTGAATATCGATATTGCGCTGTTTCAATAAATTACAAAACTCGACGACCCGGTCTTTGTTAGCCGAAAATAACTCGTCGTAAATAGAAAAGTTATTGATGCCATAGGTTTGAATATAACCTTGGATTTGATCGACCACCCGACTGATGTCGTGCTTTTTATACGTGCCCATGCCGGCATGGTGACAAAACGTACATTTGAAAGGACAGGAGCGACTGGCCGAGATCGGGAAGGAGCGACCGGCGTCCAGCCGGGTCAGATGATGGGAGAACTGACCATGCTCGCCCTGCAAGCCAATGTGGTCGCGAATGCCAAACGAATCCAGATCCGGCAATGGTAATTCATCCAGATTTCTAGGCGACTCACCCTCGCCGGTAAATCGGGGTTTATCGGCATCCCAATACCAGATGCCCGCCACCTTGCCTGTCTCATCGCCCTCGGCCATCGCTTTCAGCAAGCGGCTGAAAATCAGTTCCCCCTCGCCTACCACCGCATAATCTGGCCGCAAGGTGTTCATCATCAATTCACCTTCCACCGAGGTGATTCCGCCACCCAGCACGATAGGCACGTCACTACGGGTCTCCCGAATAGCCTTTATCAGGCGGTCGATCTCGTTGAATGCCACGGTCAAGCCGCTGATGCCGACCACATCCACGGCTTCGTGTCGCAAGGTATCTCGCAACGCCGGGTTGCGCCTTTCCATCGGCATGTGATTGAGATTCAAGCCCATCACCTCATGCCCCTGCGTCTGGATGTAGGCCGAAATACAGGCCAAACCCAACGGAAAGTACGAGGCATTGGCTTGCGGGTAATAACTGGGCGAAATCAATAAAACTTTCATCGTGTATTACATTCAGGCATAGGCCAGATCGTGAAGAATTTTTTCGGCTCGTGCCCGCCAGGTGTGATGGGCCTGAATTATCGCTCTAACCTCGGTGATGGCACTGGCTCTTGACGACAGGCACTCCAGGGCATTCTGGTAAGTTTGTTCGAAGTCAGAGCGCTTGAAGGCAAGATAATGGCAACGGTCATCGAAATGATCGTGTAAACCGCGTCCTGGTACACGAAAGGCATCGACTTCATCATTGTCGTACCAAAACAGCAGGCCACCCGATGCCAGACAGTCGATGGCGCGAAAATGAAAACTCACGCCGTCATGCAGATTGATGCGCGAATGTTGGTGAACCCGGTTGAGTTCCGCCGGACATGCCAGAAAATGCCGGTAAAACGCTTTGTATTCCTGCCATTCGGCCCAATTGCTGCTGCCGTAAATCGCAACAGACGCCGACTTGGCCAGCGCGAAATTCAGCAATTCGGTACGATTTTGCACGCGTTTGGTGCGCTCCATCAAATCGTAGTAGTAAGCGTTCAAACACTCAGGCGGCAGCGGCGTGCCGGCGTCACGCAACAGATCATCGATGATGCGTTTCAAATCGCCGTGGGTTTTTATTTGATCACGAGTGGCCCGCAAATGGTTGTCGTAGCGCTTCAGCACGTCACCGAACGACATGTCCGAATCAACCGTCATGCGCCGTGCCAGTTCGGCATTGCTCCAGGGCAGCGGAATATGACCAATGAAATTGAAATCCACCTCGATTGACGCATCGCCCGGTAAAGGCTGGAAGGTTTGCGAACAGGTACCCGGCGGCAACCAGTCCTGCACTCCGCCAGTGCGGTAGTTGGCATCCCAGCCGGGATCGAAGAAATAGGTGATTTCACTGCCGGAAATCTGGGCTTCGGTACGTCCCTGAAAATCGACGATCCAGGCAATGTGCGGAATTCTGTACTGGTGTAGCGATGGCACTTCGTCCTTGACCCGATTCATTTCAAACACTGCGTCTGGCCGGTATTGCGCAAGCCAGTCATGCATTTGTGCATCGCTTAGCAAGCCGCAACCGCCACTGACCCGGATACCAAGCTGGGCGAATGCGTCGCGCAAAAATCCGTAAACACGCCGATAAAACGGCGTATTTCCTGGCATGAAAAGCCCCAGATGTTCCAGTTTCATTGGCCGCCGCTCGCGGTGAAACGCTGAACCGCCGCCGCCATGACTTGACCGGCCAAAGTGCGATACGACAAATGCTCGGCCAGACTGCGTAGTGCATGGGCGGCAATGCGTTGTCTTTGTTCAGGGTTGTTGATGTAGTAATCGACCTTGGCCAGCAAATCGCTTTCGTCGGCGTAAAGCACGGCGGCATCGCTGTCAAAAAAATCGCGCAGCGACGAGCCGTCGTAAATCATCTGCCGGGACAGCATGAAGCGCCCGGCGGCGATGATTTCCAGTGCCCGCATGTGCAAGGTGACACCGGGGTTGGCATTCAAACAAATCCTGGCCCGATTCATGATTTGGTTGAGCGCTGTGCCGTTTTCCGCCACGCCTTGGGCGAAGCGGGCAAATGCGGGATACGCATCCCAGTTTTTGCCGTAAACCCGGATGCATAAATGCGGAAACGCACGGGACAGCAAGTCGAGAGGCCAGTATTTCATGCGATTCAGATAGTCGAAATGCAGACGATTGCCTTTCAGACACACCAGAATATCGATGATCTCGTCACTCAGCTCATAACCGTGCGCCTTGAATAATTGACGAAAATCGTGAGTGGTTTTATCAGTGTGCAACGTACAGAATTCTTCGAACCCGGCCATCGTCATTCCCGCGCAATGCCTTTCCAGCACCGAGTACAACTCGCGTAATTGTTCCAGGCTGATAACACCCCGACGCATCAGCTCCACTTCGCCGCCATGCAGAATCAAATCCAGTGTTGGGTCACGTAACGGCTCCAGGGTTTTACCCGGTGCTTCCAGGTGGCTGACCAGCAGCAGGTCGCAATCTTCTGTCGTGTCGTCCAGCGGGTGATACTGGCTGTCATTGAAGCCCAAGGGCAAAAATTGCAATGGATAGTCGCGGTAAACCGGTAGTGCGTTGAAGCTGAGCCAACGCCTGGCGAATACGAAGTTCAGGTCATAAAGCCCCGGCGGGACATCGTTGCAACGGATGCTGGGCAACATGTCCTGAATCCAGTTGACGAATGGCAGCGTGTCGGGAATGCCTGCGTATTCATGGCGGAAATGATCTATCGTCAGAATCAGGTCGGGCTTGAAACGATTGATGTCGTCTATCAGATGTTCGATCGTGCTCAAGTAATGATTTTCGGCTTCGCTGCACCAATGGATTTGTGCACCGCAACGCTCGAAACCGTCCAGCCAGTCGCGCATGCAGTATTTCAAAAAACTGGAAAAACGCGAGATGAAGCCCATCACCCGCAATTCGCCACGGCGTTCCTCGTTGAACTTGTCGCGCCATGTATCGATGTCGATGAGCGCGTAGTAGTCGGCCACCTGCCGCAGATTGTCGGCATGACGCTCCGCCCTGTGCTGTCTGGCGTCGACCAACCGTTGGTAAATCGCGTTGGCACCGAAAGCCGCCGAGGGATCGAGGTTGAACACCACATCCGGCAAGGCCGCCTCGAAACGCGCGAACTCGGCTTCGAGACACTTGGCAGCGTCGTTGCCGTGGTAGATCAGCAAGCGGCGTGCGGCAAACAGCGGGGCGAAATCATGCAGCAACAGGTTCAACAGCCACATGTCCGATCGGGATTCCACCAGATAGAGCGGTACTTCGAATTCGGCCATTTCGGCAATTGGCCGCTCGGTGGCGTGAAAAACCGAGACCAGCTCATAACCGGCGCCGATACCGGCCAATGCGTAACAACAGGTATTTTCCCGGATCATGGTGCGGGTGTTGTCGGCGATCACCCGGCTGTGTTCCAGCCTATCAATGCGGTTCAGGCGATAGACTTCGTTAGCCTCGACAGTAAGCACCACGCGCCAGAATTCGTCGTCTATCGGCAAACCCAGACTGATTTTCGCATCCAGACCGGCCCAGGCTGGCAGCAGCGTTTGGTAGAGTTCCGGACGATGCTGCGCCAGTGCCGCCAGATTGGCATTCAAGCGGTTCTGGCAAATCTGCCAGGTGTCTTCGTCGTCACAAATCAACAGCATCCGCTCACCGAGCCGTTCGGGTAACAGCGGTGCGGCAACCTCACGGGATGGCCCAGCCAACGCCAACAACCGGCTCAAACCGGCGCTATTGCTTATATGGCAGGCGGCAGCCCGATAGGTGAAATGCGCGGCCATCGCCTGCGGTGCCCTGAGCGGCTGCAAACGCTGTTCGAGTATCTGATGCAGATCGGCTGCAGTTTTAAAAAACAGGCAATGCTGATCCCAATGCGGATACTCGGCAATGTCACGGCAATCGTAAACCAGCGGAATGCAACCACAGGCGGCGACTTCAGCCAGTCGCTGAGAATTGATCTCGAAAGGGTGACAAACTAGGGCATAGCGGGCGTTTCGATAAACCTCGGCAACAGACTGGCCGTGGCTCAGTTCGCCGCGATAATAGGGAGCAATAGCTTCGTCCTGTTCCCAATAACGGCCATACACGTCGACTGCCAGCCCGGCATGGGTCTGGCACAGCCAATGCACGGCATGATCACGGATCACATAGTGCAGCAATTTCCAGAACACGAATTCGTAACCCAGGCCTGCCGCACCGGCAATACCCGCAATCGTCGCTTCGTCGAAGGTTCCGCCACGTTCCATGACAGCAAGCAAGGCGTCTATAGCCTGACAATGTTGGGCATTAGCAAAATTTACAACCGGCAAATAAGAGCTGCCGACGAATACCACGCGCTCAGCGCGCTCGCCGGAAACCTGTGGGTGAAACACCGCCTCGTCGAAGGCAAAGTGCAAGCGCTCCACCTGCCTGGCGCCACAATCCGCCAGATAACGGTCGAACTGTGGCGAAATAGAGAAATTGAAATCCTGTTCGCGCCATGTCAATAACTGCCGGTTTTTCAATTGCGGCATCAAATCCTGCCACCACAGCAGATTGATAACGTCATCATGCAAAAACCCGTTGCTCTGGTTGTTGACAAAAAAACAGGCATGAGGGGCAAACTCGATGTAGCGTTCGAGCATGTCGACGACATTACTGCCTTCCATATCGTTGGCTTCGATATGAAACAGGGTTTTCCAGCCCAGATCGGCAAAGGCCTGGGCAATGCCTTTGGCGCTGTACTGCATGACCGTGGTCAGGCGATTGCCTAAAATGAACATGCGTGGCCGTTTACCGACCGCCCCCGGACGCATGGCTTTGGCCTTGTTTGCCAATTGCCCGGTCAGCATGGCGCGGCGCTGTTTGACCGATTCGACGGCTTTGGCAATAGCCTGTCTGACCGCAGATTGCAATTCAGGCTCCAGACCGTCCGGGATTTGAATATTTTCGGGTATCCGCAAACGGGAACGCATGAAGAAATCCTCGAAATCGTCCAGTTCCAGATGAATCAGATTATCCAAGTCATGGGCTGGTAACTCGCCCCGGTAATAGCAAATCTGCAAGCCATCTATCGTGGGATGGCCACAGAACACCCGATTGCGCTGTTTGGCGACGTTCAGCGCCAGCAGTGGATCTACGAAATAGGTATCGAAATGCACGGATTCGGCCAGTTTATAGGTGGCTCGATACCGGCAAATCTCATCGACGACATCGGCTGGCATATCGTTGAATGCCACATGGCCATTTTGTGAAATGGCGATTTTGCCCGGAATCGGTAACGAATTATGCGAGAAGAATTCGACAAAGCGTTCGGACGACACCTGGATAAGATAGGGCAGGCTTATGTCGGTCAAAGACCCGTCGTAATAGCAGTATTGCAGGCGAGGGCGACCGTCGGCACCCACCACGATTTGCTGTGCCTCGGCGGCCCGCCAGGCGTCCTCGATAGTCAGAAAGAAACAGTCGAAAACCGCAGCGTTCATCAGTCAGTCACTCAGATGAAGTTGATGTGTTCCGGCGGGTTTTTTAAGTCCCACAGGAACTTGTTGACGTAATCCTGGCGGCAACCTATCGCGCAATCCTTATGCACATCGACCGATTCAGCAACGTCCTTGTGTACCTGCCAGTAGCGCTCGCTGTTCGCGACCAGTTCGTAGAACGAATCCGTGTGCAGGTCACCGATGTAAAAGCGTTCCTTGTTGAAAAACGGCCCGCACGGATAAATTTTGCCGTTACCGGAAATTTGCAACAAAAACGCCGTGCCGAAGCATTGGTCGTATTTGCGATAACCGTCTTTGTACAGACTGGTTTCACCTGCGGCATTGATCTTGTTCCATTTCGCCTGCACGACGTAGTTGTCGTTGCTCATTGCCTCGGCCTGTTTCAGCAAATCGTTGATGCTCAAATAGGCGTCGTAGTCGATGCCGATTTCCTTGTATTCGGAATCCGAGCAATGCTTGATGACGAAATAATCCACACCCAATTCAGCACCCAATGCTGCCTCTGCCAGCACTTCGTCGAAACATTCCGGGATCAGCACCATTTGAAGGCCAATCGTGCATTTGTAGCCCTTGTCTTTCTTGATTTTCACCAATTCGCGAATCTTGCCGATGAGCAGGTCGAAATTGCCCTCAACCGACTGATGCACCCGGCGAAAGCCTTCCGGGGTACCGGCCGACAAATTGAAGCGGATGTAGCTCATGTTCTTCAGCAAATCGTCGGCACGGCTCATATCGAGCGCAATACCGTTGGTGGCCATCGCGGTATCGATACCCAATTCGCCAGCCAGCACTGTCGCATCGTACAAAGCCGGATTCAGCGTCGGTTCGCCGTCGCCGATGAAGCCCAGCGAACGCACCCCCAAGCGGCCGCAATCGCGGACGAAATCCAGCAGCGCCTCGCGACCTATCATGGCGCCCTTGGTCATGTTCTGCACTACGGCATAACAGTACAAGCAGGCGGTATTGCAGAACTTGGTCAGGCCCATATCGATATGCACCGGCGCAAAACGCTCGCCGTTTTGCCAGGCTTGAACCCGATCCAGATGATGCATCATCTTGTGGCCATCGAATCTGAAGCGCTCGTGCCGGGTACGGAAGCTGGGGCCGGTAAACTGGTTCGGCGCCGGTTTGTCATGCTCGCAGCCAGCATCCAGGCGGATGATGCCTTGCTGACCATCGTGCGATACGGTTTCAAGCTGTTGCCCCGGCAAACGGGTCAGTTGCCGGGTGTCGATGATCTGGTAATCCTGCGACAGTGCACTGCGATCGACGATCTGGTTGGACGTGCGCAGTTTATGGCCTGGCCGGTTGAACAATGGCGCATCGTCTGGAATGGCCGTGGCGGCAGCATTGCCGAAACGATTGATTTGCTCGGGATTGGACATGGCGGGTCTCGATCAATTAAAACGGGCCGACGAAATAGCGGTCGGGTTGATCCCTGGCCAGAGTGGATTGCAATGACCGGCATACGCTTGTGATTAGCGGCCGTCGATCCAGAATCTCCAGTATCGCAGCCGCAAGATGTTCGGCACCGGGGTAATAATCATTCGCCAGAAAATGCGAGGTCGGTACCGGATGATTGGGGTAAGCGACGAGACGCGGTGCCTGTTTCAATAAAGTGGGCTGGCGCTGATACAGCCGCGAAATCAGCAGGTGCCCGATCGAGGCCATTTCCGGTGCGCAATCTGCCACCAGCAAATGACCGGTTTGCGCAACCGAGTTGGCAACCGTTTCGACATCCAGCGGCGTCAAGCAGCGCATGTCCACCACGTCGGCTTCGATACCGTGCTCCGCCAGTACTGTCGCTGCCTTCAGCGCCTCGATGGTTATGTGTGAAAACGCCGCAATGGTAATGGCGTTTCCCTGTCGTAACCGGGCCGCGCCCGTAACGCCAGCCGCCGGTTGGCGTTTATCGACTTCGCCGGTGATGTGATGCAGCCAGCGATGCTCGACGAACAACACCGGGTTGTCATCGGCAATTGCGTTCAGCATGAAATGGTAGGCGTCACCAGCCGTGGTCGGCATCACCACCTTCAGCCCAGGCACCTGGGCGAACATCGCCTGCAAACTTTGCGAATGTTGTGGCCCCTGTCCCCAACCCCGACCGATGATGACCCGCACCACCAGCGGTACTTTTTGCTGGCCGTTGAACATGTAACACCATTTGGCCGCGTTGTTGACCATCTGATCCATCGCCAACAGCGCGAAATCGATGCGCTGATGCACCAGCACCGGCCTCATGCCTGCCAATGCCGCACCGATACAGATGCCGGTCATGCCGTTTTCAGCCAGCGGCATGTCCTGTACCCGTCCGGCGCCGTAGGTTTCGCGCAGGCCCTGAGTGGTGGAAAAAATGGTTTTCGGATCGGGAACGCCTTCACCGATCACCAGCATGTCGGGATGCCTGGCCAGAGCATCATCCAATGCCTCGCGGATCGCCGCACCGTAGCTCAGAGTCATCACGTCAGACATGGATATGATGCGTCATGCTGATTACATCGGGACGACGACCGCTCAGCGCGATAGCGAACGCTTGATCTATTTCGACGCCAATCTGCTGTTCCATGACTTGCAAGTCGCCGTCTGTCACGCCGCATAGTCTTAGCATGTGTTCAGTGTGGCGTAACGGACAACGCAGTTTCCAGGTTGCCAGCTCGCCGGGCGGACGGTAACCCAGATCGTCGTCTTCGTTCGGCCCGCAATGCTCGGGCCAGCGGTGAGTATGGAGTTCCAGAAACTGTGGGCCTGCACCGGCGCGCACGGCGGCAATCGCGGCTTGCGCCAGGGCATGAACCTGTTCGACCCGGTTGCCATCACCGCTTGTCGCATTCAGACCATGGGCGGCGGCAATCGGGTAAATATCGCGGGCAGGCTGGCGCTCGTTCAGTGGCGTCATCACCGAATACTGGTTGTTCTCGCATACCATCACCAACGGCAGTTTTTTGAGGGCTGCGAAATTCAGGGTTTCGTGTACCACGCCTTCCTCGAAGCAGCCGTCACCGAAAAATACCACGACGACGTTGCCACTACCCTTGATTTGCTCCGCCCAGGCATAACCGGCTGCGACTGGCACCGTGCCGCCGACGATGGGCGTAGACGCCACGAATCCGGCGTTCAGATCGCTCAAATGCATGGAGCCGCCACGACCGCCACAACAACCTTCGGCAAAACCGTAGAGTTCGGCGAGCAAACCGACCAGGCTGCCCCCCTTGGCCAGATAATGGCCGTGGCCACGATGATTGCTGAACACTTTGTCGGCAACCGTCAGGTGAGCGCAAATACCCACCGCGATGGCTTCCTCTCCGATGCACAAGTGGGTCGGGCAGCGCATCTGTTGTTCCGCATAGCGGGTGGCAATCGCCTCCTCAATGCGACGGATACGCAACATTCTGTGATACAAACCGGTCAATTCAGCCGTCGTCGGCAAGCTCATTTCAGCAAGGTCGTGATGTATTTGAACAAGGCCACAGCCCGCACCGGCTCGCGGTTACAGACGATCTGCACGTCCAGCGCCGCCGCAACGCTACCGGCAAACAAGGCCATTTCCGGCACCAGGCCGCCGCCCAGACAGAGACCTGCCACCGACAGAAAGGCATCGCCGGCACCGATCCGATCCACAACAGTGGAGGATAACGCCGGTATTTTGTATTGAGTACGCGTTTGATCCAGCAGCAATGCCCCTTTGGTGCCACGGGTAATGGCAATATGGTCGGCATCCAATTGATTGGCGAGCTGTCCGGCCAGTTCTTCGATGGCCGCGCTGCGGTCGTGCACCGCCAGCCTGAGTTCAGGCACGTTCATCGACAGGAAATTGGCGCGTGGGTAGCGGGTAATCAAATGATAACCACGGTTACCACTGTTGACCTGAGCATTGACGGCCAGAAACCGGGCCTTGCCGGACAAGGCCGCGACCATGTCTCCGGAAATGAAGCCATTACCGAAGTCCGGCACGATGACCACATCAAAATCGCGCAAATGCCGATCCAGCCAGACGACGATCTTGCGGTTGATGTCTTCCGGCAATGGTGCGTCGTTGTAAAAATACACCTCGAACAACTTGGCAATGTCGGCATCGACATAACGCCGCTTGACGATGGTCGGCCTATCCTGGCTGAAAAAAAACACCGGATCGATATTGGGATTCAGATGGGTGCGGATGAAGTTTTCGTGGCTCTTGGCAGCCCCCAGGCCGGACAACAACGTCACATTGTCGGTGAATTCGGCAACGTGATTGGCGACCGCAATCGCCCCACCGGCAAAGCGCTCGTAATCGTTATATTTGACCGCAAACACATTGCCCTTGCCGGTCTGGCCCAATGGCGAGGTGTAATGGTATTCGTCGACGATGGCTTCACCAACCACCAGCACGTTGAGGTCTTTCAGGCCTTTCATCCGTTCGATGAGGCTATTGGCCGATATCCGATCCTTGAACTCGTCCAGATAGGCGGAAATTTCCGGCGAAAACACTTCAAAGTATTCGTTCAGCAAACGGGTCGAACTCGACGTCAGTTCGTCGGTGAAAAACACCTTGCCGCCGTGGCGCTCGACCGCCTCCTTCTCGTGCTGGATATTGCCGGTCAAATCGTCGCTGGTACTTTTGTAATCGCTGCCTTTCACGTACAAGTCCGGCTTGACCGCATCCAATACATTGACAGCGGTCACGGCATGATTGATCGCCACGCTGTCGACACATGCCAGCGCGGCGATGTTCTCTGCCCGCAGATACTGGTTGAATACCGGCCGCCCCGGCCCCTTGTTGACGTATTCGTCGGCGGTGACGCTGACCAGCAAGGCATCGGCCTGGCGGGCGGCAGCCTGCAAATGCCGAATGTGGCCAATGTGCAGCAAGTCGAAGGTACCGTGACACAGTGCAAGGGTGCGCCCCTCCGTTTTCAGTTCCGCTGCCCGTTGCGCCAATTGCGCTATCGTCATGATTTTCTGGGTGGACATGGCTCAACGCTTGATTAGCTGATCTGTCATGTGATGCAAAACGAACAAGTGCGCCAGTTCGACCATGCCGTAGTGGTTGCTGTCCAGCCACACATTCCAGCGCCCCCTTTTGCGTAACGGGTTATCGGCCTTGAAACCGCTCAGAGTCATCACAGTCATCCCCTGGGTGTTCGCTGCATCGACGGCATTGACGATATTGGCCGATTGCCCTGAACTGCTGATGGCAATCAGCAAATCGGCGGGATAGGCAAAAGCGGAAATCTGTTTGGCAAACGCCTGCTCGTAACCGAAATCGTTGGTAAAACAGGTCAGCGGTGCCGCTTCGTGCAAGGTTAGCGCACACAGACCGCCGACGTTGCGCAGATCGGTAATCACATGGCTGGCAATCGCCGCGCTGCCACCGTTGCCCAGAATGATGACTTTGGCCTGCTGTTGCTTGACGCGCACGAATTCGGCCAGCATGTCGGCGATGACACCCTCACCGTCCAGATCGTTACCCGCCGCATCGCTGAAGCGGCAGTCGGCCAGCAAGTCGGCGAATCGGGCCGCAGCGTTGACGATAGACATCGCCCCTCCTATTTGTCGAGATATTTGAACCAGTCGACCGTGGCATCGGCAATCGATGATGAGGTCCACAGCGGCGCATCGCGCCAGTAATCGATATGCGCCAGCATATTCGCCACACCTTGCCCGAAACTGACTTGCGGCTGCCAACCCAGTTTTTCGCCAATTTTGCGGGTGTCGGCAAAGGTGCAATCCGGCTCGCCGGGGCGCTTGGGAATGTACTCGACGTCGCCGCCCAGCAAGCCCACCAGCGTGTTGATGCTGTAAGTTCCGCCACTGCCAACATTCATGACCTCGCCGACGTAATCGGATTCTGCGGCGGCGATGAAGGCACTGGCAACATCGGTGACGTAAGTGAAATCGCGAGTCTGATTGCCATCACCCACCACGGTAAATGGCCTGCCGCTGATCTTTTGCGCCAAAAACACGCCGAATACCGCGCCGTAGGTTCCGGTGGTACGGGCGTGGGGGCCGTAGACATTGAACAGTCGCAGCGACATAGCTGGTAATCCGTACAGTTGCGCCCAATGCAACACCATTTCCTCGCCCAAGTACTTGGTCAGGGCGTACGGATACTGTGGTTTGACCGGCGCGGTTTCCGGCGTCGGGAACTGTTCGGCCAGTCCGTAGCAAGACGACGATGCGGCATAGATCAAACGCTTGATGTTCGCCATGCGCGCCGCTTCCAGCACGTTGAAGGTACCGCTGACATTGGTTTCGTAATAAGCGCGTGGCTGCTCGATGGAAGGTACGATGTCGGCCAGACCGGCCAGATGAAATACCCAATCCACATCGGCAAACAGCGGTGCAATACGGGCGAAATCGCGAATGTCAGCCTGATGGAATTCAAAACGCGGCTGGCCCAGCAAATCGGCGATAGTTGCCTTGCGGCCACCAACCAGGCTATCGACCACCTTGACATGATGGCCTTGTTGCCACAATGCCCGGCCCAAATGACTGCCAATGAAACCCGCGCCCCCGGTAACCAATACGTTCATGCTGTGCCCCTAAATGAAGTTGACATGCACGGGCGGGGTAACGGCCAGTTTATCCAGGTACTGGTTCACAGCTTCCATCCGGCAGTTTTTCCGGCATTCCTGAATATCCAGTTCATGAGTGACGTGATGCCAGCTTTGCCTACGCTTTTCACCTTCCCAGATGGACTGAAATCCGGCTTGATTGATGTTGCCGTAGGCAAAGCGTTGATCCGTCAAATAAGCACTGCATCCGTAAACCTCGCCATCGGCCATGACATAAGCCCAGAAAAACGGTGTGGCGTGACAGGTTTTATAGCGTCCACTGCCGGATTGACTGTAGTTTTTCATGGTCTGCTCGCGGAATATCACATTGAAGCCATCACCATTGAACGCAGTTAGCGCCTCGGCCATGCCCAGCAAATTGTCATAGCGCAGATTTTCGTATACACGGGTTTCACTGAACAAATGCTGGGAATAGGGTTTGACGACCAGATAATCCAGACCAATGTCCTTGCAAATGCCAGCCAGCATGGCCACTTCACCTTGATTTTCCGGCAACAACAGAATTTGCGCACCCAAGGTGCAAGACAAAGCGTTGGCTTTTTTATGAGCGACAGCAGCGCTCAAATTGTTCAAAACCCGGTCGAAATCAGACGAACTGGCTTGGTGAATCGCCGCGTAATTGGCGGCGCTGCCAGCGTTCAACGATACCTTGATCCATGATGTCAACGGCAGCGACTGCTCGATGAAGCGGGTATTCATCAGCGTGCCATTGGTGGTAAACGACACATCAATACCGGCATTTGCGGTCGCTTCGACGATTCGATTGATATCTTTGTGCAGCAGGGGTTCGCCCTCACCCGCGTACATGACGCTTTTGACGCCCAATCGCCCCATTTCAGCCAATCGCTCCGCCAGAACATCGACATCCAGCCGCTTGGCCTGATAACCAATGTAATCGACCGCACAAAACGTACAGCGGTGATTGCATGCCCCGACTGGGGATATTTCCACATAAAGCGGATAAACGCCCCTGGCTTGCTCCCAATCGTCCTTGGCATCCAGCCATTGCGCAACGCGCTTAGGGTGATACACCAGCTTGTGGCTGTCTATGCCGTAATGATCTGTCATGGGTTATTGAGTCAGGAACAAAACACTTTTTGTATCGGGTGCAACGAAAGCATCGGATTTCGCCAACGGAACCGGCCTGCATGAGCCGGGACATTATGAAGATTTAGTACCGTATGCAGCCATGCCACTCTTCGTTCAGTGCGGCTAAGCATAGCAGACGACGACAGGCCGAATGGAGACTGACAAGGACACCACAACAACCGAACCCCATCGTTTTGCCCAGCCGGGTTACGCCTGATGTGAGGCAACGGCTTTGATGCCTGGGTCAGTTTTACCCATGAGGCAATACGTTCAGTGACAGCAACGATTCCAGCGGGCTGTCGTGATCGCCCACCCTGATGTCTGTTGCCAGCACGAAGATACGGCTGCGCGCTATGCCCAGAACGTCGATCAGATACTTGGCAATCTGGTTGGCGCGTTCCACTGCGAGGTCGTTCATGCGCAAGGTATCGGGCTGCATGATGGCTTCCAGTTGCATCAGCGCAGTGGAATAAAACTCGACGGCGGGGTTGTTTTTCATGCGGGGTTCGCCCAGCAAGGTGTAATCGATTTCACCGGGAAACACTTCGGCGTAGAACTTGGCCAGCAAGCGGCGATAGTCGCTGGCGGACAGTTCGATGTACTCCATCGGGATGTTTTCGCCCCGGTCGCGCAATTCGCCGGATTTCATGCGCTTGAGAATATCGGTTACCGCACGGGTACGCATCGCGGGCCAATCCTGCACCTGATAGGCCAAGCCCTTGATTTCCAGCGCCAGCCTGGGTCTTTGCTGCAAGGCGCTGGCGATACCGGCCAGTTTTCCGGTTTCGTCCGGTGACAAGGTCGCCGCCCCCGGTGTAAAGGCAATCGCGCTGTAATCGTTCTTGCCGTTCATCAGCGCGGCAATGGCGCGAAACGGCGAGGTCACGGTCTTTTTCACCAGATTGACCAGCACATCGGCCACCAGCGACGCCACGCTGAATTTGGGGTCGTCCAGGCTGCCACGAATCGGGAAATCCAGCTCTATCCTGTCGTTATTGTCTTTCAGCAGGGCAATGGCGAATTCGAGCGGCAAAGACACCGCCCTGGGGTTTTCGACCCGCTCGCCCAGCGCCAGTTGATCGATGAATATCTTGTTCTGCGCCTCCAGCCGCCCCTGCTTGATGCTGTATTGCAAATCCAGATCCATCTGCCCGCGCTCGATGCGATAACCGGCAAACTCCGCCATGTAAGGCGTAATCAGCGGCAACGGCAAATGGCGGAAGCTCAGGGCTATGACCGAATCGCCGCTCTTGAACCGATGCGTGCCCTCGATGTTGACCGTCGCCAGATCGTACACCATACCCTGAAGCCGCAATTTGGCGGCCTCGTCGGTGTTGGAGGTAAAACCGCTGACTTCGCCTTGCAAGGCTCTCATCCGGGCGACGAAAGGCAGGATCAGCGAATGATCGGCAAAATCGGACTCGCCTGCGCGCATTGCGATCTTGCCGATCGAAATCACCGGCTCCGGCGACGTTTCGCCGGGTTTGGTTTTATCTTTGTCTTTGGTCTTTGCAGGCGGCTGGCCGGGCCGGGGCTGCCAGATGTCGTCGATATTGGTGGTGCCGTCTTCCTTGATGTTGAAGCGCAGGTAAGGCTGGTCGAGCGCCACGTTGCCGAAGCGGTAATGCTGACGCCCGACATCGATCACCATTTGCTCGATTGCCAGTCGTTGCCATTTGACGAAATCCCGGTTCCTGGCCTGGTCGCGGGTCACCAGATCGTCGATACGGGCGTTGCCTCGATAAACCGTTTGGGCATCCGTCGGCTTCAGCAGCAGATGACCTTGGCTGTACAGCCTGCCGTCGATCAAATCGAGCTGAACGAAGGGGTCGATATAGCCCTGAAACGGCTTGAGATCGATGGCCGCCAGCTCGATGGCCCAATCGGCGGCGAACGGCGACAACCGCGTGTTGCCGCCGAGTTTGAGCTGGCCAGCCTGGTTCAAGCGTGCGCTAAAATGCAGCGGCAAGGGTTGAGTCTGGTCGCTGCGAAAATGCTGCAGGCCGATGCTCATGTCGCTCAGCACCATGGCCTGCGGCTTTTTCAGCGTCTGATCGGTGAAATGAACACGGTAATTCTCGATCGCCACATCGTCTATCGTCACCTGCCAGGGCTGAACAGGTGGTGCAGGTGGTGCAGGCGGCTGCGCCGATGCAGCGGGCGATTCACGGGCAAACAAAGCCTGATAATTGAGGCGGCCATCGGCCTGCAACCAAGCTTCAATGGCGCCACCCTGGCTGGCGATACGGCCAATCGCAAGCTGCTGCTTGCCGACATCGACGGCAATGCCGCTGGTATCGAAACGCTCAATGGCCACCAGCGCCTTGGCGCCCCCGGCTTCGCTGACGGCTAGCCGCTCGATGGCCAGCGCTCCCTGTTCGAAACGCAAATCGACCGCCGATGCGGGCAGCGCAAGCTGGTAGCGCGTTGCCAGATCGAGTGTGCCCTGAGCAATCGACAGCGGCAGAGGCGGCAGGGGCAGTATCTGCATCAGTCTGGCCAGCGGCAGGCCGTTCAGTTTGATGTCACCCTGACTGGCCAGCGGCGCCAAATCGAATGTGCCCGATAGCGCCAGTTGGCCGCCAGACGCCACCTGCAAATCCAGCGTGAACGGGGCCGGTTTGGCATCCTGGGTAGCAAAGCCCGTGAGCGAGATATTGACTGCCGTCAGGGTTTCCGTGACATCGGCACCGTTCAGCCGGTCTCGCCAGTGGATGCGGCCATCGTCGATAGCCAGCGTGTCCAGCCAGAAAGCCAAGGGCTGGGCGGCATCGTCTGCTTGGGTTTGCGTTGCCTCCTGCGTTTTCGGCATCGCCTCGGCGACATTGAACGAACCATCGGCGCGGCGTTCGATGGCGAGTACCGGTTGCAACAACCTAAGCTCCGACAGCACGATGCCGCGTTGTTGCAGCGACGCCAGCCCATCGGCGTCGATGGTTAAGGTTTTGAAGGCCACAAGATTGGCACCGCTGGCATCGGTCAGCTCGAAGTCATCCAGCTCGGCACGTAATGTGAAAGGGTCGAATCGCACCGCGCCGATACGCGCGGTCTGCCCTATCAAATCGTTGATGATTTGCGGCAGTTGGCGTTCGGCCAGGGTGGGCAGCAACCAGAATCCGGCAACGGTATAAAGCGCGGTCAAGCCCAGAGCGACTAAGCCAGCAATCCACAGGGATTTGCCGAGTCGCATGGCTACCGTACCTAGCGCAGCCGACCGAAGAACTCGGCGTCGATACGGCAACCAGCCAAATCCGGGTAATCGACAACGCTTTGTTCGAAGTCGCGGAAACTCGGATGTTGCAGCGTCAACCGGCTGATTTTGCCCTGAACCAGCTCGAATTCGAGTGCGCCGCCCTTGGCCAGCGGGCTGTCGGCTCCGGTTGCCAGCAGCAGTATGCCGATGTTGGACATCGGCTGGCCGTGTTCCAGCGCGGGCCGGACACAGCTGAAGGCATCGGTCTTCAACGCCGTCATCACCGTCGCCAACTGGCTGGCGGTGATGGTCACGCCTTCATCGCCGATGGCAGGCGTTTGCAACAGCAATGGCAGGCCGAAGTCGCGCAAATGATTTTGCAACAACACCTGGCCACTGCTGCCGCCCGCTGACAGCAGCGGGTAAAGCTGACGCGCCATTTGATCGGCATCGGCATTGGCTAGCGCCGACAACAATTGCCGACCCACCGATTGCACGCCACTAATGACGTCATCTTTCTTCTGGCGAACGCGGGTCATGTCATCCCAATCCTGCGCGGTATTGACCGCCAGCCCCATGCGCTTCATCACGGCGTAATCGTCCGCCGCCAGACAGCCCGAGAAATCGCGGCTGCGATACTCGCTCAATACGCCGGGCCGAATGGCATCTGCCAGCGTACGCTGCGGCGTGATGTTGTAGTTTTTCCAGTGCGGCGACGGATTGAGGAAATGGTAGAGCAAGGCATTGCGGTCGTACTGGTTGAAGCCCAGCCCCTTGCTCACCCGCTTCAGACGGCGGCACTGGTCTTCCACTGCTTCGTAATTTCGCCAGTCCGGCAGCAACACCAGCCCTTCCTCTTTACCCGCCTGCTCGATCAACTGGCGGAGCGCCACACCACCGGCGACGGTTTGCACCGGGGTGCGCAACAGATCGTCGAACGATAGGTCACGAGCATCCGGCACACCATCGACCGTGGCTTTCAGCAACAAGGAGGCCGTCAGCTCGGGATAAATCCGCATATCGCCCAACAAGCGGCTTTCGGTCGCCCACGGCGTGTAGCCACCTTCCTGCACTTCGAATACCGCAAGCCGGGTTTGCTGCAACTGCACGCCGTCCGCAGCCTGTACTACATGGGTCGGCAGGCTGTGGGTTTCGGATGTGTAGTGCGCGGACGGTGCCGCCGTGCTGACGACGGGGCTGCGCGGGGCGACGAAATCGCCCGCCAACCTGCCCATCACGGCAATACCGGCGCCAACGCCGGTCAAGGCCAGCAACCCACTGGCGGCGTTGATGTCATCGACCAGACGCGACAGATTGGCCGCCTGGCTGGTGCTGGTCAGAAAACTGTATTCGATGGCGGTTTCCTTGGCGCTGTCCAGGCGTAGCCAAGGGGTCAGAACCGCTTTGCGGGTTTCCAGGCGAAAATTGCATTTGCCGCTGGTGGCCTGGTACAAAAAACCACTGGCTTCGTGCTGCAATTTCAAAGGCTCGTTGCGAACCCTGAATAGCAGCGCCGCTGATGAATCGCCGCTTTCATAACGGGTTCCGGCATCGCCACAACCGCTTTTCAGCGCGGTATCGCCCTTGAATTCAAATTCGGATACCAGTTGCACGTAGACATCGTCACCGCCCATGACGCCAGCGCTTTTCGGCGTTTGCAGTGGCCAGGGTTCGGTCTTCGGGTAATCGACTGCAATGTGCCGCGTCGTGGCGCAGGCCGACAGCAGAACAGACGAAAGGACGGCGACAGCCCGCCCTGAAACGCGCAGGCGTCGCTGATGATTGCGAAATGAGGATGACGGCATGGATGACATTTTCAAAAATCGATTACGAGGCGGCTATTCTAACCAAAAAGCCCAGTCCTCCGGCGCCGTCGGCAAGGCCGTGCAATCTCAGAAAACCCAACCGTTTCTGGTATGGGTTCCCACGGTCTCCGTGGGAACCCATACCGGCTTTTCTACGCAGGTTTACCCTCTCATGCAGCGTTCGTATGCGCTCCTTTGCTGCATGGAAACCAGGAAATCGTGCTTGGTGCGGTTCCGAAAACGCTGCGCCAAACAAGCCAACGCTTGCGTTGGGTCAATAAGGTTTGACCGGTGCCATGTCGTGCTCGTCGAAGTAATCCAGATGCAGCAACACGTCGTCGTCCGCGATATTGCCGTCGCTGACCAGATAACGCCGCTGCGACAGATAAGCCGCCCGGAAGAATGCGTAACGATCAATTGCGGCTTCCCTCGCAATACGTACCACTTCGATATTGTCGGCGCGTAGATCGATGGCATGTGTTGCGCCCAATGACGACGAAACGATGGTCGATGTCGACGCCGCCGCGAAATAAACTCCGGTGTAGCTGATGGGGTTGGCGGCAATATCGCCCGCCAGCCCCAGAACGCCACGCGGTGAGCTGGGGCCTATCAACGGCAAGACCAGATAGGGTCCTGTGGGTATTCCCCAGACGCCCAGGGTTTGATCGAAATCTTCGTTATGCCTGGGCAGGTCGATTTCACTGGCGACATCGATGAATCCGCCGACGCCCGCCGTGGTGTTGACCAGCAAACGCGCACCATCTGATGCACTTTGAGCAAACTTGCCCTGGAGCACGTCGTTGAGAACAACACGAATATCGGTCAGATTGCCAAAGAAATTGCTGATGCCCTTGTCGACAAAGGCTGGTGTGATCCAGCGATACCCCCGCGCAACCGGCTTCATGACGTAATCGTCGACGTGGTCGTTGAAGGTTTGCATGGGCCGGTTCCAGCTTTCCCAAGGATCGCTGGGGTCGGCGGTCTGGGTTGTCGCACAACCAGTAGCCAAGCTGGCCAGGCTGAGCAGTAAGACAATGCGCGGTTTCAATTGTTGTATGAGCTTCATGATGATTCCTGATTCGGGTTTCATGCGGGTTTGAACTCACGTAACATAGCACGAAAGCCGCGTTTTTCGCCCCCCCCCATCCAGTATCCGTTTCGACTCAAACCATCTATGAATAGCCACCATTCGCCCTTGGGCAATCGCTTCAGGGGCTATTTGCCTGTCGTCGTCGATATTGAAACCGCCGGTTTCAACGCCAAGAAAAATCCGCTGCTGGAAATTGCGGCCATCATCGTCGAACCCGATGCCGATGGCTGGCTACGGGTTACGGAAAAGCATCATGCCAACGTCATACCGTTCAAGAATGCGGAACTCGACGAAGCCGCGCTCAAATTCAACGGTATCGACCCTTACCACCCATTCCGCATGGCGGTAGACGAAAAAGAGGCGCTGACCAAGCTGTTCTGCCCGATACGTGCCGCGCTCAAGCGCAACCATTGCAAGCGCGCCATTCTGGTGGGACACAATCCGGCGTTCGACATCAATTTCCTCAACGCCGCCATCGACAGGACACAGAACAAGCGCAGCCCGTTTCACCCCTTCAGCACCTTCGATACCGCAACGCTGGGCGGCCTGATGTATGGCCAGACCGTGCTAGCTAAAATCGCCGAGGCGGCCGGTCTGGAATGGGACAATCAACGCGCACATTCGGCGCTTTACGATGCCGGGCAAACCGCCGAACTGTTCTGCATCATCTGCAATCGCTGGAAGACGCTCAGCGCCGATTGACCGGGCAAAACGCAAGAGCATATTCCGCTCTTGCATTTTGCCTTTGCCGTTAAACCGACGTCTCGGTTTTATCACCCCGGTCGAAATAGCCATACAAGGCGGGCAGCATGACCAGCGTCAGCAAGGTCGAGGTAATCAAGCCGCCGATGACCACAATCGCCAGTGGTTTCTGCACCTCGGAACCCGGGCCGGTTGCGAACAGGAACGGCACCAGACCCAGCATGGCCACCGTCGCCGTCATCATCACCGGGCGGAAACGCTGGGCACAGCCCTGGCGTATCGCCAGACCCAGTTCCATGCCGGTTTCGCGTAACTTGCTGATGTATTCCACTAGCACCACGCCATTCAGCACCGCGATACCCCACAGTGCAATGAAGCCCACCGACGCCGGTACCGACAGGTATTCGCCGGTCAGGAACAAGGCCACCACACCGCCGATCGACGCAAACGGCAGCACCAGAATGATCAGCGCGGCGAAGCTGACTGAACCGAACAGCAGGAACAGCAGGAAGTAAATCGCGCCTATGGTGACCGGGATGATGATTTTCAGATGGCCCAGCGCCCGCTCCATGTTCTGGAACTGACCGCCCCATTCCAGGTAATACGCCTCCGGCAGCTTGACCTTTTCGCTAACCACTTGTTGCAACTCGGCTACGAAACCACCCAAATCGCGATCGCGGACGTTGACACCCACCACGATGCGGCGTTTGGCCATTTCGCGGCTGATTTGCGCCGGGCCATCGTTGAGAGTGATGTTGGCAACATCGCTCAACGGCAGTCGGGCACCTTTGGCTGAGGTCAGCATCAGGCTCTTGATGTTCTCGATGCTGTTGCGAAACTCTTCCGGCAAGCGCACTGCCGCCGAGAAGCGGCGTTCACCCTCGTAGATTTCGGTGGCAATTTTTCCGGCGATTGCGGTTTCGATGACTTCGTGAATGTCGGCGACGTTCAGGCCGTGACGAGCAATGGCCTGGCGATCGATGTCGATGTTGAGGTATTGCTGGCCGGTGACGCGCTCGACGCGAATGTCCTGTGCCCCTGGTACGCCGCCCGCAACCTTGGCGATGTCGTTGGCGGCCTGCTTCAACAAATCCAGGTCATCACCGAACACCTTGACCGCCACATCCGAACGCACACCGGTCAATAATTCATCGACGCGGTCGGAAATCGGCTGGGCCATGATGAGCTGAATCCCTGGCAAAGTTGCCGCCAGTTTGTCGCGCATGGCATCGGCGATGGTTTCCTGTGTCCAGCCTTCTGGCCATTGGTCACGGGGTTTCAGGCTGACGATAGGCGTCGATTCGTTCTGGCCCTGGGTATCGGCAGGGCTTTCACCGCGACCGACATTGGTCACCGCCATTTCCACGCCCGGGATGTCCATGACCATACGCATAGCCTCCATCTCCATCCTGATGCTTTCTTCCAGCGAAATGTTCGGCATACGATTGATGGCCGGCACAATGGAACCCTCTTTCATCTCGGGTATGAACGAAGTACCCAGCAGCGGCAACAAGGCCAGTGTGCCGCCGAACAGGGCCAGGGCGCCGACAATGACCGTGCGACGGTTGCCCAGCGCCAGCTCCAGCAAGTTCAGGTACGGTGTTTTCATGAATCTGATGATGCGGGTATCGTGCTCACCGTCCTGGCCTTCCAGCAGGTACGAACACAGCACCGGCGACAAGGTCAGCGACAACACCAGCGAAATCAGCAATGCAATCGCAATGGTGAAAGCCAGCGGCGCGAACATCTTGCCTTCCATGCCTTGCAGCGTCATCAGTGGCAAAAACACCAGCACGATGATGCCAACACCAAACAATACCGGCGTCGCCACCTCATGGGTCGATGCCATCACCACCCGTAAGCGGCTGGTGGCACGGCCTTTGCGTTCACCCAATACCCGGAAGGCATTCTCCACCACCACCACCGAACCATCGACCATCAAACCGATGGCTATCGCCAGCCCCCCCAGCGACATCAGATTGGCGGACAGACCCACCTGGTTCATGATGATGAAAGTCGCCAGCGGCGTGACGATCAGCGAACTGACCACGATCAGACTGGAGCGTACATCGCCGAGGAACAGGAACAGAATGACGACGACCAGTATGATGCCTTCGATCAACACCTTGGTAACAGTGTGCAAAGCAGCATCGACCAGCTCGCTGCGGTCGTAGTACGGTACGATTTTCAGATCGTAGGGCAGCATGTTGTTATCGTTGATCTCGGCGACACGGGCCTTGATCCGACCGACCACTTCCTTGGCATTGCCGCCGCGCAGCATCATGACGATGCCGCCCACCGACTCGGTGACGCCGTTCTTGATGACTGCACCCACCCGCACTTCATGGCCTATTGTCACTTCGGCGACATCGCGCATCAGCACCGGCACCGCATCGCGCTCTTTCAGCACGATGCCGCCGATGTCATCCAGACTGCGTATCAGGCCGACACCGCGTATCAGGTATTGCTCGGCATAGTGCGGCAATACCCCGCCGCCACTGTTGGCGTTGTTGTTGGCCAGCGCATCGAACACGTCCTTCATGCTCAACCGGTAGTGATGCAAACGGTCAGGGTTGACCAATACCTGGTATTGCTTGACGTAACCGCCTTGCGAGTTGATCTCGGCAACCCCGGCAATCCCGCGCAGCAATGGCCTTACTACCCAGTCCTGCACCTCGCGGCGTTTTTGCAGGTCTTCCTGCGACAGGGCGCGGTCGCCGTCGTCGGTTTTATCGAGGGTATATTGATAGACCTCGCCCAGACCGGTCGAAACCGGGCCGAGTATCGGTGTAACCCCCTCCGGCATGCGTTGCTGCACTTCCAGCAGCCGCTCCATCACCAATTGCCGCGAGAAGTACACGTCGGTATCGTCGGTGAATACCAGGGTGATGATGGACAAGCCGTTTTTGTTCAGCGAGCGCATTTCGGTCAGCCCCGGCAGACCTGTCATGGCAATTTCCAGCGGCACTGTAATCAGCCGCTCGACCTCGTCGGGCGAACGGCCCGTGGCTTCAGTGGCAACCTGCACTTGAACGTTGGTGACGTCGGGGAAGGCATCGACCGACAAATGCTGCACAGCACGAAGACCGGCTGCGACCAGGCCCAACGCCAGCACCACAACGACGATGCGCTGTTGCAGCGCACCGGCTATCAATTTCTCCAGCATGATCTACTCCAGTTCCTTGCGCAGGCGTTCGTTGTTGAGATGAAAAGCACCGTCGACGACGATGCGCTCACCCGGTTTGAGGCCACTGACAACCGGCCGGTTGTGGCCTTCGGCTTCTGCCAGTTGCACGGCACGCAGTTCGAAGGTTTTCGGTGTTTTTTCGATGAAAACGTAGTCACGGTCGTCTTCACGCACCACCGCGCCGTCGTTGATAATCAACACTTTTTCGGCTGTCTTGCGGATCAGCAGATTGGCCAGCATCTGCGGCTTCAAATCGCGATCCGGATTGGCTACCTCCATGCGCACAGTAATGGTGCGGGTTTCAGGATTGACGACATCGGACACGTAAATGATCCTGCCGTGTACGGTCTGGTCGGGCAATGCCGGTATCTCGGCGTCGGCCTGATCGCCGCCATGCACCCATTCCGCCTGTAGCTCCGGCACTTCCGCCGATAGCCAGACTTGCGACAAATCAGCCACGGTGTACAGCGCGTCTGCCGGTTGTACGACCTGGCCCAGCGTAATGTCACGCGCGATCACCGTGCCAGCGATGCCAGCTATCACAGGCGAGAATGAATGGATTCTGCGCTGGCTTGCCAGTTGCTTGAGATCGGCTTCGCTCATGCCCATCACCCGTAACTGATCTTCCGCCGTGCGCAAATCGATTTCGGCTTCGGCCAAAATGCCTTCGCGATCCAGCAATTCAGCCTCTGCAATCACATCGCTCTGGAACAATCGGCGGGCACGTTCAACGGCCAGTTGCCGCAGATTGACCTGAGAGATGGCCTTGAGATAGTCGGACTGGGCCTGACCCAGTTCAGTGCTGTTCAGCAAGGCCAGGCGTTCGCCTTTTTTGACCTTCTGGCCCAGCACGGCATTGATTTCAGTGACGCGACCCGTCACGGATGCACCGATGCGGGCCACCCGTTGTTGATTGAGTTCGATCCGCGCCGGTACCCGCAGCGAATCCTGCAAGACCTTTGAGCCAACGGCTTCGACTTTCAACATTTTCAGCAGACTGTCTGTAGCCTCCACGGTTTTGGGCGACTCGGCATAAGCTACGAATGGCACGCTCGCTAGCCAGTACAGCAATGAAGCCATGATGGCCCGGTTAATCAGAGTTTTCATCGATGAGTTCCTTTATAAATCGGCGACATTGAGTTTTTCGATTTCGGTCAGTGCATCCTGACGATCGAAGAGAGCATTCAGGTAATCATTGCGCACATTGCGGTAAACCCGTTGGGCATCGAGGTAATCGAGAATGCCACGCTCACCCAGCCGATAACCGGCTTCGGCCACTTGCAAGGCTTTTTCCGCCTGTAGCAGCAAACCGTCTTCGAAGGTGTTTACCTGGCGGTCGGCAATCTGATAGCGGTTGTAAGCATTTTCCAGTTCACGAACCACCTTGAGTTCCTGCAAATTGACCTCGGCTTGCAGGCGACGCAATTCGGCCTCGGCTTCGGCAATCTGACCTTGACGCTGGTGCCAGATCGGCAACGGCACCGAGATGCTGACCCGCCATTGTTCCAGGCCAGGGTCTCGTTCGCCGCCGGCCTTCAAGGTAGGCACCGGAAAACGCAGGTTTTGCTCCAGTTCGAGCTGGGATTGCGCTTTTTTCACCTGGGCGCGGATTTGTTGCAGCAACGGCTGACGATCACGCACATTGCTGCGCATTTCATCCAGTGGCATCAGAGCATCGGGCAAAGACGGCAATTCCCCGGCAGCATCGAAGTCGATGGGTAATGCACCGGCGAACAGGTTGCGGAGCGCCGATTTGGCATCGTCGATCTGTACGGTGGAGCGGGTTTTGAGATTGACAGCATTGAGCAATTCCGCATCGGCCTTGACCAGTTCGTAGCGCGAGGCTTCGCCGACTTCGACTTTCAGCGCAACCTTGTTGTGAATTTGTTGCAACAGACGCTCGTTGTCTTCGCTGACCCGCAATTCGGCCTTGCGCCGCAGAATCTGGTAGAAAGCCTGCTTGGTCTGGGCACGCACCAGCAGCCAGACGGCACGATTGGCCTGCTCGGCCGATTCGATACCGGCTTCCGCAACCTGGCTTCTTGCCTCGCGGACGAAGGGCAAATCCAGCGGCTGGGCCAGATAAACGAAGTCGTTCTGACCGTTATAAGCGCCCTGGCCTATGCCGGTCGACGAACCGCCGCCGATTTCCATTTCCGGGTTGGGAAATTGTCTGGCCGTCACCAGCGCGGCTTCAGCGGCGCTACGCGAGGCCTGCGCCGATGCCAACGCCGGGTTGTGGTCTTCCAGCAGTGCCAGGGTTTGTTCCAGGGTCAGGGCATCGGCCCAAGCCTGGCTGTTGATCCCCAGCAACAATAGCGCGATGAATGGCCAGCGCATGACCTGTGGCTTGGGAGGCGCGGTGTCGAAGCGCCCCGGGGTGAAATCGGTTTGGATTTGTGAAATAAGCATGTTCATGGTTGTAAAACAATGTTCGGTGAATGGGGGCAGTTACCTATTTGCTTTTCTCGTTCCCACGCTCCGCGTGGGAACGCATACGGACGCGGCACCAGGGGCAAGTCTGTGTAGAAAGCCGGTATGGATTCCCACGCAGAGCGTGGAAACCAGCCCCCTCTCTTCAGGGGGAGCGAAGCCAGACTTGGGTGAGGCCGCTTTTCCCGTCAATCCCTACCAAGTCTGGGCATCAGGATATGGCGGCGCACGCTGGCCGTATTGATACCTGAATTTGCGCTTGAGCAAACCGGTGGGTTCGTCAGGAATGCGTTTCAGCAAAGGTTCGGCCTTGCGTTGGGCATCGTGTTGCTCGTCCACAGCCGCAGTGGCGTTTTTCGATGACGATGACGATGCCAGGCCGGGGTCGCTGGCCTTGTCGCGGCGACGAACTTCGTCAGGACGCTGTTCGTTGTCTTCGGGATCGCCCGGATTGGTTTTCGACGAGTCAGCTGGTTTATCCCGCTCATCGGGCTGTGGTTTGGTATCGGGCTTGGGTTCGCCATTGCCGCCCGGTTTGCCGTTTGGTGATGACGAGTCGTCCGGCTTGTCATGCTGCGGCTTGTCCTCGTTAGGTTCGGGCGACGATTTTTTATCCTGGCCGGGTTGCTGCTGAAGCTGTTTCTCGACCAGTTCCTTGTTGTAACGGGCATCGCCATGGCCGGGTTCCAGCGTCAGCGCCTGGTCGTAAGCCTGCAAGGCCGCCTGCAAATCCCCTGACCGGGCCAGCGCATTGCCACGGTTGTAATGGCCATCGGCACTCTGAACATTTTTCAGCGCCTCGGCGGCCTGCGGGTATTGGCCTGCGCGATAGTACGCCGCTGCCCGCCAGGCCGGGTCTTGAAATTGCGCCGCCGCCTGTGGGTACTGCCCGGCATCAAAGGCCTGCTGTGCCTGTTGGTTCGGTGTCTGCCACAGGGTTTGCCAGTCGAAGGCAGCGGCATCGCGCGGCAGCGGCAGACAGGCCAGCACAACCAGGCCGAGCAGCCCCTTGCGGAAGCGCAGCGCAGCCCAAGGCAGCAACAGCAAGGCCAGCCAGGGACCGAGGTCGTTCCATTGTTCGAGCGTGGCGTGCGGCTCTCCGCCATCGACTTTGTCGGCTTTTGCCGTGGCCGCCTCGAAAAATGCGGTGAGCTGGTTGATGTCGCTGTCGTCGTTGCCTGCAATCCGCATCATGCCGCCGCTGGCGCTGGCCAGCGCCGACAGGGCATCCACGTCCAGACGGGCGACGACGAGTTTGCCGTCGGCATCGTGCAAAAAGCCACCCGCCGCCAGCGGAATCGGCGCACCGGCCTCGCTGCCCAGGGCCAGGACGGAGACCGGATAGCGCCCCGCAGTGCCGACGGCTGCATCGACATCGCCGCTGGCCATGCCGTCGCCGACCAGCACGATATGGCCTTCGGCGGCACCGGCATTTTTCAGCAATTCGACCGCGCGTTTGATCGCCAGCACCGGGTTGCTACCGGGACTGGGCATGATGTCGGTGGTCAGGGCTTCGAGCTGGCTGGCAATGGTGGCGGTGTCGCGGGTCAGCGGCGTAACGGTGAACGCTTCGCCACCGTAAACTAGCAAGGCGGTCTGGCCGTCCTTGCGCTGCTTGAGGATGTCGGCGACTTTGAAACGCGCCCGGCTGATGCGGCTGGGCTGGATGTCGGTGGCATCCATCGAGCGCGATAAATCCAGCGCAATGACCAGCGCCGACTGATTGCGAAAGGCGGGGCCGGGCAGGCGCTCGAAGGTGGGGCCCGCCAGCGCGACGATGGCCAGCATGGCGGCAATGGCCGTTATTGGCCAGCGTCGACGTGATGCCGTGTCGGGTGTGCTATCGAGTATGTGCGGCAGTAGTTCGGCATCGCAGACCTTGGCCCAGTCACCCTGGCCACGGCCTTGCCGCAACAGGAACACGATGACGGCGAGGGTTGGCAGCAGCGCCAGCAGCCAGACAGGTCTGAGGAAATGCAAATCGGCCAGGTTCATGCGGTTTGCCTGGCACGCAAGCCAGCCATCAGGCCGGTCAGCAGCAAGGCCAGGCCCAGTGGCCAGTGAAACAGCTCGCTGCGTGGACGGAAATGTTGCTTGTCTTTCTCGACCGGCTCCAGCAGGTCGAGCAATGCGTAGATTTGTTCGAGTTCTTCGGTGTTGCGCGCCCGGAAATAGCGGCCACCGGTGGTGTCGGCGATGGTTTTCAGGGTTTTTTCGTCGAGATCGGCCGACGGGTTGACCCGGCGGCTGCCAAACAGTCCACGCACCACTATTTCATCGGCGCCCATGCCGATGGTGTAGATTTTTAGCTGATGCTGCGCCGCGATGTCGGCGGCTTGCAGCGGCGTCAGTTCACCGGCGGTATTGGCGCCGTCGGTGAGCAGTATCAGCACCCGGCTGTTGGCCGCTTCCTGACGCAAACGCTTGACGGCCAGGCCGATGGCATCGCCGATCGAGGTTTGCGGCTGGTCGTCGGTAATGCCGATGAAGGCTTCGTACAGCAGGGTTTTGACCGTGTTGCGGTCGAAGGTGAGCGGTACGTGCAGAAAGGCACGAGTGCCGAACAGAATCAGGCCGACACGGTCGCCGACGCGACGTTCGATGAAGTCACCAGCCACGTATTTGGTGGCGGTCAGGCGGTCGACACGGCGATCGTCGATGATGAAATCCTCTTCGTCCATGCTGCCGGAAACATCGACTGCCAGCATCAGGTCGCGGCCACTGACGGCCAGCTCCAGCGGCTCACCCAACCATTGCGGCCGGGCAGCGGCAACGACCAGACACAACCAGGCCAGCGCGGCCAGCCGCAACAGCCACGGCTGGCGCAGATGGACGATACGGCTGTCGCCCTGGCCGAAGTCGTCGAGAAACGGCACGATCAATGCCGCCTGCCGGTCTTGCTGGCTGGCGGGCAGCAGTGTGCGCAGCAGCAACGGCAGCGGCAACAGGATCAATAGCCAAGGCCAGAGTAGTTCGATCATCGTGGTTTTATTTGGTGCTGCTTCAGCCAGCGTTCGCACAGGGCGAACAGGCGGTCGAGCTCGATGGCATCGGGGTTATCCGGTCGGTAATGGGCGTCAGCCAAGCAGCGCCCCGGCCCCTGGCTGAACGGTGCATCAGGCAGGCGGCGGTCGAGATAGTTCAGCCAGGCCTCGCCGCGCAGACTGGCAACTTGTTCGCGGGGTTCGCAACTGATGGCAGCGCGGCGGATCAAGGCCGACAATTCGGCCAGGGTCTGGCGCAGATCATCGACAGGCTGGCTACGCAGACGGGCGATGTGGCGCAACGCTTGTTGGCAGGGCTGGCGCCGTGTCAGGTGGCGATAAAGTCTGGCGATGAGCAGGGCGACAAAACCCGCAGCGATCAGGCAAAACAAGGCCAGCAGCCACCAGCCGGGCGCAGGCGGCCAGCCACTGATCGCATCGGGCAGATGAATGTCTTTCAACGGCAACGGCTCCATGGCGGGGTGTCCTTTTAATTTCGAGTCTAACTATTCAGTCCAAGTCACATTCAGCCATTGCAGCGGCCTGCAAAACCCTCATCCCCTCACCCCAACCGGCTTCGCCCCCCTCGCTACGCTCTCCCGGAGGGAGAGGGGCTTTTCCCCTTTCTGCCTCTGAGAGAGCGAAGCGAGGGCTGAGGGCCGGGGATGAGGGGGTGGCAGTGCCAGGTCGCCAGGCATGAACAGCCGCAATCTTGCCAGTCCATCGCCTCACATGGCGGGAAACAGTTGGTGGTCGATCAAATCGCACAAGCAATGGGAAATCAGCAGATGCACTTCCTGAATCCGCGCCGTCGACCAGGATGGCACGCGGATTTCGATGTCGGTTTCATTCAGCACGCCCACCACAGCGCCACCGTCCTTGCCACTGAGCACGATGACCGCCATGTCGCGATCGTGCGCGGCTTTGACTGCCTTGACGATGTTGCCGGAATTGCCGCTGCTGGTGTAGGCCAGCAATACGTCGCCGCTCTGGCCCAGGGCGCGTATCTGTTTGGCGAAGACGTCATCGTAATGGTAGTCGTTGGCGATGGAGGTGAGGGTCGAGGTGTCGGTGCTCAGGGCAATCGCCGGTAGCGGCGGGCGTTCGCGCTCGAAGCGGTTGAGCATTTCCGACGAGAAATGCTGGGCATCGCCCGCCGAGCCACCATTGCCGCAGGTCAGCACTTTTTTGTCGTTCACCAGCGCCTCGACGATTTTCTGCGAGGCGAACTCGATCAGCTCGCACAAGCTGGCCATGGCGTCCTGCTTGGTCTGGATGCTGTCGGAAAAATGATTGATGATGCGATCTTGCAAGCTCATGGAGTGGGTCAGGTCTGAAAGGCGTTCTTGATCCACTGAATCTGGCCGTCACCGGCCAGCGCCACCACGTCGAAACGGACAGCCAGGGCATTCAGGCGCTTGATTATGACATAGTGTTGCGTGGCGGCGACGATGCGGGCCTGCTTTTGCGGCGTCACGCTGGCCAGTGCGCCGCCGAAATGCTCGGATTTGCGGAAGCGCACTTCGACGATGACCAAGGCCTCGCCATCGCGCATCACCAAATCCAGTTCGCCCAGTTTGCAGCGGAAGTTGCGCTCCACAAGGCTGAGGCCCTGATGTTCCAGATGCGCCAGCGCCCGCTGCTCGGCGGCATCGCCGGTTTGCAGGTGTTTGGCCTTGCGTCGGAACAGTGTCATTCGACGAAGCCCGACACCACCGGCACACCACCGCGCCACTGAGCGCAAACCAGTGTGCGGCTGATACGCTTGTCCTGGCTCAGAGCCAGACGGCCGGAGGCGCCGAAAAACGGTGCTGTTGCCAGCCGTGACAACTGCGGATGCAGGTTGTAGGCATCGATACCCAGCGCAACCAGCCGCATCACGGCATCCGGCATGTCTTGCCAGACCGCTTGCAGGGCAGCCTGGCTGAGCGGGCCGCTGTACATGCCGGGGAAAAACCACGGTATGTCGCAAAAGGTGATGGCATCCAGCCCGCTATCGCCAACCGGGTTCTGCCGACCGCCATAGATCGCTGCCATGGCGTAGACGTCAAGCGGGATGCGGCCCTGATGGTAGTTGATCCGGGGTGCCAATTGCCGCGCCACGTCGGGCGTTGCACTCAGCAGCAAGGCGTGGCGCTGACTGGTGTTTGTACTGGCCAACAGCGTGTCCAGCGCGTTGCTGGTATCGCGCTGGCGCGGGTCGTAACTCTGGATGCTGGCGACCACACCGCCGCCGTCCTGCCAGGCCGTCGTCAGATAAAGGCCGGTGCGCTGGCCCAGTGGCGTCGAGGGCACCAGTATCATCGCGGTGCGCACGCCGTCACGCAGGGCTTTGCGTACCAGTTGCTCCGCTTCATCGACAGGACTCAAGCCAAATTGGTACAGATTGGCCTTGCTGGCATGGTCGATGTGGTTCAGCGCCAAAACCGGTACCGGCAGCTCGCTGCCATCGATCAGAGCCTGCACCTGTTCTTTGACCAAAGGGCCGATGACCAGCGTCGCGCCGTCCGCGACGGCCTGGCGGTAAATGTCGCCGATGTTGCCTTGCGCCGTGTCGTAAAAATGCAGCGGAGGCTGCGGCTGCGAACTTGCCGCCAGGCGTTGAGCCGCCTGCATCCCATCCTTGACAGCCTTGCCCGCCGCCGCATACGAACCCGATACCGGCAGTAGCACGGCAATGCCCGGCCCCTGTTTCGCGGGGACAGTCTCTGCGGTGACGTTATCGGCGTGTGCCGCGATTTGCGGTGCGGTGAGATAGGCTTGCAGGAATTCGGCGTTGGCCGGATGGCCGGGATGGGTCGAGCGCCACTGTTGGATCGCATCAACGGCAACGCCGCCGCTTTGATCGCGCTGCTTGAGGATGCGGGCCAGACTCAGCCAGCCTGCCAGTTCGTCGTTGATGACGGCGGGGGCATCCAGTTTTTCCTGCGGCATCGTGGCCAGTAAATCGACAATGGCCAGAATATTGGCGCGCTGCTGCTCGGATTTTTTCAACAAGCTGCCCAGCCGGATGCGGGCACTGACGCTGGCCAGTGTGTCACCATGCAGGGCCTGGGCAAACGCCAGCGACTGGTAATAATCGATCTTGTCGGTATCGGCCAGCAGCCGTGGCCGTACCATATCCAGATGGTGCAAGGCCTGCTGATCATTGCCCATGCTAAGAGCGACCTGCGCCTGAAGCAAGGCAAACTGGCTGCGCTGCTCCACTGGCAATCCGGCCTGGCCGATCAAGTCCAGGGCTTGCTGCGCGGCCTGGGCATCGCCCGATTGCAACAAGCTGCTGGCCGTCAGCAAGTGCTGTGTGACGGGATCGGTCTTGTGGTTCCAGGTTTTGATGGCATCGGTTTTGGGGAGCGAAGGCGCGGGCACGGATCGTTTGGGCGGCATCAGCGAGGGATGGTCGCGGGCGTCGACCACCGTGCGTGCCGGGTCGTCGGCGCAGGCCGCAAGCAGAAACAGCAACATCAGCAAAATCCAGCGTGGCGCATAACGAAGCGGCATAATGAATTTTGAATGTGCAGCTATCATCGCGGGAAAGGGGATCAAAGCCAAATGAGTGGAAAATTATACGTGGTTGCCACACCGATAGGTAACCTGGCCGACATCAGCTACAGGGCACTGGACACGCTGAAAAGCGTCGATGTCATCGCCGCCGAGGATACCCGCCATGTCAAATTGCTGCTTAATCATCATGGCATCAGCCGCCCGCTGTTGTCGCTGCACCAGCATAACGAAGACCACATGTCGGAAACCTTGCTGCGGCGCTTGCAGGACGGCGAATCGATTGCGCTGGTATCCGATGCCGGTACGCCGCTCATCAGCGACCCCGGTCTGCCCTTGGTTCGGCTGGCGAAACAGGCCGACATCACGGTCAGCCCGATTCCCGGCCCTTGCGCGTTGATTGCGGCATTGTCGGCATCCGGCCTGGCCTTGAGCCGCTTCAGCTTCGAAGGCTTTCTGCCACGCACCGCATCGGCACGTAAAGACTTTTTTACCGCCAAGCTCGCCGACAGTTCGACCTGGGCATTTTACGAATCCAGCCATCGCATACTCGATGCCTTGCACGACATGGCCGAAATCTACCCCGAAGATCACGACGTGGTCATCGCCCGCGAACTTACCAAACTGCACGAAACCATCGTCAAAGGCCGTCTGGCCGATGTGCTGCACCGGGTGACAAATGACGCCAACATGCGCAAGGGCGAATTCGTCGTCATCGTCGCCGGTTGCGAACAACCCAAGGACACGGCGCTAACCGACGAACAGCAGCGCATACTAAAAATTCTGTTGCGTGAATGCTCGACCAAAACCGCAGCGGCATTGGCGGCAGACATCACCGGCCAGCGTCGCAAGCTGCTGTACCAGGCGGCGCTGGACATGCAGGGCGACCAAGCGGCTGTCCAGGAATAGAAACCTCGTCATCGCGCCTGCTGCCACAGCCCAAGCCGTAATTTCAGGTCAATTCCAGACCGCACTATCGTTTTTTTGCAAAAACCCCTCCCGGCTTTTCTGTAAATCGACGGCGTATGGTTACAATCGCGGCAAATCAAATACAGCAAATACCAACACAAGCCAACCCAAGCCCAACATGGACAAAACCTATTCTCCGCACGCAATCGAACAACGCTGGTATCAACTTTGGGAGCAAAACGGCTATTTCGCCGCCAACCGCGATGGCGATTCGTACTGCATCATGATTCCGCCGCCCAATGTCACCGGCAGCCTGCACATGGGGCATGCGTTTCAGGACACCCTCATGGACGCACTGACCCGCTACCACCGCATGCAGGGCCGTAACGCCTTGTGGCAACCCGGCAGCGATCATGCCGGTATCGCCACGCAAATGGTGGTCGAACGCCTCATCAATGCCGACGGCAAAACCCGCCACGATTACGGTCGCGAGGCCTTCGTCGAAAAGATATGGGAGTGGAAGGAAGAGTCCGGCGGCACCATCACCCGCCAGTTGCGGCGTATGGGTTCGTCGCTGGATTGGCAAAAAGAACGCTTCACGATGGACGACGGCATGTCGGCGGCGGTGCAGGCGGTGTTCATCCAATTGTACGAAGAGGGCCTGATTTATCGCGGCAAGCGCTTGGTGAACTGGGACCCTGTGTTGCACACCGCCGTGTCCGATCTGGAAGTGCTATCGGAAGAAGAAGCCGGTTCGATGTGGCACATGCGTTATCCGCTGTCCAATGGCACAGGCCATTTGATCGTCGCCACCACGCGACCGGAGACGATGCTGGGCGATGCCGCCGTTGCGGTGCACCCGGACGACGATCGTTACAAGCACTTGATCGGCGAATTGCTGGAATTGCCGCTGACTGGCCGCCTGATACCCATCATTGCCGACGATTACGTCGATCCCGCATTCGGCACCGGTTGCGTCAAGATCACCCCGGCTCACGACTTCAACGATTACGACGTCTGGAACCGCCACAAGCACATGAATTTGATCGCCGACCAGCCGCACGGCGGGTTGATCAACATTTTCACCGTCGATGCGGCCATACTCGCCGACGACTTGATTCCGCCGCAGTACCACGGCCTGGATCGCTTCGAGGCGCGGAAACGCATCGTCGCCGACCTCGATGCCCAGAGCCTGCTGGAAAAAGTCGCCGACCACAAATTGATGGTGCCTCGCGGCGACCGTAGCGGTGCGGTGATCGAACCGTTTTTGACCCAGCAGTGGTACGTCAAAATCGCGCCACTGGCCAAACCGGCCATCGAAGCGGTCGAAACCGGCGCCATTCGTTTCGTGCCGGATAACTGGAAAAACACCTATTTCGAATGGATGCGCAACATCCAGGACTGGTGCATCTCAAGGCAAATCTGGTGGGGGCATCGTATTCCGGCCTGGTACGACGACAAGGGCAATACCTATGTCGGCCATTCCGAAGCCGAAATCCGCGCCAGACACGGCCTGGCCGCCGATTACCCGTTGCAACAGGACGCAGACGTTCTGGACACCTGGTTCTCGTCGGCGTTGTGGCCGTTCTCCACCCTGGGCTGGCCGGACAAAACCTCGGAACTGGCGGCACATTACCCGACCAGCGTGCTGGTCACCGGCTTCGACATCATTTTCTTCTGGGTGGCGCGGATGATTATGATGGGGCTGAAATTCATGGGCGACGTGCCGTTCAAAGAGGTGTACATCCACGGCCTGGTGCGCGACGCCGAGGGCCAGAAAATGTCCAAATCCAAAGGCAATGTACTGGACCCGATCGACATCATCGACGGCATAACACTGGATGCGCTGGTGGAAAAGCGCGTCTCCGGCATGATGCAGCCGCACCTGGCCAAAAAAATCGAACAAGCCACCCGCAAGCAATTCCCCGACGGCATTCCGTCCTACGGCACCGACGCGCTGCGTTTCACCTTCGCGTCATTGGCTTCGACCGGTCGCGATATCCGCTTCGATTTGCAGCGCACCGAAGGCTACCGCAACTTCTGCAACAAGCTGTGGAACGCGGCCCGTTATGTGCTGATGAACGTTTCGCCGGGAGCGAAACATGACGCACAAGGTGCCCCCGAAGGGTTGACGCCAAGGACGGCGCCAATCAGCACCGAAGACCAGGACCACGGCATCGATTGCGCCGAGTGCCAATACAGCCAGGCCGACCGCTGGATACTGTCGCGACTGAACCGCACCATAGACGAAACCCGCAGCGCCATCGACAGTTATCGTTTCGATCTGGCCGCGCAAGCGATTTACGAGTTCACCTGGAACGAATATTGCGACTGGTATCTGGAGCTGGCGAAAATCGCGCTGCAAAGTGATGACGCAACCCTGCAACGCGGCACCCGGCAAACCCTGTTGCGCGTACTGGAAACCGTGTTACGGCTGGCCCACCCCATCATGCCGTTCATCACCGAGGAAATCTGGCAGCGGGTGGCACCGCTGGCAGGCGTGACCGCCGCGACCATCATGTTACAGCCCTACCCCGAAAGCGATGATGCCGCGATCGATGCCGACGCCGAAACCCACATCCAGTGGGTGATGGCGTTCATTCTGGGCATCCGCCGGATTCGCGGCGAAATGAATATCGCACCGGGCAGGCCGTTGAGCGTGTTGCTGCAAAACGGTGCCAGAAGCGACAAGGCTTACTTGCTGGAAAGTGAAAACTACCTTCTGAAGCTGGGCCGATTGGACAGCATCACCTGGCTGAATGCAGGCGACAACGCACCAGAATCGGCAATTGCCCTGGTGGGCGACATGAAAATCCTGATTCCCATGGCCGGGTTGATCGACAAGGACGCCGAACTGGCGCGTCTGGACAAGGAAATTCAACGCATCGAAAAGGAATTGCCGCGCGCCGAAAGCAAGCTCGATAACCCGGCCTTCGTCGACAAGGCACCGGCAGAGGTGATTGCCAAGGAACGCGAAAAACTGGCGGCCATGCGTTCGACCCTGAACAGCCTGATCGAACAGATGGCCAGAATCAAGGCGCTTTGATGGTTGACCCGACATAATCACGACAATCGCATCATGACAATCGAATCGATAACTCAGCTCGACGTATTTCTGGTCGAACCATCCCATACCCAGCAGCTCATCATCGAGCAGTTGCTACAGGATTGCGGCGTACAGCGTGTCTGCCGGTTTGTCGGCGGCCAGGAGGTTCTGGCACGTCTGCCGCTTTTGCAGCCGGATTTGATCGTCAGCGCGATGTATCTACCGGACATGACTGGCGTTGAACTGCTCCACGCCATCCGGCAAGGTGACGATGCCTACGACATGGCGTTTCTGCTGGTATCCAGCGAGACCAACATCGCGGCACTGGAGCCGATCCGCCAGGCCGGTGCCATTGCCATTCTGCCCAAACCCTTTGGCCGACAGGAATTGCAGACCGCGCTGAATGCAACCCTGGACTACCTGGAACCACGCAGCATCGCCATGGCGGATTTCGACCCCGAGGATGTACGCATCCTGCTGGTCGATGACAGCGAGTTTGCGCGCAAATACATGAGCCGGGTGTTGCGCAACATCGGTATCGAACGCATCACGCTGGCCGAAAACGGCCAGCAGGCGCTCGAACTCTGCCGCCAGCATTATTTCGATCTGCTGATTACCGATTACAACATGCCGGAAATGGATGGCCTGCAACTGATAGACGCCTTGCGTGGCGACAGTGAACAGGTGTCGATTCCGGTGCTGATGGTCACCAGCGAGCAGGACGGCAACCGGCTGACTGCGGTCAAAAAAGCCGGTGTCGCCGCGATTCTGGACAAGCCGTTCGAACCGGCATCGATCCGGCGGATGATTGGGGATTTGCTGGCTTGAGTCTTGGGGCGGACAGGGCTGATAACGGGACACCCCAACACTCTCGGACAGCCTCCTGGTTTACTGTTGTCGTCCAGCAACTTCCGGTTGTGTTTGACGCGAATCAGTCCGTCGACTGAGCATTCAGCCGTCGATCGGTTATGGCTTTGAAGCCAATATCGCGTCGGTAGTAAACATCTTGCCAATCGATCTTCCGACAGAGTTCATAGGCTTTGTACTGGGCATCGGCGATGGAATCGCCCAGTGCGCAGGCACACAGCACACGCCCGCCAGCGGTGACGATGTCGGCATTGCTGCGCCGGGTACCGGCATGGAAGACCTTGGTATCGGTCGCATCCTGTACTGGCAGGCCCTGGATGACCTTGTTGTTTTCATACTGGTCGGGATAGCCACCCGCGGCCAGCACGACACCCAGCGCCGGACGCTCGTCCCATTCTGCGCTGATTTGATCCAGGGTTTGCGCCAAGGCTGCTTCGCACAGTTCGATCAGGTCGGACTTCAGGCGCATCAGGATGGGTTGGGTTTCTGGGTCGCCGAAGCGGCAGTTGAATTCCAGTACCTTGGCCTGGCCGCATTTATCTATCATCAATCCGGCATACAGAAAACCGGTGTAAGGCATGCCATCATCGGCCATGCCTTTGAGAGTAGGCTGGATGATGTGTTGCATCGCCCAGTCGTGAACGGCCTGGGTGACGACGGGCGCAGGCGAGTAAGCGCCCATGCCGCCGGTGTTGGGACCTTGGTCGCCATCGTCCCGCGCTTTATGATCTTGCGAGGTGGCCATGGCCAACGCATGGATGCCGTCGGCAATGACGATGAAGCTGGCTTCTTCGCCTTGCAGAAATTCCTCGATGACGACACGATGACCGGCCTCGCCAAAACGGTTGCCCGACAGCATGTCGCGGACGGCGGCCATGGCCTGCTCTTCGGTTTGCGCGACGATGACACCTTTGCCCGCCGCCAGGCCATCGGCCTTGACCACGATGGGCGCACCGTGACAGCGGATGTAGGCAATGGCGGCATCGGCGTCGGTGAATGTTGCGTAAGCTGCGGTCGGGATGCGATGGCGGGCCATGAAATCCTTGCAGAAGGCTTTGGAGCCTTCGAGTTGCGCCGCCTGTGCGCTGGGGCCGAAGCAGGCAAGGCCGTGCTGGGTAAAGGCATCGGTAATGCCTTTGACCAACGGCACTTCCGGGCCGACGATGGTCAGGCTTATGCCCTTGGCTTGCGCGAAACCCAGCAGGCCGTCGATGTCATCGGCCTGAATGTCGACGTTGGCTACACCCGCTTCCCGCTCGGTACCGGCGTTGCCGGGCGCCACGAAAACGTGGCTGACCTTGGGTGATTGCTTGGCTTTCCAGGCTAGCGCGTGCTCGCGTCCGCCGTTACCGACGATGAGTATTTTCATGGTTTGGTCTGTAATGAGGTTGTCAACGAAAAACGCGCAATTCTAACGGCGGATCGTTCAAGGCGTTTGAAAATTGTCGGCGGGCCGTGCTAGCCTGCCCGCCATTTTTTCGATCGACGGCGAGAACCCATCATGAGCGACTGTTTGTTTTGCAAAATCGTGGCTGGCAGCATCAAGGCCAATGTCGTTTATGACGATGACGAGGTGTTGGCGTTTCACGACCTGAATCCGCAGGCACCGCTGCATGTGCTGGTGATTCCCAAGCGCCATGTCGAGAACCTGAATGCGCTGGACGATGCCGAGCTAGGTGGCCATTTGTTACGGGTTGCCGCCCAGATTGCCCATCAGCATGGCTACGCCGAGCGTGGCTACCGGACGGTCATCAATTGCAATGCCGATGGTGGACAAACGGTGTTTCATCTGCATGTACATCTGCTGGCAGGCCGTGCCCTACATTGGCCGCCGGGATAGTCTGGCTGCCGCACCCGGCGCACAAGGTTAATGGTTTGTTTCAATAATCAGGGCAAGGTGTATCCAGGACGCGGGCTATAATCCTGGCCTGTTCAATTCATCAGGATGACGTCATGCCCCGCGAATTTTCGTCGTTAAGACAGCTCGATACCCCGGTCAAAGTGCTATTCACCGGTTACCTCACCACCGTTGCCGTGGGCTATCTGTTTGCCTTGATTCAGATTCTGTTCACCCACGGCATGGCGGATGGTGAATTCGGTTTGTCAATAGATGACATCGTCTACAGCTATTACGGCAACCGTTCTGGAACGGTGATGGAAACCCAGCTCAACGGTTCGATGAAGGAAAATGCGCCTGAGCATGATCGCTTCGTCATCATACAGTGGGTACGTGACGGCGCCGATGCCGACGATTATGTCGATTCGGGCGCGAAAAAAATCATCGAGGATCGCTGCGTGATGTGTCACAACAAGGACTCATCGCTACCGGATTTCACCGACATTCGGGTGTTGCAGGAACTGTCCAAACAGGATGAAGGTGCCACCTTCAGTTCGTTGACGCGGGTGTCCCATATCCATCTGTTCGGTATCAGCTTTATTTTCATGTTCGTCGGACTGATTTTCAGTTTCGCCGAAACCAGTACGGTCAAATACAAATCCATCGCAATCGGCATGCCGTATGTGTTTTTGCTGGTAGACATCCTGTCCTGGTGGCTGACCAAGTTGCACCCTATGTTTGCCGAGCTGGTGATTTTTGCCGGTGGCGGCATGGCTGTGGCGTTTGCCTTCATGTGGAGCGTGTCGCTGCTGGAGATGTGGGCCTACGACAAGGTCTTTTTGCGACCCGATGGCCAGCCGCGCCGCCAGTTAAGCGCCATCGTCGAAGGCAAGTTTTACGAAATGGGCGGCGGCAAACTGTTCGGCTCACTGTTTGCGCAGGTTAAAAAAGCCGCATGCTGGTTTTGTCAAAACTTGAAGCAGCGGTGGCTGCCCGAATTGAAGGTGCAGTATCAAAAATGGCGCTCGAAGGACGATGCCTGATCTGAGCCGGATGATGTGAACCAGAGGATGCAAACCAGAGGATGTGAACCAGGCGGCAAAGCGGAATTAAATCATCAAGCGATGATCCGGTTTGCCGCTAAAGTCGAACAGCCACATTACTCAAAGGAGGTTAGCCATGAACATCAATAGTTTGAACAACAGCGCCGCCACCCTCATCAGCAACGCGCAGCAAAAACTCGGCACTGCGGCGAGCGACATTGCCCGTGCACCGGTGCAGAACAACGAAGTGGGCGGTACGGAAACGCCAAAACCCCATGAGTTGTTCAAAGCCGTATTGAGCGCGAAAGAGGCGCAGAACGAACATTCCGCCGGAGTCAAGCTGTTGCAGGCCGAAAACAACACGATCGGCATGTTGATAGACGAAAGCGTCTAATCGTTGATGCTGACATCGAAGCCCAAGGCTTCGATGTCAGCGGCCAGTTCCACCATGTCCTCGCGCGATACCGCCTGAAGCTCAGGCGCCTCCGGTTGCCACGATACCCGTGCCAGGCTGTAAAGCATGACCTGCCGAACATCGATGGCGTTTTGTCTTATCTGTGCCAACAACGCCAGATAGTCCGATTTTTCCTCGTCCGACCAGGTGTTTCGATAATGCACCATGCAGGTTTGCAGCCGGGTTGGGCACAATGACGACGCAATGTCCAGATTCGCCAGCAGCTTTTCCTGGCTCAGCGTCACGCCGTTTATCAACTGCCTCACCGCTACCGAGCCACTGTCGACCTTGAACCACACCTCGCCCCGATGACGCGCCAGTGTTGCAAGCCCTTGTTGCACCTCGGGCCGTTGCATCAGGCTGCCGTTGGTAATCAATATGAATTTGGCCAGAGGAAAAACGCCTGCCGCCGATGCAATATCGGCAATCAAGCGAACGGCGGCGGCAAAGTTTTTCAGGCTGGTTGGTTCACCATTGCCGGATAAGGCAATGTCCTTGATGACGCGATGCGCTTCGGCAACGCCGAAGTTTTCGTAAAACTCGCCGTTCAGCACCTGATCGAGAAAGCCGCGAAGTTCATGTTCCAGCACATGAAGATCGAGCGCAGGTGCGGCCCCGCGCGTCAAACCGGGCACCTGGCAATAGATGCAGCGCCAGTTGCAAGCATTGTTGGTGTTGAAATTGATGCCAATCGACAGCCCGCCCGACCGCCGCGACATCACCGGGTAAACGTAACGTAGACCGGCGGCATCACGGTCGTGGTTGGCTGTCGAGAGTTGCTTGGGCGTCAATGCGTTGATTCAGGCTGAGCAAGACGTACCAACACTTCTCCGCGCCCGGTTTCCGCCATGTCGCCGCCGAAACGGCGGACGCGGTTGAAGGCCACGCGGCTGTCGGCGAAGCGGGAATCCAGACCTTTGAACGATGCGAACAAAATCGGCAAAAAAGCCAGGGTGTGCGAGCCGCAATCGTTGAAGCTTGCAGGCAGGTGTGGCGGGTTCCACAGCAGCAGGGTGCCACGGCGCATGGCGTAACCGGCATGACGTCCGACGCTGCCCATGACGGCTATGGTGCCCGCCACCATGCGCGAGCCGCAATATTCACCGGCGTTGCCTTCGATCAGAATCTGGCCACGGCGCAAGTGATCGCCGCAGCGGTCGCCGACATGGCCTTTGACGACCACGGTGCCGCCTTTCATGCCCTGCTTGCTGCCGGGCAGGGCGCCGCCGAGGAAATCACCGGCATTGCCTTCGATCTGGATCAGGCCGTTTTTCATCTCGCAGGCGGCATACAGTCCGGCGTTGCCGCTGACCGTGATGCTGCCCGCTTTCATCTGCAAGCCTAGATAGGCGCCGGCGTTGCCCTCCACCCGAATCGAACCGCCATTGAGTGCCTTGCCGATGCAATCCAGCTTTTCGCTGTGGCTACGGAAGACTAGGTTTTGTGCATCGCTGCCGCTGATGTCGAATAAGGTATCGACACGCAAGACCGCCTTGCCGCTGTGCAACTCGATGGCGGCGATGGCGGCAAGGCTCAGGCCCTCCAGTTTCTGACAGACCAAGGGCGACAGGTCGACGCGCTGTGCTGGGGCCTGTTTCAGCGTGAAAGTTAATGCGCTCATGCCATGATCTCCTGCAAATGAAAGTGGAAGGGGCCGAGTTTGCCGCCGTAGTTACCGGCACTGATACGCCGGATGCCCGCCGCCGCGCCCAGATCGCAAACCGCCTGGATGCCGACGCGCATGGCCTGGGCGATGTCTTCTTTGGTCAAGCCGTCGATGACGATTTCCATCACCGATTCGATTTCCGCCGACAGGTCGGTTTCGGTCACGCCTTTCAAAGTGGGGCAGAAGGCATCGTTGGTTGAAGCGTTCAAGGTTTTGTACTTGGAACCCACCTTGGAACCAGAGCGCACCACGCCACCAGGAAACGGCATGATGACGTTGGGAACTTGCCGCATGGCGTCGATGGCCGCTTCGCAGGCTGCCAGGGCTTGCGGTTGCGATTCGGCCAGCACCAAGAAATTGCCGCCGCCCACCGCATCGACCATGCCGGTGGTGGCTTCGGTGAGGAATTCACCATCCATCACCGGCACCCGCCAGTAACGCTTGCCGCCGATTTTCTTGGCAATCTGGAAACCGTCGCCGAAATAGCGCAGATTCTTGCCCAAGGGAATGGGTTTGCCGCCGCTGATGCCGGCGAACAGCGCCGAGGTCGGCGAGGTCAGCACACATTGACCGGCACGGGTTTCCAGTTGCTTGGCCAGGCCCTTGCCGCCCATGGCGTAAATCATGACCGCAACGCCGGGGCGACCGTCCGGGGTTTCGTCCGGCGACAGCACCCGCTCGATACCGGCCTCGCAGCCGCAGGCAATGACCGAGGTAGCAAAGCCAGTCATGGCTTGTGCGGAAATCATCGCCCATTTCTCGTTCTGGGCGGTGATGATGGCGCGCGTTGCCTTCATGGGGAAGGCCTCGGCGAAGGTGTCATCCAGGGTTACGCCGTTAATCATCATGGTGGTTACTCAGGGTTTAGTATTCGGTTGATTTATCAGTATCGACCTGTTTCGATGCAAGCCTTGGGTTGCTGTCGATCGGTGCCATTTTATCCATTCGGCGCAAATGCCAGCGTATTCCTCTTGCAATTTGGCTTGGTTTTCAAAACAAGCGCGGCGGGCGGGCTGTCATCGGCTGCCAACGCCTGGCTGGTTTACCGGAAAGGCAAACGGCCTGGCCAGTGGCTCGCCAATGAAAATGCCCTGACCAGGCTGGGCCACGCTTTTCCAGTACGCCTCGATCAAGGTGCTGCCGCGCAGATAGTTGTAAAACACCACCGCCGGATTTGGAAACTTTGCCGGGAAGTTGCACGGCTCCACCACCGCACCGTAACTCGCCGTTGCCCCGGCCTGTATCCATTCCACCACGCTCATCTGGCTACTGCCCGACAGCACGCCGCCCAGCGATGTCAGGTGATCGGCAATGGCGCCGGGCAGGAAGCGGTTTTGCCGGATGTGCGGCACATGGGTCAGGCCGGTGAAATAAAACATGACATCCTGACGGCCCGTGAGGTAATCCTGTTCCAGGTACTCCACCGGCCAGAAGGGCTGCAAGGCACGGGCAATATCGGCAAACACCACAGCTCGGCTGCTTCTTGCCACATCGGAGGTTTTCAGCAGATAAGCCGTACCCAGAGGCTGCGAGTAATCCGCCGCGACACCTCGATCGATCAAAGCCTTGGCTTCATTCAAACTCGGTGCCGCCAGCAACATGGCTGGTCGCCAGCCGTGGGTGTCGAAAGGTCGGCTGGTTTCTGATGCGAAGTAAGGGCTGCTCAGCGTCGGCTTGCAGCCTTCGGCGCAAAACGCCATGCTGAAGCCCGCCGCAAACGCCGTGGTGATGGACATGCACTCGACACGAAAAGGCTGCAACCAGGCCAGCGCATAGGCCTGAACCTGTTTGGGCGTTTGCGCATCGACGCTTTGCTTGATGGCGGCGAATTCGCGGTGGCTCAACACCGCCTTGCCGACAGGCATCCGAATATGGATGACATTGGCTGCCGGAATGCGGCGACGCTGGCGGTAGTAGTCGGCAATGGCGACGCTCAGCGGATCGTTGTCATTGACGATAATCGCCAGATCGCTGGCGCTCAAGGCTTTGACCGGGCGATAAAGCGGCGATGACTGCGCGGCCAGACATTCGCCCAATCCGCAACACAGCCATAGCACCACGATGCACCACACGCCCATCATCCGCTCATGGCCTGCAATGACAGCCGACATCACGCTACAACACCGTACGTTCCAGCAGCCAGTAAAAACCGGCCAGACCAATGATCGCCGAGCAGATCGGCAACAGTTTCGCGGCAATGTCGGCACGGTTATTCAGTTGCCAGATCAGCGGTAATACCAGCGCTGCGATGGCAATCTGGCCAACCTCGATGCCGAGGTTGAACGACAGCAAGGGCACCAGAATGCCGAAGTCACCGCTGTCTATGTGCATTTCGCGCAGCACGCTGGCAAAGCCGAAGCCGTGAATCAGACCGAATCCGAATGTCAGCCAATGGCGGCCTTTGGGGTGCTCGCCACGCAGCAGATTTTCGACGGCGACATAAACGATGGTCACGGCAATCAAGGGTTCGACGATGCTGGGCGGCACATCGATCACATTCAAACCGGCCAGCGCCAGCGTGATGGAATGGGCAATGGTGAAGAAAGTGATGATTTTGATGGCTGGCCAGACGCTATGGGTTACCAGCAACAAGCCCAGCAAAAACAGCAAGTGGTCGTAACCGGTCACGATGTGCTCGACGCCCAGCATGAAAAAGTCGGTAAACGTCGATGCCATCTGCGTGTTTTCGGCGGCTTCACCGACGTGCCAGCTCAACTGACTGTTGTCCTGATTCAACAGGCGCTCGACCAAGGTACGCCCCGTTTCATCGGTGACACGGACGAACTGCTGATGGCCTGGCGGTAACAGGTCGGGAAAACCCGATTGCAAACTGACATCGCGACCGGCAGCCACACTGAAATGCAGAGTGACATGGACGTTGTTGTCGTCGAAGCGGGTTTCGCCCAAGCCGTCTGGGGCAGCTTCGACGCCATCGACAGCCAGGCGCAACCGTTGCGCCATCAGGGCAGCGATGCCGGGCTTGGCGGCATCGAGCTCATCCGGCGAGACCTCGGCATCCAAATCGGCATCCATAGGAACAAAAGCTTCGATGTCCTGCACGGCAAAGGTGGCGGACAGCTCGATGTTGCCAGGATGCTGGATGACGTCCACCGAACTGAGGCCGGGCGGATGGGCCGCAACCGGCGCCAACCAGAACAGCAGGGCGAAAACCAGCAGCATCGGCAAGCTGGGCCGCAAACGGCCATTTACCCGCATGGCGCTCAAAACCTCTGGCCGCTGCTACCCGCATCGGCTTTGCGCGCACGGAGTCGGATGACGGCCAGCACAATCAGCCCGGCCACCAGCAGTGTGATCATGGCCGCTATCACGAAGGTGCCAACCGGAACGGCGTTAGGATCGACACCGACTTCCAGCGCGATACGGAAACGATCGTCCGCCTCGATCGCATCGCCGATCAGCAAATACAGCACGTAGATGCCTTTGCTGTCGATGTCGGCCTGGGCCTCGACCGCGCCGCGCGGATAGAGTTTGGCCGGAATCTCGATCAGGGTGCGCAGCTCGCGCAGATCATCGGGCGCGGGCTTGCCGGTTTTTTCGACTTCCACCAGCCTGATGCCGATGGGTGTGGCGCGGATGTCGCGATCGATCAGATCGGCGGTGAAGAACATCTTGCCGGTGCGGGGTATCTGTTGACAGTAGGGTACGAAGGCCGCCTTGGCATCAGCGGGTTCCAGACCGGCAACCGGTTGCACATAGGTGCTGAAATGTACGACATAGAAATCGTTGGCAATGATGCAGTCCAGATCGGGCCGGTTACCGATCGCATTGGATTGCTTGCTGGTCAGGCCGATCTGCTCGCAGCCCATGAGCAAGAACGCGAAAAACAGAACCAGGCCGAGTTTGTGTGGGCGGGGAGTCGTCATGATCGATCTCGAATGGAAGAGGGCAGCGAACATCAGGGCGCTTTGACGGTGAAATTGAATTTGCCGGTGACGATATGGGTATCCTTGGACACCACCCGGTAACGCACGGTATACACGCCGGGCGCCAATGGCGGCACGCTGGCAGTCAGGTTGGATGAATCGGTCAGGCTTTGTTCGACATCGTGATTGTCGACGCGCCTGCCCTCGCTGTCGATCACGGCCAGGGCCTTGTACTCGCTACGCACCCCTTCATTGAACCAGACGCTGATCTGTTTGGGCGATTCCGTCACCTCCTCATCCTTGGCCGGTTGCGATTTGACCAGAATGGCGTGTGCCTGCACGGTCACGGGAGCCAACAGGGTTGCGATCAGTAAAAAAGACGTTGTGATGACGGATTTGCGCATGTCGTTCTCGCTTGGGTTCTGGTTATTGTTTGATTAGAGTCGATACCCATTGCCTGGAACCGCCCGCGCTCTGCGCCTGCCACAGAATCAGCCAGCCGTATCGGCTGACGACCACGCGGGGAAACGTGGCCGAAACCGCCGGTTGCGACAGGGTTCTGGCCGCCGACCACGATGCGCCGCCATCCGATGATAGGCTGAGCTGAATGCTGGCACCGTTGTCGGTCATGGCATCCCAAACCGCCAGCCGATGCAGGGCATCGAGCGCGACCAGATCGGCGTGAAAGGCGGTGGCATCGCCCATGCGACGGGGCTGCGACCAGCTTGCGCCGTTGTCGGTCGATTTCAGATGGTAAAGGCCGTTTTTTTGCTCGGCGCCGGTCCACACCAGAGCATCGACGGTTTTACTGCCAGACAGCGCCAGTGCGCCACCGTTGTGCGGACAGCCATCGAAATGCCAGTCAAACGCCCCGGCATGACCTTTCTGCTGCCAATGCTGACCGCCATCTGCTGACACCGCCAGCGCCATGTCTCGGGGTTCCATGTCGCGATACAGCGCAAACAGTTGCTGGTCGTGGTTGGCCAGCAGCCGGTTCCAGCAGCATGAACAACTCGAATCATCGAGGGTTTGTGCCTGTTGCCAGCCTTGTCTGTCATCGGTGTTCTGTGCGTAGCGCAGCCCCTGATGACCGTTCTCGTCTCTATCATCCAGCCAGACCAGGTGAAACCGACCGCCGGTGTCGGCGATCAAGTCCGGGTGCGACTGGTCGGTATCGATCGCACTGGGCCTTGCGCCCTGCGTCCAGTGCTGACCGCCATCGCTGGATGTCAGGCTCACCAGCGGCCCCATGCCCGGCATTTCACCGCCGACTTGCCAGACCGCCATCAGCGTATCGCCGTGGGCGGCAATCTGCACATCGTTGCCCATGCGGGATTGCAGCGCCAGCAGCGCCGGATTTTGCGTGATTTCGGTGGCTGGCTGCCAGTGTTCGCCGCCATCGTCCGAGCGTACATAGCCGATGAAAGGTCGATCAGCGTGCTGATTACGAGCGGCGAACAGGGCATGAATACGGTCGCCGTCGCGGTAGACATCGAAGCTGATTAAATCGCCCAAACCCAGGGCATCGAAATCGACAGGCTGGTTGATCGACCCGGTTGCCTGCACGGACACGGCCTGATTGCTGCCGGAATGGCTACCGCAGGCCCACGCACTGGCAAGACAAGCCAGCACAACCAGTTTGAACCCTGCTGTTTTCAGATGCGTCATCGGGAACCGTCGATTCTGTATGAAACTTGTAACATCATACCTCAAGCGATCGGCGATTCGACCGCCTGTGCCCGCCGGGGAAACCGCACCCAGGCTTGCAAACCGCCGAGTGCCGATGGGCCAAATCCGCTGTCGGCGTCATGCAGATCGACGATACGTTGCACGATCGACAAGCCCAAACCGCTGCCTTCCGCCGTCTGCGCGGTTTCAACGCCGCGATAGAAACGCTGAGTGATGCGGCCATAGTCGGTGGCCGCAACCCCAGGCCCGCTGTCTTCGACGCTTACCCGGATGTCGCCATTATCCGCGTGGGTGCTGACCAGCACCTTGCCACCGGGCGGCGTGTATTTGATGGCGTTGTCGATCAGATTGCGCAACAGAATGGCCAGCAGATGGGCATTGGCATCGAGCGCCAGCGTATCCGGCCCGAGCAATTCGATGTCGATCTGCTTGTCGTGGGCGTGATGTTCGAGGTCGGCGATAACCGACACCAGCATGGCATGAACATCGAGCGGCGCTCGTTCCAGCCCGACGTTCTGATGCTGGACGCGGGCCAGGGTCAGTAATTGCTGCACCAGATGCGTCATGCGCAGCACGGCCTGCTGGCATTGTTGCAGGGCTTGTGTGCGCATCGCGGGGTCGGTGGCTTTTTGCGCGACTTGCAGTTGCGTGCGCAAACCCGCCAGCGGTGTGCGCAATTCGTGGGAAGCGTCTGACGTGAAGTGGCGCTCATGGGTAAATGCCTGTTCCAGCAGAGCGAACAAGGCGTTGATCTGCTTGAGCATCGGCAAAGCCTCGTCCGGCATGTCGAGCAGCGACAAGGGCTGCAAATTGCCCGCCTGCCGAGTTGCCAGTTGCTTGACCACGCGATCGAGTGGGCGCAATGTACGGCTGACGATGAGCCAGATCACGCCACCTAGCACCGGCAACACGATCATCAGGCTGATGACCTGGTGACCGGCAACGGCGCTGATGAGTTGCTGACGAATGTCGTCGCGCTGGCCGACATGAATCACGTAATGGCCATTGTCGGTGCTGATGCTGAACACATGCCAGAGCTGATCGTTGATGACGGTGTCGCTGAAACCGTTGCGGGTCAGCGATAGCGCAAAGTCCGGCGCACTTTCCGAACGCAGGATCACACCCTTAGCCACCGAGCGCAGTTGAAAGGCAATTTTGCGTTCGTATTTGTGACCGAGTATCGGCATGAAAAACAAATCTGGCTTGTCGCTGCCGTCCCACAGCGCATCCAGCCGTTGCCGTTGCTGCAACATGTTTTCGACGAAGTAATGCGCGACACGGGCCGATTGCGCGAGTTCGGCATTGGTCAGTTCGGCGATTTCATCGCGGGTTCGCTGGTAAGTGACGTAGGCGGTGATGCCCCACACGCACAGCAGCGCCGTCAACAGATAGCACAGGAATTGCTGCTTCAGCGAGCGCGGACGCAAACGCATGGCGCGGCCAGCCATCAATCCTGGTCGATGATGTAACCCACGCCGCGCAGGGTGCGGATTAACGCAGCATCCAGTTTTTTACGCAGATGGTGAATGTGAACTTCCACCGCGTTACTCTCGACTTCCGACCCCCAAGCATACAAGGCCTCTTCCAGACGGGCGCGGGAGATGACGCGGCCAATGTGACTCATCAGATAGCTGAGAATGTCGTATTCCTTTTGCGACAGCTCCACCGGTTGGCCATTGAAATGAACCTTGCGGGCGGCAGGATCGATGACCACCCCCCGATGTTCGATCAGCGGCAGGGCATGGCCGTCGTGGCGTCGGCTCAGCGCCCGCAACCGGGCGCAGATTTCGGCCAGGTCGAACGGCTTGCAGACGAAATCGTCAGCACCACTGTCCAGACCGGCCACCCGTTCCGCCACGCCATCACGGGCGGTGAGCACCAGCACCGGCGTACTGTCCTTGCGCCTGCGCAGATTCTTCAGCACGCTCATGCCATCCATGCGCGGCAGGTTCAAATCGAGCACGATCAGATCGTAATGATTCAGCTTCAAGGCCTCGTCGGCCTGGGCGCCGTCGGTCAGCCAATCGACGGCATAGCCTTCTAGGGTCAGGCCGGCTTTCAGGCCATCGCCCAGAATGGCATCGTCTTCTATCAGTAACAGTCGCATGATGGGTGTTGTTCAGCCTGAATCGTCAGGCAAATGATGATGAGGGACGGGCGTATTCAATCGCAAGGTTCGACATCCAGAACCATGCCTCTGACTGCGATGACGCGCACCTTGCTGCCTTTTTTGCAGTCTTGGCCCTCGACACGCCAGAAGGTATCGTCGACCTTGATTTTGCCTCGGCCATTGTCGATGGCTTCCACCAGAGTAAAACTCCGACCGATATAGTGCTGGCCGCGACGGTTGAGCAAGGGTTGATCGCTGCCTTGCGCTTTGGCGCTCATGAACCGGCGCCACACCAAAATGGATGCCACCGCCAGCACGGAAAACAACAGCAACTGGCCTTCAAATGACAGCCCTGGCATCACCAGTAAAAGCGAGCCGACGACGAACGCCGATACGGCCAGCCATATAAAGAAGAAGCCGGACACCAGCAGTTCGATGACCAGAAAACCGGCCGCCGCCACCCACCAATACCAAAACTCGATGCCCCATTCAGCCATGGCTCAAGCCTTTTTCGACAGGGTTTGCTGGGCCAGTTCCGCAATACCGCCCAGCGCACCGATGACATTGGAGGCTTCCAGCGGCATCAGGATGAGCTTGCTATTTTCGGCGGAGGCAATGTCTTTGAGTGATTCGATGTATTTTTGTGCAACGAAGAAATTGATGGCCTGCACGTCGCCTTTGGCAATGGCTTCCGACACCATGATCGTGGCTTTAGCTTCGGCTTCGGCCAGACGCTCGCGGGCTTCTGCTTCGCGGAACGCGGCTTCACGCCGACCTTCGGCTTCGAGTATCGCGCTTTGCTTCAGTCCTTCGGCTTTGAGGATTTCCGCCTGGCGCAAGCCTTCGGCTTCCAGGATTTGCGCCCGCTTTTCACGTTCGGCCTTCATCTGGCGGGCCATGGAATCGACCAGGTCTTTCGGCGGCGCGATGTCCTTGATTTCGATGCGGGTGACTTTGACGCCCCAGGGGGTGGTCGCCTCATCGACCACCGACAGCAGGCGACCGTTGATTTCGTCACGACGCGACAGCAATTCGTCCAGATCCATCGAACCCATGACGGTGCGAATGTTGGTCATCACCAGATTGATGATGGCAAGATCGAGATAATTCACCTCGTAAGCCGCTTTGGCGGCATCGAGTATCTGGTAGAAGATCACGCCATCGACCCTGACCATGGCGTTGTCCTTGGTGATGACTTCCTGCGACGGCACATCGAGCACGGTTTCCATCATATTGAGCTTTCGACCAATGCGGTCGATCACCGGTACAATGATGTTGAGGCCGGGTGTCAGGGTATTGGTGTATTTGCCAAACCGTTCGACCGTGTACTCCATGCCTTGCGGCACGGATTTGATGCTCATGAAAACCATCAGAATGGCAAACACGAAAAACACCGTTACAAATAAACCAAAACCGCCCATGACACTCTCCTTTCAACACGTTAGGAACACAGACAACGGATATGTCCGCTGGCATTCGATGAATGATAGCGTATCTCTCTTTTAGCTTGCAGATTAACGGGAAGGCTTTATGAACACCATGAACACCTTGATTTATTACAGTTTCAATTTGATGATTTTGTCCGCAATCATCTTGATCGTCGGCTCGATCAAGCCGAAATGGCTGTTTTTCTGGATGGAAAAACCCAGCCGGTTGGGCGCCATTGCGCTGGCGATGGTGGTTTTCATGATTGCCGCTGTGATGTATGGCGAAGGCAATCGACAGCTCGATCAAAGCAATGCCGCCAGACCCGGCGTGTCGAATGTAGCGCCTGCGGCTGACGTGCCAGCGTCGCCAATACCTGCACCGGCACCCGACGCAACGGCCCCGCAACCGCCTCAAGCCGAGCCGGTAGCACCCGCCACGCCCGCGCAAGTGCCGGTTCAGCCCTGATTTCTGAGCCAGGCCGCTTGATTGCACAGGCCGGAAACGCACCCACTATTTCCGGCCTGTCTGGCTAAACCTCCAGATTGCGCACCGCCCGTTGCAATGCCTGCATATCGTCTGGGCTGGCATCGGGTTGGTAGCGCAGACGCACGAAAAGCGCCGTGATCGCATCAACGGCCCCCGCCAGATCGGGGTGACCGCGCTTCACCCGGTCAGCGAAATCCAGCGGACCTTCGCCTGTTGCCGGTGTGATGCCGCGCTTGGCCAGTGTTCGGCAAAAACGTCGGTAGCAGATCAGCACCGGATCCTGTCGTCGATGCGGGCGACGCAGAATCAGCCAGGTCAAGGTTAGCGTCACCGCCAGAACGGCAACAGCCAGCCAGCTCGTTAGCGTTTGCCAATCGACTATTCCCAAGGCTTGCAATAGCTGTAACCGGCTTTTGTTGTCGTAACCAATCACCCAACGTTGCCAGTTGTAGTCCAGGCTTTGCCACAGATGCCTGCCCTGTTGCAACCAGGGCCACGAGGGCGGATGAGACGACGCGAAATTGACGGCCCCGCTGGTAATCTGCAAGGCCACGTTGACGCCGCGTTCGATACGTTCGGGGGCGACGGCAGCGGTCGGGTCGACACGTACCCAGCCCCGGCCTGTCAGCCACACCTCGGCCCAGGCGTGGGCATCGGCCTGCCTGATGTCGAGAAAACCGCCGACAGCATTGAATTCACCGCCCTGATAGCCGCCCACCACCCGCGCCGGTATGCCTGCGATACGCATCAGGTAAGCGAAAGCCGTGGCGTAATGGCTGCAAAAACCGCTGCGGCTTTCCAGCAGAAAGGTTTCGATGGGGGCATCCGGCATCAAGGGCGGCGTCAGCGTGTAGTAAAAATTTTCATCGCGGAAATGACGCAACAGATTTTCGATGAACCTGTCTGGCGAGGCATTGAATCCCCCCAGCCGTTCGACCAGTTCATGCAAACGCACAGAAACCGGGCCAGCCAACTGCAAGCTGGCCTGGCGTTCGCCGTCGGCGAGGGCGCCGGTGTTGTAGGTCGTGGCCGAGGTCAGCGCGTATTCCGCCCGCTCGCCGGGGTTGCTGCGGCTGATGAGTTCGAAATTGGCCGTGCGTTGAACATCGCTATCCAGGTCTTTTGCCAACTCCAGGGCATAGACCCGGTTTTCCTGTTGCGGCTCCATCATCAGCGTGTAGCGGTACACCGGTTCACCGAAGGCGATGTCCGCTGCCGGAGCCAGGGTCTTGCTGGCCGTCCAGGTCGTGCCGTCGGTTACCACATAAACTGGCCCGCGCCAGTAACGCTTCGATTGTGGTGGCAAATCGCCCGAAAACCTGGCCCGGAACACCCGTTCGTCAGACAGGCTCAGTTCGCTGATGGCCCCAGGCTGCAAGACATTGCTCAAGCCAGATTTGGCGCGGTTGTCCTGTTGCAGCCACATCCAGCGCGGCGCGTCCAGACGTGGAAACACCACGAACATCAACAAGGCCAGCGGCAGGGCCTGGGCGATGATGACGGCGGCTTTCCTGAATGCATCACGGCTGTTCTGGGTGAGTGATGTCGAGACGACGAGTGTCGTCGTCAGCAGGGTGCAAACCACGAAGATGAAAGCCGCCATCCACAGGCTTTGACTGTAAAGAAATTGCGATGCCGCGACGATGAACGCGAGATAGACAACCAGATAAACATCACGCCGACTCTGAATTTCGAACAGCTTCAATCCCAGCGCCACCATGAAGATACCCGTTCCCGCATCGCGCCCGAACAGGCCGCGTTGCTGCGACACCAGCAGGGCAATACCCAGCAACGTCAGCAAGGTCAGCAGCCTGCGATTCGGCAGCCAGTCGACCCGCCAGACACCCAGCAAGCGCCATGCCACGGCAACGGCAAAAAATGCACACAGCAGCGGCGGCAGATTCCAGGCGTGAGGCGCACCAATCAGGGCAACAGACGCCAGTAACAACAAGCCGCTTCTGCGATCGGTGGTGAATGTCGTCATGTATTGCCAGCCTCCCCATCGCGACGGGCAAAAAAAAAGCCCGTTTGCCTGGCAATGGTAGCAAACGGGCTTGGGGTGGCACGGAAGAACAAAAAACAGCGGTAACTATTCAGAGAAATCCACGAATTTTCTCGTTCCCACGCTCTGCGTACCGAGCTTACGCCGCACAGAGCGAAGGAGCAAGAAATGGATTATCCGCCGCTCACCATCAGCGATCTGGCCGCCGTTTTAAGCGCTATTGCGCGGGTCAATCTATGTTGGCGACCAGCACCAAACGGGAAGCGCTCTGCCGATTGTTCGAGTTCCAGCGCCTGTCGCAAGTTTTCCAGGGCTTCCGGGTAGGGGTTGATGGCAGCTTCCGACAATACCCGCACGGCATCGCGGGTGTCGGCGATGGCCAGTCGAAGCATGTCGGTGCTGGCACTGCCGCGCAACGCCAGGGCCTTGGTGACGAGCTGGTTGGAACTGCGTATGTTTTCCAGCGCGTTGATCGTGCGCAGGAACATGGCAATGGCAACTACTTGCGATGAATCGAGTTTGACGACCCGGTTTCTGCCACTGCGGGTGAATGCGCCGGGCGAGTTGTTGAAGGCATCGGTGTTGTAGAAGGCCACCGATTCTTCCAACGTGCCGACCGTGTTGTTGTGAAAAAACGGTGCAGTATCGGCGGCTTCCACCACCGATGGCGTATTGAAACGGTTGAGTCGCTCGCCTTGACGCCCCCCTCGCGCCGCGACACTGCCGTCGCTGAAACAGGTTTGATTGGCATCCGGGCCGCAGTCTTTTTGTTCGACCAGGCCAAATCCGCCGTCAAACACTGTATTTGGGTCGACCAGACGGTGCGGTTGATCGCGCATGCGTTCGACGCCGGTGTCGCGGGTGGGGTTGCCGCCCGTGGTCGAACTGATGGCACCGGCATTCATGTGGCAACCATTGCAGTTGCCGGTTCTGCCAAACACCGGCTGGCCGTTGACGACGGGGTTTTCCCGGGTGTCGAACAGTTTTTTGCCGGTTTCGACCAGGGGGGAGCTGAAGGTCATGGCCGCAAGAGTGAGATCCTCGCTACGACCGAGCGACAACTGGTAAGCCTCCAGCGCATCGAGTTCGTCTTCCGTCGGCATTCTGAAATCGACGTTTTCCACCCGCGCCAGGGTTCTGGGCATGTGCTGCACGATGGCACCGCGTGTGAAATCGCGGAGTGTGCCGCCATCGGGCGCGCCGTCACCCGACCAGCCTATGGCCTGGGTTTCGCGGCCATCTATTTGAGCGATGGGGTTGCGTGTCTGGAAGAAATCGTCATCTTGCGGGAATTCGCCGCCCATGGCCGCCGTTTCGAACTTGAGCGAACGCGACAAGCCCAACAGGTGCTGGCTGCTGCGCATAACGCCGGGTTGATCGAAACCATCGATATTGGTTAAAAACAGGCCGAACTGGCGCATCAACACCGGATTTTCCAGTTGAGCCAGCGCCGGATGGGTTTCAGCGACGAAGAGAGGATCGTTTTTCGGCAAGCGTGCGATATAGGCCGGATCGATGGTGTGGTTGTTATCGGGGCGATGACAGGTCAGACAGGTTCGGCCATTGCCGCCAAAGGTTTCCCGGGTGAATATCTGTTCGCCACGGGCGATCAACGCGGTCAACTGGGCTTGCGTCGTTGCCCTGCCCATGGCGGGTTGCGCAGCCATCGCCATTTTGGGCAATAAAAAGCCGAAGGCAAGCTCGGCGACATTGTGTGTGCCCGGTTCGGTATTGGCTACCGAGGCCACATTGGCAACCGGCCACTGGCGCTGGTTGTAGTACACCCGCTGCAACATACCGGGCGAACCGAACAGTACGCCGCCGCTGTCCGGCGTCTGCCCTGCCATGGTGACGGCAATGGCATCGAGGGTGAAGCCGTTCAAGGCTTCGCGGTTCAGGGCTTGTTTCAAATACTGGCTGCCATTGCCGACCGTCAATTGACCAATATTGATGGCCGCTTGTGCGCCGGGTTTGGCATGGCGATCCAGCAGCCAGGCATCGTAACGATGGTCTTGTGGCAAACCATCGACCTTGATGCTGAACTCGCCATTGGCCAGGTTGAGGGCAGCGTTACCCAAAGCCTGGGTTTGCAGTTTCGACGCCGTGCGCGAATGCGCCAGCCCTATGCGCAAAATTTCCGGGCGTCCTTGTTGCTCGTAATGCTGTGTCCAGTTGTCGTAAAGCGCATTCAACGATTCGGGATTGCCGTGGCCGGTATACAAGGGCGCGTCTTGCTCTGGCAGGTATGCGAGCAGGCCGAGTAGCAGAACGGCGGTGAACAGGACAGTCATGCGTTTCATCATGTGGAACTCCGGATGAATCTTTGGTGGCCCGCGCGAGCCGGTCAGCGGACAGGCTGAATGACGCTGGGGTGGCTGCAAAAACGCTATTATTTAAATGGTTTTGAGCAGGCGCTTTATAAGCAAACAATATGCCAGCACTAAAACCAAAGGGCAGGATTGCTGCGAGGCGTCAAGCGAAGGGGGAAAAACGGACGCAAAAACAGAACTGTGTTATTTGGCGCTATGGCGTGAGATATGCCGCAGTTTTGTCCATTTGTCGCTAGCTCGTAGGCCAGATAATTCAAGGCAAAAATCGCCTTATTTTTGATATCCATCACACTTTAAAACAGCGCAAGCCGTTCCAGGCAGATATCCAGATGTGCCTGCCCCTGATCCGGCGAAATGCTCGTTTGCGGCAGAATCAGGCCGTAACGCACGCCGCTTTGCTCGGCATCGAGCAGCCAGCGACACAAGCGGCTGAGGCGTTCCTCGACATGGCCGCCCGGCGTGTCGGCATAATCGAACCAGCATTCACCGCCGCCAAACGCTGCGTACTGTTTGCTTTGCAGCGGTAAGCCTCGGGCATAGGCTTTCCAGTGAATCTGGCGAATGGCATCGCCCGCCGTGTACGGTTTTAGCCCCTGAAATTCATCCTCACCGCGTTGGCTGGCGCCCAGGTATGCGCCATTTGCCGCAGTGTCCGGGAAGGGCACAGGCTGGCTGGCCGGTGCCGGGTAAACCAGCACGGCATGATCGAAGCGCAACGGCGACCATGCGCGAAACAAGCCCAGCGGATAGCGGCTGGCGATGATGATGGTGTCGGCGGTCAGCCAGCCGCGACGCCGGGTTTGGGCAGCAAGGTGCAGGTTTTTCGACTGTTGGGCGTCGACATCGACGATTTGATAGGCCGAATGCCGGAAACCCGCTTCGATCGCGTAACGGCTGCCCTGATCAGGGTTGTGTATCGACAGATTGAACAGCGCGGTGTCGCCGACGAATACCGGTCGGTTGGGGCTGGTGCGAATCACCAAGCCCGCCAGCGACTTGAAGGTATGCACAATGGTGACGAAAAACACGCTCGCCAGCAGAAACGCCAGAAAATACGCGAGGTTGTTTGCATAAACGAAGGCAATCAGCAGTAACAACACTATCAACACGGCAAACCCCAGACCCCGTCCTGTCGGCAGAATGAAAATTTGCCGATGACCTAGGCTGACCGGCCCGGAAACCGGCGCTTCACCGACGAAAAACCGGCTCAATCGAAAACGCTGGGCAAGGCCGAGAGAATTTGTCTTCAATGGATGGGCACGTTCTTCAGAATGAGTGCGGCGACGGCAGCGGCATCGGGGTTGCTGGCGCACAAGCGGTGGCCCGCCACCGCCGGTAACACGGCTTGCAGGTCTTCCGGCAGCACGGCCTGGCGCTCGTGTATGAAGGCCCAGGCTTGGGCCGCTGTCAACAATGCCAAGCCGCCACGCGGCGACAAGCCGTGAACGAACTCGCCCGATTGCCGGGTGTAACCGACGATGCCCTGTAAATAATCCAGCAAGGCCGGTGAGGCGTGAACGGTTTTGACGGCTGATTGCAACTCGGCCAGTTGATGGGACGGCAGTTGTACGCTCAGCTCCGCAATCAGATGGTGGCGTGGCCGACCCAGCCATAATTCCCGCTCGGCTTCCGGGCTGGGGTAGCCCATATCCAGACGCATCAGAAAGCGGTCGAGTTGCGATTCCGGCAGCGGAAAAGTGCCGATCTGATACGACGGGTTCTGGGTTGCTATCACGAAAAACGGGCTGGTCAGGGGATAGGTTTTGCCTTCGACCGTCACCTGCCGCTCCTCCATGGCTTCCAGCAAGGCCGATTGTGCTTTGGGTGTCGCGCGATTGATTTCATCGGCCAGTATCATTTGATTGAACAGCGGGCCGGGATGAAACTTGAAGTGGTGGTTGCGGCTGTCGAACACCGAGGCACCGATAATGTCGGCAGGCAGCAAATCACTGGTGAACTGGATGCGCTGATACCGCAAGCCGAACAGGTGGGCCAGAGTATGCGCCAGCGTGGTTTTGCCGACGCCGGGAATGTCCTCGATCAACAAATGACCTTTGGCCAGCAGGCAACAGACGGCCAGCCGAATCTGACGGCGTTTGCCCAGAATGACGTTTTCTGCGGCGGCGAACAGGGTGGCCAGCGCCTCGTGTCGGTTGGTCATGGTGATTTTCCTGTGGGTTGGTGTTGCGACCTGCGGCTAACTGCACAGGACGGCGGGCGGCTGCCGGTGCGGCCTGTGCTAGACTTTCCAGCCATGCGTGAGCCAGAAATTTTCAAACTGATCGAGCGAATCAGCAATGTGTTGCGCTCGGAGCAGCGTAAAAAATACGCTGTGATCGGCTTGCAGCCCATCCACGGCCAGGTGATGGAATACTTGGCCCGCTGCAACAAATATAGCAACACCCATGCGTCTGTCGCCGACTATCTGGGCCTGACCAAAGGCACGGTTTCGCAAACCATCCAGTTACTCGAACGCAAGCGTTATCTCGACAAGACGGTCGATAGCATCGATGGCCGGGTCGTGCATCTGACGCTGACCCGGACAGGCCAGGCGCTGGTCGAATCGTTGAAACCGCTGGAAAGTTTCAGGCAGGCAGAAACCCTGATGGGCGATCAGTCTTTCGACAATCTCGATCATGCCTTGAGCGATATGTTGGCGCTGTTACAACAGACCAACCAATCGAAAAGCTTCGGTTTGTGCCATTCTTGCCAGCATTTCGGCATCGAACAGCAGCATTATCTGTGTCGGCTGAGCGACGAAACATTGGTGCGCGACGATGTTGATAAGATATGCCGCAATCACGCCGCCAAACCCCATTCATAATTTTTACCGAAGAGGTCTTCCCATGTTCGATCCCAAAGCCATTGATAACCTGGCCGAGCGCATCGCCGGTGCCATTCCCCCCGGGCTGCATCAGTTCAAAGACGACATGGAAAAAAACATCCATGCCTTGCTGCAAAGTGCGCTATCCAAACTCGATCTGGTCAGCCGCGAAGAATTCGAGGTGCAAAAAGCGGTGCTGGCCAAAACCCGTGCCCGTCTGGAGAGTCTGGAACAGCAGGTCGCCGAACTGGAAAAACGCTTGGCAGTGGAAGAATAAACCGCATGTCGTTGGCCGTGGTTCACAGCCGTGGCCGGGCCGGTATAGCCGCGCCGCCCGTCACTGTGGAAGTGCATATCAGCAACGGGCTGCCAGCTCTCAACATCGTTGGCCTGCCCGAAGCCGCCGTCAAGGAAAGCAAGGACAGGGTGCGCGGCGCCATCATCAACTCCCGATTCGAATTTCCGTTTCAGCGCATCACCATCAATCTTGCCCCCGCCGACCTGCCCAAGGAAGGCGGGCGATTCGATCTGGCCATCGCGCTGGGCATACTGGCAGCCTCCGGCGCCATTCCCAAAGACAAACTCCAGCACTACGAATGCCTGGGTGAATTATCACTGAGTGGTGAACTGCGGCCCGTCACCGGCGCCTTGCCGGTTGCCATGCACTGCCGCGATGCCGGTCGGCAACTGATCCTGCCTGCGGGCAATGTCGCCGAAGCCAGCCTGATACGCGATGCCCGGCTGCTGCCCGCACGCAATTTGCTCGAAGTCTGCGCCCATCTGAAGGGCCAGACCATCATCGAACCCGCACCCGAGCCCGACTTGCCGCACCACGCCGAATTTGCCGTCGATTTTGCCGACGTACATGGCCAATATCACGTCAAACGCGCATTCGAAATCGCCGCATCGGGCGGCCACAATTTGTTGATGCTCGGCCCTCCGGGAACCGGTAAATCCATGCTGGCTGCCCGCTTGCCGACGATACTGCCCAGCTTGAATGAGGCGCAGGCCCAGGAAACCGCAGCGATTGCCTCGATCAGCGACCAGGGCATGGATGTCAGGCGTTGGCGTCAGCCGCCGTTCCGGGCGCCGCATCATACGGCATCGGCGGCGGCCCTGGTCGGCGGTGGCAGCAACCCCAAACCCGGTGAAATTTCGTTGTCGCACAACGGCGCCCTGTTCCTCGACGAATTGCCGGAATTCGATCGCAAAGTGTTGGAAGTGCTGCGCGAACCGCTGGAAACCGGCCACATCACCATTTCCCGTGCCAACCGCCAGGCCGATTTTCCCGCCCGTTTCCAGCTCATTGCCGCGATGAACCCATGCCCTTGCGGCTACTGGGGTGACCCTTCAGGCCGCTGTCGCTGTACATCGGAACAAATAGCGCGTTACCGGGCACGGGTTTCCGGCCCCTTGCTCGACCGCATCGACATGCACCTCGATGTGCCGCGCGTACCGCTGGACGTGTTGCGGCGCGGCTCGCCGGACGGTGAGGAAAACAGCAGCAGCATACGCCAGCGCGTCATCGCCACCCGCGAATTGGCTGTGACTCGCCAAGGCGGTCTCAATGCCGGCCTGGGTGCGAAAGACGTCAAGCAGCTATGTACGCTGCCGGATGCCGGGCACCAGTTACTTGAGCAGGCGATGGAAAAGTTCGGCCTGTCGCATCGCGCCTATCACCGAATTTTAAAGCTGGCGCGCACGATTGCCGACATGGCAGGCAGTAGCGATATTGCAATCCATCATTTGAGCGAGGCCATTAGCTACCGCAAGCTGGATCGTACTCGATAGGCCATGGGCGCTGTGCGCTCGAACCACTCACGACACATTTGAAACACGTTGTCAAAGTGCCATGGCTTATGGGGAAAGCACGTAAACTTGCTATAAGGCATTGAATTATATTGTGTTGTATTTATCGACTTTTGTTCGGACGCTAATGACGGGCAGCGGTTGTACGTTATACTTCGGCTTCAGCAGGCGGCGGCCAACCTGCCTGCCTGTAGACATCGGCTGCGCCACCCGGCCACCCTAAAAACAAAAAAACGCCAAGCCAGCCAAAAAGCGAGCAATTACCAGGAGTTTTGTGATGTTGATGAATATTCATTCCGTTGGAATAAAAGTGATGGCAATCACCATAACCGCTCTGGCGATTGTCGGAATCGGTATATTGGTGACTTTCTCCAATGCGCAGAAACAAAAACTGATAGACCGAAAAATCGAGTCATCCCGTCAGCTTCTGATGCTGTCGGAATCGATTCGCGACAATGCGGCGAAAAAATGGGAGAGCGGCCTGTTTTCAACGCAACAGCTTTCGAAGATCGTCGAAGAAAAAGGCCTGGCGGCAGCCCGCGATCTGGTGATTGCCACCGTTCCTACGGCCAATGCCTGGGATGTGATCGAGGCCAAGGCCGCCGAGGGCGGCTTCCGCTTCAAGGCACCGTCGCTGAATCCAAGAAACCCGCGCAACCGGGCGGATGATGTCGAGCGCAAGGCGCTGGAATTTTTTTCTGCCAACGGCTCGGCGACCGAATTCAGTTTCATCGATGAAGAAAACCAGCAAATCCGCTACCTGAGGCCAGTCAAGATGGTCAAGGCGTGCGAGGTTTGTCATGGCGACCCGGCTACATCGCAAAGCCTGTGGAATAACGACAAGGGTCAGGACATTCTGGGATACCCGATGGAAAATCATCACGTTGGCGATTTGATCGGCGCATTTGAAATCATCACGCCCTTCGATGTCGCATTGGCCGATTTGAAACTTGAAAATTACTATGCACTCGGCTTTCTGGTCATGGCTTTGTTCGTCATCGGCAGCACCGGGTATTTTGTGATGAACCGAATCATCATTGCGCCGCTGACCGATCTGGCATTGAATCTTCAGCAAATTTGCGGCGGTGAAGGCAATTTACGCGCACGACTGAATGCCGACGGCAAGTCTGAATTCGCCTGGGTGGCATCCAGCTTCAATTCGTTCGTCAAGAAAATAGCCAAAACGGTGGATGAAATCAGTGTCACCAGCGAGAAGTTGACTAATGCCTCGAAGAAACTGGCCAGCATCACCCAGGCCACGCAGACCGGTGTCGAGCGCCAGTTGCAGGAAACCACGCTGGTTGCCAATGCCATGAAGCAGATGACGGCCACGGTTCAAGACGTTGCCCGCAATGCCGTGCGGGCGTCGGACGCGGCGGAAACCGCCGACCGGGAAGCCTTGGCGGGCAAAAATATCGTCAATGATGCCGTCAGTGGTATCAACAGCCTGGCAAGCGAAGTCGAAAACGCCGCCAATGTGATTCACGAGCTTGAAAACGATAGCAACAGCATCGGCGAGGTGTTGGGCGTGATTCAAGGCATTGCCGAACAAACCAATCTTTTGGCGCTCAATGCCGCCATCGAGGCGGCCCGCGCCGGCGAACAGGGCCGGGGATTCGCCGTGGTTGCCGACGAGGTGCGTACCTTGGCCAGCCGCACCCAGAATTCGACGCTGGAAATCCAGAAAACCATAGAGCGGCTGCAAGGCCGGGCCAAGCAAGCGGTTGCGGTGATGGATAACGGCCGCAAACGGGCGGCATCGAGTGTCGAGCAGGCGGCATCGGCAGGTGGTTCGATCGCGGCTATCAGCGGGCGCATCGACACCATCAACGACATGAACAATCAAATTGCCAGCGCAGCCGAAGAGCAAACCGCCGTTGCCGAAGAAATCAATCGCAATATCAGCAATATCAGCCATGTTTCGGAAGAAACATCGGTGGGCGCAAAAAATACCGCGCAGGCTTGTGCCGAATTGCTGGAACTCGCCAATCAGTTGCGCACAACGGTGGGCAGCTTCAGAACCTGACAAATTATCGTCAACAATCCTCGGGTATGACTTCGGGGATTGTTATCACTCGCGGGCAGAATCTCGCCGGAATTGGACTAGACTGCATGGGTTTTTTAACACTAGGACTAAACCATGCCCGCATCAATGACTCAGCTCTTCGATCAAATCCACAAGGTTCCACAAATACCGGAAGTGGTCAGAGCCATCATCAATCAACTGAACGATCCTCGCGCCGAAATTCTCGACCTGGCAAAGAATGTCGAGAAAGAGCAAATGCTGGCTATGAAAATTTTGCGATTGGTCAACTCGGCGCATTTCGGTTTGTCCCGCAAGGTGGCCTCGATCGACCAAGCCACTGTCATGCTCGGTACCAACCAATTGAAAACATTAGTCATTGCATCCGGTATCGTCGGTTCGATGCCTAAAGTCGATAACTTCGACATCAAACGCTTTTGGGCAAACACCTTCCGCACCGCAGCCTATGCCAAATGGCTTGCCGAAAAAACCCAGGAATCCGCCGATGTGGCCTACACCGCCGGCCTAATCTGCAATCTAGGCCGCATATTGCTGCAAATCGCAACGCCAAACGAAGCCAATGAAATAGAGCAGCATGTCAGGGCTGGCAACATTTCGCGCAGCGAAATAGAAAACAAGCGTTTGGGTTTCACTACCCAGGCGGTGTGTGCCGAGTTGTGCAGGCGCTGGAAATTTGCCGATGAACTGATCGCCGCCGTCGAATATTCCGACAATCCGCTGGCCTATGAAGACGCGCCAGGCTTGTCTTCCATCATCTGTCTGGCGCGGCTCATCAGTGATGGCGTCGATAAAGAGACGGACAAACAGGACATTCTGGCCAGCTTGCCGTCTGATGTCGTGCAACACGCCGGATTGAGCGAAATGTCATCCGCACAGTTCGACGATCTCTGGTTGCTTGAATCCGATCTCGGCGACCTGGTCGAGTAAAAACCAAATAGCTGATGGGGTATCAATGTTGTGGCATGACCTGCCCCGACAGCCCCTTCAGCAGCAGATCGGACTGCTCGATGTCGATTGCCACCATGTGCCCCGTGTTCATCCCGATATGGGGCTGCATCGCGGCCACCATGTAAGGGAAGATCAGGCGCAAATCGTTGCTCGTGCCCCGGCTTTCCACATTGACTCGCCAGATTTCCAGCCGTTGTTTTTGCGTACGATAAGCCTCTGCTTCGCAGGCGCTCAATGTCAGAAAACGGCGAAAAATGTTGGAAGCACTAATGCGTTGCGTGCGACCCATCATGCCCATGCCCATACCATGTCCCCACCATCCCCAACCAGGCCCCCAGCCCCAACCAGGCCCCCAATACCCACCCATACCGGTCCACAGGGGAGCATCATAAGTATCAAGAACCAATTCCGGCGCACTGACGCCGTACCGCAGGAACATCAGCACATTGCTGTCCTCGACAGAAGACGCCTTGATATAACCCCGATTCAGCAATGCTCTTTCAACGAGCAATCTGAATTCGATGAACTGAAGATCGTTTTCACTGACACCATGACTGTCGGGCACTATGAAAAAGTGCTTGTTCTGTAGTGTTGATGCGGGCAAGGCCGCCAGCGCATCGACACTCGACCGAACGACCATCGGTCTCGGTGCCAAGCTACACGCCGTCAATAACAGAAAAATCAGGACAATCATGGTTTTTTCCACTTTACGGCACCACCGTGAATCATTCATCGCTGTTCTCCCAATCACTTATCAATTATGTTGGTATTGGCCTGGACTGCTATTGACACCCCACCCCATTCTAAATAGCATGACCGCCATTTTATCCCCGGCCCGACGCCCACGAACGCATCCCAATCCATGACGGCAACACATTCAAGCAATTCGGCAACCATCGACTTCGAATCGATCAAAAATCTCACCGCAGCCGAAATGCAAGCCGTCGACCAGCTTGTTTTAAACGAACTGAGTTCCGATGTGGTGCTAATCAACCAGATTGGTCACTACATCATCAGCAACGGCGGCAAGCGCATCAGGCCCATGCTGTTGCTGCTGGCTGCCAAGGCATTGGGTAATACCGACCACAACCACTTGATACTCGCCGCCGTCGTGGAGTTCATTCACACCGCAACGCTGTTGCACGATGACGTGGTTGACGGTTCGGTGATGCGCCGAGGCCGTGAATCCGCCAATGCCGTATGGGGCAATGCCGCCAGCGTACTAGTGGGCGATTACCTGTACTCCAGCGCCTTCGAAATGATGGTGCGCACCAATAGTATGCGGGTGATGGACATCATGTCGAAAACCACCACCGCCATTGCCGAAGGCGAAGTATTACAGTTATTGAACTGCAACAATCCCGATACCACGGAAGACAAATACCTGGAAGTCATTGCCCGCAAAACGGCGATTCTGTTCAGTACCGCAACACGCCTGGCCGCTGTCGTTGCGGGCGCCGACACAAAAACCGAAGACGCCCTGGCGATTTACGGCCAGCAACTCGGCGTGGCTTTCCAGTTGATCGACGATGCACTCGACTACAAAGCCAATCCCGATGAACTCGGCAAAAACCTGGGCGACGATCTAGCCGAAGGCAAACCCACCTTACCGTTGATTTACGCCATGCAATACGGCACCCAGGAGCAGGCCAGCATCGTCACCGAGGCAATACGCCAAGGCTCGCGCGAGGCCTTCGGCGCTGTGTACAACGTCATAAAAGCCACCAACGCCATCGAATATACCGAGCGTTGCGCCGAACGTGCCGCCAGCGTAGCCATTGCAGCCATTGCCTGCCTGCCCGATTCCGAATTCAAAACTGCCCTGGCAGCCTTGGCCAAATTTTCCGTGCAGCGCGTCCATTAAACGTCGCATCCTGACGTATCGACCTCAATCAACGCCATCAACCAGCGAATAGCCTGTGCCAGCTTGGCACAGGCTTTTTCGATTTTTAGCACCCAGGCTTGCAGAAAACCAGCCAAATCACCCTCAGACTGATCGGGTAACAGATCGAAAAAGCGTTGCTCGATCGTGCTTGCATCATCGCGATCCAGAGCGGCTTCAAGGGTTCCAAGACAATTCATGCCCAGCAACCGTCCCGGCAAATCCGCCTTGTCTGCTGCGCGAACGCTTATGCGTAACTCGCTGCACGCTTGCAGCACCGATGTCGCCATGGCCTGCACATCGTACAACAACGGTACCTCAACCGACAGCAAGGCCAACTCGCTGGCGGCCTCCTCAACGGCAGACAATCTCGATTTGATGTGTTTTTTGATGGCTTTCATGAAAACATCCTCGACCGACCGGCTTTTCAACGGCGATCATAAAATAGAAAACTCATTGTTTTATAAGGTTTTTACGGCAGTAAAACCCACAATCAGGCTTGCATTTACCCCGGCAATCCATTACCTTAGCGCCCACCTGAGAGGCTAGGGGTGCTTTTTCGCGAAACCCGCGTCAAGGCTGAGAAAAACCCTTTGAACCTGAACCGGTTAACACCGGCGTAGGAAAGCCCATTTCTTACCTGCGCCTGCACTCTTTATGTTATTTGCCCCTTCGAGGGGATTTGGAGCCAAGCATGAGCGCTGTCCGCAATGAAATCACGACCGATACCGGTAGTAGCGTACGAATCGATTCCTACCCAGCATCGGAAAAAGTCTACATCCCCGGCAGCCGCACCGACATACAGGTGCCCATGCGCAAGATCAATCTGTCGGATACCCCCGCGCATTTCGGTGCCGAACAAAACCCGCCTATTTACGTTTACGACACCTCCGGGCCGTATACCGACCCTGACGTAAACATCAATCTGCACAAAGGTCTGGATTCGGTGCGCAGTGCCTGGATCAATGAACGCGGCGACACCGAGTTATTGACAGGCCCCAGCTCGGCATTCGGCCACGAACGCCAGAACGATCCCAAAACAGCACATCTGCGCTTCGAGCACATCCGCCAGCCGCGCCGCGCTAAATCCGGACACAACGTCAGTCAGATGCACTATGCCCGCAAAGGCATCATCACGCCGGAAATGGAGTATATCGCCATACGCGAAAACCAGAATCTGGACGCCATGCGCGACCGTTACCAAGGCCAGCACCCCGGCTTTTCCTATGGTGCCAACATACCATCGTTCATCACCCCGGAATTCGTCCGCGACGAAGTCGCCCGTGGCCGCGCCATCATCCCGGCCAACATCAATCACCCGGAACTGGAGCCTATGATCATAGGCCGTAATTTTCTGGTCAAGATCAATGGCAACCTGGGCAATTCGGCCATCACCTCGTCCATCGAGGAAGAAGTCGAAAAAATGCTGTGGGGCATCCGCTGGGGCGCCGATACCATCATGGACTTATCCACCGGCAAGCACATACACGAAACCCGGGAATGGATACTGCGCAATTCGCCGGTGCCCATCGGCACGGTGCCGATTTATCAGGCACTGGAAAAAGTCGGCGGCAAGGCTGAAGAACTGACGTGGGAAATCTTCCGCGATACGCTCATCGAACAAGCCGAACAAGGTGTCGATTATTTCACCATCCATGCCGGTGTGCGCCTGCACCACGTACCGCTGACCGCCAGGCGCTTGACCGGCATCGTCTCGCGCGGCGGCTCCATCATGGCCAAATGGTGTCTGGCCCACCACACCGAAAGCTTTTTGTACACGCACTTTGAAGAAATCTGCGACATCATGAAAGCCTACGACGTGTCGTTCTCGCTCGGCGACGGCTTGCGCCCCGGCTCGATCTACGACGCCAACGACGCCGCCCAGTTCGGCGAGCTGGAAACCTTGGGCGAATTGACGCAAATCGCCTGGAAGCACGATGTGCAAACCATGATCGAAGGCCCAGGCCACGTACCGCTGCAACTGATAAAAATCAACATGGACAAGCAACTGGACGATTGCTTCGAAGCGCCGTTCTACACCTTGGGGCCTTTGACCACCGACATCGCTCCCGGCTATGACCACATCACCTCGGCCATCGGCGCCGCCAACATCGGCTGGTACGGCTGCGCCATGCTGTGTTACGTCACCCAGAAGGAACACCTGGGCCTGCCCAATAAGCAGGATGTGCGTGAAGGCATCGTCACCTACAAGATCGCCGCCCATGCCGCCGACCTGGCCAAAGGCCACCCTGGCGCCCAGATACGCGACAACGCCATGTCGAAAGCCCGCTTCGAATTCCGCTGGGAAGACCAGTTCAACCTGGCGCTGGATCCGGAAAAAGCCCGCTCGTTCCACGATGAAACCTTGCCGAAAGAGTCAGCCAAAGTCGCCCACTTCTGCTCGATGTGCGGCCCGCA
>PESC01000032.1 GCA_002929135.1 Methylomonas sp.
CTGCCAGTTATTCCCTGCGTGTATCGATGGAGCGAATCGAGAAAGAAGGCTACAACCTGAATATCTCGCGCTATATCAGCACGGCGCAGGCGGAAGCAGAAGTTGATTTGATGACAACCCATGCTGAACTGGAAACGCGGCTCAGCGAATCGACACCGCGCGAAACAGGCACAATGATTTTCTGAAAGAGCTGGGCTTGCCGCCCTTGCCATGACCGCATATCTTCCATGCAGGGCGCGGGAACGAGGAGGCGACTGGACTCTGAATAGTTGCGCCGAACTTTTTTACTCACCTGATTTACCGCCTTGGCGGAGTGTTTATGATCGAACTTGGAAAAATCAACAGCTTGTCAATCAAGGCGCATCGCGACGGCGTCTGCTATCTGGATGGCGAAGACCATGGCGAAATTCCGCTGGATGAGGCGGATACAAACAATTTAGCCATCGGCGGACGTGTCGATGTGTTCGTTTACATCGATGGCAAGAGCCGCTTGATTGCAACGCGACAACATCCGAAAGCACAGGTCAATGAGGTCGCTTGGTTGAAATGTGTGTCGCTGAGCCACGCTGGCGCCTTTCTGGACTGGGGTTTGCCCAAGGATTTACTGCTGCCGTTCAGTGAGCACAAAGGCAAGGTGGTGGAAGGGCGCAGCTATTTGGTTCGGTTGTTTCTGGATGAGGACAATCGCATCGCCGCCTCAATGCGACTGGACGAGTTCATTCAAGATCAGGCGTTTTATTACAAGGACGGCCAGGCCGTCGGCCTGATCGTTGCTGAACACACTGATCTGGGCTTCAAGGTGATCGTCGATCACAAATACTGGGGTGTGCTTTACAAAAACGAGGTCTTCCAGCCGCTCAAGCGCGGCCAGTCTCTCGATGGCCTCATCAAAAAACTCCGACCTGACCACAAGCTCGATGTGATGCTGGTTCAAGGCCGCTATGGCGACAAGGTGGACAGCACGTCCGACAAAATCCTGTCATTACTCGAAGCACGGGGTGGTTTCCTTGCCTTGACCGACAAAAGCGACCCGCAGGTGATTTACGACACCTTCGGCGTCAGTAAAAAAGTGTTCAAACAGGCCATGGGCGGCTTGTACAAGGCTCGCAAAATTACCATCGATGACATAGGGCTACACAGCGTCGAAGCCGAATAGGGGTAAACGCGCCAGCGCTGGATTTTTCAGGGCTGCTTCAATTGGGCAAGCCGTTGTTTTTGTCTGGCCAGGCGCTCGGCTTTTTCGTCCGCCAGACGAGCTTGTCGCTGCTGCTTGGCCTGGTAACGGCGTCGGCTGCGGTCGGCATCGTCCTGTGTCCATTCGGTGACAGCCGCAGGTTGCATGTGGATGCAGTTGACGGGGCAGGGGGCGATGCAAAGTTCGCAACCGGTGCATTCTGCGGCAATGACGGTGTGCAGGTGTTTTGCTGTACCCACGATGGCATCGGTGGGGCAGGGCGGCAGGCATAAGGTGCAACCGATGCAGAGGTTTTCGTCGATGACGGCCACCTGACGTGGCCGTTCCAGACCGAATGCCGGATTCAGAGGTTTGGCGGGAATCTTCAGCAACTGCGCCAGCTTGACGATGCCGATTTCACCGCCCGGCGGGCAGCGATCGATGTCTGCCTGGCGGTCGGCGATGGCTTCGGCATAGGGCCTGCAACCGTTGAAGCCGCATTGCCTGCACTGGGTTTGCGGCAGCAGGCCGTCGATCTGATCCGCCAGCGACAGTGTCATGCGTGGCGGGCTATTTGACGCGCATACCGGGTTGCGCGCCTGAATCGGGCGACATCAGCCAAATGTCCTTGCCGCCAGGCCCTGCCGCCAGCACCATGCCTTCGGACAGGCCGAAGCGCATCTTTTTGGGCTTGAGGTTGGCAACGACCAAAGTCAGCTTGCCTACCAGCTCGTCCGGCGTGTAGGCCGATTTGATGCCGGCAAAAATGCTGCGGCTTTCGTCGCCGATGTCGACGGTCAGGTGCAGCAGTTTATCGGCGCCTTCGACCGATTCAGCCTTCAGAATTTTGCCGATACGCAAGTCGATTTTGGCGAAGTCATCGATTTCTATGGCTGTGGCGATGGGGTGACTGCGTTTCACCGGAGCGGGTGGTGTTTTTTGCAGGTTTTGTTTCGACGCTTCGATGATGGCGTTGATTTTTTCCGGCTCCACCCGCGTCATCAACGGCATGTAGGTGTTGATTCTGTGGCTCAGTAACGGCTGGGCCTGATTGGGCCAGGCTTGCGATTCGATATTGAGGAACTGTTCGGCGTTGGCGGCCAAGGTTGGGAGCACGGGTTTCAGATAACTGACCAGCAAGCGGAACAGATCGATGCCGACGCTGCATACCTGTTGCAGTTCGACGTCCTTGCCGTCTGCCTTGGCGATAGTCCAGGGTTTTTTGTCATCGATGTAGAGGTTGGCCTTGTCGGCCAACGCCATGATTTCACGCATGGCCTTGCCGAATTCGCGGTTTTCGTAGAGTTCGGCAAGAGTGGCATGGGCATCGACGAATTGCTGGAACAACCCGGGTTCCGCGCACTCGCCAGACAACAGGCCGTCGAAGCGTTTGCTGATGAAGCCGCTGCAACGACTGGCTATGTTGACGACTTTGCCAACCAGGTCGGCGTTGACCCGCAATGTGAAGTCCTCGAAATTGAGGTCGATGTCATCGACACCCGAGCCGAGCTTGGCGGCGAAGTAGTAACGCAGATACTCCGGGTTCAGATGGTCGAGGTAAGTACGCGCCTTGATGAAGGTGCCGCGTGATTTCGACATTTTCTCGCCGTTCACGGTCAGGAAGCCATGGGCAAAAATGGCGCTGGGCGTGCGCAGCCTAGCACCGTGCAGCATCGCGGGCCAGAACAACGCGTGGAAATAAATGATGTCCTTGCCGATGAAATGGTACAGCTCGGTCTGGCTGTCGGTTTGCCAGTAAGCGTCGAAGTCCAGCCCGCGTTGTTCGCACAGTGCCTTGAAACTGGCCATGTAGCCGATGGGCGCATCCAGCCAGACGTAAAAATACTTGCCGGGCGCATCGGGGATTTCGAAACCAAAATACGGCGCGTCGCGGGAAATGTCCCATGCCTGCAAACCGTTTTGCAGCCATTCCGCCATTTTGTTGGCAACTTCGGGTTGCAAGTGGCCCGCGCGTATCCAGTCGTTCAGCATGGCGCTGAAGTGGCCCAGCTCGAAAAAGTAGTGTACGGATTGTTTTTCGACGGGTTTCTCGCCGGAAATGGCGGATACGGCGTTTTTCAGCTCCATCGGCGAGTAGGTGGCGCCGCAGACTTCGCAATTGTCGCCGTATTGATCGGTCGCACCGCATTTGGGGCAATCGCCCTTGATGAAACGATCCGGCAAAAACATGTTTTTTACTGGATCGTAAGCCTGGGTGATGCTGCGGCTGCTGATATGACCGGCGTCGCGCAGGTTCAGGTAAATCTGGCTGGACAGTTGGCGGTTTTCGTCGGAATGGGTGCTGTGGTAATGATCGAAGGCGACGCCGAAGTCGGTGAAATCGGCACGGTGTTCCTGTTCGACCTGGGCAATGAGCTGTTCGGGGCTGATGCCTTCACGGTCGGCCCGCAGCATGATGGGGGTGCCGTGGGTATCGTCGGCACAGACGTAATGGCATTCATGGCCGCGCATTTTTTGAAACCGCACCCAGATGTCGGTTTGAATGTACTCGACTAGATGACCCAGATGGATGGGGCCGTTGGCATAGGGCAGGGCGCTGGTGACCAGGATTTTTCGGGTATTCATGAGCAAAAACGGCAGAAAAAACGGCAGCGGATTATGTCACAAATCCACAGGCGACTCATGGTGCCGAGCCGCTGTGGCGGCTTGCCAACACGACGCAGGCTGCGACAATCGGCTAAAATCCGCCGCCTTCACCCCCCACCATTTACAGGACTTCGGCATGACCCGCTCTTTCGTATCCCGCAAACCCATCCCCGTTCGCGAACGTCTCATCATGGCGCTGGATGTGGCCAGCGTAGCCGAAGCCAAGGCGCTGGTCGAAGAACTGGGCGATTCGGTGCTGTTTTACAAAGTGGGCATGGAGCTGTTCATGTCGGACGATTATTTCGGCCTGATCGAATGGCTGAAAGCCCGTAGCAAAAAAGTGTTCGTCGACCTGAAGTTTTTCGACATCCCGGCCACGGTTGGCCGCGCCATCAAGGCCTTGAGCAGCAAAGGTGTCGATCTGGCGACTATACACGGCAACGATGCCATCATGGAAGCCGCCGCCAGCGCCAAGGGCGACCTTAAAGTGTTGGCCGTGACCGCACTGACCAGCCTGGATCGCGGCGACCTCGATGATCTTGGCTTTCAATGCGACATCGCGGAACTGGTACTGTCGCGCGCCAGACGCGCCCTGCAAATCGGCTGCGATGGCATCGTATCGTCGGGTCTGGAAGTCGCGATGATCCGCGACCGGCTCGGCGACAAATTGCTGGTGATCACCCCCGGTATACGGCCTGTCGACAACCGCGAAGACGACGACCAGAAACGCGCCGTCAGCGTCGAATCGGCCATCCAGAACGGTGCCGATTATCTGGTGGTGGGTCGCCCGATCCGCGATGCCAAAGACCGCAAAGCCATGGCCGAAACCATTCAGACCCAGATTGCCGCACAGTTTGGCTGAATTCTCCCCTTGGCTTCGCCCACCCGCCACAAAACAGGGACAGTTTATTTGCTCGCTACATTTTGCAAGTTCCTCCCATGACTTAAAACGCGTTTGCTTTTATAATGCCGCCCACCCAATGACGTAGCACACCCAGTGATGTAGCACTTGGCTTGAAAAGCCAAAAACCTGCCATCCGCTAAAAACCGTCCGTTGGTGTTCAAACATCGCAATGTCAATCAGCGGGTCTTGCCTATAGCGATACCCGCATTCTATTGCGCCCTTAGCTCAGCTGGATAGAGCGCGGCCCTCCGGAGGCCGAGGTCAGAGGTTCGAATCCTCTAGGGCGCGCCATTTTTGATAGTCACCCCCTTCCAGTTTTGCTTCCCATTGGTTGGGACGGTGCAGCCGTTTCATGATCGTGCTTTGCCCAACACACTCGCAATGACTTCGACGCCAACCCTGTCGCGGCGCCAACTGAGGCCCTAAATTCGCTACGCGATCGGTATACAATGGCCGCCATGAGCAACCGTTTTTCCATCGCAAAACCACGTTTTCCCGGCCTTTCAGACCATGATCTCGAACAGGTCGCCAAAGCATTGGCGCTGGTGGATGAGGCAGGCGAACCGCAAAGCGATGCGCCACCGCGCCCCCGAGGCATAGACGTTGCCACCATTCTGATGACGGTTCATATCGACCTGGTGTCGATTCTGGCCGCGCTGCTGAGTGATTCCCGTATGGAATCCAGCCAGGACGAGGCCAGCATCGCGGCACGATTCGGCCCGGTGGTGGCGTCTCTGGTCAAGGATGTGCGCTGGCTGAACACGGTCAACATTTACAGCCCCGATATGGCCAACCAGCCCAATCAGGCGGAAATCCTGCGCCGCATGCTGCTGGCGATGACACACGATGTCCGGGCCGTGCTGATAAAACTGGCCTTCCGCATCCAGCGTTTGCGCAATCTTCACCGCGAAGACGCCAGCATCCGCCGTTTCATCGCCCGTGAAACCCTGGATATCTACGCGCCGCTGGCCAATCGTTTGGGCATCAGCCAGTTCAAGTGGGAACTCGAAGACCTGGCCTTTCACCAGCTCGACCCCGAGCATTATCAGGCCATCGAAAAATCGCTGGCCGATAGCCGCGACCAGCGCGAAGCCATCATTGCGCAGTTTGTGGAAACCCTGCGCCACCAACTGGCGAGTCACGGCATCAAGGCCAAGGTGCATGGCAGACCGAAACACATCTACAGCATCTGGTGCAAGATGCGCCGCAAGCGTTTGACCATAGACGAACTGTACGACCTGCTGGCGGTGCGCGTCATCGTCGACGACCAAGCCGCCTGTTATAGCGTTCTGGGCCTGGCTCACAACCAATGGCAATACATCCCCAAAGAATTCGACGACTACATTGCCAACCCCAAGGAAAACGGCTATCAGTCCTTGCACACCGTGGTTATCGACGGCCAGGGCAACCGCATCGAGATTCAGATTCGCAGCAAAGCCATGCACGAATTCGCCGAACTCGGTGTGGCCTCGCACTGGCGCTACAAGGAAGGCGGCAAGTACAACGCCGCCACCGAAAAAAACATCGCCTCGCTGCGGCAATTGCTGGAGGAACGCAATCACGACAACCTGCTGGAAAACTTCCGCACCGAGCTGTTTTCCGACCGGGTATTCGTGCTGACGCCGGCAGGCAAGTTGATCGACATGATAAAAGGCGCCACGCCGCTGGATTTTGCCTATGCCATTCACACCGACATCGGCCATGGCTGCCGTGGCGCCAAAGTCAATGGCCAGATCAAGCCCTTGACCTACACCCTGCGCTCGGGCGAACAGGTTGAAATCATCACCGCCAAAAACGGCAAGCCCAACCGCAACTGGCTGGATACCAACCTGGGCTATCTAAAAACGCCGCGCGCCATCGGCAAGGTTAAAAGCTGGTTCAAACATCAGGAACAAGACGACAACATCGCCGCCGGTAAAGCCGTGTTCGACAAGGAAGTCAAGCGTCTGGGAGTCAAACACATCGACCCTGCCGACCTGCTCAAACCGTTCAAACTGACCAGCGAAACCCAGTTGTTTCAGGCCATAGGCCGGGGCGACATCAACAGCCGTCAACTTGCCGCCGCTCTGCGTATCCCGGAACTGGCGCCCGCCAGCTTCAAACTCGCCCCGCTGAAAACCCGCTCGAATTCGGTGATTACCGTCGCTGATGCCGACAACATCGTCACCACGCTGGCGCATTGCTGCTCGCCGGTCAAAGGCGATGACATCATCGGCTTCATCTCTCATCGTCGCGGCATCACCATCCACAGAAGCGATTGCGACAACATTCGCCATTTGTCGCAGGAACAGCAAAAACAACTCATCAAGGCCGAGTGGAGCGGTCAGCACAAGGCCAGCCACAATGTGCCGGTCATCGTCGAAGCCAGCAGCGGACATGATCTGCTGATAGCCGTCTCGCGCCTGCTGCATGCCGCAAAAATCAACATTACCGAGGCCTCGCTGAAAACCCACCACGACGCATCGGCCACCCTGGACATGCGCATCGACATCGAAAGCACCGCGCAACTGAGCCAGGTACTGAGCCGCATCGAACAACTGCCCAACGTCGTCGAGGCCAGGCGCAAGGTTTAACGACCGAACGGCAAAAAACCGCAAACCGCCCTTGAAAAACGCCGTCCGCCCCCCCAGATTGCCAAAGTCCAATTTCTTTAACTTTAACGAATACACCATGACTACCGAAGCCAGAAAACAAACATTGGGTTTTCAAACCGAAGTGAAACATCTGTTGCATCTGATGATTCACTCGCTGTACAGCAACAAGGAAATTTTCCTGCGCGAGCTGATTTCCAACGCTTCCGATGCCGCCGACAAATTGCGCTTCGAAGCACTGGCCAACGACGGCCTGTATGAAGGCGACAGCGAACTGAAAATCCGCGTCGATTTCGACGAAAAAGCCAAAACCATCACCATCACCGACAATGGCATTGGCATGAACCGCGACGAGGTGCAGGATCACATCGGCACCATCGCCAAGTCCGGCACCAAACAATTCTTCGAAAAGCTGACCGGCGATCAAGCCAAGGACAGCGAGCTGATCGGTCAATTCGGTGTCGGCTTTTACTCGTCGTTCATCGTGGCCGACAAAGTGACGCTGACCACCCGCAAAGCAGGTGATTCGGCCAGTGACGGCGTGCGCTGGGAATCCGACGGTCTGGGCGAGTACAGCATCGAATCAGTGGAAAAAGCCGCGCGCGGCACTGAAATCGTGCTGCATTTGAAAGAAGGCGAAGACGAGTTTCTGAGCGGCTGGAAACTGCGTTCCATCATTAAAAAATACTCCGACCACATCTCCCTGCCCATTCTCATGAGCAAGGACATTCCGGCAGAAAAAGACGACGATGGCAACGAAACCGCACCGGCTCGCGTCGAAGACGAAACCGTCAACAGCGCCTCGGCCTTGTGGGCCAAATCCAGGGATGAAATCACGGAAGAACAGTACAACGAGTTCTACAAACACGTTGCCCACGACTTCCAGGATCCGCTGACCCACGTCCACAGCAAAGTCGAAGGCACCAACGAATACACCCTGCTGCTGTACGTACCGACCCGCGCACCGTTCGATTTGTGGGACAGAGACGCCAAACACGGCGCCAAACTCTACATCAAGAAAGTCTTCATCACCGACGACCCGGAACAACTGATGCCGCGCTACCTGCGCTTCATCCGTGGTGTGATCGACACCGACAGCCTGCCGCTGAACGTATCGCGCGAAATCCTGCAACAAAGCAAACAAATCAGTGCCATCAAATCCGGTGCGGTGAAAAAGGTACTGGGCATGCTGGAAGACCTGGCCGAAAACCATGCCGAGAAGTATCAAACTTTCTGGGACATGTTCGGCAACGTCATCAAGGAAGGCCCGATCGAAGACCACAAAAACAAGGATCGCATCGCCAAACTGCTGCGCTTCTCGTCCACCCACACCAACGACAAAACCCAAAACGTGTCGCTGGCCGATTACGTCAGCCGCATGAAAGAGGGCCAGGATAAAATCTACTTCATCACCGCCGACAACTTCGCCGCCGCCAAAAGCAGCCCACATCTGGAAGTGTTCCGCAAAAAAGGCATCGAAGTCTTGCTGCTGACCGACCGTATCGACGAATGGCTGGTGTCCAGCCTGACCGAGTTCGAAGATAAACACCTGCAATCCATCGCCAAAGGCGAACTCGACCTGGACAAATTCGACACGGAAGACGAGAAAAAACACCAGGAAGACGTCAGCAAAGACTTCGAATCGGTAGTGAAACAAATCAGGGAGGTTTTGAGTGAAAAAGTCAGTGACGTCAAAGTCAGCCACCGCCTGACCGACTCACCTGCCTGTCTGGTCACCGGTGCCTACGACATGAGTTTGCACATGGAACGCATCATGAAGGAAGCCGGTCAGGCGGGTGGTATGTTCGGCATGGGGGGCAGCAAACCCATCTTCGAGATCAATCCGGATCACGCCATCGTCAAGGCGCTGAAAAACGAGCAGGACGATGCCCGCTTTGCCGACATCAGCCACATCCTGTTCGATCAGGCCATCCTCAGCGAAGGCGGCCAGTTGGACGACCCGGCAGCATTCGTGCACACGCTGAATGGTTTGTTGCAGGGCTTGTTGAGGTAAGCTGTCTGACAGGAAAAAGGCCGGGTAACCGGCCTTTTTTTTGCTCTCGTTCCCACACTGGGCATAGGAACGAGAAAGCGCGAAATTGCAACAATTCTGCGCTCGCTGCTCAAACCTCAACATTTCATAAAGATTTCAAGCGCATAAAACTTTACCCTCACTCCCCAGTCAAATTGCGTCACATCCTTGATAAAAACAATAAATCATGCCATCCAAATTCTTATCTCATCCTTCGCTTACCACATGCACCGCATCGCAGTGACTCTGTAACTTTTTGACTACCAGGTACATTGACTAGCAATGGAAAAACGTTTCCATGCCGATTTTCACGGCTTCGTCATCGACAGCGAGTACGGACTGAGCTTTGCCGGCAAGCCGGTGAATCTGCCACCGAAAGAATTCAGCATGCTGCTGATACTGGTGAAAAACACCGGTCAGCGCGTCACCAAGGAACAACTGATCGAAACGGTCTGGAACAGCGCGTCTATTTCCGACGAAAGCATATCGCGCTGTCTGTCGATGCTGAAATCGGCCTTACGCAAGGCCAACCCTGGCGCCGAGAGCCTGATTAAAACCGAATACGGTTAGGGGTATCGCTTCATCGGCCAGGTTGGTAAACCGGCAAGCTTCGTCAACGAGGAAAACTTTTTCTTGTTGATCAACTCATCGAACAACCTGGTTACGCTGAAAGACGGCCAGGGTCGCTGGCAGATTGCCAACCATGTGGCGTTGTCGGTGTACGGACTCAATGGCAAGCCATGGCAGGGCAAAACCGACCGTGAACTGGCCCGATTATGCGAGCCGTTGTACCAGCCCTATTTCCGGGCCAGCATCGAGAGTGACGAACGGGCGTGGCAATCATCGCTGACATTGACAGAAGTTGCTCTGCCCAATGCCGTCAACGGCTTCGATATCCGCACCTTCGAAATTGTCAAAAATCCGCTGTTCGAAGCCGATGGCAGCCGCAAGGCGCTGGTGGTGTTCGGTCTGGATATCACCGACAAACTGGAAAAGGAACGCCAGATACGCTTGACCGACCGGGTGCTGGCGCACAGCGACGAAGCCGTACTGATCAGCGATCAAAACAACGACATCGTTTACGTCAACGAAGCCTTCACCCGCATCACCGGTTACACCCAGGACGAAATCAAAGGCAAAAACCCGCGCATCCTGTCATCGCGGCGACAAGACCGGAAGTTCTACGATGACATGTGGCGGCAGATTACGACGGAAGGCAGTTGGCATGGCGAAATCTGGGACAGACGCAAGAACGGCGAGGTCTACCCCAAGTGGCTGAACATCAGTTGTGTACGCGACGACGACGGTCGTATCAGCAATTACATCGGCATCTTCACCGACATTTCCAAGGCCAAGGCCGACGAAGAATTGCTGGCCTTCCTGGCCTATCACGACCCGCTGACCCGTTTGCCCAACCGGCTGATGCTGCGCGACCGTTTTTATCAGGCCACCGGCGAAATCGCCCGCCGCAATGGTGGCAGCGTGGCGCTGCTGTTTCTCGATCTCGACCAGTTCAAGGCCATCAACGACAGCCTGGGCCACGAAACCGGCGACCGTTTTCTGGTGGCGGTGGCACACCGGTTGCAAAGCTGTGTGCGCGAAGTCGATACCGTCAGCCGCCTGGGGGGCGACGAATTCGTGATCGTGCTCAGCCACGTCAGCGACACCCACTCGGTATCCATCGTCGCGCAAAAAATCCTCGATCATCTGTCGGCTGCCTTCGACATCACACCGCACCGCCTGACCTCGTCGGCCAGCATCGGCATTGCGCTGTATCCCGACGACGGCGACGATTTCGAAACCGTGCTGAAAGTCGCCGACACCGCGATGTACAACGCCAAGGATTGCGGTCGCAACACCTACCGTTTCTACACCGACAAGATGAACATCGATGCCATGGAACGGCTGCGCATGCGCACCGGCCTGTCGGAAGCCATCCGCAAGCAGGAATTCGTGCTGCACTATCAACCCCAATTCGATCTGGACAGCGGCAAGATGATAGGGCTGGAAGCCCTGATACGCTGGCAGCACCCCAAGGACGGCCTGATCTACCCCGGCAAATTCATTCCTGTCGCCGAAGAAACCGGGCAAATCGTGCCGATTGGCGAATGGGTCATCAATGAGGCATGCCGTCAGGCGAAGCAATGGCAAGACGCCGGGTATCCGCCGGTTACCATCGCCGTCAACCTGTCTGCCCTGCAATTCAAACGCGGCGACGTGGTGAAAATGGTGGCCAATCTCACCCGCGACTACGGCCTGTTACCGGAACATCTGGAACTGGAACTGACCGAAACCATCATGTTGCAGGATGTCGATTACATCATCGATGTCATCGATCAACTGAAATCGTTGCGGTTCACCCTGTCGGTCGACGACTTCGGCACCGGTTATTCCAGCCTGTCGTACCTGAAACGCTTCAAGGTCGACAAGCTAAAAATCGACCATTCCTTCGTGCGCAATCTGGAAGTCGACGACCACGACGTCGCCATCGTCCGCACCATCATACAACTGGCACACAACTTCGGCCTGCGCGCCATCGCCGAAGGCGTCGAAACCCCAGGCCAGCTCGACATCCTGCGCAGAGAAGGTTGCAACGAAGCGCAAGGTTATCTGTTCAGCTACCCGCTGACACCGGCGGGCATCGAGAAACTGTTTACGGTTTAGGCTTTGTTCCCGCTTCTCGGACAGGCTCGTAGGCCAGATTCACGGCAGGTTCTGGAGTGAAACGTCGTCAGGATGATGGGATCACAAAACGCCGGTTACCCCAACCCAGCAAGCCTGCCAACCCCCAGGCAAACAGCCAGAAAGCAGTGGGGAGTGGCACCGGTGAGCCGACGAATTGCAGCACCGGCGCGGATGTGACCGTATTCGTACCCATCAGGTTTTCCCAGGCTCCGCCGTTGTAACTGGTGCCATCACCGGGAAACTCGGCACCGGCAGGCAGTGGGCCGCTGAAGCCATCGATAATCCAATTGATGCCGCCTCTTCCGTTATTGCTGTAACGGTCGTTGATCCACCCGGACATGCCGACGAAGTAGCGGGTACCGGCATTGACCAGCAGCGGGGTTTCAAAAAAACCGCCGCGCCAGGGTTCATAGCCCGGCAAAAAATGGGCTGCATCGAAGCGGAATCTGGCCAGCTCAACACCACCAACGGCTGGGCGGTCGGTGAATACCCGCACGGTCATGTGAAAGCCGTTGTCATAGCCGGTATCTATATCGGCCAGTTTGGTCTGTATGCTTTCCAGGAACAGGGTTTCATTGGCTGTCCAGTACCAGCCTATGGTGTCGACGTTCCAGGTGCAACAGGGTGGTCTGGGTAGTGCATAGCCGGGGCTTTTGTCTTCGTTATAGCTGTCGAACACGGTACTGGCATGAACCGGGCTGAACGCAGTCAAAAACAGGCCGACAGACCAGAGCCATCTGAATAATCTGAATAAAAGGTTGTTCTGGGTCATAAATCCTCCTCAATTAAAATAAAAAATACTTTTGTTCCCGCGCTCTGCGCGGTGCAAGCGTTCGCTACGCAGAGCGTCCCGGCCTGCATTCCTTTGCTGCGTACGGAAACGATAAAACAAAGCGGCTGCCTCATCGGCCATCAGCTGTTGATGCGGTTGTCATGTCTGCGCCGAATCAACAGGCTGATGGCGATGGCGCCTGATATGAAGCTCCAGGCCGAGGTGGGTAACGGGATGGGGTTGGGGCCGTACAAGGCCTGGATGCCCGCGATGTCGTCGGCTGCCAGCGTTCGTTGCAGGGCGTCGCAGCAGCCTGCACCGACGTACATGATGGCAAGCTCTTCACCCGGCGACAGGCCGTCGGCTTCCGGGTGTCCCAAGCCCAGGGCATGGCCCAGTTCGTGTATCAGTAGGCCTTCGATGTCGTTGGGAAAGCCGCCGGACGCATCGCCGTCCTGCAGGCCGGGGAAGTGCGAGAAAAATGCCAGGTTGTTCAACGAGATGTCGCCAGTGGTGGTCGGGTTCCATGTCGTGCGGAAGTTGGTGCCACCCGGCGGTTCGAAACCAAATCCGGCGCAGCAATCGAAAGGGTCGGTCAATGGAAACGCGCCGATGCGGATGTCGCCGGCATTGGTGCCGCTTGCGTCCGGATGCGCCATCGGCAGGCCGCTATCGACGATTTCGACGAACTGTAAATCGGCAACCGCTGCCCAGGTGGCGAAGGCTCGGGTCAGGGCGCTGCGGAAGATCAGCGCACCATTGGCAGGGTTGCTGTCGAGTTGGGTGTAGATGGATGTCAGATTGCTCGGCCCGCTCCAGAAATCCTGAAACAGGAATTCGTTGGTTCCTGCGGGCAGGCTGGGCAGGTCGGCTGTGCGCAACACGTCGGTTCCGTCTGGAATCAGGCTCCAGGTGACGGTGGCACCGGTGCCCAGGGTGAAGTCACCCCATTTCGGTTGACCCTCAAACAGCAGGTAGGCGGCAGCGGACTGTCCATACAGCGCCAGGCAAGCCAGGCAAAAGACTTTTGGCCAGTGTTGTTTATGTCGAATCGTCATGTCGGTTCTCCCCAAAATCATTCGTCGATGTCAGTGCCGTCTGGCACGGCGTAAGGTTTTACTCATGATTCAAACCCTTGACAATCCCGCCAAACGGGGGGTATTGCAATGTTGGCATGGTGGTCGCATCATCGCAGGTCACAGATTCACGGGTGGATAATGAAAATACTGCTGCTCGATGACCATGCCTTGTTTCGCGCCGGTTTACGGCTGTTGCTGCAAACCTTGGCGCCTGCCGTCGAGGTGCTGGAAGCAGGCGACATGGACGGTGCGCTGTTGCTGATCGCTCGACATGCCGATACGGCGTTGTGTCTGCTTGATCTGGATTTACGCGGGCAGAACGGCATGAGCCTGATCGCCCGCATCAGGCAACCGACGTCAACGCTTGGCGTGGTGGTGGTCTCCGCTCATGACGAGCTGGCAACGGTAAAAGCCTGTATCGATGCCGGTGCCATGAGTTTCATTTCCAAAGCCGCCTCGCCGGAGCAGTTGGCAACCGCGCTGCGCTACGTGCTGGCAGGCCAGGTGTATTTGCCGCCGCATTTGTTCGACAGCCATGCTGCCGAGGCCGATTCATTGAAACTGACGCCCCGGCAACGGGACGTGCTGGCGGGCTTGTGTCAGGGGCTGTCGACCAAAGCCATTGCCCGCACGCTCGATTTATCCGAACACACGGTCAAGGACTACATTTCCGGCCTTTTCAAGCTGTTGGATGTACACAACCGTACCGAAGCCGTCATCAAAACCAACCGTCTGCGTCTGCTGCGCGAGGCTTGAGATGACAACATCCGCAAACCCGCAGCCAGCCAGTCGCGATGACCCCTCGTTGCGGCGGGCTGTCGTGCTGGAGCTGATACGGCTGCACGCCGGTATGCTGTTGCGTCTGCCCTGGGTGCTGCTGTTCATGGCCTGCGGCATAGGCTGGCTGATACATGCCCATGTTGTGGTCTCATCCTGGGTGGCCTGGGCTGGTGGCACGGTGGCGGCGGAATGCTTGCGTGCGGCCTACGCCAAACGGGTTTTGCAACACATTCATCGCCTCGATCCCGACAAGGTGCATAGCCGCCTGACCTGGCTGGCCGCGTGTGCCGGAGGTATGGTCGGGCTTTGTCCGGTGCTGTTCCTGCGCTTCATGCCGATAGCGGATCAGGCGGTACTGGTCATCGTGCTGTTTGCCACACCCGCAGCGGGTGTTTCCGTCGCGGTGTCGTCCCGGCAGATTCTGGCGGCTTATTCGCTATTGATACTGGCGCCGTGCGGGCTGAGCTGGATTATGCTGTATCCGCAACACACAGGCCCGGCCAGTGCGCTGACCGCGCTGTACTGGCTGTTTATTCTAGGCGTGGCTGGTGACGGTGAGCATTTGCTGCGCCGCGCCGTTTTGATCCGTAACCAGCGCGACCAGACTTTGCAAGACCTGGAACGACGCAATGCCGATGTGCAGGCTGCCATGGAACGCGCCGAACAGTCATCGCAGGCGCGTGATCGGGTGCTGGCGGCTGCCAGCCACGATTTGCGCCAGCCGCTGCATGCCTTGTCGGTGTACAGCGCCATCCTGGTAGCCAGGCCAAGTCAGGAAGTGCTGCCGGAAATCGCGCAAAACATCGACAAACTGGTGCGCAATCTGGGCGGCTTGCTGCATGGGTTGCTGGATTTGTCGCGGCTGTCTGCCGGGCATTACGCCGTGGACAGGCAGCGCGTGTCGCTGGATCGGCTGGCGGAGGATATTTGCCGCGAGTTCGACGCCCAGGCCGCCGACAAAGACCTGACACTGCGGCGTGACCTGCAACATGTGCGCCTGTACGACGATCCGCTCGTCATTGGCCGCATCGTGCGTAATTTGCTGGATAACGCCATCAAGTACACCGATCACGGCCATGTCGGCGTCCAGACCTGTAAAACCGGCAGCCGCGCAGTGCTGGCGATAACGGATACCGGCAGAGGCATTCCGCAGAGCGAACAGGATCGCATTTTCGAAGAGTTTTACCAGTTGGGCAATCCTGGCCGGGATTACGGGCGCGGCGTCGGGCTGGGGTTGGCCATCGTCAAGCGGCTGTGTGATTTGATAGGCGCCGACATCGGGCTGGTTTCACAACCTGGGCGCGGCACCCGTTTCGAAATTTTGTTCGACAGCCGGGATGACGGTCCTCATCGATACACCGGTACCGCCACGGCCAATCTGAACAGCCTGCGCGGCAAAAGCGTTTATCTGGTCGATGACGAAACCGACATCCTTCATGCGATGAATCTGTTGCTGAAATCCTGGGGACTGAAGGTGCGGACGGCGGCGTCCATCGTGGCAGCGGAGGCCTTGTTCGAGCAACATGGCAAACCCGACTGGTTGATTGCCGATCTGCGCCTTGGCGAGCCGGAAGACGGCTTGAGCATGGCCAGCCGCTTGCGCCAAATCCACGGCTACTTTCCGGTGCTCATCATTACCGGCGACAGGGCACCCGAGCAGTTTCAGACCTTTGCCGCATCCGGTTTTCGCTTGCTGCAAAAACCCATCGTCGCCGAAAAACTGGCTGGCAAACTGCTGTTCATGCACGATAGCCGGGTTGCCTGAATTCATCGATGTCGGGGTTGTCGACGCGGTCGTAAATGGCTTCGACGCTCAAGTCCAGACCGATAGCCTCGAATGTCACTACATCGCCCAGGAAGTAGTATTCCGGCAGCCACTGGTTTTTCCGCCGCAATACCTGCACCGATACGATGTCGGCTTCGATCATCACGTATTCCTGCAACGACGGCAGGTTGATGTAGCGCAGCAATTTGGTGGTGGTATCGGTTTTGCGCGTCGAACGTGACAGCACTTCGACGATGATGACCGGCGAGGTCGATACGCTGTCGCTACCCGACAGTTTGCTGCAATCGACCAGTACATCGGGGTAGACGTAATCCTGGCCGATGCGGACTTTCATATCGGCCATGAAGGGTGCGCATGGCGTACCTTCCAGATGATTGCCGAATTTTCTCAGCATGTTTGCCGCGACGCAGTTGTGGTTGTAGCTGGCACCTGCCATGGCATGTACCTGGCTGCCGATGTATTCGTGTTTGACGGCTGATTCCGCCTCGCTGGCGAGATACTCGGCCTCGCTGATAAAGATCGGTTCTATGGTTTGTTGCAATGCCATGGTTGATTGACTCCTTGGGGTTTAGTGGCTATTCAGCGCAAACGGCTGAAAGGATTGGAAAAGCCGACGAAATCCGTTGCTCAGAATATCAGTGCCACCGTAGGGGCAGGCCTTGTGCCTGCCCTGCGCTAGGGGCAGGGTGCTCATTCCTGCGAACCCTGCAGACGGGTCACCCAGGCCTCCCTGGCCAGCGGGTCGACATGAAACGCCAGTGCCGTCGGTTTGTGCAGCAAACCTGTTTCACCGGATGCATTGGGGTTGAGCTGACGTTTTTCGATGAAGTCGGTCAGACGGCGCAGGTGATACACCGCCAGCACGCGGTTGCTGTCGGCACCGGCATAAATCAGATAAGCCACATTATCTTCACTCAGCGCCGGGTTGCGTTCGATCAAACGCACCAGTTCGTCATCGTCGCCAGCGGCCAGATGGCGTAACAGTGAGTCGTCATGCTGGTGGATCAGGGTCTTGCAATGGCCGGACAAGTCGCAGGCCAGTTGCGCGCGTTGCAGCGCACCGACGTCGGCATCGTCCAGCAGCAGGCTTTCCGCCACCAGATAATGGCGGTCGCGGTCGCCGTCGTTGGCGAACAGCGAGATTTTGTCGAGTGCGGTGTCTTGCAAGGCCAGCAAAAATTCCATGGGTGAACGGATGTGCTTGTCCACCGTCACCACCCACGGCAAGGCGCGACCTGTGGCGTCGAAGCGGTTTTTGACGCTGCCGATGACACCGGCACGCGACAATTCCTGTTCCCGCCCGACCGGTTTGACCAGAAAGGCATCGACCGCGACGATTTGGGTGTAAAACCCGGCGTCGTGAAACTGGCTGATGGTGGTCGAATAACGCGGGCGGTAAGGAATGCCGGTGCCGTCGTACAACAGGTTGATGCGCGTCAGGCGTGCATGGTCGGCCACCAGATCGCGCAGACGGTTGGCAAACGGTTCGACGTAAACGTAATCGTCGCTGTGATGGTTGGCGGCGGTCAGCAAACGGTAGAGGTCGCTGAGTTTGCGAAATTCGTCCAGCGAGGCGGTGACGAAATTATCGCCACACTCGGCCTTGGCAATGTCCTCGACCACTGTTTTGCCTGCACCGGCACCGCCCATGCACATGAATAGTTTGGGCTGATCGCTGGGGGTTTTGCCTTGAAAAATGGCATCACGCGCGGTGAGCAACATGCGGTTGACCTTGGCCAGGCGCGGATAGGCAATCTCGACCGTGCGCATCAACCGGGTTTCGCCCTGGCAGGCGGCCAGCATTTTGTCGCGCAACAGCGGGTTGTCGGCCAGCATGAACAAATTGGCGCTGTCACCGGCGCATTGTTTGAGTACATCGATCAGTTCGGCATGGCTGGGTGGTCTCAGCCCGGTCAGCATATTGATGTCCAGACAGAATAGCGGGGCGACGCCATCGTCGCGAATCGGAATGGCGTCGACTTCGCGTTTGCCGACTACGCGCAAATCCTCGGTGCCCGGCAGATAGCCGATGACATGTTCGGACACGCTGAGCGGATTGTCGGCGAAATGCTGGCCGGTGATGAAGCGGTCGACCTCGATGGATTGCAAGGCCACCAGACCGCCGGTGACAGTGACCAGGCATTCGATGCCGTCATCTGTCGTGTGCGACAAAAACGGGATGCCTTGCAGAAAACGCTTGTTCTCCGGCCATTTGCCGTAACCGTTGGCTTGGTTCAGCAGATTGTGATTGCGGGTTGGATCCAGGGCATGACCAAATGCGCGGGCGACCTCGCGATGGGTGCTGTCCAGGCAATGTAAAGCCTGGGTGTCCTCGGTACTTAGGCGGCGAAAGTCCATGCCTTGCTGATACACGGCTTTGAACGCCGGTAAATTGGCCAGGGCGATCATGAAAAAATCCAGTGTGATGCGGTTGCCGTATCCGAAAGGCCGGGTGGTGCGCACGGCGCAGTAGAACGCCGCCAGGCGGTCGGCAATGTCGGCGGTTTGCATGACAAAGCCGTTGTTGTCGAAAATCGCGCTGTCGCTGTTGCTGTCGCCGTCTAGCACCAGGGTTTCGATGGCAATGCGAAATTTCTTGCGTGAATCGGAATTGGGCATGGTGCCGGGGCGATGATCTACCGTGACCTGTTGCTTCCAGTCGCTGAACATGTCGCGGTGTATGCGGGAGAACAGGCCGGTCAGATAGGTGACGCGCTTGGTTTGATCGTGCGATACCGTGGCTTCGAGTTCCTGCAACAGTACTGAGCGCAGACGCATGCCTTTGGCGACGGCCAGCGCGGTGCGCAAGCGTTTGAGTGGCCGATAGGCGGGAATGCCCCGACCGGGATTTTGACTCATCGTTCCCCCTTTTTTTTATTTTGGACGCATGACCGGCGTTCGCCATCCCTGATGGCTTGTTGTCGTGTCGTCTTGGTATCGAATCCGGGTGCATCCTGGCGGTGCATGATAGCGTGTGTCGCGGCTTCACGCGATGACAGCGAGGAGGGCTTGAAGATGGGGAACGTTGATTTTGGCGCTTCTCGGCCAGCATGACGACCGGGACGTTGCTGCTTGGTCGTGCGCGGTTCTGGTCAGGTCATGACAGAATCCGCACGATCTTTATGGGGGTGTGTCATTTTTTTGCTTCGGTGGCCATCTGGCGGTGGAATTCGGCCATTTTGCGACTGTCTCCGATCGCTTTTTCCAGATCGCTCACCATATCGCTTCCCCTGGCCTTCAAATCATGGATGCGTTTGCCGTATTTCCACGGCGTGGCCTGATAGGCATCCAGCATTTCCCGCTCTTCCTGGGCGTCGGTCTCCAGGGTTTTGGCGATGTCTTCGTAATGTTCGGCCAAGCGCAGATGTTGATCACACGATACCGCATTCCGTACCGCGCTTCCCCACTGGTGGGGCGCAGTGACCGTTGGCTGTGAGGCACAAGCACTCAATGCGACGGCAACAGCACAGGCCGCCAGCGTTTTGTTCAGTTTCATCGATGTTTTCCTGTAAAAGGGTTGAGGGATTTCATTCGTGTTGGACTATTCAACATTACGAGCACATCGATATTGACGTGTATCAACAGAATGGTAGGCGAGATGCGGTTTTTAGGCTGGGTATCGGCCTGATGGCATCATGTATAGCGCCAATCGTCAAAACAGGCGGCCTGGCCACAATAAAGCCCGTTCGCATCGTAGACATTCCAGATGACAGCATGGTTAATGACGAACCGGCGTCCCGATTTGGAAATTCGCACACCCGAGTAATGCTCGACATAACCTGCCGTTGCAACCGTTTTAAGCAAATGGTCGCGCTGGCTGCGTTCCAAGGGTTCGGCGGAAAAGCGTGATGGCAATGCAATCAGTTCGGGCCAGGACAGCTCGAACAGTTTCAGGGCGGTGCGATTGGCGTAGTTGAACAGCGGGTCGGTAGCGGTATCGTGTGACAACACGGCAAAGTCGGCCTCGAATACGGCTTGTGCCAGGGTTTCGCCGTCGTCATGGGGTATCAGCGGGCGATGCAGCAAACGCTGATAACTGTCGCACACGCTCTGGATGTGGTGGTGGTGATAACGGTTGGCTGGGGCGGGTGGCGGGTTGTTCATGGCGATAACGATTCTGACGCAGGGGGGCTGCTGTCAAATAAACCCAAGATGTCAGGTTTCGCCGCAAGTATCGGAAAACACGACGATCCGGTCGCGTCCGCCGGTCTTGGCGGCATACAAGGCGTTGTCGGCTTTTTCGAACAAGGCTTCCAGTGATGGTAGTTCGTGGCCGGGGTAGCCGGACATGCCGACACTGACCGTCAGGGCAAGACCGGCCAATCTGCGCTGTTTGAGGTGGCTCAGGGCTTTTTCGATCACGTTGAACGCATGATGGACATCGCACTGATGCAGATAAACCACGAATTCCTCGCCGCCCCAGCGAAACACGTAATCGCCTTGGCGAAAGTAATCGCGCAGCCAGAGGCCGAGTTCGGCCAGAACCCGGTCGCCCTGTATGTGGCCGTGTTCGTCGTTGATTTTCTTGAAATGGTCGATGTCGATGATGGCCAGGCTGACCGGCATCTGGCTGCGCCTGGCGTTATCCAGCGCTTTGGGTAGCAGGCGGTTGAAGGCGTTGCGATTGTAGAGCTGGGTTACGGGGTCGATCAGTGCGATTTCTTTCAGTACCTCGCGCTCACTGTTGAGTTGTTTGATGCTGCGGTCGGCTTTGATGAGGTTAGCCACCCGAAACAGCAGTTCCTCCGGATTGACCGGTTTGGCCAGGTAGTCGTTGGCACCGATATTCAAAAGCTCCATGCGGCGGGAGGCGTCGTCATAAGCCGTCATAACGAAAATCGGCGTGGTCGATTGTGCGCCAGGCAGACGACGTATCGCGCGAATCAGGTTGAGGCCGCTCATTTTGCCCGCCAGTACGACATCGGTGATGATGCCGTCGTAATCGTTGTTGCTCAGCGCCTGCAATGCCGATTCGCCATCGCTGAAGCTGTCGACGTAATAACCTTGGGCCGACAGCAGGCTTTGCAGCCACAGCCGTTGCGACTGGGTATCCTCCACCAGCATCACCTTGGCCGCCATGGTTTGTTTGCATTGTTCGGCAAAGCGGGCGATGTATATCTGGAACGAGGCAAATTCGCTCTTGTTGTAGATGTCGGTGGCGCCGGCCAGCAGGGCGGCCCTGAGCGTGTCTTCGTTATCTTCGGCGGTGAACAGGATGATTCTGACGTTTTTCAGCGTCGGCATGCCGCGCATGTAATGGCACAGCACCTCGCCGGACATGTCGGGTAAATGATAGGCAATGCAGACCAGTTCGAAACTTTCGGTCTTGCAGGCGGCCAGCGCCTGTTTGCCGTTGTCACAGCACACCGTCGCGAAACCCTGGCTGGCCATCAGTTCCGACAGCAGGTTGCGAAACACCCGGGAGCTTTCGACGATCAATACGCTTGGATTGGATGGCATGAGGCGACTGATGAGCAAAGGCTTAACGCGCCTGCAAGCGTTCGCTTACCCGGCGATAGTCGTCTGCGGTATCGACACCGGCTTCGGGGGTTCTGTCGACCACGACGATCCGTATCCTGGCACCGTGCCAAAGAATGCGCAATTGTTCCAGCGACTCGATGCTTTCCAGCGGTGAGGCACCCCAGGCGCAATAGCGCTTGAGGAAATCTACGGTGTAGGCATACATGCCGATGTGTCTGAGGTAGGGCATCTCGTCGGTCAATGCCGTTTTTGTATCAGGGAAGAGCGCCCGGTTCCACGGAATGGGCGCTCGGCTGAAGTACAGGGCATGGCCATCTTTGTCCACAACCACCTTGACCGCATTCGGGTTGAAGACGTCATCGGCATCGACGATGCGGGCAGCCAGGGTGGCGATGCCAGCCTGGTTTTGGCTTGCCAATGCCTCGGCCACCTGACGAATATAGGCGGGCGGAATCAGCGGTTCGTCGCTTTGCAGATTGACCACGATGTCGTCCGCCTGCCAGCCCAATAGGCGGGCCACTTCCTCGATGCGTTCGGTGCCGGACTGATGGTCGGGCGAGGTCATCACCGCCTGCAAGCCCAGGGCGGAAACCGTATCGACGATGCGTTGATCGTCGGTTGCCACCACCACCTGTTCGGCCTTGGCCTCCAGCGCGCGCTGACAAACGTGAGCGATCATCGGTTTGCCGACGATGTCGAGCAAGGGCTTGCCCGGTAGGCGCGTCGAGCCATGACGCGCTGGTATCACCACTTTGAATGCGAGACTCATTGGCGCAAGGCTTCGGCTTCGTCGAAACTCAGTTCACGCGCCTCATCTTCCAGCATGACCGGGATGCCGTCACGAACAGGAAACGCCAGGTTGCAGGGCTTGCAAATCAGCTCCTGCTGGTCTTTGTCATAAATCAGCGTGCTCTTGCAGATCGGGCAGGCCAGGATGTCGAGCAGTTTTTTATCCATGAGTTCGGGTCTTGAGCAGGTTCAGTAAGGAGGGAAAAAAGCCGTCATCGACGCGAGCATCGATCGGCAGAAACCAATGATGAGGCTGGGCGAAGGCGCGGCATTTGACGGCATCTTTTTCGGTCATGATGAGTGGCAGACCGTCATTGAAAGCCATGTCACCGGCAGTAAAACCATGATGATCGGCAAAGGCCTTGGTGTCGCAATCAAGGCCCGCCGCCGCCAGGTGATCGAAGAAGCGCCCAGGGTTGCCGATACCGGCAATCGCGCGGCAACGAGTGCCTTTCATGGCCGCCAGTGGCTTGCGCTCGCCGGAAACCAGGTTGACCAAGGTATCGCCGACGCAGCGCATGGCAATTTCGCCGTCGTTCAGTTCACCGTCGTTGACGACGACGAAATCGACGCTGCGCAAGCGTTCGGGTGGTTCGCGCAGCGGGCCGACCGGCAGGCAATACCCATTGCCGAAGCGGCGTTTGCCATCGATGACGACGATTTCGATGTCGCGGGCCAGGGCAAGATGCTGTAAACCGTCATCGCAGACGATGACGTTGCAGCCATGCTGTTCGATCAACAATCGGCCAGCCGCCGGACGATCCGGGCAAACGGCCACCGGACAAGCGCTGCGCCGCGCCAGCACCACGGCTTCGTCGCCGACCAAGGCAGGATCGGCGTCGGCATCGACCGCTACCGGCGCGGTGTCATCGGACGAGCCGCCGTAACCGCGCGCAATGATGCCGGGCCGGTAGCCCTGGGCCAGCAGATACTCGGCGATGGCTATCGTCAACGGTGTTTTGCCGGTGCCGCCGACAGTCAGGTTGCCGACGATGATGACCGGCGCCGACAGTTTGTGGGTTTTGCGCAGCCCCAGACGATAGGCAAAACGACGAACGCGCAGCGCATCGACATACAACATGGCCAGCGGCGTGAACCAGGGTGTAACGTACATCTCCTGATACCAGGCATCTTCAAACCAGCGACTAACGGTTTTTTTCATGGTTGCTCCGGTGGATTGATGGCAAACGTGGCATGGGTGAAGCCCACCTGACGCGCTGCATCCAGAGCTGTCACCACCGCCTGATGCGGGGTTTTACCGTCGGCGTTGATGATGAACGGCAACTGGCGCTTATCGGCGGCAATGGCCGACAACGCGGCTTTCAAGCCTTCCAGGGTTTGATCCTCGATGCGACGGGCTTTGTCATGATCGCTGGCCAGCGCGTACTCGCCTTTGGCATCGATGAACAGATTGATGACCTGGTTGGCCTGGCTGACATCCTTGCCTTCGGCTTGCGGCAAGTTGATCTTCAGATCGGTGTGATGCCTGAAGGTAGTGGCTATCATAAAAAACAACAGCAGCACCAGTAACACGTCTATCATCGGAATCAGGCCGATTTCGACTGCTGACCGGCGTTTGCGACGAAAGTCCATCAGTCGGCCTCGCGGTTGCCCTGCATGATGTCGATCAGTCTGAGCGCCTCTTCTTCCAGGCGCAGCACGTGCTCATCGACCAAACGCTCGAAGTGACGATGAAAAAACAGACTGGGTATCGCCACCGCCAGACCGGAAGCGGTACAGATCAATGCTTCGGAAATACCGGCGCTCAACAGGGTGGCATCGCCCATGCCGCCAACGGCGATGTCGGAAAACACGCGGATGATGCCGCCCACCGTGCCCAGAAGCCCTAGTAAAGGCGTGATCGCCGCAATACTGCCCAAGGCCGTCAGATAACGCTCCAGTTCGTGCGCAACTTGGCGACCGACTTCCTCGATGCTGGTTTTCATGATCTCGCGGCCATGCCTGCGGTTGCTGAGACCGGCCGCCAGAATTCGACCCAGCGGCGAACTCAATTTGATGCGGCGAACGGCGGTGTCATCGAGCTTGCCGTCGCGGTGCAGTTGCCAGATATAGGCCACGAGTTCGGCCGGAATGATGCGTTTGCGCTGCAACGACCACAAACGCTCACCAATGATGGCCATGGCGACAATGGAGCACAAAATGATGGGGATCATCATCCAGCCGCCGTCTTTGACGATTTCAAACACCTTGCTTTAGTCCTCGTTGTTGATGAGTTGGTTGGGGATTTGGTAACAACTATTCAGCGTCCAGTCGCCTACTTGTGTTTCCACGCTCTGCGTGATGGAAGCGTTCGTTACGCAGAGCGTGAGAACGAGAATAAGTTTGATCGCCCGCTGTTTTTCCTGTTTTTTGCTTTTACCCCTTTCGCCCTCAGGGAGAGGGGCCGGGGATGAGGGGGCGAAGCGGGTTGGAGTGAGAGTTTGAGCCAGCAACTGCCGAATCCAGATTGCGCTGAACCGTTGCGCCGATTCTACCCCAGGGCCGCAGGTTTTTGCCGCGCCACGCCGACAAAAGCCACGATCAAGGCTAGGCCGCAAACCAGCGATGCCGCGACGAATACCAGGTTGCCGCCGAGTGCGTCCCACCAATAGCCGCTGAAATAACTGCCCAATACACCGCCAACGCCGAAACTCAAACTGCTGTAAAGCGCCTGGCCCTTGCCCAGGTGGTGCTCGCCGAAATAACGATGCAGCAATTGCATCGCCACTACGTGAGTAATGCCGAAACTGGCTGCATGCAATAGCTGGGCGAACACCAGTACCGGCAAATGCTCGGTGCCGTGGCCGATCAGCCACCAGCGCACACTGCTCAGCAGCAGGCTCAGCAATAGCAACGGCCTTAAACTCACCCGCTTCAACAAGCCGGACATGGCGATGAATACCCCGATTTCGGCCACCACCCCCAGCGACCACAGCAGGCCGGTCAACGATGCCGGGTAGCCGTAGTACTGTAAATACACCGAATAAAACGTGTAATACGGGCCGTGTGCGACTTGCAACAGCATATAAACCGTGAAAAACGCCAGCAATTCACCCAGAGGAGCCGACAGCTGTTGTGATTCACCGTCGTGATAGGCAATGCCACGGCGGGCATCCGGTGTGACCCAGGCCACCAGGGTATTGGCCAGCAACAAGCCGCCGATCAACCACGGCAAGCGCTCGATGGCGACAGTGTCGAGCAGGTGGCCGATACCCAGCACTGCCGCGATGAATCCTATGGAGCCCCAAAGCCTGACACGGCTGTAGTGCTGAGGCCGCTCACGCAAGTGCAGCAGGGTTGCTGCCTCGAACAACGGCAGCGTCGCGTTCCAGAAAAAACTGAAACCCAGGGTGACTGCCATCACCCAGACATAATCGTGGCGTAGCTCAAAGCCGACGAAAACCAGCGCGGAAAACAGGGTGGTGATGCGGATCAAACCCAAGCTGCGCCCGGTTTTGTCGGCCAGCCAGCCCCACAGGTAGGGCGCGACGATTTTGGTGGCTATCATCGCTGCCGTCAGTTCGCCGATTTGTTCGGCAGCGAAGCCGACGGCCTGCAAATAGAGGCTCCAGAACGGCAGAAACGCGCCCAGCGTAGCGAAGTAGCAGAAATAAAATGTCGCCAGCCGCCCGTAAGGAACCGGCATTCAACGCAGAACCGGCAAGCCGCAATCGACGCCCGCGTTTTGCGCACGATGGCGCAGCAGATGATCCATCAACACCAGTGCCACCATGGCTTCGGCGATTGGTGTGGCGCGGATGCCGACGCAAGGGTCGTGGCGGCCTTCGGTGACCACTTCGACCGGTTCGCCGCGTACATCGATGCTGCGACCGGGCAGGCGCAAACTGGAGGTTGGTTTCAGGGCGATGCGGGCGATGATGTCCTGGCCGGTCGAGATGCCGCCGAGTATGCCGCCGGCATGATTGCTCAGGAAGCCGGTGGGGGTGATTTCATCGCGGAACTGGCTGCCTTTGGTGGCGATGCAAGCGAAACCGTCGCCGATTTCCACACCTTTGACGGCGTTGATGCTCATCAAGGCGTGGGCCAGATCGGCATCGAGACGGTCGAATACCGGCTCGCCCAAACCGGGCAGCACGTTGCTGGCCACTACGTCGATTTGGGCGCCGATGGATTCGCCCTCCTTGCGCAAGGCATCCATGTAGGCGGCCATTTCATCGACTTTGTTGGCATCCGGGCAAAAGAACGGGTTGTTGTCGACGACCGCCCAGTCGAACTGCTCGATGGCTATCGGTCCCAATTGCGACAGAAAACCGCGCACCAGAATGTCGTGGCGCTCGAACAGGTATTTTTTGGCAATGGCCCCTGCGGCTACCCGCATCGCGGTTTCCCGCGCCGATGAACGGCCACCGCCGCGATAATCGCGGATGCCGTATTTGTGGTGGTAGCTGTAATCGGCATGGCCGGGCCGGAAGCGTTCGGCAATCTTGCCGTAATCCTTCGAGCGCTGATCGGTGTTCTCGATCAGCAGACCGATGGGTGTGCCGGTGGTTTTGCCTTCGAACACCCCCGACAGTATCCGTACCTGATCGGCTTCGCGACGCTGCGTGGTATGGCGCGAGGTGCCAGGCTTGCGGCGGTCGAGGTCGATTTGCAAATCGGCTTCCGACAAGGCCAGGCCTGGCGGACAGCCATCGACGATGGCGCCCAGCGCCGGGCCATGGCTTTCGCCGAAGGTGGTGACGGTGAACAGTTTTCCGAAGCTATTGCCAGACATGGTTACAGGGCACTTTTGAACAAGGTGTGATACGCCGCGACTTGTTGCGCGGTCAGCAGGAACACGCCGTCGCCGCCGCGTTCGAATTCCAGCCAGTGAAATGGCACTTGCGGGAAGGTATCCTGCAAGGTTTGCGCACTGCTGCCGACTTCAACCACCAGTATGCCTTGCTCGGACAAATAGCGGCTGGCATCGGCCAGCATGCGCAGTACCAAATCCAGGCCATTGTCACCGCCCTTGAAACCCATGGCGGGTTCGGCATGAAATTCCGCTGGCAAAGCCTGCCATTCTGCGCTGCTGACATACGGCGGATTGCTGACGATGATGTCGTAAGACTTTTCCGGCAGGTCATCGAACAGATCGGAGCGATGCAGTTCGACCTGCTCCGCCAGGTCGTGTTTGTCGATATTGATGGCGGCAACGGCAAGCGCATCGTCGGACAATTCCACTGCATCAATGTGTGCTTCGGGAAAGGCATAAGCGCAGGCAATGGCGATGCAGCCGCTGCCGCTGCACAAATCCAGGATATGGATGACATCGGATTCGTCGATCCATGGTTCGAAACGTTGGTCTATCAGCTCGGCGATCGGCGAGCGCGGCACCAGTACCCGCTCGTCGACATAAAACGCCAAACCGGCGAACAAGGCCTCGTGGGTCAGATAGGCCGACGGCAGGCGTTCGACGATGCGGCGCTCGATCAGCTCGATGACGGCCTCGCGCTCGGCTAGGGTCAGTACGCTGCCGAGGTAGGCATCGGCCAGATCGTAGGGTTGGTGTACGGTATGCAGCACGATGGCAGCCGCCTCATCCAGTGCCGTGGCCGTGCCGTGGCCGAGAAACACGCCCTGCTCGGTGAAGCGGCTGGCGCCCCAGCGTATGTAATCCCGTATCGTCGTCAGGGTTGAGATAAGGTCAGGCGCTGCTATAGTCATGAACGTCATCCGTCAAAATGGCGGGCGATTTTAAACCAAAGCGTGCTAGCTTGCCCGATATAGTGTTGGACGCTATTTCCATGAATGAGGCTTGCGTGTATTGTGCGGCTGATGAGTCCAACAGTTTTCCGCGAAGCAGGTTTCCGATTTTACTTTTTCTCTCGGGAAGAGCCGAGAATGCATGTCCATGTTCAAGGGCAAAACGGTGAAGCCAAGTACTGGCTTGAGCCTAAAATTGAGCTTGCTCAATCTGTGGGTCTTTCCCAGCGTGAAATCAATGAAGCACTTCGTCTTGTACAGGAACATGAATATGACATCCGCAGCGCTTGGCACAAGCATTTCCCCGGTTGAGGTTACCAACATCTCTCAATATGGTTTGTGGCTGTTATTGGGGGATGAGGAGCTTTTCCTGCCATTTTCTGAATTCCCCTGGTTTCGGAATGCCTCGGTTGAAAATATCTTGCATGTCGAGCACCCATCCTCAAATCACCTGTATTGGCCCGAACTGGATATTGACCTGGACGTTGAGTCAATTCGTCATCCCGAAAAGTTTCCACTTGTAAGCCAGGTCAATGTTTAATCCATCGGTAAAGGGGGCGCCGACTCAAGGCTGTTTCGAGGGGGCATCAGTAGTTAGAGTCGGATGCGTTCTGGTGTCGGCACATCCTGCGAAGTTGTTGAGGGACAACCCCGGAAAAACTTGATGAATATGAAGAAGAAATCGTAACGGCCTATGAAAAGGGCGGGCTTAAATCTACTTGCCCTTCAAAAGCCGAATTATCCAAATTCAAAGCAGCAGCCACCGCGACCTTTACCAAGGATAGGCGCATCAACATCCGCTTGTCTTCTCCCGATCCGATGGATATACAGGCGCGAGCATTGGAGGAGGGCATCCCATGACAAACGTTTATCGCCAGCGTGTTGCATGAATATGTCTCTGGTCGCTTGATTGAGAAAACATCCAGTCTGACTTCGCGATCAAACGGACGCACCGACAAGCGGCGCACCGCTTAGCTGGCGTAGCAGAACCGCAGGATGGGTTTCGCTTACGCTTACGTTCTATCCATCCTGCGAATTTGAGTTCGACAACCCGAAAATCGATGACCGAAACCCCATCCACAACCAACCCCGCAAACCTGGCCAGAAACCGGCTGTATCTCGACTGTCACCGCTTCATGCAGGCCGACGAACTGGTGCTGCCGACCATCCCCGATGTCGCCGTCAAGATACGTCGAGCCATCAACGAACCCAACGCCAATAGCGCCAAAATCGCCCGTGTGGTGCAGGTCGATCCCAGCATCACCGCCCGCCTGGTCAACATTGCCAACAGTCCGCTGTACCGGGGCCGCCGCAAGATCGAAAGCTGTCCGGAAGCCTTGACCCGCCTCGGCCTGAAAGCCGCGCAGGACATCATCACCGCTTTCGCGCTGAAAGCCGTGTTCAATGCCAAATCCGGCGTCATTCGGCGCAAGATGCAAGAGCTGTGGTCGCACAGCAGTCATGTGGCCGCCATCAGTGCCGTGCTGGCCCACAAGACGCCCGGCTTCGACCCGGATCGCGCCATGCTGGCGGGTCTGATTCACGACATCGGCATCGTGCCGATTCTGGCCTATGCCGACCGCCAACCCGAGATTCTGGCCAACCCGGTCGATCTGGTCGAAGCCGTGCGTGAATTGCGCACTCCCATCGGTGTGCAAATCATCCGCAAATGGGATTTTCCTGCCGATTTCGAAGACGTCATCGCCCACGCCGAAGACTGGTGCCACGACGGTGGTGGCCAGGCCAGCTACGCTGACATCGTGATGATTTCGCAATTGCACAGCTTTATTGGCAAGGTCGACATCAAAAAAATGCCGCGCATGGATGAGCTGCCCGCCTACAAAAAACTTGCCGCCGGTACTCTCGATGCCAGTCTCAGCATCAACATTCTCGATCAGGTGCGCGACGACATCGAAGCCATTCGGCACATGTTGAATTGACGCCCGCCGGACGCTCACCGTCCGGTCAAGGATGGACTAGACTTGCGGCCAATCCGCCTTTCCCGACCGTCCATTCAGCCTCATGTCCAGATTCCGCTTTCTTTACCGATGTGCTGCATTCCTTTGTCAGGTGTTGATCTTGGCCACCTGCGTATTGCTGGCACAAACGGTAGTGATGCAGGGCATGCAATGGTGGCTGGCCCACACCGGTGTCAGTACGGCGCTGTTGCCGTGGCTGGATGTCATGGCCGTCACCGTACTGATCCTGCCGGGGTTTTATGGGCTGTTGTACTGGAACAGGCGTCGCTATCAGATGCAGGCCGCGTATCAGGCCGAGCTGTTTCGCCACAACCGGCTGATGAACGACCTCATCAAAACCCTGCCCGACCTGATCTGGGCAAAAGATGCCGAAGGCCGCTATCTGATGTGCAATCCGGCGTTCGAACGTTTCTTCGGGGTTCGGCAGGCCGACATCATCGGCAAGGCCGACGCTGATTTCATCGAACCGGCCCTGGCTGATTTCTTGCAGCATCAGTACATACGGGTCAGGGCATCGACAGCAGCTCCGGTCGACGAGCAATGGCAAACCATCAATTCCAGCCATTACCGGGCCTCGCTGGCAACCCGCAAAATCGCGATTCGCGATTCGCAAGGCCAGCTGACCGGCATACTCGGCATCGCCCGCGACATCACTGCCAGCCACAGGGCACAGGAAGAGCTGGAACTGGCGGCCAGCGTGTTCGACCATGCCGACGAAGCCATTCTGATTGCCGACGCCGACGGCACCATCCGCGATGTCAATGCCGCCTTCGTCCGCATCTCGGGTTATGACCGTGCCGAGATCATAGGCCGCAATCCCCGAATGTTCGCCTCCGGCTTGCACGAACCGGGGTTTTATCAGGTGTTATGGCGCGATCTGGCCGAGCACGGCCACTGGCAGGGTGAAATCCGCAACCGCCGCAAGGACGGCGCCCTGATTACCGAACGTGTCACCATCAGCGCGGTGCATAACCAGGACGGCACGGTGCGGCATTACGTTGCCCTGTACACCGACATCAGCGAACTCAAACGTCATTTCGACCAACTGGAATTCATGGCCCGGCACGACCTGCTGACCGGCCTGCCCAATCGCATGCTGATTACCGATCGCCTGCAACAAGCCATGCACAAGAATCTGCGCCATGCCCGGACGCTGGTGGTGGCCTTCATCGACCTCGACGGCTTCAAGGCCGTCAACGACCTGTACGGCCACGAGATGGGCGATCATCTACTGGTTGCCATCGCCAAACGCATGAACCTGGTCTTGCGGGCTGGTGACACCCTGGCACGGCTGGGTGGCGATGAATTCGTTGTCTTGATCGACGAACTCGATGAGGTATCCACCTGTGAAGCTGTGGTATCACGGTTGATCGAACAAGCGGCGCTGCCGGTGCTGGTGGGTGAAATAAAATTGCAGGTATCGGCCAGCATCGGTCTTAGTGCCTTTCCGCAAACCAACGACATCAGCCCCGATCAGTTGTTGCGCCAGGCGGATCACGCCATGTATGCCGCCAAACTGGCAGGAAAGAACCGCTACATGTTCTTCGATAATCAGGAAGCCGATCAGCAGCAGCGCCATCACACCACGTTGAATCGTATCCGCCAGGCACTGGAGGGCGGTGAACTGGTGTTGTACTACCAGCCCAAGGTCAATCTGCGTAGCGGCCAGGTGATCGGTGCTGAAGCCCTGATCCGCTGGCAGCATCCCGAACAAGGCTTGTTGCCGCCCGCCGCGTTTTTGCTGAGTCTGCAATACGCCGATCCGTCGCTGGCGATCGACATCAGCAGCTGGGTTATAGCCACTGCCCTGCGGCAGATGAGTGCCTGGCAGGCCCAGGGTTTGATTCTGCCGGTCAGTGTCAATGTCGATACCCAGCATTTGCAGCAAGCCGATTTTGCCGAACAATTATGCCGCTTGCTGGCCGATCACCCGGAGCTGCCGCCCGACAGCCTGGGGCTGGAGATTCTGGAATCCAGCGCGCTGGAAGACCTGGCCCACATCGCCGACATCATCGCCACCTGCAAACGACAGCAGATCGAAATGGCGCTGGACGATTTCGGCACCGGCTATTCGTCGCTGGCCTATCTCAAGCATTTGCCGGTCGATCTGTTGAAGATCGACCGCGAATTCGTCCACCACATGGATGCCGATCCGCTGGATTTGTCGATTCTGAACGCCGTCATTGGTATCGGTAGCGCCTTTCATGCCCGGGTCATCGCCGAGGGCGTGGAAACCGTGGAACAAGGCAATCTGCTGTTGTGTCTGGGCTGCGATCTGGCGCAGGGCTATGGCATTGCCCGGCCCATGTCGGCGGCAGACATCCCCGGCTGGGTGGCCACCTGGCGGCCCTATCCCGACTGGCAGGCACAGCGGCGCCTGGGGCGTCGCCATCTACCCTTGCTGTTCGCCATGGTGGAACACCGCGACTGGATAGCCAAACTGACGACTTGGCTGACGTCGCCAACACCGTCTACACCCAGGGTGCACGACTGCTCACTGGAACACTGGCTGAAGGACGACGGCGCGGTGTATTTCAGTCAGCAACCGGTGTTCGCCGAACTGCGCGAAACCCATCGCCAGTTGCACGACCTGGCTGGTGTGCTGATCGGCTGGCGGTCATCGCCCGATGCCGAGGACATAACGCTGGCCCTGAAAGAATTGCGCATACTGGGCGACAGGTTGTTGGTGCAACTGGAATCGTGCATTGCGCTCGATGAATGACGGAGGCTGGACTATGAACCAACCCTCCCCCGTGTTATCACCCTGGCTGCTGCAAGAAGGGCTGGCCGCCTCCAGCGACATGATCATGCTGTGCGATACCGATGGCCTGATCCTCTACGCCAATCCGGCTTTGTGCCTTGCAACCGGCTGGCAGGCCGATGACTTGCGGGGACAGTCGCCGACGCTATTCGACAGCCCGGCGATGGCGGCGGGCACGCTCAACGACCTGGAACACTGCCTGCGGCAGGGACTGTCCTGGTCGGGACGATTGCTTTATCGCCGACGCGCTGCCGAGCCGTTCCGTATCGCAGGCCAGACCACGCCGCCCGATAGCCGCGATTTCTGGGTGTTTGCCAGCATCACGCCGATCTTCGATGACAGTGGCAGCACCTTGCAGGGCTATCTGCAAATCCAGCGCGACATTTCCGCCGAGGTCAGGCAGCAACAGATCGAACGCCAGGCCCATGCCGATACCGCCGTCCGCCTGCGCATTGTCGATGTGTTGCAGCAACCCGTTCCGATTGAGCAGCGCCTGCGGCAAACCCTGGAGCTGCTGTTCACGCTGGAAGGCTTCTCGCTGCAATGCAAGGCCGGTGTGTTCCTGAAAGACCCGGATCACGATGTGCTCAACCTGTTTCTGCTGGAAGGCGAATTCAGCGAGGATTTCATTCGCCGCGAGCAGCGGGTGGTGTTCGGCGCCTGTTTATGCGGACGCGCCGCCGTCAGCCAGACCTTGCAGGTGTCCGATGACTGTTTTTGCGACCCCAACCACGAGCACGTTTTCGACAACATGCAGGCCCATGGGCATTACATCGTGCCGATTGTTTGGGCGGGCCAACTGCACGGCGTTTTGTTTCTGTACACCGACCCGTACCCGACCCGTGATGATGCTCGTTTGACCATGCTGCAACAGGTCGGCGATTCCATCGCTTTGGCATTGTTGCAGGAGCAGGCGCGGCAGACGTTGGAAATGGCCCGCCACGAAGCCGAACAGGCCACGCGAATCAAGGCCGAATTTCTGGCCAACATGAGTCATGAAATCAGAACGCCGATGAATGGGGTGCTGGGTATGCTGGAATTGCTGGCCGACACCGAACTGAGCCGTGAGCAGCGCGATTTGCTGCAAACCGCCGCGCAATCGGCTGAGGCACTGCTCGACATCCTCAACGATATTCTCGACTTCTCCAAGCTGGAAGCCGGTAAATTCGATCTGGAACACATCGAGTTCAATCTGGTATCGCTGGTCGAAGAAATATGTGCCTTGCTGGCTGGCCGGGGGCATGGTAAAGGCTTGGAGATTCACTGCTTCGTCCCGCCCGATTTGCCGAAACGCTGGCTGGGCGATCCCGGTCGTTTGCGGCAGATTTTGACCAATCTGATTGGCAATGCGGTCAAATTCACCGATCAGGGTGAGGTTTCGGTGTCCATCAGTCTGCAAACGTCGTCGGAGAGCGGGTCGGCGCTACGCTTCGAAGTGCGCGATACCGGTATCGGTTTGAGTGTCGATGCCCAGGCGCGGCTGTTCCAACCCTTCACCCAGGCCGACAGTTCCACCGCCCGCCGCTTCGGTGGCACCGGGCTGGGCTTGTCGATTTGCAAACAGCTCGTCACTTTGATGCGGGGCGTGATCGGCGTCGAAAGTGCACCGGGGCAGGGTGCCTGTTTCTGGTTCAGCCTGCCGTTGACGGCTGCCGATGACGCAGTGGGCAACGGCAGTGAAGCTGTCGATTTGACCGACATTCGTGTGCTGCTGGTCGATGACAACCCGACCAATTGCAAAATCCTGCTGCATTATCTCGGGCATTGGGGCATGGATGTCACCACCACCGACTGCGCGACGGCGGCGCTGGCGGAACTGGACAGGGCCGCCGGACAGGACGAAGCCTACGCCTTGCTGCTTAGCGATCTGCACATGCCGGACATGGACGGCTACGCCTTGGCGTGGGCCGTCAACGCCAGTTCAGCGCTCGCTGCCATGCCCAAAATACTGCTGTCTTCAGGTGGTCTGGGCAATGAAGGCACCCGGCGCGAACTGGGCTTTGCCCAGTGTCTGCTGAAGCCAGTCCGTCAGACACAACTGCGCGATGCCATTGTTCATGCCTTGGGCAAAGGCACGGCAGCCGAGGCATCGCGCATGCTGGCGCACGAAATGGCCGATTTCAGCACCTGGCGCCTGCTAGTGGTGGAAGACAACCCGGTTAACCAGAAAGTGATCGTGCGTTTGCTGGAAAAACTCGGTTATCGCTGCGATCTGGCCGATGACGGCCAGCAGGCGCTGGACAAACTGGCGCAGAACCACTACGACCTGGTGCTGATGGATTGCCAGATGCCGGTGATGGACGGCTATGAAGCCGTGCGTACCTTGCGCGGTCTTGAACTGGCCACTGCGGAGCGCCGCACCGTGGTGGTGGCATTGACCGCCCATGCGGGCATCGATGAGCGCGAAAAATGTTTGAGCGCCGGTATGGATGATTTTCTGACCAAACCGGTCAACCGCGCCGCGTTGTCGGTGCTATTGGCCCACTGGCTGGCGCCGGTGGCCGGTGACATGTCCCTTGCCGTGAACCAGACAACCGATGCGGTGTCACCCGTCAGCGCCTGCTGGAACCGGCAGGCGGCGCTGAAACAGGTCGACGACGATCACGACCTGCTCGACGACATGATAGGGCTGTTTCTGGCGGAAGTACCCAAACGCTTGCAGGCGCTAAACCACGCTGTCGCCAGCAATGACCTGGCCGCACTGGCCGATGCCGCTCATGCCATCAAGGGCATGGCGGCTCATTTCTGTGTCGATGATTTGTGCCAGCTTGCCGCCAGTCTGGAACAGCAGGCCAGACGGCGCGATACTGTCGACTACCGGCCACTGTGTCAGACTGTCGAAACCATGTTGTACGCCTTGGCGCATGCGATGCGGCAAGGCTGGGGAGATTCAGGAGTAATTTAAGCCATGCATAGCGAATTCAATCTGCACGAACTCAAAACTGCCCAGCGTCTGCCGTCGCCATCCGGTACGGCGCTGGCCATCATGCGGCTGGTGCAGGATAGCGATGCCACCGTCGAAGCCCTGGCTGCTCTGGTCAAGACCGACCCGGCACTGACCTCCCGTGTTCTGGCCTTCGCCAACTCGGCCGAGCAGGGTGCCCGGCGACCGGTCGCCAGCATCCACGATGCCATCATCCGTACCGGTATGCTGGCGGTGCGCAATTTCGCCTTGAGCTTGTCGGTGCTCAGCCGTTACCGCAGTGGTTGTCCTGGGTTCGATTACGACGCTTACTGGAGCCAGGCGCTGGCCATGGCGGTGGCGGCTTCAACATTGATCGCCCGCGAACGCACGGTGCCGCAGGAAGAGGCATTTACCTTGGGGCTGTTGTCGGACATCGGTCGTCTGGCGTTGGCAACTGCCTGGGCTGAGCAGTATGGCGACTGCCTGGGTTCGGCCAATGGCGAGGCTTTGCTGCATCTGGAGCGCGAGCGTTTTGCCGTCGATCACGAAGAACTCACTTTGCTGTTACTCCAGGACTGGGGTTTGCCCGCGATTTTTCTCGACGGTTTGAAAGCCAGTTTCGATCCGCCAGTGGCGCCTGAGGGCCGGGTCGAACGTTTGGCCCAGCAACTGGCCATGGCTCGGCTCACGGCACGTTATTGCGTTGCCGATGACGACTACCGCGAAAAACTCATGCCCGCGCTGGCAGAGCTTGGCCCGCTACATGGCTTGAATGGTGATGTGTTGCAGGATTTTCTGGCCAGCATCGAGCAGGCTTGGTACCAGTGGGGGCGGATGATCGATGTCGGCACCGAGCTGCGTCAGTCCGCGCCCGATGACGTGGACAAGCAAAAAGCGGCGGCGGGGCTCGACATTTTGCTGGTGGACGACGACCCCATGCTGTTGATGCGGTTGTCGAAGCAACTCACCGCCGTCGGTCACCGGGTAGCGACGTGTCAGGACGGCGAAGCGGCGTTGAAGCGGGTGATAGAGCAAAAACCCCAGGTCATTGTCACCGATTGGCACATGAAGCCGGTGGATGGCCTGGCTTTGTGCCGTTCCTTGCGGCAGACCGAGATCGGCAAGGATATCTATCTGATCATGTTGACGGCCAGCGAAAGCGAAGACGAATTGGTCGAGGCCTTCGATGCCGGTATCGATGATTACGTCACCAAACCGGTCAGCATCCGCATATTGCAGGCTCGACTGCGAGCCGGTCAGCGTATCGTATCGCTGCAAGCCGAAGTGGAACTGGAAAAGCAGGCCATATTGCGCTACAGCGACGAATTGTCGTTGGCCAACCGCCGCTTGAGCCAGATGGCCAATACCGACGTGCTGACTGGCCTGCCCAATCGGCGTTACGCACTGCAACGGCTGAAGCAGGAATGGGAGTCGGCGCAGCGTTATCATCGGCCCTTGAGCGTGCTGATACTCGATCTGGATCATTTCAAGTCCATCAATGACACACTGGGCCATGATGCCGGTGACATTGCGCTGATCCATGCCGCCAAAGTCATCCGCTCAGCCTGTCGTTCATCGGACGTCGCCTGTCGTCTGGGTGGTGAGGAGTTTGTAGTCATCGCCACCAATACTGACGGTGCCACAGCCGCCCGCCTGGCTGAACGCATACGCAGCGCAATTCACAGTCGGCAACCGGATAGCCTTGATTTGTCAAAGCCCCTGACCGTCAGCATCGGTGTCGCCGGTTCCACGGCAGCGCTGTCGCAGACCGATGCCGCTGCCGCAGGCTGGCAGAATCTGATGAAACTGGCCGACAAGGCCTTGTACCAGGTCAAGGCCGAGAGTCGAAACGCCGTCCGCCTGGCGGCCAGCCTGGTTTGAACCGGCAAGGCCAGGGTTTCTCGTTCCCGCACTCTGCGTGGGGGTATGCGTGCCAAAGCTGCACATCGAATGGACGGTGGCACTATAATTTGCCGCATTGAATTCCCCAAAAGTTCTTGTACGGCAGGTTCAAAACACCAAGGTCGGGCGCTTTTGAGGCAATCAATATCCATTCAGCAAGTTTCCCGCAATGACTATCCAGGTGTGTAATGAATCCGCAATACAGCTTCTCATTCGATAAGGGCGACGGCAAAAACAAGGTGTTACTGGGCGGCAAGGGCGCCAATCTCTGCGAGATGACGCAACTGGGCCTGAACGTGCCGCCAGGCTTCGTGATAACGACTTCCACCTGTCTGCACTACCTGGAAAACAAGCAATTACCGCCGGGTTTGATGGACGAGGTGCGTTGGCAGATCAGCGAAATCGAGCGTAAAACCGGCAAGACTTTCGGTGGCTCGACCGATCCCTTGCTGGTGTCGGTGCGCTCCGGCTCGGCGATTTCGATGCCGGGCATGATGGATACCATCCTCAATCTGGGGCTGAACAAGCAAACCCTGGCAGCCTTGATCGAGGAAACCTCCGATCCCCGTTTCGCTTACGATGCCTATCGCCGCTTCATTCAATTGTTCGGCAAGGTTGGCCTCGGCATAGCCGACGAAAAATTCGACGAGTGTTTCAATGCCGTCAAACGCAATGTCGGCATCAAGGCCGATGTGGCGCTGAGCGCCGACCAGCTTCAGGACATCAGTGAACTGTTCTTGCAGGTGGTGCGCGAGGAAACCGGCCAACCATTCCCGGAAGACGTTTACCAACAGCTCGAAATCGCGGTCAAGGCCGTGTTCAACTCGTGGATGGGCCGCCGGGCGGTCGATTATCGCCGCGAATTCCACATCACCCCCGACATTGCCAACGGCACGGCGGTCAACATCGTCACCATGGTATTCGGCAACATGGGTGACGACTGCGCTACAGGCGTCGGTTTCACCCGCAACCCCGGCACCGGCGTCAACGAAATGTATGGCGAATATCTGGTCAATGCCCAGGGCGAAGACGTGGTGGCCGGTATCCGTACCCCGAAGCCGGTGCAGGACATGGCGCAGGAAATGCCCGAGCAGTACCGCCAACTGGTGGCGCTGCGCAACAAGCTGGAGGCACATTACCAGGAGGTGCAGGATTACGAATACACCATCGAACGCGGCGTGCTGTACTGTTTGCAAACCCGTAACGGCAAGATGAATGCGGCAGCGATGGTGAAAACCTCGATCGACATGGTGGCCGAAGGCCTGATCACCAGGGAACGCGCTTTGCTGCGCATCAACCCGGAGCTGCTGGAGCAGTTGCTGCATCCGCAACTGGCCGCCGATCACGGTCAAAAAGCCCTGGCCCAGGGTTTGCCTGCATCGCCTGGCGCTGCCTGCGGCAAATGCGTGTTCGATGCCGACACCGCCGTTCGTCTGGGCAAGACCGGCGAAGACATCATTCTGCTGCGCGAGGAAACCAAGCCGGAAGACATTCACGGCTTCTTTGCTGCGCAAGGTGTGTTGACCAGTCGTGGCGGCAAGACCTCGCACGCGGCGGTGGTTGCTCGTGGCATGGGCAAAGCCTGCGTTGCCGGTGCCGAGGACATCAAGGTGGATGTGCGCGCTCGTCTGGCCATCGTCGGCGACATTCAGATCAAGGAAGGCGATCTGATTACCATCGACGGCGGCACCGGCAATATCTATCTTGGCCGTCTGCCGACGCTAGCGCCGTCATTCTCCAGCGAGCTGAAAACCCTGCTGGGCTGGGCCGACGACATTGCCCGCTTGCGCGTCCATGCCAACGTCGATACGCCGGACATGGCGCGGTTGGCCGTCAGTTACGGTGCCAAGGGTGTCGGCCTGTGCCGTACCGAACGCATGTTCAATGCCGTCGACCGCTTGCCGCTGGTGATCGACATGATCCTGGCCAACGATACCGAACAACGCGAAGAAGCCTTGGCCAAATTGTTCCCGATTCAGCGCAGCGACTTCCAGCAACTGTTCGAGGCTATGTCGCCCCATCCCGTCACCGTTCGCTTGCTCGACCCGCCGATGCACGAATTCCTGCCCGACGAACGCCAGTTGATCGATGAAATTGCGGCATTGCAACAGTATTTGACGGTGGTCAGGGGGCAGCGGGTGACGCTGGAAACCTTGGGTCATCAAGCCAGCCTGCCGTCACCGTTCGACAGGCTGACCGAAGAAGTGGTGCTGGAAGCCATCGCAAAGAAAAACATGATGCTGGCCAAGGTGCTGGAGCTTTATGAAGTCAATCCCATGCTGGGGCATCGCGGTGTGCGCCTGGGTATGAGCTATCCGGAAATTTACAAAATGCAGATACGCTCGATTCTGGAAGCCGCCGCGTTGTGCATGAAGCAGCGTATCCCGGTCGAACCGGAAATCATGGTGCCGCAGGTCATCACCGCGCAGGAGCTGAGGAAGGTCAAACAGTTCGTCGACGAGATTCAGGCCGATGTTGAATCGCAGTACCGCATCAGTCTGACTTTCAAATTTGGCACCATGATCGAAACCGTGCGCGCCTGCACCCGCGCCGACCGGCTGGCCGAAATCGCCGCCTTCTTCTCGTTCGGCACCAACGATCTGACCCAGGCTGCCTTCTCGTTTTCGCGCGAGGATGCCGAGAACAAGTTTCTGCCCTTGTACGAGGATTCCGGCTTGCTACAGGATAACCCGTTCGAAACCCTGGACATTCAGGGCTTGGGCAAACTGATGAAAATGGCTGTGGAATGGGGGCGCGCACAGCGTCCCGATTTGAAAGTCGGCATCTGCGGCGAGCATGGCGGCCATCCGCAATCAATCCGCTTCTGCCACGACCTGGGGCTGGATTATGTGTCGTGCTCGGCGCCGAGGATACCGGTGGCGCGGCTGGCGGCAGCACACGCCAAACTGCTGGAAAGCCGGACGTGATGGCTGATAATCGCCAATCAATTTGAAATTTGGAGCTTGGTCGTGAGAGTTTATTCTGCTGTGATCGAACGCTGTCCCCAAACTGGGCTGTTTGTTGGCTTCGTTCCTGGTTTTTCTGGAGCACATGCCCAAGGTGCAACGCTCGATGAGCTCAATCGCAATCTCCAGGATGTGATCGCCATGCTGCTGGAAGATGGAGAACCTCAGCTTGAGTCTGAGTTTGTAGGGATTCAGAACGTTGCTGTTGCATAGGCATGGGCAGTGTCCCGGTTCTCAAGCCGGTAGAGGTCGTGGTTATTCTCGTCGCGCTTGGTTTCTCGGAGGTCAGGCAGCGTGGTTCGCACAAGCAGTTTCGTGACGATACTGGGCGTTTCACCACCGTGCCGTTTCATCAGGGGAGGGATATTTCGCCAATCTTGCTTCGGCAAATTGCCAAGGATATTGGGATCACTGTGGATGACTTGCTCAAGTATCGCTAGCTCAACCACACATTGGGCAGCTACGTTACTTGATGCTCATGAAGCCGGTCTATCGCCCCAGGAAATGAAAGTCGCCGCTCCCACGATGATCGGCGTCTACGGTGGCACTTTCAACCCGGTTCATTTCGGACATTTGCGTACCGCGCTTGAAGTCAGGGAGCAGTTCGGCTTGGACGAGTTACGGCTGATTCCGTGTCGGCTGCCGCCTCACCGTTGCCAGCCGTCGGTATCGGCTGCCGACAGGCTGGCCATGCTGCAACTAGCCTGTGCCGACATCGATGGCTTCGTCGTCGATGGCCGGGAGCTGGCGCGCGAGGGGCCTTCGTACACGGTGGATACGTTGGTCTCGTTGCGGCAGGAATACCCGCAAACGCCTTTGTTGCTGTTCATGGGGCAGGACGCCTTCGAAGGTTTGATGCGCTGGCATCGCTGGCAACATCTGTTCGACCATGCCCATGTCGTGGTGATGACCCGCCCCGGTTATCAGTGCTTGGCCTTGCCGACGTTTCTGCAGGTGCGGTTGACACAGGAGCCGTCAGCATTGAATGTCCACAACGCTGGCAAGCTGTTTTTTACCACAGTGACGGCGCTGGCTATTTCGGCAACAGCAATCCGGGCCATGATTGCTGAACAGCGTAACCCCAAATTTTTACTGCCCGATGCGGTGATAGCCTACATACACCAGCATCGTCTTTATTTTTCTTCCGATACAGGATTTTGAATGCAAGCTGAACAATTATTGAACCTGGTTGAAACGGTGCTGAACGATCACAAAGCTCAGCGCGTTACGGTTTTGGACGTGCGCGGCAAAACCAGCGTTACCGATTACATGGTGATCGCCACGGCGACATCCTCGCGACACGCCAGTGCCTTGTCGGGCCATCTGGCCGGAAAAATCAAGGAAAACGGCTTGCTGCCGTTAGGAGTGGAAGGCGCGACGGGTTCCGACTGGGTGTTGATCGATCTGGGTGATGTGGTCGTGCATTTGATGACGGTGCAGAGCCGCGAGTTTTATCAGCTTGAAAAGCTGTGGTCGGTCAGCGGTGAAAAACAGATGGGGGCTTGAGCTTGTCATCCAGGCGCCTGTCGAATTTCACCTGAATACCAGCTTTCGCTGAATAACAACTACCTGATACCTTTTTTCGATTCGAGGCTCACATGTTTGTAATCATTGGTTATGTCGTCATTCTGGGCTGCGTACTTGGCGGCTTTTTGATGGCGGGCGGCCACCTGGGTGTATTGATGCAACCCGTCGAAGTTTTGATTATCGTCGGTGCCGCGTTTGGTGCGTTTCTGGCCAGCAACAGCATGAATACGGTCAAGGCGGCCATCGCGGGCGGCATGGGTACGCTGAAGGGCAGCACCTACAACAAGGATTTTTACATGGACTTGCTGATGAGCTTCAACGCGCTGGGCCAGAAAGCGCGCAAGGAAGGTTTGTTGTCACTGGAAAAAGTGGTGGACAACCCGGAAAGCAGCTCGATTTTCGCCGACAAGGTGGCGCACGACCATCATCTGATGGAGTTCATCTGCGACAAGCTGCGGCTGATTTTGACCGGCGTCGATGTCAACCAGCTCGAAGACATCATGGATGCCGAGATAGAGGTTCACCACGAGGCCGGTCATGCGCCAATCAAAGCCGTGCAGCGTATCGGTGATGGTATGCCTGCTTTCGGTATCGTCGCGGCGGTCATGGGGGTGGTGCATACCATGGAATCGGTCGGTATACCGCCTGCCGAACTCGGGAAACTAATCGCGGCAGCACTGGTCGGTACGTTCCTGGGTATCTTGCTGGCCTACGGTTTCATCGCGCCGGTGTCGGCGGTGATGGAAGACCGGCTGGAGGAAGAGGCCAATGCCTATAAATGTGCGCAAAAAGGCTTGCTGAATTGCGCCAAGGGCGCATCACCCGCCATGACGGTGGAGTTCATGCGCACCATCATTCCTCATCACTTGCGGCCTTCATTCAGCGACGTGGAAGCCCAACTCAAAGGTGGCAAATAAATGGCGACAGCAGAACAACCCATCATCATCAAGAAAATCAAGAAAAAGGCCGGCCATGGCCATCATGGCGGTGCCTGGAAAATTGCCTATGCCGATTTCGTGACGGCGATGATGGCGTTCTTCCTGCTGATGTGGTTGCTCGGCTCCACCGATGAAGCGACGAAAAAAGGTATTGCCGATTACTTTCAAGACCCTACCGCCCTGTCGCTGAACGCGGGCGAGGGCATCGGTGACAGGACGGCCATCATCCAGGGTGGCGGCACCGATCTGACCAGGCAGGACGACGGCCAGGTTCATCAAGGCGAAGAAACACCGGCGGAGCCGACGCCGGAAGACGTCGAAAAACTGGCCGAAGAGCAGGAAAAGATACAGCTCGAAAAATTGCAGACGAAAATCGAATCCATGCTGGATGCCAACGCGCGGCTGGCCGAATTTCGCGATCAGGTCAAGCTGGAATCGACCCCCGAGGGCCTGAAAATTCAGATCATCGATGCCAAAAACCGGCCCATGTTCAAGCTGGCTAGTGCCGGTATCGAGGATTACGCCCGGATGATTATCAGAGAGTTGGCACCGGTCATCAACGAGCTGCCCAACAAGATCACCATCAATGGCCATACCGACGCCTTGCCGTTTCCCGCCAATTCGTCGGGTTATTCCAACTGGGAGCTGTCGAGCAACCGGGCCAACGTGGCCCGCCATGAACTCACCCAGGGCGGGTTGGCCGAAGACAAAATCCTGCGAGTCGTCGGCCTGGCATCGAGCATTCCTTACAATGCCGCCAACCCGAACGATCCGATGAACCGGCGGATTTCCATCATCGTCATGAACAAGAAGGCGGAAAACCAGGTCATCCACGAAGGCGCAGCGCCGCCTGTCGCCGAACCCAGTCTGCAAGGTGTCAGCGGCGAAACCCAGAAAAGCATGGTGATAACACCGTCCATGCCACACTGATCTGGTCTGAGATCGTCATGCGGCTCGCCAAGGCTGTTGTCTGCCAGTTGCTGGCATTCGGATTGACCCGGCTTGTGGCCGGGCATTTGTTTGCCATTCTTCCTCACCCAGTCGTTCCGTTTGTCGCGCAAGGCGTGATCGCTGCCTGCCTGGCCCGGCTTTGGGGTCAGGAGCGCTGGTGGCAAGGTCTGCATCTGCTGTTGCCGATCAGCGCCTGGCTGCTGCTCACGCTGTCTATTCCACCCTGGCTGTATCTCTTGGGCTTCTTGGCTTTGGTGCTGGTGTTCTGGGGGACGGCGTGGGGTGATGTGCCGCTGTTTTTGTCGTCGAATGCGGTCATCGAGGCCTTGGTTCCCATCATCGAGCAGGAACGTCCCGCCCGGCTTGCCGAGCTGGGTGCCGGTATCGGCAGCGTGGTGATTCCGCTGGCGCGACGTTTTCCCGATCTGAAAATACACGCCATCGAGAAGGCGCCGCTGCCCTGGCTGGTTTTACGCTGGCGTTGCCGGTCATTCGACAATGTCGAAGTTCTGCGTCAAGACTTCTGGCAACACAGTCTGAAGCCTTATTCGGTGGTTTATGCCTTTCTGTCGCCGCTGGTGATGGTGCGGCTCGGTGAGCAGGCCGCCCGCGATATGCGGTGTGGTGGTTTGTTGCTGTCGGCGGCATTCGACATTCCCGGCTGGACGCCGGAAACCCGGCTTGCGTTGATGGGCGGGGCGCAGAAAGACCTGTTTTGCTATCGCCTGCCGTCTGCGGCTAACGGCGGGACTTGAAAAAATCGGTCAACAAGGTGGCGCACGCCGATTCCAGAACTCCGCCTGTCCAGGTGATGCGGTGATTGAGAAAGGGCGCATCGCTCAGTTGCAAGGCATGGCACACCGCGCCGCGCTTGGGGTCGAAGGCACCAAATACTAGGCGCTTGACTCTGGCATGCGCTAGGGCGCCCATGCACATGACGCAGGGTTCCAGCGTGACGTACAGCGTGCTATCAATCAGGCGATAATTTCCGACCATCGCGCCAGCGCGCCGCAAGGCGACGATTTCGGCATGGGCGCTGGGGTCGTGGGTTTGAATCGGTTGATTCCAGCCTTCGGCAAGACAGCGTTCACCCTGAACCAATACCGCACCTACCGGCACTTCACCCTGCTGTTCGGCACGCTGCGCCAATCGAATGGCGTGACGCATCCAGGCGGCGTCCTGTTCGGAAAAGTCCGCATCCATGGCCTTATTCGCCTTGAACGGTGGCTTTTGCCAGCCTGTCGTTGACGGCTTGCCAGGCCTCGTCTTGCGGTGGCTGTTCGATGAGAATCAGATCGCACACGGCTTGATCCAGTTGCCTCAAGGCGCGATACAGTTCGGGTTCGTAAGTCTCTGGTTTGCACGGCAAGGCAATGGTGGGGTGGTCAGGCCAGTCGGCATCGTGGCGTTCGAATACCAGTAACCCTAAACGTCGGCCCTGGGCGGCTTGTTCGCGGGCATTTTCCAGCAAAGTGTCCGACGGGCAGAGATAGGCCGTGGTGTTGGGCGCGTAGTGTACGGCCATCATGCCGGGGGCCCGGATGGTATGTGCGGTCTTGACGGCGATGTCGGTTTGCAGGAATGCTTCCAGCTCGCTACGCAGTATGCGGCCCGGTCGCAACAGTACGGGGCGATTGCCGCTCAGGTCGAGTATCGTCGACTCCACGCCCACCATGCACGGCCCGCCATCCAGCACACAGGCCACGGCATCGCCGAGATCGGCTATGACATGGCGGGCTTCGGTCGGACTGATGCGGCCAAAGCGATTGGCCGACGGCGCGGCGATGCCGCCGCCAAATTCGCGCAGCAACCACAAGGCGGCGGGGTGGCTGGGTACACGCAAGGCCACGGTGCTCTGGCCACCGGTGACTTCCAGCGGCACCGAGTTTTTTTTGTTCAAAATCAGTGTTAAAGGCCCAGGCCAGAATTGCGCGGCCAGACGTCGGGCCTGGTTGGGCACATCGCAAGCCCAGTCGGCCATTTGCTTCGGGTAGGCCAAATGGACGATCAAGGGATGATCGACCGGCCTGTTTTTGGCGGCAAAAATTTTGCGTACCGCAGCCGGATTGGACGCATCGCCCCCCAAGCCGTAGACGGTTTCGGTGGGTATGACGACCAGTTTGTCCTGGCGTAGTAACTCGGCGGCCAGCGCGATGGATTGAGCATTGACAGGGGTGGGGTTCAAAACGGCGACGAGCGAAGACAATGAAGAAAATCGCGCCCGGTATGAGCGCGTTCGAGGAGCGGCATTTTATAGTGTTCGCGGCCAGGATTCCGGCTTTTTGCCCCTTCTTCTGTCGGGAGTCTGCAAAATCTCAGGCCGCCGCCGCGAATCGCCGAAAAAGTCGTGGCACAGGATTCGACGTAATTGCGGATTTTTGCTTTGCCATTGGCCCGAGGTATGTATAATGCCTCCCGATTTAGCTAGGTAATCGTTGTCGCTTTACACGTCTACTGCTACCCGCTTTATTCACCACCCGTAACACCAACGCCGGTAACGGCAATTTAGTAAGAGATCGATTATGTCAGTACAAGTAGAAGGCAAAGTAAAATGGTTCAACGATGAAAAAGGCTTCGGTTTCATCGAACAGGAAGGTGGCAAGGATGTATTCGTACATTTCAGCGCAATCAACGGCAATGGCCGCAAAACCTTGAAAGACGGCCAGCGCGTGATGATGGAAGTCACCAATGGTCAAAAAGGCCCACAAGCCGAGAACGTAACACCGCTATAAATTACCGGTTATCCGGTAAACAAAAAGCCGCCTCCGGGCGGCTTTTTTGTGCTGTGAAGAAAGGCTGGTTGGTATTGAATGCACCAGATGCCCACGATTCGCAAGCCACAACTAAATTCCGGCCTTGAATTCTCGGGTGCCACGGTATAATCCGCTTTTATTTTCTTGAACAGAAAACCCCATGGCGCAATACATTTTCTCGATGAACCGGGTTGGCAAGGTGGTGCCGCCCAAAAAATACATTCTAAAAGACATTTCGCTATCGTTTTTTCCGGGTGCCAAAATCGGTGTGCTCGGTCTGAACGGTTCCGGTAAATCGACACTGCTACGCATCATGGCCGGTGTCGATAAAGAAATCGAAGGCGAAGCCATTCCGCTGAAAGGCATCAACATCGGCTATTTGCCGCAAGAACCGCAGCTCGATCCGAACAAAACCGTGCGTGGCAACGTGGAAGAAGTCGTGCAACACATCAAGGATGCGTTGGCAAAACTCGATGCCGTGTACGCGGGCTATGCTGATCCTGAGGCCGATTTCGACAAGCTGGCCGCCGAGCAGGCCAAGCTGGAAGACATCATCAACGCCTGCGATGGCCACAATCTGGACAGACAGTTGGAAATTGCCGCCGACGCCTTGCGTCTGCCGGATTGGGATGCCGATGTCACCAAGCTATCGGGTGGCGAGAAACGCCGTGTTGCCTTGTGCCGTTTGTTGTTGTCCAAGCCCGACATGCTGCTGCTGGACGAGCCGACCAACCATCTGGACGCCGACTCGGTGGCCTGGCTGGAGCGATTCCTGCACGAATATGCCGGTACCGTCGTCGCAGTGACTCACGACCGTTATTTTCTCGACAACGTCGCAGGCTGGATATTGGAGCTTGATCGTGGAATGGGCATTCCCTGGGAAGGCAATTACTCATCCTGGCTGGAACAAAAAGAAAAACGTCTGGAATTAGAAGAGCGGCAAGAAAGCTCGCGGCAGAAAGCCATGAAAGCCGAGCTGGAATGGGTGCGTTCCAATCCGAAAGGTCGTCATGCCAAGAGCAAGGCACGTCTGGCGCGCTTCGAGGAGCTGTCCTCAGTCGAGGTGCAAAAACGCAACGAGACCCAAGAAATTTACATTCCACCTGGGCCGCGTCTGGGTGATGTCGTTATCGAAGCCGAAAATGTCAGCAAAGGCTACGGCGACCGTTTATTGATCGGCAACCTGAGCTTCAAACTGCCGCCCGGTGGCATCGTCGGCATCATCGGGCCAAATGGCGCCGGTAAAACCACGTTGTTTCGCATGATGGCCGGTTTCGAAAAACCGGATTCCGGCACGTTTACCATGGGTCAAACCGTGCAGTTGTCGTATGTCGAACAGTTCCGCGACAACATGGACGGCAGCAAGACGGTCTGGGAAGAAATTTCCGATGGACTGGATGTCATCACGGTGGGTAAGTACGAAACCCCGTCGCGGGCGTATTGCGGCCGCTTCAATTTCAAGGGATCGGATCAGCAAAAGCGCATCGGCGAACTGTCGGGTGGTGAACGCAACCGGGTGCATCTGGCGAAATTGCTCAAAAGCGGCGGCAACGTGTTACTGCTGGACGAGCCGACCAACGACCTGGATGTCGAAACCTTACGTGCACTGGAAGAGGCTTTACTGGCGTTTCCCGGCTGCGCGGTCGTCATTTCGCACGATCGCTGGTTCCTGGACAGGATTGCGACCCATATCCTGGCTTTCGAGGGTGACAGCGAAGTCATCTGGTTTGAGGGCAATTATGCCGATTACGAGTCAGACCGCCGTCGCCGTCTGGGTATCGATGCCGATACGCCACATCGCATCCGTTACAAGAAAATTGCCTGATATCCCAATGGCGCCTGGATTATGCAAGGTTTAAGCCCAGGCTAAGCCTGGAGCGTTTCAATCCACGCCGCCTAGGTAGGGGTGATTGCAAGCCTTTTTTGCGATAAGCCGCCAGTGGGAACTCGACCATCAACGCTAGTTCTAACGCTGCGTTTTATGCCACCTTTATTTGATGGTAACGCAACGTTAGTCAAGCGTGGATTAGTCGCCCAACCCTACGGGTTATGTGTTGAATCAGAGTGGTTTAGCGGGTAATGCATCCCCGCGCCCAACAATAATAAGGAGAAAGAGGATGTCGAAAGCTCAAAACCTGCAAGACAGTTTCCTGAATGCGCTCAGAAAGGAGCACACACCCGTGTCGATCTTTTTGGTAAATGGCATCAAGCTGCAAGGCCGGGTCGATTCGTTCGACCAGTACGTCGTGATGCTGAAAAACACGGTCAATCAAATGGTTTACAAGCACGCCATTTCCACCATCGTTCCCAGCAAGAACGTCAGCATGCATCGCAGCGATAGCGATACTGTAACCACAGAAGAAAGCTGAGAGGTCTATCGTTGTTTGAACGTCCCGACGCAGGTGAACGAGCCATCCTCGTTCACCTGAACCTGCAAGCCGGTCAAGAAGACCTCGATGAACTCAAGGAACTCACCCAATCTGCGGGTGCCCAGCCCATACATGTAGTAACCGGCAGCCGTCATCGACCCGACCCCAAGTATTTCGTTGGAACCGGCAAGCTGGATGAAATCAAGTCAGCCACCATTGAGTACGGTGCCGACATTGTCATCGTCAATCATCCCTTGTCGCCGAGCCAGGAACGCAATCTGGAAAAAGCGCTTGAGGTGCGCGTAGTCGATCGCAACGGCTTGATTCTCGACATATTCGCCCAGCGCGCACAAACCTTCGAGGGTAAATTGCAGGTCGAACTGGCCCAGCTCAAACATCTGTCGACGCGCTTGATTCGTGGCTGGACTCATTTGGAGCGGCAAAAGGGCGGTATCGGTCTGCGCGGCCCTGGCGAAACCCAATTGGAAACCGACCGGCGTTTGTTGGCCGTCCGCATCAAACAAATTCAGCAACGGCTGGAAAAAGTCGAAAAGCAACGTCATCAAGGCCGCAGCAAGCGCAAAAAAGCCGAAATTCCAACGGTTTCGTTGGTCGGTTACACCAATGCTGGCAAATCGACCTTGTTCAACACCTTGACCGGTGCCGACATCTACGCCGCCGATCAATTATTTGCCACACTGGATCCCACATTACGCAATTTGCCGCTGGCAAACGGTGGCGACATCGTGCTGGCCGATACGGTGGGCTTCATTCGGCATCTGCCGCATGAACTGGTTGCGGCGTTCCGTTCCACGTTACAGGAAGCTAGCGAGGCCGATTTACTACTGCACGTCATCGATGCCAGCGCCGAAGAGCGCGACGACACCATTATTCAGGTCAATCGGGTTTTGAATGACATTGATGCGGGCAACATTCCGCAGATTCGTGTCTACAACAAGATTGATCTGCTGGAAAGCGTTTCACCGCACATCGATTACGACGCGCACGGCAAACCGGTTGCCGTCTGGATTTCGGCACAAAATGGCGACGGCATAGATCTGTTGCATCGCGCACTGGCCGAGTGTTTTGCATCGAGCAAAGTCGTCAAAACCTGCTACATCCCTGCATCGAAAGCCGGTTTGAAAGCCAAATGGTTCGGCCATGTGAAAGTCCTGTCGGAAACCCTGGACGAGCAAGGCAACAGCACCATCAAAATCGAAATCGATCAAAAGCATTTGGGATTATTGAAAGACATCAGTATCGATGCCTGAAACCCTGTTGCCGGGATTGCCCCCGATTGGTCGTCCCCGATTGGCCCGCCAATACCCGAGTTACGGTAGAATGCCTGCCAGCCCGGACATGGCCCATCGGGATTGTGTTGGCAGTGAATCATAGACATTACGTTTTGAAATCAGATTGGAGCATTTGCTATGTCCTGGAATGAACCCGGTGGCGACAAGAAAGACCCCTGGAGCGGTCGTAAAGACCAAAACAACCCACCCGACCTGGATGAAGTCGTTCGTTCGATTCAGGAAAAACTGGGCGGTCTGTTTGGTGGTGGCTCGGGCGGCGGCTCGTCGAACCATGCCTCGTCTGCCGTCCTTGGCCTGGTTGCCGGAGGTGCATTGATCTTGTGGGGTTTGAGCGGGCTTTACACCGTCGATCAAGGTACACGCGGTGTCGTGACTCGTTTCGGCGCCTATGTCGAAACCACAGGGCCGGGCTTGAACTGGCACATGCCCGCGCCGATCGAGCGGGTCGAAATCGTCAACGTTGAACAGCAACGCTTCATCGAGATTGGTTACCGCTCGGGTGGTGGCCAGGCCATGGGCGCTGTGCCCAAGGAATCCCTGATGCTGACCCGCGATGAAAATATCGTCGACGTTCGTCTGGCTGTGCAATATCAGGTCAAGGATGCCAAGGATTTCGCCTTCAATGTGCACGATCCGATGTCGACATTGAAGCAGGCGACCGAAAGCGCCTTGAGAGGTGCTGTTGGCGCCAGCAACATGGATTTCGTGCTGACGGAAGGCCGTACTGAAATCGTGGCCCAGATTGCAACGGAAATTCAGGCCGTGATGGATGCCTACAAAGCCGGCATCATCATCAAAAGCGTCAACCTGCAAGATGTCCAGCCGCCCGAACAGGTGCAAGGTGCTTTCGAAGATGCCATCAAATCGCGTGAAGACAAACAGCGCCTGATCAACGAAGCCGAAGCCTATTCCAATGATGTGATACCCAGAGCAAGAGGTGCCGCATCACGACTGGAACAAGAAGCCGAAGGTTACAGGCAGCGTGCCGTCGCACAGGCTGAGGGCGATACCAGCCGTTTTACCCAGTTACTGACCGAATACAAGAAAGCACCGGCAGTCACCCGCCAGCGCATGTTCATCGAAACCATGGAAGGCGTACTGGACAAAACCAGCAATGTCTTCGTCGATGTCAAAGCTAGTGGCAACCTGATGTATTTACCGCTCGACAAGCTTGGGTCGGCCATTGCCGGTTCGACTGCCGCGGCACAGCCTCAGCCCGCGGCGGCCATCGCTCATGAGCAGCCTGCGGCCACCTTGCCAGCGCCATTCAGAGACCCCAGAACCGATATCCGCGCTTCAGCCCGCGAACGTGATGTGAGAGGACGCTAAACATGGTAAACAAAATTTTGGTAGCCGTTGCTGCGGCCTTCATTCTGCTGTCGATGTCGATGTTCACCGTCTCGGAAACCGAGCGGGCCATCAAATTTCAATTGGGTGAAGTCGTCGCTGCGGACTATGAGCCAGGGCTGCACTTCAAGCTGCCGTTCGTCAACAACGTCAAGAAGTTCGACGCCCGCATCCTGACCATGGATGTCACGCCCGAGCGTTTTCTGACGGCGGAGAAAAAGAACGTCATCGTCGATTCCTTCGTCAAATGGCGTATCAACGACGTCAAAAGGTTTTATACCTCGGTTGGTGGTGATATCACCCAGGCCAACATCCGCCTGGATCAGATCATCAAAAACGTCGCGCGTGGTGAATTCAGTCGGCGTGAAATCAGGCAACTGGTTTCCACTGACCGCGCCGTGATTCGCGAGACACTGATAGCCAATGTCGCCCGCGACGCTGCTGGTCTTGGCGTCGAGATCGTCGATGTTCAGGTCAAGCGCATCGACCTCCCCCCCGAAGTCAGTACGTCAGTTTTTCAGCGCATGGAAGCCGAACGCGCCCGGGTGGCGCGTGAATTCCGTTCGCAAGGCGCGGAAGCCGCCGAACGCATCCGTGCCGCTGCCGATCAACAGCGTGTAATCATCATGGCCAATGCTTATCGCAAATCCGAAACCTTGCGCGGTGAAGGTGACGCCAACGCAGCCGACACCTATGCCAAGGCTTTTGGCCAAGACAGCGAGTTCTTCGGCTTTTACCGCAGCCTGCAAGCCTACAGACAAAGCGTAGGCAAGCCGGGCAATATCATGGTGATGGAACCCGATTCGGATTTCTTCCGCTATTTCAAGAATCAGAAATAACCCTTCTTACGGCTAGATGGCAGACGGTGCTCCGGCTTTATGCGGGCGCCGTCTGCGGCTCGGACACATGAAAATACAGAAAAAAGACCCCTGGCTACTTCCCGAAGGCATAACCGAAGTCTTGCCTGACGATGCGGCCCGTCTCGAAGGCTTACGACGGACGTTGTTGGACACCTTCGCTACCTGGGGTTACCAGCTCGTCATTCCGCCTTTCGTCGATTTTCTGGATTCTTTGCTGACCGGCTCCGGTCACGATCTTGACCTGCAAACCTTCAAACTGACCGACCAGCTCAGCGGCAAATTGCTGGGGGTGCGTTCCGACATGACACCGCAAGTCGCCCGTATCGATGCCCACAACCTGCACCATGACTGGCCAACCCGCTTGTGTTACGTCGGCACCACCCTGCAAACCCTGGGCGACGCGCTGGAAAAGAATCGCAGCCCTATGCAAATCGGTGCCGAGCTGTATGGCCACGCCGGTATCGAAAGCGACTACGAAATCATTTGCCTGATGTTGGAAATGCTGGCTATCAGCGGCTTGCAAAACGTCCATCTCGATTTGGGCCATGTCGGCATTTACCGGGCGCTGGCCGATATGGCCGGTCTGGACGATCAACAGGAAGCCGAACTGTTCGAAGTCTTGCAGCGCAAGGCCAGGCCGGAGTTGTTCGCCATGATAGACGGCTGGGCCATCGACACCCGTTTCAAGACCCTGTTCAATGCGTTGCCGACCTTGAATGGCGGCGCCGATGTCATCGAACGGGCGGCAAGCTTGCTGACCATCGGCAACCCCGTCCTGGATCGTGCACTTGCCGACTTGCGCGATCTGGCGTCACGATTAAGCATCGATTTTCCTTCATTGGCCATCAGTTTCGATCTCGCCGAACTGCGTGGCTACCACTATCACACCGGCATCGTGTTTGCGGCATTCGTGCCGACCGTAGGCCGTGAAATTGCCCGTGGCGGTCGTTATGACAACATCGGTGGCGTATTCGGTCGCGCCCGGCCTGCAACCGGCTTCAGCGCCGATCTGAAAGTGCTGGCATCGTTATTGGCGCAAGACGAATGCGAGGTCGTGCAAACCGTATTCGCACCCGCCGTGAACGATCGTGCGCTGACGCAAACCGTGCGCGATTTGCGCGTCGACGGCCTCAAGGTCATTCAACAATTACCGGGCCAGATGGGTGGAGCGGTGGAGCTGGGCTGCAATGCAGTTTTGCAATGGGATGGACAGCGCTGGGTTGTCAACCCTCATTCTCCCTGAGGGAGAAGGGAGCAAAAAGCCCTCCCTAAGGGGAGAGCGAAGCGAGGGGGGCGAAGCCGGTTGGGGTGAGGGGAAGAGGGTGACGGCCATTCGGTAACGTGCAGCCGCCATTACTGCGAAATTAGCCCAAGCGCCTTCCAGTGGTCCGGGTGATGAAATGTCTTCATGAGCGTTAGAACAAAGGTCATAAAAATTATGGGAAAGAATGTTGTTGTAATTGGTACGCAATGGGGCGACGAAGGCAAGGGTAAATTGGTCGATCTACTGACCGAGCAAGCCTCGGCAGTCGTGCGTTTCCAGGGGGGACACAATGCCGGGCACACCTTGGTGATTGACGGCAAGAAAACCGTATTGCATCTGATTCCGTCTGGCGTGTTGCGCGAAGGTGTGCAATGCATGATCGGTAACGGCGTCGTGCTTTGTCCAGACGCCTTGATACAGGAAATCGCCATTCTCGAACAATCCGGTGTGCCGGTTCGCAACCGCCTGAAAATCAGTGAAGCCTGTGCCCTGATCTTGCCGGTACACATCGCCATCGATCAGGCCCGCGAAAAAGCCCGTGGCAGCAAGGCCATAGGCACCACTGGGCGTGGTATAGGGCCAGCCTATGAAGACAAGGTGGCCCGACGCGGCTTGCGCGCTGGCGACTTGCGTAACACCGGCGAATTTGCCAAACGCCTGCAAGAACTGGTTGATTATCACAACTTCCTGCTGGTGAATTATTATCAGGCCGAGGCCGTCAACTACGACGACATCCTGAAAACCATGCTGACATTGGGCGAACAAATCAAGCCCATGCTCACCGATGTCGGCGAGGAATTGAGTGCTCACGGCAAAGCCGGACACAATGTATTGTTCGAAGGTGCCCAAGGCGCATTGCTCGACATCGATCACGGCACCTATCCTTACGTCACATCCTCCAACACCACGGCGGGTGGCGCAGCCACCGGTGCCGGCGTTGGCCCGCTGGCCGTCGATTACGTACTGGGCATCACCAAAGCCTATTCCACCCGCGTTGGCAACGGCCCGTTTCCGACCGAACTGTTCGATCATTACGGCGAACATCTCGGCGTCAAAGGCCACGAATTTGGTGCGACTACCGGGCGCAAGCGTCGCTGCGGCTGGTTCGATGCGGTTTCGATGCGTAAATCAGCCCAACTCAACAGTCTGAGCGGCATCTGTCTGACCAAGCTCGATGTGCTGGATGGTCTGGACAAAATCGGCATCTGCACGGCTTACAAAATCGATGGCCAGATTACCGAAGTCGCTCCGCTCGGGGCCGATCAATACGAAGCTTGCGAAGCCGTCATTGAAACGATGCCGGGCTGGAGCGGTTCGACCGCCGGGGTGACGCGCTTTGAAGACTTGCCGGATAACGCGCGTGCCTACATCGCGCGTATCGAGGCTTTGATTGGTGTCAAGGTCACTATTTTGTCAACCGGGCCGGATCGCAACGAAACCATTGTTCTGGAAAATCCCTTCGCCTGACGCCTGCTGCAAAGCCAGCAACACAAACGGGCGTGATCGGGGCAGGTACAGGCGGCTGCGCAGTACGCAGAAGCCTGTAAAGCCACTCCTCATGACAGGTTAAGTCAATTAACAGGGTTTTTTCCCCGTAAACGCGCCGTCATTTCGGCGTGGGGCACGCAATTGACAAGCCTCTGTGACGTCAGTAATTTAACGCCCCTTGTCGACTATCCGCCCAATTTTGAATTTCAAAGAGTCTGTTAATGGAAGAATTTCATCGCATCAGCCGCCTACCGCCTTATGTATTCAACATCGTCAATGAACTGAAAGCCAAAGCCAGAGCGGAGGGTGAAGACATCATCGATTTCGGCATGGGCAACCCTGACCAACCTACACCGCCGCATATTCTCGATAAGCTGGTGGAAGTGGCGCAACGCGGCGACACTCACCGTTATTCGGTATCCAAAGGCATTCCCAGGCTGCGCAAAGCCATTTGTAGTTGGTACAAACAGCGTTTCGACGTCGACCTCGATTACAACACCGAAGCCATCGTTACCATAGGCTCCAAAGAAGGTTTGTCGCATCTGGCATTGGCCACGCTGGGGCCGGGTGATGTCGTGTTGGTGCCGAATCCGGCTTACCCGATTCATCCTTATGGTGTCGTCATCGCCGGAGCCGACATACGCCATGTGCCGATGACGCCGGATACCGATTTCTTCGAGGAATTGCAAAAAGCCATCACCGAATGCTGGCCCAAGCCCAAAATGTTGATTCTGAATTTTCCGGGCAATCCAACCTGTCAGTGCGTCGAGCTGGATTTCTTTGAAAAAGTGGTCGGCATTGCCAAGGAACACGCGATTTGGATCGTGCACGATATTGCTTATGCCGACATCGTGTTCGACGGCTACGTCGCGCCGTCTATTCTGCAAGTACCAGGTGCCAAAGATATTGCCGTCGAGTTTTTCTCCCTGTCGAAAAGCTACAACATGCCGGGTTGGCGCGTTGGTTTCATGTGCGGCAACCCCACCCTGGTCGCTGCGCTGACTCGCATCAAATCCTACATGGATTACGGTACTTTCACGCCGATTCAGGTGGCCGCCATCACCGCACTGGAAGGCCCGCAGGATTGCGTCAAAGACATCTGCGATATGTACCGGGTACGGCGCGACATCTTGTGCGACGGCCTCAATGCCATGGGCTGGCCGGTGGAAAAACCCAAAGCCACCATGTTCGTCTGGGCCAAAATCCCCGAAGCCTACCGCGCGATGGGATCCATCGAATTCGCCAAAAAACTCATCATCGACGCCAAGGTGGCGGTATCGCCCGGTGTCGGTTTCGGCCATTTCGGTGACGACCACATCCGTTTCAGCCTGATCGAAAACGAACACCGTACCCGCCAGGCCTTGCGCAGCATCCGCAATATGCTGAAAAAAGACGGCGTTGTATAATCGCCGCCATTTTTGGATTTAGCGCGAGGAGGCAGCTTTGAAGCCGGTAAACGTGGGGATACTGGGGTTGGGAACCGTCGGTGGCGGCACGGTCAATGTGCTGAAGCGTAACGCCGAGGAAATTGCCCGTCGGGCAGGACGGGACATCGTCGTCGCCCGCGCATCGGCCCGCGACCTGGGCCGCTCAAGAATTTGTGACACCCAAGGCATGGCTTTGACGACCGACCCCTTCGAAATCGTCAACGATCCCGACATTGATGTCATCGTCGAACTGATAGGCGGCTGTGACCTCGCCAAACAACTGGTGTTGACTGCCATCGCCAACGGCAAGCAGGTCGTCACCGCCAACAAGGCACTGATCGCACTGCACGGTAACGAAGTCTTCGCCGAAGCCAGTCGCAAAGGCGTCATGGTGTTGTTCGAAGCGGCTGTGGCAGGTGGCATCCCCATCATCAAAGCCCTGCGCGAAGGTCTGGCCGGTAACCGCATCCAATGGCTGGCGGGCATCATCAACGGCACCGGCAATTACATCCTCAGTGAAATGCGCGACAAAGGCCGGGACTTCGACGACGTATTGAAAGAAGCCCAAGCCCTGGGTTATGCCGAAGCCGATCCGAGCTTCGACGTCGAAGGCATCGATGCCGGTCATAAACTGACGATACTGGCCTCCATCGCCTTTGGCATTCCCTTGCAATTCGACAAGGTTTATACCGAAGGCATCAGCCAGATCACCCGGCTGGATGTCGAATATGCCGAAGCCTTGGGCTATCGCATCAAAAACTTAGGTATTGCCCGCAAGACCGAGACCGGTATCGAGCTGCGTGTGCACCCCACCCTGATTCCCAAACGTCGGTTGATCGCCAATGTCGATGGCGTGATGAACGCCGTGCTGGTCTGCGGTGATGCCGTCGGGCCCACCTTGTATTACGGTGCCGGTGCCGGTGCCGACCCTACTGCGTCGGCTGTCGTCGCCGATCTGGTAGATGTCGTGCGCGCCATGACCTGCGACCCGGAAAACCGCGTACCGCATCTGGCCTTCCAGCCGGATGCAATCGTCGACATTCCGGTATTGCCTGTTGATCGCATCGAAACCGCCTATTACCTGCGGTTGACCGCCGAAGACAAACCCGGTGTGCTTGCCGACGTCACCCGCATCTTGGCGGCGCACCACATCAGCATCGAAGCCCTGATTCAAAAAGAACCGGCCAAAGGCGAAATCCAGGTGCCAGTCATCCTGCTGACCCAGCGCACGCTGGAAAAAGAAATGAACGCGGCCATTGCCGACATTGAAGCTCTGGCCACCGTCAGCGGCAAGGTGGCACGTATCCGCATGGAAACCCTAGGATAAACCATGACCAAACCTGCACACTACACCGGCCTGATCGAACGCTATCGCGACCGTCTGCCGGTTGCCGACGACACCCGCATCATCAGTTTGTGCGAAGGCAATACCCCGCTGATTCAATTGCACAACATCCCGCGACTGATCGGCAAAGCCGTCGATATTTACGTCAAATTCGAAGGCCTGAATCCAACGGGTTCGTTCAAGGATCGCGGCATGACGCTGGCCGTCACCAAGGCGGTAGAGGAGGGCAGTCAGGCCATCATCTGCGCCTCGACCGGCAACACCTCGGCGGCGGCGGCGGCCTATGCCGTGCGTGCCGGCATTCGTGCTTTCGTGTTGATTCCTGAAGGCAAAATCGCCCTAGGCAAGCTGGCGCAAACCATGATGTACGGCGCCCGCATCATTCAAATCAAAGGCAATTTCGATGCGGGCATGGCCATTGTCAAAGACATCGCCAACCATGCGCCGGTGACCATCGTCAACTCGATCAACCCCTACCGGTTGGAGGGCCAGAAAACCGCCGCGTTCGAAATTGTCGACGCCTTGGGCGATGCACCCGATTTCCACTGCCTGCCGGTCGGCAACGCCGGTAACATCACGGCTTACTGGCGAGGCTACAAGGAGTATTCGACCGACACGGCAAGCCACAAGGCCGTCACCGCAAAACGGCCGGTGATGTGCGGCTATCAGGCTGCCGGTGCCGCACCGTTCCTGGCGGGCCATCCGGTCGAAAACCCGGAAACCGTCGCTACGGCCATCCGCATCGGCAATCCGCAATCCTGGGATGGTGCCTGGGCTGCGCAGAAACAATCCGGCGGCTGGTTTACCGCCTTCACCGATGAGCAAATCCTGGCCGCGCAAAAAATGTTGTCAGCCTACGAAGGCATATTCTGCGAACCCGCCTCGGCGACATCGCTGGCCGGTGCTTTGCACGATATAGCCAATGGCAATATCCCGGAAGGCAGCACCATCGTCTGCACCCTGACCGGCAACGGCATCAAAGACCCGGACACCGCCATCGCTCAATGCAAGGACGATCAGCCGATTACCGTCGAGGCCAGTCTGGACGCCGTCAAGCGGGCCATTCTCGACGACATCTGATTGGCTTGGAAGGGCAGGGCATGCCGCATCCCCGCGCACTGCAAAGCTGTGTGCGCTGCTTGCTCGTTCATCGTGCATCGGGTTTGGCAGAGGTTCCTGCGGTTTTGCCAAATCCCTGTCCTTTTTCAATTGCCGAACTTCAGTATCATCGATGACTCAAACATTCCGCAACACCCCGTTCGATTGGCCGGTGCGTGTGTATTACGAAGATACCGACGCCGGTGGCGTGGTGTTTTACGCCAATTACCTGAAATTTTTCGAACGTGCCAGAACCGAAATGCTGCGCAGTCTGGGCTTTGAACAGGATGTCTTGCGCTTGGAACAAAATGTGATTTTCGTCGTGCGCTCGGTGCGTGTAGACTATCTCAAACCAGCCCGTTTCAATGACATGCTGAATGTCACCGCAAAAATTTCCGAATACACCAAAACCACGCTCAGCTTCGAGCAAACCATCATTCGCCACGACCAGACGCTGTGCACAGGCGACGTTCGCATTGCCTGTCTCGATGCCCAAACCCTGAAACCCAAAGCCATTCCCTCTGCCATTTTGGAGCTATTACGCTAGATGAACACCGATTTATCCATACTCACACTGGTGAAGGAAGCCAGTTTCGTCGTTCAATTCGTCATGTTCATACTGCTGGCAGCGTCGGTGACATCCTGGACCTTCATTTTTTCCAAGCGTAAAGACCTGAAGCAGGCCACCGAAATCACCGATGACTTCGAAGACGAATTCTGGTCGGGTGTCGGCCTTGCCGAGCTTTACAAGAAAATGTCCAGCGACCGCTTCGAACCGGAAGGCATCGAAAAGATTTTTCTGGCGGGCTACCGCGAATTTGCCCGTATGCGGCAAAAAGGTGATGTCGAACCTGTCGTGCAAGTTGAAAGTGCGCAACGCGCCATGCGCATCGAACTGGCGCGTGAACTCGACAGATTGGACGAAACCCTGCCTTTTCTCGCCACCGTCGGTTCCACCAGTCCGTACATTGGTTTGTTTGGTACGGTGTGGGGCATCATGAACTCGTTCAGGGCCTTGGGTGAAGTCAAGAATGCAACCCTGGCCCATGTGGCGCCGGGGATTTCCGAAGCCCTGATTGCCACCGCGATCGGCCTGTTCGCGGCGATTCCGGCGGTCATAGCCTACAACCGCTTCTCGACACGGCTGGACAGGTTGGCCGGGCGTTATGAGTTGTTCATCGACGAATTCGTCGTGTTGTTGCAAAGACAGGCGCACAACAAATGAACGTATCCGGCGGCAATCGCAAATCCCGCAAGCGTCGCGGCCCCATGGCCGAGATCAACGTCGTTCCCTACATCGACGTTACCTTCGTACTGCTGATTATTTTCATGATTACCGCGCCCCTGGTGCAGACCGGTGTCGATGTCGATTTGCCGCAGGCCGAGGCGGAACAGATCGATGTTCAGGATCAAATACCGGTGATCGTGTCGATCAAAAAAGACGGCAGCTTTTACTTGAATGTCGGTGGCAACGACGAAGAGGCCGAAACCGCGATCGACGAGGCTATTCTGGTCGAGCGTGTGTCTCAGGTATTCAGAGACAACCCCAAGGCGCAGTTGTACGTGCGCGGCGATCACGAAGTCGATTACGGCAGCATCGTTAAAATCATGGTCGAACTGAAAAAAACTGGCGCACCCAAAGTGGGCCTGATGACGTCACCCCCTCCCGAAAGCCCATGATTCACCCTTCATGAGACGTTACAAAGCTTCGCTCGTTCTGGCAGTAGGTCTGCACGTTCTGATCGTGCTGCTGTTCGGCCTCAGCTTCATGCCCGATCATGAAACCGTCAACGTACCGCAACCATCGGATGTCATAGAAGCCACCGTCCTCGATGGTGCCGCCATCGATGCGGAAGCCGCGCGTGTGCGGCAAGCCGAGAATGTCCGACAGCACGCCGAAGTGCAGCGTCAGCAAGCCATCGAACAAACCAAAAAAGCCGAACAACGAGCGGCGCAGCAAGCCCGTGAACAGCGTGTTCTGGAAGAAAAACAGGCGTTGGCCGCCGCCGAACGCCGAAAACAGGAGGCTCTCGAAGCCAGACAGCGCCAGGAACAGGAAGCCCGACGCAAGGAAGAGGAACACAAACAGCAGGAATTGAAGGCAAAACAGGCACTGGATGCGCAAAAAGCCAAAGAAGCCGCCGAAAGACAGCACAAGGCTGAACTCGACAAGCAAAAACACGATGCCGAAGTGCGCGAAGCCAAGCTGAAAGAGCAGCAAAAACTTGCGGAAGCGGCCAAGCAGAAAGAGCTGGAAGTCAAAAGGCTGGTGGAAGAAAAGGCACAGCAGGAGCACAAGGCATTGGAGCAAAAGCTGCTTCAGGAGCGCAAAGCTCAGGAGCAGAAGGCGCAAGAGCAGAAGGCGCAAGAGCAGAAGGCGCAAGAGCAGAAGGCGCAAGAGCAGAAGGCGCAAGAGCAGAAGGCACTGGAGCAGAAAAAGCTCGAACAGCAAAAAATCGAGACAGCCAAACGACAGGAGCAGCTCAAACAAGCCGAAGCCAGGGCTGAAAAAGAAAAGCAAGCGAGCGAAGAAAAAGCCAGAGCGGAAAAAGCGCGTCAAGCTGCCGATGCCGCAGCCAAAGCTAAAGCCGAGGCTGAAGCCCGTTTGAAAGCGGAGAAAGCCGCTGTCGACGCCAAAATTAAAACCGAGGCTGAAGCTCGTGCGAAAGCTGAAAAAGCGGCAGCCGACGCCAAGATCAAAGCCGATGCAGACGCTCGGCTGAAAGCAGAGAAAGCGGCTGCGGAGGCCAAAGCCAAAGCCGAGGCCGATGCGCGGGCAAAAGCTGAAAAAGCGGCAGCCGAAGCCCGCGCCAGAGCCGAGGCCGATGCGAAAGCCAAAGCTGAAAAAGCAGCGGCTGAAGCCAAAGTCAGGGCGGATGCCGAAGCCAAAGCCAGAGCGGAAGCTGACGCCAGAGCCAGGGCCGAACGTGATCGTCTGGCTGCCGAGGCTGCCGCCAAGGCTCGAGCCGAGGCTGAAGCCGCAGCCGCCGCTGCTGCCAAAGCCGAGCAGGATCGTTTGGCTGCCGCCGCAGCCGAAGAGGCAAAGCTGAACGCCATGATAAAAAACAGAACGGAGGCGGCCTGGATCAGGCCAGCAACCTCGGCGGCGGGCCTGAGATGCACGATTCGGGTAAAATTGCTGCCCAGCGGCGATGTGATGGATGCACAAGTCATCGTCAGCAGTGGTGATCCGGCATTCGACCGCTCGGCAGAAAATGCGGTCAGGAAGGCATCACCGCTGCCGGTGCCGCAAGACAAAATTTTATTCAATCAGAAGTATCGGGTGTTCAACCTGTTGTTCAACCCGTCGTAGCGCAAAAACGGAAAAATCAATGTTTTCATTAGTACGCATAATTTTGATCGGATTGCTCATGGCCTTGTCGCCTTGGGTGCACGCCGAAGGTCTGACCATCGAAATCACCAAGGGCGCACAAACAGCCATGCCCATTGCCATTGTGCCCTTTGGTCAGCAAGGCGGGATCGGCAACGTCAAACTCAGCGATGTCATATCGTCCGATCTGGCGGGTAGCGGTTTTTTCAAAACCTTGTCGGAAGATGAGATGTTGAGCCAGCCCAATGACCCCGAGCGCATCAATTTCCGCGAATGGCAGGCACTGGGCCAGGAATACATGGTCATCGGCCAGGTACAGGGCAACGGTAATGCATTCAACATCGTGTTTCATCTGTTCAATGTTCACAATGGCCAGTTGATCATGGGCTACCGCATGACGGCGGGCGGCCACGAACTGCGTCGCGCTGCCCATCACATCAGCGATCTGATTTTCGAGAAACTGACCGGTCGCAAAGGTGTGTTCAATACCCGCATTGCCTATGTCACCACGACAACGCGCGGCAACGCCCGGCAGTTCATGTTACAGATAGCCGATGCCGACGGTTCCAACCCCCGTACGATTGCCGAATCGCCCGAACCCATCATGGCACCGGCTTGGTCACCGGATGGCAGCCGCATCGCTTACGTGTCGTTCCACACCAAGCGCTCGGAAATTTTCGTGCAGACGCTGGCCACCGGTCAGCGTGAAAGCGTGTCGTCTTTTCCTGGCATCAACGGTGCACCCGCTTGGTCGCCCGATGGCAGCCGCCTGGCGATAACCTTGTCCAAGGATGGTAGCCCCGATGTCTATGTGCTGAACTTGGCGGGCAAAGGCTTGACCCGACTGACCTCGGGTTTGTCTATCGATACGGAACCGACCTGGTCGCCCGATGGCAGCACTATCGTATTTACCTCCGATCAAGGCGGCAAACCCCAGCTTTATACGATACCCAGCGGCGGTGGCCGGGCAACACGGTTGACCTTCCAGGGCGACTACAATGCCCGCCCCCGGTTTTCGCCCGATGGCCGTAGCCTGGCCATGGTTCACGGCAGCGGCGGTGGCTATAAAATTGCTGTCATGGATATGGCCTCGAAAACGGTCAACGTGCTGACCGAAGGCCGCCTCGATGAGTCGCCCAGTTTCGCGCCGAACAGCAGCATGATTCTGTATGCGGCAAGCCGGGGAGGGCGATCGGTGTTGTCGGTGGTGTCCACCGATGGTGCAAGTCGTCAGAAACTCAGCATCGATAGCGGCGGCGTGCGTGAACCGGCCTGGGGGCCTTGAACGAACGCTTGATTTGACAAATACTTGATACCTTTTGATTTTTTTTGGAGTTGTTTATGAAATCGACGAAAACTTTTCTTGCACTGGCGCTGGTCGCCGCGATGTTGACTGCGGGCTGTAGCTCGACGGAAGACGAGGGCTTGGCCGAAGCGGATCAGGTTGGTACCGATGCCTCTACCAGTGCGTTGGCCGACGGTGCCATGGGCGGCACCCCGTTTGGTAGCGGTGGGGCAGGTGGTGGCTTTGGTGGTCAGGATTTCAACAGTGCGTCTCATCTGGGGCCTGAATTCAGCGACCCCAACAATCCCTTGTCGAAACAAGTCATCTATTTCGAACTCGACAGCAGCCAGATCAGACAGGAATTCGTGCCCGTCGTCGCTGCGCACGCTCACTATTTGTCAGCGCATCCGAATCAGCGCGTGATACTGGCCGGTCATGCCGACGAACGCGGTTCGAGTGAATACAACATCGCGCTGGGCGAGCAACGCGCTAAGGCGGTCGAACGCATGATGCGTGCGCAAGGCGTGTCCGCTGGTCAGTTGGAAATCGTCAGTTACGGTGAAGAAAAACCCGCTGCCATGGGCCACGATGAATCGGCCTGGCAATTGAATCGTCGTGTCGAAGTAGGCTATCAATGAGAAAACTCGCACTTCTGACCGCGTGCCTTAGCCTGGCTTTCAGCAACCAGGCCAGCGCGCAGGCCGTTCATCCAGCGTATGGCCAGGCTGGCGGGCAACCGTCCAATGGTGCGATTTACGAAGTGCTCGGGCGCCTGGAACAGCTACAGTCGGAAGTGCAGCAACTCAGAGGCATGGTGGAAGAACAGGCACAAACCATTGCCGACCTCGAACGCAAACAGGCGCACATGTATGCCGATCTTGATGAGCGCGTGCAGACCGTGATGGCGATGCCGCCGATAGCGGGTCAGGCTGCGCCCTCGCCGCCTGTGACCGACCCGGCTGCCGCCGCAGCTGCAACTGCTCCGCAAGCGACGGTTGCGCCAGCGACAGGCACAACGGCGACACCAACTACCGAGTCCGCGCCTGTCACTCCGCAAGTCGTGGCAGCGCCAGCGGCCAATCAGGCCCAGGCACAAGCCAGCGAGAAAGAACGCTACCAGCAGGCCTACGAAGCCTTGCGCAATGGTCACAACGCTGTTGCCGTCAAGCTGTTCGAGGCCTTGCTGACCGACCATCCTGCCGGTGAATTTGCCGACAATTCCCAGTACTGGCTGGGCGAGGCCTACAAGATCACCCGCGATTACGACAAGGCACGTATTGCATTCGGCAAGGTCGTCAGCCAGTTTCCCAATAGTTCGAAAGTGCCTGATGCCCTGCTCAAGCTGGGTTACATCGAATTCGACCAGCAAAATCTGGCGAAAGCGCGTGATTACATGACGCGGGTGACCACGAGCTACCCCGGCACCACCGCAGCCCATCTCGCGGCAAAAAAGCTGGCGCAAATGCCCTAGATGTCAGCCCCGATGGAAGCCTCGCTCAGATTGAGCGAAATTTTCTATTCCCTGCAAGGTGAAACCAACACCGTCGGTTTGCCGACGGTGTTCATCCGTTTGACCGGCTGTCCTTTGCGTTGCGGCTATTGCGACACGACGTATGCCTTCACTGGTGGCGAAAAATGGTTGCTGACGCACATTCTCGACGAGGTGAAACGCTATCGAACCCGTCATGTCACGGTAACGGGCGGCGAGCCACTGGCGCAGTCCAACTGTTTGCCATTGCTGGATCGGCTGATCGACGAAGGCTATCAGGTGTCGCTGGAAACCAGCGGTGCGCTCGATGTTGCCGACGTGAACCCGCGCGTGGTGAAGGTGATGGATATGAAAACGCCGAGTTCCGGCGAACACAAACGCAATTTTTACCCGAACATCGGTTGTCTGACAGCCATCGATCAGGTCAAATTCGTGATCGCCGACGATGAGGATTACCGCTGGTCGGTGGCGGCCATGACCGAGCACAAGCTGGCCGAACGTTGTCAGGTGCTGTTTTCGCCGGTCACCGGCGTGATGTCGCCGACCGCGCTGGCCGACAGGATATTGGCCGACCAGTTGCCGGTGCGCTTTCAGATACAACTCCACAAATATCTCTGGAATGATGCAAGAGGAAAATAGCGGTCAGGGCCGTGCAGCCATCGTGCTGCTGTCGGGTGGCCTGGATTCGATGACGGTGCTGGCGATAGCCAGACAGCAGGGTTATCACTGTCATGCCCTCAGCTTCGATTATGGCCAGCGCCACAATGCCGAATTGCAGGCCGCGCAGCGCATTGCTGAACACTACGGTGTCGATCACAAAATCATCCATCTGGGGCTGGATGCCATTGGCGGTTCGGCGCTGACCGACGCCAGCATCGCCGTTCCCGAAACACCGCAGCCAGGTATTCCGGTGACTTATGTACCCGCCAGAAATACCATTTTTCTGGCATTCGCATTGGGCTGGGCCGAGGTGTTGAATGCCCGTGACGTATTCATTGGCGTCAACGCCGTCGATTATTCGGGGTATCCCGATTGCCGCCCCGAGTTCATCACCGCCTTTCAAACCTTGGCCAATGTGGCCACCAAAGCCGGTGTCGAGGGTCAACGCATTCAGATTCATGTGCCGCTGATTACCCTGAGCAAGGCCGACATCATTCGACGCGGTATCGAGCTGGGAGTGGATTACGCATTCACCGTATCGTGTTACGCCGCCGATCATCAAGGCCGGGCCTGCGGTGTGTGCGATGCCTGTCGGCTCAGAGCCGCCGGTTTTGCCAGTGCCAAGATTCAAGATCCGACGCTGTATCAACGCTGATATTGGCGCAAGGCTGCGAATCTGGCCTGAGAATCGACTATCTTCAAAGTCCAGTGCGATGAGGTGCAAAACCATGCAGAGAAATAAATCCCAGTTTGTGGCCGTGGCGTCGATTGCTGCGGAACTGAGTGCGGTGATGGAGGTGGCCAAGGAAATTTCGCTGGCAGCAGCCAACGCCAAGGCCATTGCCTTTCGGGCAGGGGAAAAGGCCAAAGGCTTTCAGCCCATTACCGACTTCATCAACGAGTTGGCCAAGGAAACCATACAACTCGTCAACGACATCAATGAACACGCACTGAAGCTGTACCGCCTGACGGTGCAGGTGCAGCGCACGACCGACGCTCGCAAGCGTTTCGAAAAAGTGTCGGCCTTGGCTGAATCGGCGACTCATCGGGCGTCGCTTTCCGGGGCGTTGCAGCAGGTGCAGCGGCGCCAGATGCAGTATCGGCGCGCCTTCAACGCCGATGTAAGCGAATTGCTGGCGCAGTTGGCCGATGTCATGCACCCGGCGCGGGCCGCGCGCGTGATAGCCGCCAATTCACGGATCGAGGCGTCGCAGGCCGGTGAGTATCTGCAAAGCCTGCAAGCCGTGGCCGAAAGCGTCGATCATGCCGCCCAGATCATCAACGACAAGGTCAACCGTTGTCGTAGCGCCTTGAGTGCCATCCGGGGTATGGACTGATGTCGGACAAACCACTTATGCCCACTACGAGAGGAGTGCTGCAATGAAGATGAACAAAATTTACGAGGGTGCTCACCAATGGATCATGTACGGTCGTGATCCGCATAAGCCCGACAAGATCATCGATACCAATCAGTACATCGTCAGAACCGCCGATCGTTGTCTGTTGATCGACCCAGGCGGTATCGAATTGTTTGCCCCCATGCTGGCGGCGGTGCTGCATCATGCGCCGGTCGAAGAAATCACCGATTTGTTTGCCTCGCATCAAGACCCCGACATCATTTCCTCGCTGGGCTTGTGGGATCAAGCTCTGCCGAATGCCAGGCTGCACGCGGCGGCATTGTGGGAGGGGTTTCTGCGGCATTTCGGCTGCGAAACCATCGAATACGTGCCCATTGCCGACCACGGCGGCGTCATCGACCTGGGCAGTGTCGATCTGCAAGTCATTCCGGCCCACTACCTGCACTCGTCGGCCAATTTTCATATCTACGATCCACAGGCCAGAATTCTGTTCTCGGGCGACATCGGCGCGGCACTGGAAGCGCCGGGGGCGCCGATGGTGGTCGATAACTTCGATAGCCATGTTGAGAAAATGCGCTATTTCCATCAACGTTGGATGCCATCGAATCAGGCCAAGCGGGTCTGGATCGACCGGGTGCGTACCCTGGACATCGATATTCTGGCGCCGCAACACGGGCGCTTGCTGAAAGGCGACGATGTCAAGCGTTTCCTGGACTGGTTCGATGGTTTGCAGGTTGGTATTGCCGTCTGATGACAACCACAGGGACGCAATAGAATTTATAATCCGCCGAAGTTCAACCCCCGTCGAAAGACGGGATTTTTTGTAACTATATCAATGCAAGCGGCTTTGCCCCCCACCCAACCTCTCATCCCCAGCCCTTCTCCCTGAGGGAGAAGGGCGCAAAAGCCCCTCTCCCTGCGGGGAGAGCGTAGCGAGGGGGGCGAAGCCGGTTGGGGTGAGGGGTCGCAAGTAACCGCTGAATTCAGATTACCGATCTTTTATTGACACGAATCGTTGGAGAACCTCACCGAGCATGGCGCACAAGCTTTATATCCAGACCAATGGCTGTCAGATGAACGAGTACGATTCCGACAAAATGCGCGACGTACTTCAGGCATCGCATGGCATGGAATTGACCGATAGTCCCGAACAGGCCGATGTTTTGTTGCTGAATACCTGTTCGATACGCGAAAAAGCTCAGGAAAAAGTCTTTTCCGCCGTCGGGCGCTGGAAAAAAATCAAGGACAAACGGCCTGGTGTCATCATCGGTGTCGGTGGCTGCGTGGCCAGTCAGGAAGGTGATGCCATTCAAAAGCGTGCGCCTTATGTCGACATCGTGTTCGGCCCGCAAACCCTGCATCGCCTGCCTGAATTACTGGAAAAAGCCCGTGCCGGGCACAAGCATGTCGTCGATATTTCATTCCCTGAAATCGAAAAATTCGACCATCTGCCCGAGCCACGGGCCGAAGGACCGAAAGCCTATGTGTCGGTGATGGAAGGATGCAGCAAATACTGCACCTACTGCATCGTGCCCTACACCCGTGGCGAAGAAGTCAGTCGGCCCTTGCGCGATGTAGTCGCCGAAATCGAAACCCTGGCCAGCCAGGGGGTGCGCGAAGTTAATCTGCTGGGCCAGAACGTCAATGCCTATCGCGGCGAAACAGATGATGGCGACATTGCCAGCTTCGCCCTGCTGCTGCATTTCGTCGCCGCCATAGACGGCATAGAGCGCATACGCTTCACCACATCGCACCCTCTGGAATTCACCGACGACATCATCGACGCTTTCGCCGAAATCCCGCAATTGGTCAACCATTTGCACCTGCCGGTGCAAAGCGGCAGCAACCGGATTCTGGCTGAAATGAAGCGGGGCCACAGCCGCGAGGATTATCTGGAGATCATGCGCAAGATCAAGGCGGTGCGTCCGGGGATTTCACTGTCGTCCGATTTCATCATCGGCTTTCCCGGCGAAACCGAGCAGGATTTCGAAGACACCCTGGCCTTGATCGACGAAGTCGGTTACGACTTCTCTTACAGCTTCATCTTCAGCGCCCGTCCCGGCACACCGGCGGCCAATTTCCCGGATGATGTCAGCCCGGCGGTCAAGGAGCAGCGTTTGCAGCGTTTGCAAAAGCGGTTGAATGACATGACCCTGGCCATCTCGCAGGCCATGGTCGGCAGCGTGCAGCGGGTGCTGGTCGAAGGTAAATCCAAAAAAAATCCGCTGCACCTGACCGGGCGCACCGAAAACAATCGGGTGGTCAACTTCGCAGGCCACCCCAGGCTGATCGGTGGTTTCACCGACATCCTGATTACCGAGGCCCAGCCCAATTCCCTGCGCGGCAGGGTGAACGAAGTGGCTGCCGACAAACCCTTGCAAAAGGCTGCATCTTGATACTCACCGACATTTCCCGGGAAATCACCCTGTTGCCGGAAGACGCCCGGCGTTTGTCCAACTTCTGCGGTCATCTCGACCACCATCTGCGGCAGATCGAAAAGCGGCTGAAGGTCGAAATCGCCAGTCGCGGTCATCATTTCAAGGTCACCGGCATCGAACCTGCGGTTCAGGCAAGCTGCGCCGTGATGCAAAAACTGTTCGAACTGGCCGACAAGGAAGACATCACGCCGGAACACGTTCATCTCAGCTTGCAGGACGCCAGCATCGAAGACCTGCTGCAACCGGCTGCTGCCAGCGGCAGGGCAGAAGCGGTAGTCATCAAGACCAGTCGTGGCAGCATCCGGGGGCGTGGCAAGAACCAGCAGGATTATTTGCGCAAAATCATCAGCCACGACATCAATTTCGGTGTTGGCCCCGCCGGTACCGGCAAAACCTATCTGGCGGTCGCCTGTGCGGTCGATGCGCTGCAAAACGAAATGGTCAGGCGCATCATCCTGGTGCGACCGGCTGTGGAAGCCGGCGAAAAACTCGGCTTCCTGCCGGGTGACATGGCGCAGAAAGTCGACCCTTACCTCAGGCCACTGTACGACGCACTCTACGACATGCTGGGCTTCGAGCGCGTCGAAAAGTTGCTGGAAAAAAACGTCATCGAGGTTGCGCCGCTGGCCTTCATGCGCGGCAGAACGCTGAACGATGCCTTCATCATTCTCGATGAAGCGCAAAACACCACGATGGAACAGATCAAGATGTTTCTGACCCGCGTCGGTTTCGGCTCGACCGTGGTCGTCACCGGTGACGTAACGCAAATCGATCTGCCCAACGAGCGCATGTCCGGTCTCAAGCATGTACTCAAGGTGCTCAAAGATGTCGAAGGCATCAGTTTCACTTTTTTCGGTGTCGGCGACGTCGTAAGACACCCCCTGGTGCAGCGCATCGTGGCGGCCTATGATCGTTACGACGAACAGAACCGGGCGCTATCGTCATGAACCATATCGATCTGCAAATCGCGACGATGTGTGATGGGCTGCCCGCACTGGCCGACTTTCAACGCTGGGTCGATGCCGTTCTGGACGCAGCGGATGACGACACTGAAATTGTCATCCGCCTGGTGGATGATGACGAAAGCCACCAGCTCAATCAGCAATATCGGCACAAATCAGGGCCGACCAATGTGTTGAGTTTCCCGTTTGAAGTGCCCGAAGGCATCGATGTCGAATGTGCCCTGCTGGGTGATCTGGTCATCTGCGCCCCGCTGATCGCCGAGGAAGCCCGGCAGCAGAGCAAGCCGCTGCATCATCACTGGGCGCACATCGTCATCCATGGTGTCTTACATCTTGTGGGTTACGATCACATCGACGATGCCGAGGCTGACGCCATGGAAGCCAGGGAGATCGACATTTTGCGCACATTCAACATAGCCGACCCCTATACGGAAGAGAGTACGCCATGAGCGACGGTAACCCCCCGGGTAGTTCCCCCCATCCGAAAAGCCTGCTGGAACGCATCAGCCATTTTCTGACCGGGGAACCTCAAGATCAGGACGATCTGCTGGACATTCTGCGAGACTCGCAGGAAAAAAATCTGCTGGACTCCGACGCCCTGGCCATGATCGAAGGCGTCATGCACGTATCGGAAATGCGGGTCAGAGACATCATGATCCCGCGTTCACAAATGGTCGTCGTACCGCGCGACGCCGAACTCGAAACCATCTTGCCGTTGGTCATCGAATTCGCCCATTCCCGTTTTCCCGTCATCGAAGACGATCGCAGTCGCGTCGTTGGCATTCTGCTGGCCAAGGATGTACTCGCCCATTTCCAGAAACTCAAAACCTTGAAGGTCGCGAACATCATGCGGCCCGTCAGCGTAGTGCCCGAAAGCAAGCGCCTCAACGTGCTGCTGAAAGAATTTCGCACCGAACGCAATCACATGGCAATCGTGGTGGACGAGTATGGTAATGCCGCAGGCCTGGTCACCATCGAAGACGTTCTGGAACAAATCGTCGGCAAAATCGAAGACGAGCACGACGAAGACGATGTACAGGAATACATTTCGCAGCGCAGCGAACGCGAATTCATCGTCAACGCCCTGACCCCCATAGCCCAGTTCAACGACTATTTTTCCGCCGACCTCGACGATATCGATTGCGACACCATAGGCGGCCTGATTTTGCGTTGCCTGGAACATTTCCCCAAAAAAGGCGAGAAAGTCGAAATCGAGCCATTCTGTTTCGAAGTGCTGCGTGCCGATAACCGCCGCGTTCACCTTTTGAAGCTGAAAATTCGTTAGGCATGCCGCATCAATTGCGCTAAGGCTCGCCGATTCGGCAATTCTTCAACTGCAAGGCCGCACGATATGCACACTTCGTCGCCATTTCCCATCAGCCGCACCACCGGGTTTTTCAGCATCGTTCTCGGGCTGGCCGTGCTCACGGGTTGGGCGTTTGATGTCGATACCCTGAAAAGCGTACTGCCCGGCCTGAATGCTATGAAGCCCAACAGCGCCCTAGCTTTTATGCTGTGCGGTATTGCCCTGATCTGTACGGCGGACGTCAATAGCGGGCAGCTTGCGCGGCAGCTGTATGCCGTGTCAGCCACTTTGCTGCTGCTATTGGGAAGCGTCACGCTCAGCCAGTATGTGTTGGGTTCCGACACAGGCATCGATCCCTTGCTGTTCAGGTCTGTGGCAGACGCTGACACTGATAATCTGCGCTCTCTCAGGATGAGTCCACAAACGGCGGTGGGGTTTACCATGCTGGGCGTGGTGCTGTGGCTTTTGAGAGATGCCCGCACCCGGACGATTGCGCAATACCTGCTGTTGCTGTTCGCCATCGTGCCGTTTCTGACCAGTATCGGCTACTTGTTCGGTTTGAATGCCCTGCCATTTCTGCCAAATTACCAGCCCATGGCGCTTCATACCGTCTTTGGCTTCCTGGTGGTTTCAGCGGGCTTGCTGGCATCGACTGTCGATATTGGCCTGCTTGCCAGATTGCGCCAAAAACTGGCAGGCATCATTTTCGGGCTGGGTCTGGCGTTGCTGTTGCTGTGTGTGGTCGGCAGCGTCGTCAATTTGCGGCACATGACGCAGTTGAATGCCCGCCAAATCCATAAACAAGACATCGTATTGCGATTCGAGCGGGTGGCCAACGAAATCGAATTCAATATTTCCGCTTACCGAGGCTTCGTACTCACCGGGCAGGATTGGTTTGTTGCACCGCTCGAAGCCTCGCGCCAACGCTTGGCACAACATCTCGACTACATCCGCCAGCATGTCGATGCCGATCAACAGCAGGAAAGACTGAACAGATTGGAATCGGCCATCAGCCATCGCATCGCCCTGTGCGACGAAAAAATCCGCTTGCGCCAGGACAAAGGCCTGGAATACGCGTCGCAGGCCGTGGCCGAAGGTCAGGGCAATCGCTTGAATTATGAAATCCGGGGGCAAATTGACGATATCGTTCGCGTGGAAACCGCAGCGGTTGACACATTAAAAACCCAGGCCGAGGCTAGCGAAAAAACGACGCTGGTTGCCTTGTCGTTCAGTTTGATGTCGGGTTTGGGGCTGATCGTTCTGGCGCAGGCCGAATCCAAACTCAATGCAGGCCGTCGCAGATTCGCAGAAAGCGAGCGCAACCGGTTGAGCGAGATTCTGGAAGCCACCACCGATTTCGTCGGCATGACCGACCCACAGGGCACCATCACCTACATCAATCGGGCCGGTCGTGTCATGCTGGGGCTGGGTGACGGGCCGATTGATCAATTCCTCATTGCCGACGCTCATCCGGCCTGGGCTTACGAACGGGTCGGCCAGCAAGGCATCCCCTATGCCAAAACGCACGGCTCCTGGCAGGGCGAAACCGCGTTGTTGACTGCCGATGGCCGGGAAATTCCGATGTCACAATTGATTCTGTCGCACCGTGACGACGCCGGAAATATCACGTTCCTGTCGACGGTGATGCGCGACATCAGTGAACGCAAACGCGATGAAGCCTTGCAAAGCCAGATGCTGCACAAGCTCGATACGATAGCCAATGCGTCAGCGATGTTGTTGTGGAGCTCGGTACACGACAAAGGTTGCGACTGGTTCAACCGGCGCTGGCTGGATTTCACCGGGCGCACGCTCGAACAGGAAATGGGCGCTGGCTGGCTGGAGGGTGTGCATCCCGACGATCTTGCCCATTGCCTGTCGACCTATGAACGCGGCTTCGATGCCCGGCAGTTTTTTTCGATGGAGTACCGCCTGCGCCGTCATGATGGTGAGTATCGCTGGCTGCTGGATCAAGGCATGCCGCGCTACGATGAAAATGGCGCGTTCATCGGTTACATCGGCTCTTGCCTCGACATCAGCGAGGCGCGGCAGACGCAAGTGGCGTTACAGGGTTTCAAGTCCACGCTCGATCTGACCCAGGACTGTGTCTTCATGTTCGAGCCGCAAAGCCTGAAATTCATTTACGTCAACCAGGGCGCCATGAACCAGGTGGGCTATACGGCGGAACAATTGATGACGATGACACCGCTGGACATCAAGCCTGAGTTCGATGAAGCCGGTTTCAGGGCGATGATTGCACCGCTGATGAGCGGTGAATCATCGCTGCATCGATTCGAAACCGTGCACCGGCACAAAGACGGCCACGACATCCCGATCGAAATCAGCTTGCAGCATGTCGTGCCCAGTAGCGAATCACCGCGCTTCATCGCCATCGTCCGCGATATCAGCGAGCGCAAACTGGCCGAACACAAACTGTGTGCCAGCGAGGCCTCGTTGAAACAGGCGCAGCGGCTGGCGCAGATAGGCAGTTGGGAACTTGATTTGGGTAGCGGCCAACTGGCCTGGTCGGACGAGGTTTACCGGATTTTCGAGATCGATCCCGAAGGTTTTGCCGCCAGCTACCAGGGTTTTCTGCAAACGGTTCACCCCGACGACCGGGACATGGTGAGCGCAGCCTATGCCGACTCCGTTGCCAGACATTGCGCCTACGACATGGTGCATCGTCTGATGATGGCCGATGGCCGCATCAAATACGTTCGCGAGCGCGGTGAGACGCAATATCAAGGCGATACCCCCATCCGTTCCATGGGCACGGTGCAAGACATCACGACCAGCAAGCGTATCGAGGATGAGCTGCACCTGTATCGAAATCACTTAGAATCTGTGGTAAAAAGGCGCACCGCCGAACTGGAGGCCGTCAACCAGGAACTGGAAGCCTTTGCTTATTCGGTCTCGCACGATTTGCGGGCACCCTTGCGTGGCATAGACGGTTTCAGCAAGGCCCTGCTTGAAGACTATCAGGATACGTTGGACGACACCGGGCGGGACTACCTCAACCGGGTTCGTGTTGCCACGCAGCGCATGGGCATATTGATCGACGAATTGCTCAAACTGTCGCGCATTACCCGCGCCACGCTGAAATGCACAGCGGTCGATCTCAGCCAGCTAGCGACAGAGGTGTTGCAAGACTTGCAGGACACCGCACCGGATCATCCGGCGCAAATCCTGATCCAGCCAGGCTTGCAAGTGCATGGCGATTCGGGATTGCTGAAAGTGGCACTGGAAAACCTGCTGGGCAATGCCTGGAAATACAGCGGCAAACGCGCCGATCCCCGCATCGAGTTCGGCCGTTTTGCCGACGGTGCTGAAACCATTTATTTCATCAGCGACAATGGGGTCGGATTCGATATGGACTATGCCGATAAATTGTTCGGTGCCTTCCAGCGCCTGCATCACCGTGAACAATTCGAAGGTAGCGGTATCGGCCTTGCCACGGTGAAACGCATCGTTCATCGTCACGGTGGCCGTATCTGGGCCGACAGCAAGCCTGATGAAAAAACCACGTTTTATTTCACGCTGTCGGGCGAAGACGACCGATTCCAGTGATACGCTCTCTGCTACCCCCCCATATTCAAGGAGCGAAACATGAGCAACGATCACAAAGTCATCCTGCTGGTCGAAGACAATCCTGATGACGAGGCACTGACCTTACGGGCTTTGCGCAAAAACAACATCCTCAACGAGGTCGTGGTGGTCAGGGACGGTGTAGAAGCCCTGGATCACCTGTTTGCAGGCGAAAGCCACAGCAATCGCGCCAGTGATGAACTGCCACAATTGGTGTTGCTGGATTTGAAGCTGCCGAAACTGGATGGGCTGGAGGTGTTGAAACGCATCCGTTCCGACCTGCGTACTCAGTTTCTGCCCGTCGTCATACTCACCACCTCCAATGAAGACCGCGACATCCTGTCGAGCTACGAACTGGGTGCCAACAGCTTCATCCGCAAGCCGGTCGATTTCGAACAGTTCATGGAAGCGGTGCGTCAGTTGGGTTTGTACTGGCTGGTGCTCAATATTCCGCCGTACCCTGCCGGGGGGCATCGATGACTCAGACTCTCTCGGTTTTGTTGATCGAAGATTCCGAAGACGACGCCCTGCTGCTGGAGCGGGAGCTGATACGGGGTGGGTACAAACCGTGCATTCACCGGGTCGACACCATCGAAGGCCTTTGTGCCGCACTGAACAACGGCGAATGGAGTTTGATCGTCAGCGATCACAGCCTGCCCGGATTCGGCTCCGACCTGGTTTTGCGCATGGTGAGCGAAAGCGGACTCGACATACCGGTCATCATCGTATCCGGCAGCATCGGCGAAGAAGCCGCTGTCATGGCGATGAAGGCCGGCGCCAGCGATTACATCATGAAAGACAACATGGCGCGTCTGTCGCCCGCCATCGAACGCGAACTGCGCGAAGCCGAAATTCGTCGTCAGCAGCGCGAAGCCGAAAAAACCATACGCCACCTGGCTTTTTACGACCCGCTGACCCAGTTGCCCAACCGCCGTTTGCTGCTCGACCGGCTGGCGCATGCCTTGCTGGCCAGCGCTCGCAGTCGGCATTACGGTGTCTTGCTGTATCTGGACATGGATCATTTCAAGAACCTCAACGACACCAAAGGCCATTACTACGGCGACATCTTTCTTCAGCAGGTCGCCGCGCGGCTGACCAATTGTGTGCGCGAAGACGATACCGTTGCCCGGCTCGGCGGCGACGAGTTCGTGGTGATGCTGGAAAACCAGGATCCATGCCCTGACCATGCGGCATTCCGTGCCAAGCTGGTCGGCGACAAGATCGTCGCGACACTCAGCCAGCCTTACAGCCTGAACGACTACCAATACTTTTCGTCGTGCAGCATCGGTATAGCCCTGTTCCACGGCGAGCGGAGCCAGCTGGATCATCTGCTGATTCAGGCCGATACCTCGATGTATGCGGCAAAAAAAGCCGGGCGCAACACCATCAGGTTTTTCGATCCCGCCATGCAAAAAGCACTCGAACAACGAGTGGAGCTGGAACATGATTTGCGCCAGGCCCTCAGTCGACAGCAATTCCAGCTGTTTTACCAGCTGCAGGTCGATGACCAGGGCCGGGTTTTGGGCGCGGAAGCCCTGATCCGCTGGCGGCATCCCGACAAAGGCTTGATTAGCCCGGCCGATTTCATTCCACTGGCCGAAGAAACCGGCCTGATAGAGCCTCTGGGTCGCTGGGTATTGGAAACCGCCTGTGCCCAGATCAAGACATGGGCGGTCTGCCCGTTTCGCCAGCATTTGACCGTCTCGGTCAACGTTAGCGCCGCGCAATTCATCCAGCCTAATTTCGTCGCCGTCGTGGAAAGTACCATCCGGCACGCCGGAATAGAGGTTGCCAGACTCAAACTCGAACTCACCGAAAGCATGGTATTGCGTGATGTCGGTGACGCACTGGCCAAAATGAAGCAGCTCAACGCACTGGGTCTGGCTTTGTCGCTGGATGATTTCGGCACCGGCTACTCATCGCTGGGTTATCTGCGGCAATTGCCGTTCCAGGAGCTGAAAATAGACCGCAGCTTCATCGACCGCGCACCCACCAACGATAACGATGCGTTTCTGGTGCAGATCATGATAGCCATGGGTCAGAAATTCGGCATGGAGGTGGTGGCCGAAGGCATGGAAACCGAGCAGCAGCTTGAATTGTTGAAACGCTACAACTGCAAAATCTTTCAGGGCTATCTATTCGCCAAGCCCATGGCGATTGCCGATCTGGACGCTGTTCTGTCCGCACATTTCGCCGCGGTTTGACCCAGCCATAGACTTGGGCGGATAGCGTCATCCGCAACAACCAGTCTTTTTTCTTGCGGGTGAATTTTCGCGTTCCCACGCTCCCGCGTGGGAACGCGTGCCGGACTCGATAGCCAGGGTGCCCGCCCGGTATGGATTGCCACGGAGACCGAGGCACAACCCGCCAAGAACCGCATCGCCACAGCAATTTCTTCGCATGTCAACCGCTTATTCACAAAAGCGAAATGATCGGATCGACACGAAAGCGTCATGCGGCCAAGGGATTTGAGACAGATCAATTTATGCATCAAGCTGTTGATTTAAAACAATTAAATTAGATGAATCAAATTTGGCCAATTTAACAAATTGGTAACAAAAACCGGCATTAAGCGCACTTGAACCAGACTAATCCACAGAGTTATCCACAGATTTTGTGTGTAACCCGATTTAGTGCAATCAACATAACGAGTTAGCGGCCTAACATCGACCCATCATGAAAATACATGGCTAACTGTGAAACGCCCCGCAGTCCGATCGTCCAGGTGGCCATCGCCGTTCCGCTGCACCGGCTTTTCGACTACCTGCTGCCGCTTGATTTGTCGAGCGACGGCGTCATCGAACCGGGCATCCGCGTCCGCGTTCCGTTTGGCAAACATTACAAAACCGGCATCGTGATGGGGCTGACGCAGACGTCCGACATCCCGCCGGAACGCTTGAAAGCCATCGAACAAATACTGGATACGCAACCGCTGCTCAGCGATTCCGACTTCAAATTGCTGAGCTGGGCCAGCCGCTATTACCACCATCCACTGGGCGAGGTGGTGGCCACGGCGCTACCGGTTACCTTGCGCCAGGGCAAACCGGCTGTTGCCGCGACGGAGATTCGGTACATGCTGTCAGAGCAGGGCCACCAGGTCATTCCTGAGCAGTTGTCGCGTGCGCCCCGGCAACAGGCGTTGCTGGCCCGGTTGCAGGCGACGGCAACAACTCTGGCTGCCGATACGCCAGGCGCTGACAAAGCCGCGTTGAAAGCTTTGCTGGCCAAGGGTTTTCTGTGCGAAGTGTCCGTCACGCCTGCGCCCGTCTACCAACCCAAACCCGCGCTAGCGGCCAGCGCCGAGCAGCAAATGGCCATCGCCAGCGTCAGCGCTGATTTGGGCCGTTTTTCGGCATTCTTGCTGGAGGGCGTCACTGGCAGCGGCAAAACCGAGGTTTACATGCAGATCATCGCCGACGTGCTGCAACGCGGCCTGCAAGTGCTGGTGCTGCTGCCGGAGATCACGCTGACACCGCAATTGGAGCAACGCTTCCGCGACCGTTTCGCCGTTGCTATCGTCTGCTACCACTCCAAACTCACCGACAGCCAGCGCCTGCACGCCTGGCTGGCCTTGCGCAGTGGCGATGCCGCCATTCTGCTGGGTACGCGCTCGGCCTTGTTCACCCCCATGGCCAAGCCGGGGCTAATCATTCTCGATGAAGAACACGATCCGTCATTCAAGCAGCAGGAAGGCTTTCGTTTTTCGGCGCGCGATGTCGCCATCGCCCGCGCCAAAATGCTGGATGTTCCCGTTCTGCTGGGATCGGCGACGCCGTCGTTGGAGAGTCTTTACAACGTGCAGCGTGGGCGCTACCGCTTGCTGACGCTGTCGGCCCGTGCCGGTCATGCCGTCGCGCCGCAGTTCACCCTGCTGGACATACGCAACAAGCCGCTGGATGCCGGGCTGTCCGAACCCTTGATTGCTCTGATGCGTTCGACGCTGGCGCAAGGCCAGCAGGTGTTGCTGTTTCTGAACCGGCGCGGCTTTGCACCGGTGCTGATCTGTCATGGCTGCGGCTGGGTTGCCCGTTGCGGCCATTGCGATGCCAATCTGGTGATTCATGCCGGTGAACGACGTTTACGCTGTCATCATTGCAACAGCGAGCAACGCCTGCCTGATCTATGCCCGGCCTGCGGCAGCGTTGAATTGCATCCTTTGGGCATGGGCACCGAACGCATCGAGCAAAGCCTGGCCAGCCTGTTCCCCGATCAAACCGTTGTTCGCCTCGACCGTGACACCACACAACGCAAGGGTGCACTGGAACACTATCTGGACAAGATCAACCAGGGCGAAGCCAGCATCATCCTCGGTACGCAGATGTTGGCCAAGGGTCATCATTTCCCCGGCGTGACGCTGGTGGCCATCGTCGACATCGACAGCGGTCTGTTCAGCATCGACTTTCATGCCGCCGAGAAGCTGGCGCAGATGATTGTGCAAGTGGGTGGCCGTGCCGGACGTGCCGACAAACCGGGGCGTGTCATTCTGCAAACCCGTCAGCCCGAGCACCCGTTGCTGACGATGCTGCTGACACAAGGCTACCCGGCCTTTGCCAGGCTGGCGCTGGCCGAGCGCCAGCAAGCCGGTTTGCCACCCTTCAGTCATCAGGCCCTGATTCGTGCCCACGCCAGTCACGCAGGGCCAGTGCAACAGTTTTTGCATGCCGTTGCTGCCTTGTTGCGCCAGTTCGATTCACAGGTTGCCGTGTTGGGTCCGGTGTCGGCGCCCATGGCCCGCCGCGCCGGTCAGTTCCGCTTCCAGCTTTTGTTGCAAAGCCCAAACCGCCAGGCCTTGCACCAACGGCTAGACGCCGTTTTGCCTGCCATCGCGCAGATCAAGGCGGCGAAAACAGTGCGCTGGTCGCTCGACATCGACCCGGTGGATTTGTATTGAAGTGGTTTTCCAGCGATTTATCACGCATCCGTGGATTCGCTGAATAGTTACCGCGAAAGTTTGTCTGGGGGCATCCCAGCCCCAACAAGCGGTAAAACCCACGAACGATTGCCAACGCCTGTTTGGTTGTTTAATTGTCAAGCATTCACTTTCAAATGGTATTCGAAGTGTTTCTGCAAACAATTCAATAACCTACGATTCTAGTCAAGAAATTATGACAGACTCGTGAATGATTGTTTGTTTTTGAGAAACAATGAATGCGCTATACAGTCGATTGTAAATGAAAAATATGCCGCTATAGTGAAGCTGCTTTTATTTTTCGACTAAAACAGTCAGGAGTCTTTATGAACAAATCAGCCAACCTTTACCGCGACATCGCTACCGGTCTTTTCTTTACCACCGGCATATTCGGCTTCATGTCGGGTGAATTCATTCTTTCAACCATGCTGTTTGGTGCGGCAACCATTTCCAGCAACCTTAATTTCAAAGGCTCTTTCCGTGCCTAATCCATCAACCTCTCTGGCCACTATCGCCCCGCTTCTTTTCGAAGCGGGTGCGTTTCAAGCCTCATCCCTGAATTGCATTTTGTGCAAGCGGGCATAAGCCCCGTTCAATTCCAGCAAAGCCGCGTGTGAACCGGCTTCGACTATCCGCCCTTTCTCCATCACCAGAATCACATCGGCATTTTCTATTGTCGACAAGCGATGCGCGACCACCAAACTGGTTCTGCCACGCATGACCTGGTTCAAAGCCGCCTGAATGTAGCGTTCCGATTCGGTATCCAGCGCCGAAGTCGCCTCATCCAGAATCAGAATCGGTGCGTTTTTCAGCAAAGCTCTGGCTAAAGCCAGGCGCTGACGTTGACCACCCGACAATTTGACGCCGTTTTCACCGATTTCGGTATCCAGGCCTTGCGGCATTTTGCTGATGAAATCCATGGCATAGGCATCGCGCGCCGCTTGTTCGATGCGCTTTCGTTCGACACCCTGAAGCCTGCCATAGGCAATGTTGTCGGCAACACTGGCGTTGAACAGCGTCACATTCTGGGTCACCAGGGCAATCTGACGCCTAAGACTGGCCAGCGTGTAATGTTTCAGCTCAATGCCGTCGATCAGGATTTCGCCTTCGCTGTAGTCGTAAAAACGCGGTAACAGATTGATTAACGTACTTTTGCCACCGCCCGAGGCGCCGACCAGCGCAACCGACTGGCCGGGTTCTATCGTCAAATCGATGCCCCGAAGCGCGTCATCCTCTGCCCCCGGATAATGAAAATACAGGTTTTTGAATTCGATCCTGCCTTGACAGCGTTCGATGTCGATATCGCCCGCATCCATTTCCGTTGGTTGATCCAGAGCCTCGAACAAGGTTTCGGCGGCCGCGATGCCGCGCAGAATCTCGGCGTTGGCATCGCTCAGGCTGCGTATGGGTTTGGGCAACAGAAAGGCGGCGGTAAAAAAGCCCACGAATTCGCCCGGGCTGGAATTCTGCATGATGATCAAGGCCGCATACATCATGCCGGCCAGCGCGAATGAAATCAGCAGCTGCATCAACGGGTTGTTCAGCGATACCGTCATGATCAGCTTGCGGTATTGCTTGCGGTTTTCCAGGCTGCGCTGCTTGAAACGCTGGCGCTCGTAGGGTTCACCACCAAAACTCTTGACGATGCGATTGCCGTGGACGGCTTCCGAGGTGATTTGCGTGATGTCGCCCACCGTATCCTGCATGTTGCGGCTCAAACGCTTCAGGCGCTTGCCAACATAGCGCACCATCATCGCCACTGCGGGTGCAATAGCCAGAAAAATCAACGACAGCCGCCAGTCGGTGTAGATCAGATAGGCCAGCAAACCCATGGCGGTAAAACTTTCCCGCACCAGCGAACGCACCGAATCGGTCGTCGCCCGGGTGACTTCGCCGATATTGTTGGTGATCCGGGAAATCATGTAACCGCTGTTGTGGCTGTCGAAATAGGCCACTGGCAACCGGGTGTAGTGATCGAAAATAGCGCAGCGCAAAGTGTGAACGACATTGCCGGAAATGCGCGCCAGGTAGTAATTGCCCAGAAACGACCCCACACCCCGAACCAGAAACAGGCCGATGAACAGAAACGGCAACCAGGCGATCTCCGAGCGTTTGTCGGTTTGAAAGCTGTCGATGATGTGCTGAATCAGCATCACCACAGCCGGTTCGGTGGCGGCGTAAATGGCAAAGCCCACGGTGCTGACCAGGAATAGCCGCCAGTACGGCAGCACGAAGCGCATCAAACGCTTGTATACTTGCGCATCGCCCGATGCGCCGCCCGACTCATTCAGTGTGTTCAATTCCACTCCTCAATAAACGACCGGATGCCTGTTTCACATGACACCAAACCAGCCGGGCACTATACACAGCCTGAACGCATTCTGGTGATAACCTGGCGTTATCTTGGCGACACATTGCTGGTCACACCGCTGATACGCTCGCTGAAAAACGCCTACCCTGATGCCCGCATCGACGTGTTACTGCCCGCTGGCAATGTCGGCATGTTGGCAGGCAACCCTGATATTGCATCGCTCATCACAGTACCCGTCAAACCCAGCGTGTTCGAATTGCTGGCACTGATAAAAAACCATTACAAACGCTATGACCTGGCCATTGCTACGCAAGCCAGCGACCGTCCGGCATTGCTGGCTGCGCTATCGGGCAAAATTAGCGCCGGTTTCGTTGTCGAAAACAACAAAAAAGCCTGGTGGATCAAACGCCTGCTGACGCTGCCGCTGGTGTTTGCCGAAAACCACCGCCATGCCGTTATCGAAAACCTGCGATTTTGTGAGTTGCTGAACATAGACGCCGATTACACGGTAAGCCCACCCCAAACAACCTCGCCGCCGACATTGCCTGTAGTGCCTTACGTGGTTCTGCATATCATGCCGCAATGGCGTTTCAAGCAATGGCATGCAGCGGGCTGGTTGCAATTGATGCATTTTTTTCACGAGCGCGGCTATGGCATTGTTTTCACCGGCAGCCCTCACGCCGAGGAACAATCCGTTCTGCGTGGCTTGCAACAGCAATCGGGCATTCCGCTGCTGAATCTGGCTGGTCAACTATCACTGGCCGAACTCACGCATGTCATTGGTCACGCTAAATTATTCGTCGGCCCCGATACCGGCATCACCCACCTGGCCGCCGCAACCGGTACGCTGACCTTTGCCTTGTTCGGCCCGACGGATCCTGCACGGTGGGCACCGTGGCCATCGAGCCACGCAAGTGCAACACCGCCTTTTGCGTCGTGGGGTTCGCAGCGTGTCGGCAATGTTTATCTGCTTCAGGGATACGTTGATCGAAGCTGTCTGCCATGCCAGCAGGAAGGCTGCGAAAAGCATCGAAACAGCCATAGTCACTGTCTGGATCAATTGTCTGCCCGCTTCGTTATCGACAGCATAGACACCACATTGGGCAATCGATGAGCCACTAGCAATATGTCCGACGTAACCTTCAATGAAGCCATGAATTTCACCAAACCTGATCTCATTTTGGTATTGAACGTCAAACGCTTCACGCAACGTCGTGCGTTCATGGAAAGTCAGTTGAAAAAGCTGGGCCTGAATGCCGAATTCATATTCGACTGGGACATTGAGGATTTGAATGACACCATTGTCGACCAATACTTCACAGACCGGTCGTTGCGCCAGGCCCAGCAATCCTGCGCCTTGAAACATGTCGTTGCCTTGCAGAAAATTGCCGACAGCCACTGCCAGTTCGCCCTCGTTCTGGAAGATGACGCGGTATTCGCCGACGATTTTCTGTTGGGTTTGCATCGTGCGATGGCGCAAAGCCAGAATTTTCCTGGCGACAAAATCATTTACATTGGCTCTGGTGGCAATTTCTTCACACCCAAAAGCCAGCGCAAAGCCGGGCAATATCTCTACCCCGGCCATCGCGGACGTTTTGCCGATTCGTATCTGCTCGACAGCCAAACCGCGCGCAAACGCCTGGACTGGATAGCCCGGCACAAAATAAGCCTGGCCATCGACAATCAGTTCGACACCATGGATCGTTTGCTTGGCATTCAACTGTTATGGCTGGAACACCCCGTCGTTGAGCAGGGCAGCAAAAATGGTTTATTTCAAAGCGCGGTGGAAAACGACCCACCGCCCTGGCTCAAGGGCTGGTTGTTCCGCTGGGAAAAGCTCAAACGCAAATACATTTACCAACTCTGGCGTTGAATCATGTTCAAAAATTATTCTGAAAAAGCCCTGAACGCCAGCCGCGCGTTGGCCATTTTGGCAGTCACGGCAGCCCCGATTTCGACCGCTGTAGCCAGCGTCGCCAGCGTGTTGCTGATACTGGTCTGGTTGGGTTCTGGTCGTGCCATCACCACGCTCAGCATGTCCTGGCAACATCCCCTGGGCAAGATCATCGTGGTTTTTTATGGCTGGTTGTTGATCGGCGCTTTTTACGCTGACACCGAGTGGCCAGCCAAACTGGCAACCCTGTCGAGCTGGCAAAAGCTGGCATTTACTTTTCTGCTATTGGGCTTGTTCCAATCCGGGCTTTGGAAAAAACGCTTTCTTTACGTTTTCGTTGGCGTAATGTCGCTGGCTGCACTGATTTCGCTTGGCTACTGGTTGGCCGATGTCCCATTCATCGCCAAACGCGGTGGCCCCGGCATACTGATGTCCAACCATTCGGCGCAAAGCATGGCATTCATTGCCGCTTTTCTCGGCGGTTTGATGTTGCTGAAGGACAATCCGCCGAAATCTCTGCACCTGCTATTGTGGTTAGGCCTGGTGTTGCTGATTTTCAACGTGTTCTTCATCAGTACCGCCCGCAGCGCCTATATCGCCATGCCGGTTGCCGTAACTTTTGCCTTGGTCAGCATATATGGAAGGCGCAAATTACCCCATATCGTCGCAGCCTGTTCACTGGGCTTTGCACTCGTCATTGGCGCATCCGGCACCATACACAAACGGTTTGATCAAGCCGTGACCGAAGCCGGACAAGCATCGACCGATACCTCGTCGCCTGAAACGCCCGTTGGCGCCCGCGTGGTTTTTTATAAAACTGCGCTGGAACTTGTCAAGGAGAACCCGGTGTTCGGTTTTGGCACATCCGGATTCAAGTCGGCTTATCTGGCGCATCTGGAACAGGATCATCCGTCGTGGGCGGAAACGTCAGACCCCCATAACCAATATCTGTTCGTGTGGGTGGAAAACGGGCTGATCGGTCTGCTGATATTCCTGGCCTATATCGTTATCGGTATGAGGGCAGGCCTTGCAGCGCCACCTTATGGGCTGGCGGCTGCCAGCTTTTTGCTGGCAATTGCCGTGTCCAGCCTGTTCAATTCGCATTTCAAAACCTTTGTCGAAGGCAATCTGCTGGCGTTTTTCCTTGCGATACTCGTCAGTAAAGCGTCAGACAGACCCGGCCCGGCCTAACCTGGAAGCAACTATGCTGAGCGTCATCATCGTTACCAAAAACGAAGCTGAAAACATCGTCGAATGCCTGGCTTCCGTGGCCTGGGCCGATGAAGTAATCGTTCTCGATTCCGGCAGCACCGACGACACCATAGCACTGGCAGCGGCGGCGGGTGCCCGCGTCATTCAAACCGATTGGCCCGGTTACGGCCCCCAGCAAAACCGAGGCATAGCCAGCGCAAGTCACGACTGGATTTTTTCTCTTGATGCCGATGAACGGATTACGCCGGAACTGGCAAAAGAAATCCGCAGCGCGATCGAAAACGAGCAATTCAATGCGTTCGACGTGCCGCGCCGTTCATGGTTTATCAGTCGTTTCATGCATCACTCCGGCTGGTGGCCAGACCGGACCCGGCGGCTATTCAAGAAAGGCCATGCCCGTTTCAGCGAACACCTTATTCATGCCAATCTGACCACACAAGAACCGGTCGGTCATTTGAACAACCCGCTGATCCACTACAGCTTTCGTGATTACCACGCGGTCATTGAAAAAATGAACCGTTACTCCAGCGGCAGCGCCCAGGATTTATATGTATCGGGAAAGCGTGGCTCGCTCTGGCTGGCGCTGGTTCATGGCATGTGGGCATTTTTTCGCACCTATTGCCTACGCGCGGGCTTTATGGATGGGCAACAAGGATTGATTCTTGCGATAGCAAACGCCAATGGCACGTTTTACAAGTACATCAAATTGTGGGAATTGCAAAACCGCAAATCTTAAGGCCAAACATTGATTTCCATCATCGTCACCACCTACAACTGGCCTGCGGCCCTGGATGCCTGCCTGAACAGTTTGCAGGCGCAAACCGATCGCGATTTTGAAATCATCGTTGCCGACGATGGCTCGACCGATGACACCCGCCAGTTGATAGCGCGTCTGCAACAGCAGGCCAGTATGACCATCAAGCACATTCACCACGACGATCAAGGTTTTCGGGCCGCGACCATTCGTAACAAGGCTGTTGCTGCAAGTCAGGGCGATTATCTGCTGTTCATGGACGGCGATTGCATCGCCCTGCCTCACTTCGTGGCCCGCCATCGCCAACTGGCGCAAGCTGGTTTCTTCGTGCCGGGTAATCGCTGCCTGCTGAGTCGGGCGTACACCCAAAACCTGTTGAAAGACCGCGTGGCCTTACACAGCAAATCGCTGCTGTTTCTGTTGGGTTTGCGCTGCCATGGCCACATCAACCGCTGGCTGCCGCTGCTTCACATCCCCGGCCAGCGCTGGCGATACTGGCAGCCTGAGCGCTGGCAGAATGCGATGACATGCAATCTGGGCGTCTGGAAATCCGACTTTACCAATGTCAACGGCTTTGACGAACACTTCGAAGGCTGGGGTTACGAGGATTCAGACTTGGTGATACGTTTGATACACAACGGCATCCAGCGCAAGGAAGGCCGGTTTGCGGTGCCGGTACTGCATTTGTGGCACCCGCAAAACGATCGCAGCCAACACGACGATAACTATCGCCGCTTGATGGCGCGGCTTGAAGACCGCGGCTTCATCCGGGCCGAAAAAGGGCTGGATCAGTACGTTTGATCAGGATTCGGTCATAAATAGAATCCCTGTCTATCTCCCTCAGCCCAGAGGCTTCGCCTCCCCACTGATTGGCCGCATCAGGAAATCCGTCACGAACTGATAGCGCCCCGTACTGACGAGGTTAAGGATGATTGCCATGTCAATGTTCATATAGTCATGGACAATGCGATTACGGATGCCGATGATTGCATTCCATTCGGGTAAGTCCTCTGGTTTGATAGTGCCGATACGGGCAAGGCTGGCGAACGCATCGTAGGCGGATGTCGGCACTGGCTCGTCGGCTGCCTTTAGCAGGTGCTTGGCTTTGCCGATGGCGTTTTCGATGAGAATTTGCACGGTATGCAAGACACCCGCTTGCTCAAGCGACGTCAAGCGATGTTCGGTTTGCAGTTTGTGTTTCGCTTCAGCCAGCAATGCGCTCTGTTCGTGTGACAGGCGCTCGGTTTCTGCCTGGTAAATATCAAGCCGCATGACGCCGCTCCCAGTAGAAGTCCTCTAGCTCTCGCCAGATACGAATCATGAATTTAGCCCATGCAAGTTCGTCATTGGCATGCAGCAGCACACCGTCTTCCACCACCAGGGCTTTCATGGCGAGACGGGCGTTCGCCAGGTCGATGAGGTCGATTTGTTTCTCGGGTACGCCGAGGCTAGCCGCTAACCGACGCCGCAATGTTTCGTGTCTTTTGATTCGCTCTACAGCCTCTTCTTGTCGCCACAGGATGGCGATATCCCAATCGCTGTCTGCGGTCGCTTGGTCTTGGGATCGACTGCCAACGAGTACGGCAAATAGGGCGTTTGGAGTATTTGTCACGACGTTGCGAATGACTTGACGATCCATGCTTACCTGATGATGTTCTGATTTTTTGTCAAATGTTGGTGAAAACGGTTTATCTGCGAGGTCGCTGTGAACCCGGATGCGTTCATGAGCGTGAGGTACGGATTGCTACAGCAAGCCGCCAAGCGGAGTGTGCTTGAGATCGTTACGGTCTGCCATGCAACCGCACGAGCAGCATGGCTTCATCGTGCGTCAATCCGCAATGTTTCACCAATGCGTCGGCATCGCCGCCGCGCCGTATCATTTGTATGGCTTGGTCGTAGCTGGGGGCTTGCGCTGCTTCGTCTTCGCCAACGGCTTCGATGTTGGTCGGCTGCGGCTTGGCCGTCATGTCATCGGCGAGTCGGGCAAGCCTGGATTCAGCGGTGGCCAATCGGCGATCGACGGCAACCGCTGCTGAACACAGGCCAGCGACATCGTCATTGTGGCGCTGCAAGCGCGTCGTCAGTGTGTCGTAATCAGCTTTGAGCTGGTCGAACCCGCGTTGCAGGTTCAGTACGATGATAGCCATCACGATCAGGGTCAGACCCAGAATAACCAGCGCGATAGCTATGAACAACTCAGGCATCACGCTGTTTCGTCGATATGGCCTGGCGTTGTGTCGTCAGGCTGTGCGGTTTCGCTAGGTTCGTCGGTTTTCGGTGCTGACGTTTGCGGTTTTGTTTGCGGGCTTTTCTGGTCGTCCACTTTTCTGACTGCGGACAATCTGGGGCTAGTCTTAATGGGGGTTATCGTCATGGGCGGTCAGTCCTGGGTTTGTTTCTGATTCCCATGGTTTTCGTGGGAACGAGAAATGCCGACAATCAGAACATATCCAGCTCGGCTTTTTCATCCTCGCTGAGGAATCTGTTCAAATCTACCAAAATCAGCAGCTTATTGTCGCGGCTGGTTACGCCTTGTATGTACTTGGCGCTTTCTTCGTTGCCGACGTTGGGGGCGGTTTCTATTTCAGAGGCTCGCATCTCGACCACTTCGGCCACGCTGTCCACCAGAATGCCGATGATGTGGGTGTTGGTTTCGATGATGACCACGCGCGAGGCATCGTCGGGTTCTTTCGATGGCAGGCCGAAACGGTTGCGGGTGTCGACCACCGTCACCACATTGCCGCGCAGGTTGATGATGCCCAGAACATAAGACGGTGCACCGGGTACAGGGGCAATTTCACTGATGCGCAGTACTTCCTGCACCTGCATCACGTTGATGCCGTATTTTTCGTTACCCAGGCAGAAGGTGACCCATTGCATGATGGGGTCGCTTTGTTTTTTATCGTCGTTCATGTGTGGCTATCACTTTTGAGGGCATTTTTCGAAAAGATCATTTCCCGCCAGAAGCGGGCGGTAAACGTCGAAACAACACGGCTATTGATACTTTTCCATTGCTCTGAGGTCTTGCAGGGCTTTTTGGATCGTTTCGAGAGTGGTGCTGTCCAGCTCGTTGTTTTTATAGACTTTTTCCAGCAAGCCTTCTTCGACTAGGGCGTCCTTGATCCAGCGTTTGGCGAAGGCGTAATTGCCGGGGAATTTCGCGATTTCACCGGTTTTGGGGTTTTTCAGACTGTCAGAGGGGGTGGACGGGTTGCTGTTTATGGTTTGGTCGGGCAGCGCGGTTTGTGCTGTGTTGACGGTTGTGACTGTCTCCTGCGATTTTTTGGCCGCTGTCGCGGGTTGGTTTTTTGGTTTGCTGATGACGTCGAATATGACGTAGGCAACGAAAATTGTTGTTGCGATGAAAACGAGTTCTGCCATGACCACTCCCGAGTATCGTCGTTGTTTTTCGGATTAAAAATGGGTAACTATTCAACGTCTTGTTGGTTACTCGTTCCCAAACTCTGGGTGGGAACGCATACGGACTGCGAGATTTGGCATGCGCTGAACAGTTACAAAAATAGCCTGTATTTCAAGGCGCTCGGACTATACCAGAGCTAAACGGCGCGGTAAACCCGTGTAAAACTTACACAATTTGCGTTAGGTTCATGGCAGGTGCGCTCACTGAAATTTGGAATACTGCTTGACGCTGTCGCTGTTCACCGTATCGGGATGTGAGTCTGATGGCGCGTTCAACAGAATCGACAAGGGGATTTTCTGGCTTTCCAGCAAATTGCGCTCCGGCCTGCCGAAGGCATAGCCTTGGCCGAGATTGACACCAATTTCTTTCAGCTTGAGTGCTGTACCCGGCGTTTCGACGAATTCGGCAATCGTCTGTTTGCCGAGTCTTGCGGCAATGTCGACCATCGATTTCACCAGAATCTGGTCGGTTTCGTCGTTGACCAGGTTGCGAATGAATTGACCGTCGATTTTCAGGTAGTCGACAGGAAAGGTTTTCAGATAATTGAACGAGCAAAAACCCGCGCCAAAGTCATCGAGTGCGAATTTGCAGCCCAGCGAGCGTATCTTGCTAATCATGCTGCGTGCCAGGTCGAAATTGTCGACAGCGGCGGTTTCGGTGATTTCGAAGGTCAGGCGACTGGCATCGACCCAGGTCAGTTCCAGTTTTTCGCGGATGACTTGTAGCAGGTCGGGATACTGAAACGCGGTACCCGATAGATTGATGGCCAGCGAGACATACGACATGTAAGAGGGCAGGGCGGCCAGAAACTCGATGGCATTTTCCACCACCCACAAGTCGATGGCATGAATCAGTCCCATGCGTTCCGCAGCGGGAATGAATTTATCCGGGCCGATGATCTGGTCGTTGTCACCGCGCATCCGCAACAGGACTTCGTAATGGCTGATGTTGCCGTTGGTTAGTTGAACGACGGGCTGGAACATCAACAGCAAGTCGTTTTCCCGCAAAGCTTTCCGTATCAGGGGTACCCAGTAGATGTCGTTGCGGCGCTGCCTGACGGCTGTGTCGTCACTGTTGTACACCCGGATTTTGTCGCGACCGCCGAGCTTGGCAAAGTTGCAGGCCTGGCGTGCGTGCAGAATCATTTCGCCGGGGTGCTGCACCGGCGCAGCGTTATCCAGCGCGGCGATGCCTATCGATACGGTTGCGCCGTAAGACACTTCGCCGGTAAAAAAACGGAAGTTTTCAACTGTGGTTTTCACACTTTCGGCAAAAATGATGGCCTGTTTCTGGCTTTTGTTTTCCAGGAACAGGCAAAACTCGTCGGCACCGATACGGGCGAACAAGCTGCCGGGCGGAGCAAGTTTGCGTATCAGCAAAGTCAGTTCAACCAGTAAGCGGTCACCAACTTCGAACCCCTCCAGTTCGTTGATCAGGCTGAAACGGTCGACATCGATGAACAGCAAAGCGCCGGTTTTTTGCAGTTTGTTGCTCAGATTCAATACCAGACGGAACTGGCGTTCAAAGCTGCTGCGATTGAAAAGCCCGGTGAGTTCGTCATGGGCAACCAGAAACTTCAGTTTGGCATCGACGATGCTCTTGGCCGCCAGTTCATTGATGAGTTGTTCTTCCTGCTTGTGACGCAGGAAGCGTTCATGCTTGAGTTTGAGCAAAAACATCACCGACAGCAAGAGTTCTTCCGGCTTGAAGGCGTCTGGTAGCCGACAAAACAGGGCGTTTTCCATGTCCTGTGGGCTGCTGGTACCCGGCGTACCGATCACGATGCAGGGAACAGCCGTGCTGTCGGTGCCAAACGCCAGGTTCTGGCACAGTTCCAGCCAGCGGCATTGCGGCAGATTCTCGTTGATGATGATGAGGCCCAGCTTGTCTGGTTGGTCGTGCAAAGGCCTGAGTAATTCGTAGATGTGTTCGCCGCTATTGGCTTTCCGCACGTCACTGAAGCCTTGGCTGGTCAGCAGCGATGTGATGTGCTGAGACGCTTCAGCACGATGGTCGGCAACGATGATGATTTTTTCCAGAGAATCGCGCGGAGTCATTAAACGGCCAGAGGTATCTTTGAGTGTTCAATAGTCAATTTGGCGGGCATTTGGATGAATGTCGGATAGGACAGTCTTGTAAATCCCTGGAAAGCGGATAGGCTTAAAAAACCGCTACAGGCCATCCCACTCATGCCGAATCCAGTATAGGCGCAAAATTAGGACTTTGTGATTTACGATGTTGATTTCTTCCCCGGCCTTGACGGCAAACGACTTATTACGCGGCGATATTCAACTGACATCGCCACCCAATGTTTATTTTGCGCTCAAGGCCGTGATAGACGACCCGGCCAAAAGCATGGCGGATGCGGCTATCGTGATCGAAAGCGACGCAGCGCTGGCCATGCGTTTGCTCAAGCTGGTCAATAGCGCGTTTTTCGGTGCGTCCGGGCAAATCAGCTCGATTGCCAAGGCCATCAGCCTGATTGGTACCCGCGAGTTGCAAACCCTGGCCTTGTCCATGGTCATCATCGACCGCTTTTCGGAACTGCCGGGCCAGGATTTTTCCATGCACGATTTCTGGGCCAGGAGCTTGCGCTGCGGTTTGATCGCCAAGGAACTCGATCGCTGCACGGTGAAACAATATGGTGAAACTGCCTTTCTGTGTGGCCTGGTACACGATGTAGGGCAACTGGTGTTTTACCGCCGCCTGCCGGAACTGGCGCGTGAAGTCGATTTCATGCGCTTGTCAGCCACTGATGATTGGGTCGATGAGGGCGCTCTTGAGGAGCAGCTGATTGGTTTCGATCATTACCAGATGGGCGCCGCGCTGTGTCGCACCTGGCGCTTGCCCGACATCGTCATCGATTCGATACGTCTGCACCGCTACCCTGATTACGTTGGCGAACATGGCGAAATAGCCCGCATCGTTCGCAGCGCCCGCCATTTCTCCACGCTCGAAACGCCACTGGATGCCTATGATGGTAATGGCTTTGAATTGCCCAGTCAGCAAATCGCTGAGATTCTCGATAGCGTCCATGAACGCTTCGAAGTGATTTTCGGCATTTTTTATCCGCAGCGTTAACCGGCCAAATCATTTATTTTTTCCGGCAATTGCAAACAGTGTATGCCATTGCTTCGGGAGGCTTTTGTCCCCGTAGGTCATTCCGCGACAATGTTGGCACGACAATGACAGCAATGTCAGATGCAACGGCTGTGTTGGCAAGCCCATTAGCGGTAAATCGTAAACAGCGTCCACAAGTAGTCGACGAATCCAGTGTTCAATACCCATTTTTCATTCATCGCACAGAAATATCATGTTGTGGCAAGCAACTTGCTATGAGGCTTGAGTACAATGCCAGCGAACCCAAATCGGAGTGAATAGCCTGTATGAAAACATTTACTATCTCATCAGCGTTTAATGGCGCTTTTTTGTGGCTTGTCGTAGCGACTGTTTTTTGTTCGCCTGCCCAGGCAGCCTGGATCAGTCTTGGGCAAGCCGAGCCGTTCAATGCCGTGGTTCTGGGCAATATGACGGCCTATGGCTCTGATACCGAAGGCCGATTAGCGGTTGGTGGCCATGCGAGTTTTGAACATTACTCGGTCGGTATGGAACTCGGTTCCGGCTGGAACCACCGCGACACCTTGGTTGTCGGCGGCAATCTGGATTTTGCCCATGGCAGGATTTATCACGGCAATGCCAACGTTGGCGGAAATGTTCAGATCAACGAAACGCTAGGTTTTTATGATGAAAACCCGGCAGTCACCAACGGCAGCCTATTGCGGTCGCCCGCGATTGATTTCGCCAGTCTGGGCCTGGAGTTGATCCAAAAATCGCAAACCTGGGCAAACTTGGCGACCAATGGCCAAGTCGGCTGGCAACACAATTTGCTGACCCTGACCGGTTTTCAAAGTGGCTTGAACGTGTTTTCGATCACTGGCAATCAACTTAGCGCCACCCAAAAGTTGACGATTGATATTCCAGACAACAGCTGGGCGCTGGTCAATGTCGATGGCCGGTTGGCCAGCATGAGCGAATTTGCCTTCTTCAGGCGTATCGCGGGTGAGGATATTCAGGTTCCTGACAATAGCCCTGCGAATCGCCACGATGGCCGATGGACGCAAACCGTGTTGTTCAATTTATTTGAGGCAGAGGATTTGACGCTGCATTCGATTGCCATCAAAGCCAGTTTGCTGGCGCCTTTTGCCGACACGGTCTTTTACAACGGCCACATCGACGGTCAACTAATGGTCGCATCGCTGAGCAGTCCGGTCGGTCAGTTCTCCGGACAAATCAACCTATACCCCTTTACGCCCGTTCCCCTTCCCGGCATGGCACCGCTATTTGTGGTTTTGCTGGGGTTATGGCGTTGGAAACAGATGCTACGATTGAGGCTGGCCTGAGTGTCGTGCGATACGCAGACAAGATCAATAAAAGTGCATGGTGTTGAACATCGCATCGGGAAAATCGGTACTGAAAGAGCCTTTGCGTTCATCAAAGGAATAACGGACGAACATGCCACCGGCATAATCCTCGAAACCACTGGCGTGTCGCAATGATACGCCGCCACCGACTTGAATGTTGGGCGTTACCAGCCAGACGCCTTTGAATTCAGTGTCGAAACCGGGAGTGGTTTGACTTCCTGCCGAGAATTCACCCAGTGACGGAGCCAGACGAGGAAACCACGGTGCATTCTGTTCGTCGATGATCTGCGCACCGACACCGATCCGGCCTCTGACCAGCCAGTCCTTTCCTTCATCGGTCAAAAAGTTCAGCGCCACTCCGGGGTTGATGTAGTGATTCGGGCTGAAATAGCCGCCGTGTCCCAAGGTGAAAAAATTCGAATTGTGTTGGTAATGCTCGTACAAAACAAAAGGGCCTAGCGAGAAAAAATCGAAACCTGGCAGACGGAAGTCGTAGCCCACGCTGGCAGAAGCCGCGACACCCAGGTTGGTTTTGACATGCCTGCCGTCGAAACGCATGACTTCAGTGCCGAGATGGGCTTGCCAGCGGTCTGACAACATCACGCTGCCAAATGCACGAACACCGGAACGCAGGACATTGCCCCATCCCGATTCGTCTATCCACGATTCGGCTATGCCCAGGCGAGCGAACTCCGCGCGAATCGAAGGGGATGGAATGTGTTGATAAGGATCATGAATCCCTGCATACGACAGCAGTGACTGTCGCACAGACTGCGAATACACCGCCAGCCCCCAATTGCCGGAATGCGTTTGTTGCAGGAATCCGGCATCGAACGTCAGCCTTGGATCAAATACACCGCCTACGGGTGTGGTTCCAATACGCAGATGAGGGCTGAACCAGCCGTCGCGCCGGTACAGCAAATCGAATTCGACCGCGTTATCCAGCTTGTCGTAAGGCTGCCAGGCCGGATGACTGGCCTGGCATTCATTGAAAAAACCAGCCTGCACACCAAGCGCATTCGAACACAACGAAGAACCGGCGGTATCCAGCGACACCCGGCTCACCGAAAATCTGATCTGATTGACCTTGTCGAAAATGGTCGAAAAAGTCGCTACCGGCAACCGCGCCATGTCCAGACGGCCAAGTCCGTCTTCTCCAGATCGATACCGACCATAACCAGCAATATCGACCGATGTGGCGTCGATGTTGTGCAATTGTGGAAACAGCTCGGGAGCACGTGCGTAGGCTGCCAAGAATTGTTTGCGCTGATACAGCAGCCTGGCCTCATGGCGACCATAGGCATCGGCCAATGCGGCTTGGTCGGAGTGCGCACGCGCGGTAAGCGTGTCACGATCGGCACGCGACTGGCTCAGCACATAGCCTTCGGCAAATCGGGCATCTGGCGATGTCTGGTACAGGCTGTCGAAATAACGGGCTGATGTCGCATAATCCTCGCGATGAAAGGCCGACCAGGCTTTCAGTTCAGCCAAGTCGTTTGCCGCCGCCTGCAACGATTCTGCCAAGCCCGTCATCTGTTCGAGCTTCGTCCAGTCTTGCTCGTCGAGTGCCACCCATCCCTTGCTGATTGCGGCTCTGGCTTGAATGGTGCGTAGCTCGGCATCGTCGGTAGCCATCGTCAACACGGCATCGGCTTGTCCAAGTTGCTCCAGCGTCAGCAACCAACCCAGTCTGGCGTCGCGCGATTGCGGATTCCACTGCATGACACGTTCAAACCAATCCCTGGCCTGTTGAAAATCGCGCAGTTCGAAATAACGCCAGGCAATGACGATGGCGGTATCGCCGTCCTGTTTGTCGTCAATGGTGCCGCCCCAGTCGGCAACGAAGTTGCGTTGTAGATCGGCATCGATGTCGGTGCGCCTTTGATAGGCGGATTTTTGCTGCAAGCGTTTGAAGTGTGTCCAGTCGTCGAATGAAAGCCGCAATACGGCATCATCGAGCAACTGATCGAATTCGGCGTCATCGAGCAGGAATGCGGCTTTTTGCAAGGTGGCCTGCACTGCGTCGTCATTGCAATGCGTCACGATGCTTCGATACTCGGCAACAGCGGTCGTACGCTCGCTTTGCCGCAAGGCGGTTTCAGCGTGTTGCCATCGCTGCGGCAAACGGTTGCAGGCGGAAACTTGTGGCTTCTTCCGGCGTGGCGTTCTGGGGGCTGTCGGCGTGGGTCGCTGCAATTCGGCAGGTACACGCCAGTTCGGATAACGCACGGTCAGTTGCGCGATTTGCCGTTCAAGCTCATCGAACTGCTGCTGATGCAACAAATTCCACAACAGGCTTTCATCGGGTTGCTGCGGCTCGCCATGTATTGCAGCAATACCGGGCGGTTCGTTCGTTGGTCGTTGTTCAATGGCGATGATTTTTGCCGTTGCCGCCACCGGCCATAGCATCAGCAACAGAAGTCGGGTTTTCATGGCAACAAATGCCCTTGGTGAAAAACAACCTTGGATAGCAACAGTAACGACGCCGCATAGTAATCGGTTTGTACATCGAGCATGGGCAGGCCGGAATCCTCGTCCATGACCAGTGATTTGACCGCGATGATGCCGACATTGCCACCCCAGGCGTCCATTACGTGTTCGTTCAGCGCGATCCACGATGGAGTGAATGGCTGGTAATGTGCCCAGTACCGCCGAAAGTTATCCAGCACAGCACTGTCGTTGCCTGCCATCAGCCAGTACAGCGGCAGCCGAATTGCGTCATAACCAAATCGCGCCGTCTTGGCGGGCTGCTGGCTGCCATCGGCTGCCAACAGCAGCCAATCCGGCGGCAGCTGCCAGTGGCCGAAGCGGGCCTGGTGTACCAGTGTCTTGCCCGAGGCGATCAATGCAGGCCAGACGGCATCGTCATCGGCGGCAGCTATTGCTTTCAAGGCTGGAAACACCCAGTAGGACGGGTTGACTGTCACTCCGTTATCGTTCACGAAGCCAACCTCACCCGGCAGCAAAATACGCTGGTCTTGCCATGTCGAGATCAGTTTACGTTTGATGTCGGCCACAATGGCCATGGCTTCGGTGCGGTAATTCGGCATCTGCCAGCGTTCGGCGGCTTCGAGCAAAGCCCATGCAATCAGCAAATCGCCATCGGTGGCATTGTTAGGGTCTTCCTGCGCCAGTTCAACCCCCGGTTGCCGCCGCCACATCAGCAATTTGTCGGTACGCACCTGCAGGTTGACATGTGTCCACCGCCAGATACGCGCGAAGCTGTCGCGATCATCATGCACCAGCGCAAGCAACAGCCCGTAACCCTGGCCTTCCGAATGCGAGACATTGGCATTGCCCGTGTCTTTGATGCGGCCATCCGCTTCCAGAAAACGCTGTTTGTAAAGTTGCCAATCCGGCCCGGTATCGACGGATAGTGGCCTTTGGCAGCCGAGTATGACCATCAACAACCAGCCTAAAAGACTCAGGCGCATCATGCGTGGTGGCGTTTTTGATAGGCCGACAACACGCGGTGGATCAGCCACGATGACAGGCCCAGTACGACAACGATGAAGGCCAGCCAATGCCAGGGATGACGGGAAAAATGCATGATCCAGGTCATTTTGGCATTGTCATGGCCGATGACTTTGGGGTCTCGATAGCGCGTCGCCTGAAGCCGTCCCTCCGAATCCCAGATGACGGTATCGCCCGCTACAAGCGCACCCAGTTGACGATCGAGAACCTCCAGCCCTTTGGTCAGGTCATTGCCTGGACTGGTCAAAATGGCCAGGGCCAATTTGTCCTCGCTATCGGGCTTGAAGTACGAGGTCATGACAAAGTGTTTACCCCAGTTGGCCGTTTGCAGTATCAGCGCATTGTCGTCTCGAATCGTGCTGGCTTGCGGCAGGGCGTCCGGGCTGAACAGAATGCGTTCCAGCCATTCGAAAAAACCGGTCAAGGTTGGGGTATGTGTCTGGCGATGCGGCGATGCGATTTGATACCAACCGTCGACCACGACGGGCGCACCTGCCAGCTTTTGCTGGGCGTCACTCGGCGTCAGTTTGCCGATGAACACGTCATGTTTTCCGGCCTGGTAACTGCCTTGGTCTATGGTCAAATCCAGAATTTGTGTTTGGCGGTGAGCCGCCAATTCGGCGATGAACGACCATAGCGCGACGATGGAATCGCTCGATGGGTCGAGCAAATGAAAGGCAGATTGCTGTGCAGTGGCGTTATCGACCCAAGGAAAACCTGTTGCTTGCTGAAGTGCCAGGTCTGGCAGTGATACCACCTTGGCAACCTCGGGAAAGCTGACGATCGATCGATCCGACAGGTAGGCTGCCAGATGATTGCGCTGCGGCAATAAACATTCGCCTGCGTACAGTGGTGTCAATACGGCATCGAAGGTCAAACGGTTCTGTCCGGGTTTGAAGCTGCGTAGCGGCACATCGATACGGTAATTTTGATAATGGGCGCCGCTTTCATCTCTGAGTTGTACCGAACTCACCAGCACGTCGTTCAAACGGATTTGAATACTCGAATCGCTGCGCATGGCGGCGCTGTAGGCTATATCGAGGTTAAAGCCGACCGTGGTGTCGTCTGTACTGTAAAAGTCTGCCGGTAAATCGAACAGCCACTCCGCCCTTGGTGCGTCGAGCGCCAGACGTGCCGTCTTGAAGCCCAGAGCCGACAGTGGATAGGCGTGTCCGAACATTACCGATGGTTTGGCAAGCGCCGGTGACAAGGGGTAGGCAAGGTCGCGAATCACGGTTTCACGCGAATCGACAGCCAAAGCCCCTATCAAGGCAAAAGCCTTGACAGCTCGGCTGACCTCGGACGCATCCCGGCCCGCGATTACCAGAATGAATCGATCCGGGCTGAGTTCTTGCCGAAATAATCCCAGGTAAGGCCCGGTCACAGCCGCTGCCACTGGTTCAGGTAGCAGGTGACGAATCTCGGATTGCGTACCCACGATGATCGCGTCGCCATTCAACTGCTTGGGGTCGATGCCGAAATGATCGGCAGTCTTGCTATCCAAAGGTGGTTGGTAGTATTCAGCCAGATGCATAGGGACATAGTTCAAGCGGGATTTGATGCCTTGTGCAATCACGCTGCCCCAATACAGATAATCATCGCTGACCTGATTGTGGCCACGAATCAGCGTTAGCGAAAACTCACCGACGCGGTCGTTTATCAAGCGATCCAGATCCGCCAGGTTTTCCCGAACCGGCAACGCTTCGTATTCCAGCGTCAATGACGATCGCGTCAAATCCAGTTGTGTCCATAATTCTGGCGCCCCCCAGTTCTCGCACTCGTTGTCGGTGTAATGTTGGGCCACCTTGAACGACAGATTGTTGTAGCCTGCTCTGAGAAAGGCATCGTCGATTTTGAATCGCGCCATTGTGGCATTGTTGGCCGGATCCAGCCTGATCTGGCCCAATACCATGCCATTCAGGTAAACGACGAGCTGCGACCGGTTGGCCTTGAGCGCATTGGAGTTGATCAAGTGCAAATCCAGCATGGCACCTAGCGGTTTTTCTCTGTCCGATACCGGAAAACTCAGGCTATAAAAGCCTTCAGCATTCCGGATTACGGCGGGGTCTGGGCGTGCAGTCAGGCTATCCAGCGTTATGGTTCTGCTATTGGCCTGCGCGGTGGATGAAAACCCTGGGCTGCACGCCAACAACAGCAGCGCAAACAGGCGAAAACCAGTATTTCTAAACTTGAGTGTCATACGAATTTCGTCCAAAAGTGAGTTTCAACAAGCGTTCGAAGTGGTGTATGCCATGAGCCGCGCCACTCCTGACGACAAAGGCAACGGTTTTCAGCAGGCCAGGGTCTGTGCCAAGCACGAACTGCATATTCATCCAGCGTTCACTGTCGCCATAAATCAAACGCACAATTCTGGAAAATTCTTCCAGATTGGTATAGCAAAGCTTGATACCCAACGAAAAGCCGTCGTTCAATGTGTGTCTGGTTACTTGCTTGATGCGGTATCGCTCCACCTGGCCCGAGGGATCGATGACGTCGAGGTAATCCACTGCCTTGTTACTTGCCGGTGGAATGGCCTGCTTAGTGAACACATTGCTGCCCCCCATCGATAAATCGCGGATTACCACCGGCCATTGATGCAGAACATCACCTTTCGCATTTTCCCGGCACCAGGTTGCACCGATTTTTACCGGTATACGGGGGGTTAGCCGCCGTTGCCGCTGCTCCAGCAAGGCGCCCAAGGCCGACATGACGATGAAAAAATTGAACGCGGCCCATGCCAGGGTGATGGCAATCAGCTCCCTGTGTTCCGGGTCGTGAAACCAGCGCACTCCGCCCGCGATGATAGCCCCGGCAGTCAGTGCCAGAGTCCAGTAAAAAGGCAGGGCCAGCGGTGAGATGAATACTTTGTCCAGTGTTTCTGCTTTAGGCGTCACTTTGAAGGTAGGCTGGTCGGGGTTGCGCAAAACCGCCCAGACCGCACGGATCGAAAACAAGGACTGCAAGGTTTCGTAAATTTCCGACACCAGTGCCCAGCGGACTTTGCCGAACAGAAAATGGGTCATCAGGATGGTCGTTGCCAGATAAGGCAATGTATAAGTCAGCAATTCATCGAAATTGGCGTTGTAGATTTTCATGTCGAAAAACAGGAAAAATCCGGGGGATATTAAAAAGATCACTCGCGCGAAAGGAAAAAACCAGAATGCCATGCTGGACAGGTAAGCCAGACGCTGGTACCAGTTTAGCCCCCGGGTGAGCAAGGGATTGTGAAAAATGAAGTTCTGCACCATACCCTGCGCCCAGCGCATGCGCTGAGTCATGAAGCTGGTGAAGGTCTCGGGATTCAAGCCCGCTACCAGCGGCTGCATCAGGTAGTGTGAACGCCAGCCGCGGGCATGAAGCAGCAAGGCGGTTTCGGAATCTTCCGTGATACTCCGGCCTTCGAAGCCGCCGAGATCATCGATGGCCTTGCGGCGCAGTACGGCGGCTGATCCGCAAAAAAACGAGGCTTGCCAAAAATCCAGGCCTTTCTGAATGGCGCCGTAAAACATCGCGCTTTCAGAGGGCATGCGGTTGAACAGCGACAGGTTGCGCTCGACCGGGTCAGGATTGACGAAAAAATGCGGGGTTTGCACTAGAAACAGGCGATCGTCGGCAACAAAAGCGCCCGCAGTTTTGAGCAGGATGTCACGGGCCGGTGCATGATCGGCGTCCAGCACCAGAATCAGTTCGGAGGCGATGTGTGCCAATGCGGCGTTGAGATTGCCGGCTTTGGCGCGACGATTATCCGAACGGCTTAAATACGTCATACCCATTTGTGCGCACAAGGCCTGAAAATCCTTGCGCCGTTTCAAGGCCGTCTGTCGGACAATCATCGATTCGGAACAGAGCTTGGCCTGCGTAGCACCGTCATCGAGTAAATAAATCCGTAATTTATTGCGCGGGTAGTCGATTTGCGCTGCCGCCGCCATGGTGATTTTTACCAATTCCACGGGTTCGTCGTAAGTTGGAATCACAATATCGACACTGGGCCACAGGGTTCGATTATGGGGTAAGGGTTCGCTACGCCGCTGCAAGGGCCTGATATTGATAAACGCCGTCAGCGTAAACATCATGAAGCCGTGGCACTCGGCCGCGAACAGTAGCAATGCGGCCAGAAAATTGGGCAAGCCTTCGTAACGCAGACTGAATTGAACGCGCCAGCTGAAATAACGTACCGCGATGAAAAAGCTGACCAGCAGGAATACGACGCGAACGAAATCCCGGCCACTGGCTTGACGCATCAAAAACAAGACTGCAACCAACAGGGCCGATGTGGAGGCCTGGAGAGCGGAATCAACACGAAGAGAGGCCAGTCCGAGTGCCGCGATCATCAATGAAGTCAGCAGGGCGCCAGCCACAGGGAATAAGTCGATAGCGGCGAACCGACGCTTGGAAAAATCAATAGCCGACATAGAATTGGCCTAGTGTCGGAGATGGCGGGCAGTAGGTACCAGTGGTAACGAGGGGAGAGCGTCCAGCATAAACATTCCTTGCATTTCAATGATTTTTGTGACTTGTCGTTCAAGTTTGGTGCCAGCGCACCCTCAATTCGTCCCGGTGCATATAAAGCCACTGAATCGCGATGATAGGAATGGCGGATTCGATGGCGCCCGATTCCAGCATCTGCAAAACCTGGCCGAATGGCACGGCACTGACGCGGATGTCTTCGTCTTCTTCTGCCAAACCGTGAATGCCGCCAGCCTGGGCGCTGTCCACCCGGCCGCAGAACAAGGTGATGCGTTCGGCACTGCCGCCCGGTGTGGTGTAAAACTGGCGGATTTCGATCAGGTCGAGAATCTGGCAACCGGCTTCTTCCAAAGCTTCGCGATACGCCACGTCAGCGGCTGTTTCGCCTTCCTCGACGGCACCGGCGACGATTTCAATCAACCAGGCGCGTTGTGGCTGTTGTATTGCACCCACGCGGAATTGTTCGATCAATACCACTTCGTCGCGGTCGGGGTCGTAGAGCAGCACGGCAACACAGCTGCCGCGACGGAACAGTTCGCGAACGATGGGCTTACTCCAGCCACCACGGTACAAGGTGTGGCTCAGAGTGTAGCGGTCGAGACGAAAGAAACCTTCGTAAACGGTGTCTTGCGCAAGAATGCGAAACTGTCGCTCGTTCACCGTCCGTACTCGACTTTGTAAATGACACCGAGCTTGTCGTCGCTAATCAACAAACTGCCGTCCAGGGTTTGCAGTACATCGACCGGGCGCCCCAGTACCACGCCCTCTGGTGTTAGCCATCCCGAAATGAACGGTTTTTCACCGATGGGTTCGCGATTACTGAAGCGCACCATGATTACTTCATAGCCCTGCGGTTTGGACCGGTTCCACGAGCCATGTAGCGCGACGAATAATTGCTGGAAATAATCATCAGGGAATTGTGGCCCGGTGTAAAAACGCATGCCCAGCGGGGCAACATGGGCTTTGTATTCCCAGGCTGGTGCCTTGGTTTGGAAGCATTTTTTCAGGGCACCGAATTCGGGGTCGGGAATGTTTTCGGCATGACAATAGGGAAAACCGTAATGCTGTACCCGGCCCGTCCATTTGTTCAATTCATCAGGCGGCACATCATCACCTAAATTGTCACGACCGTTGTCATTGAAAAACAGATGCCGCGTCCCCGGTTGCCAATCAAAGCCCACGGTGTTGCGCACTCCACGGGCAATGATTTCGAACTCGGAACCATCGGGGTTCAGGCGAAACAAATTGGCATAGCGTTCATCATCGACCTTGCAGACATTGCAGGGCGCACCGACACCGCTGTAAAGCTTGCCGTCCGGCCCGAAGCGCAGATACTTCCAGCCATGATGGCGTTCGGATGGCAGCTTGTCGTAAATGACTTCGAAAACGGGTGGATTGGCCAGCTGCTTGCCAATTTCATTAAAACGGATGATGCGATTGATTTCAGCCACATACAACGCGCCCGACCGGAAAGCCACACCATTAGGCAAATAAAGCCCTTCGGCCAGTTTGTAGGTTTCCTCGGCGTAACCGTCGTTGTTGGCGTCGCGTAAGGCGTAAACCTTGCTTTCACGACTGCCGACGTAAACCGTACCGTCTTCGCCCAACGCCATTTGCCGGGCACCGGGCACCGTGTCGGCGAAGATGGAAATTTTGAAGCCGTGCGGCAATCGTAGCTGCTTGAGCACGGCTTCGTGTTCGGGTTTGGTGGCAAAACAAACGGGTGAAATAGCAAGTAACAGCAGCAAGGATTTGACGATGTTCATTTTCCCAACCTCTTAAACGATAAGGGTTAAACTTTTCGCGCATGGTAACACTCGAAGGTCTTGAATTTAATCGCTCGTACCCCATTTATCCCCGCATAACTTCCTTAAAACTTCATATCAAAGGATCAATCCCATGATGAGAATACTTTTGTTCCTGGCCACCAACGTGGCGATCATGATAGTCATCGGCATTCTGTTCAATGTGCTGGGACTGAAAGGCACGCTCGATGCCAGCGGTGTCAACCTGAACCTGGAGGCATTGCTGCTGATGTCGGCCGTCATCGGCATGACCGGTTCCATCATTTCGCTGTTCATGTCGAAATGGTCGGCCAAACGTGCGATGGGTGTACAGGTGATCGAGCACCCGCAAAACCAGACCGAACAATGGCTGGTCAGCGTCGTTGCCCGGCAGGCCCGACAAGCCGGTATCGGTATGCCTGAAGTTGGCATTTTCGATACACCGGAACCCAATGCCTTTGCCACCGGTGCCAGTCGCAACAATGCTTTGGTGGCCGTCAGTACCGGCCTGCTGCGCAACATGAGTGCCGACGAGGTGGAAGCAGTACTCGGCCATGAAATCAGTCACGTCGCCAACGGCGACATGGTGACCATGGCGTTGATGCAGGGCGTGGTCAACACCTTCGTCTACTTCCTCGCAACGGTGATCGGCCATTTCGTCGACCGCCTTGTTTTCAAAACCGAAGAGGGCCGTGGCCCGGCTTATTTCATCGTGCAGATGATCGCGCAAATCGCGCTGTCCATCCTGGCATCGATGCTGGTCATGTGGTTCTCGCGTTACCGCGAATACCGGGCCGATGCCGGTGGTGCGCAACTGGCCAGTCGTCAGAAAATGATTTCGGCACTGCGCGCCTTGCAACGTGCGCACGAGCAGCCGCAATTGCCGGGTGAACTGGCTGCATTCGGCATCAATGGCGGCGGTGTAAAACGCTTTTTCATGAGCCATCCGCCGCTTGAAGAACGTATTGCTGCGTTGGAAAGCATGCGTTAACCCTTGATTCATTGCCCGTCTGATCGCGCCGACCTGTGTCGGCGCGATCGCTTATGGCTCCGCATCAGTTCATCCGCTTTCGTCTCGACCTAGGTTATGTTCAATACCTTGCGGTCTATCAGGGGATAGCGAAGACCGTCGTGACCACAGCCGACGATGGTCGACGCATCGAGTTTCCTGTTGCCAACATCCATCGCTACCTCGACATCAGCGGCATACACGGTTATTTCGAAATGGAGCTGACCGAGCAAAACAAATTCGTTGGCATTCGCAGGCTGGCTTGAGCATTGCGTTACTGTTCGAGCGCAGCCAATTCCGCAGCCGAATTGATGTTGGTAAAAGCCGGTGCCACGTCGGAAAAATCGACACGAATGAACGCATGACGCTCGATCCAGCGTTGTAACTTGCGCTCGCCTGAAGCCAGATAAGCCGCCAGATCGTCCTTTATCCCGGTTTTCAGCGCCAGAATGACAGGGTGCAGGCGTTCGCCGTCGAAGGCAACTGCAATTGTGTTTTGTTCGTCCAGTACATTCAACAGGCGCTGCAAATGCACTTTGGTCAATAGCGGCGAATCGCAGGGTACGACCAGCAGATACTCCGCTTGAGTCATTTGCAGCGCTGCCAGAATACCGGCCAGCGGGCCGTCGAAATCGTCATTGCCGTCATCGATGACCGGATAACCAAAGCCCTGATAATCCAGGCGATTGCGATTGGCGCTGATGAACAGTTCGTCAACCAGCGGTACCAAGGCATCGATTGCGTAACGCACCAAAGGCCGTCCATTCAACATGACCAGGCCTTTGTCCGCGCCGTCCATTCGACGTCCCCGCCCGCCGGCCAGCACCACGCCACTGACTTTGTTTCGCTCGATCATGATGATAAGCTTCCGCTCATATTGATGCCCCTGTTGAAAATGGCCGCCATGTTGGCCGCCGAACGATAAGGTTTCATTCACCCTTCTACGAAAACGCTACGAAAACACCATGAAAAACACTGCGCTATTTCCGCTAATTCTTGCCCTTGTTACGGGCTGTGCCACCACTGCCGACAACAATGATACTCAAGCCGAAAGCGGGGCAGAGACGGCCGTCGTGCGTCACGATTACCCCACCCGCGAGCGCGTCGAATACGTACTGGAATGTATTGCCAAACATGGTGGCTTGAATTTCGTCAACCAGTACGCTTGCGGCTGCAAAATCGACAAAATCGCCGAGCAACTGACATTCGAGGAATTCGAAGCCGCCCGCACCTTCTCGCAAATGCAAAAAACACCAGGCGAAGCGGGTGCCGCATTTCGCGACCCCAAACACGCCAAAGACTTGAAAGCCAGTCTGAAAGAAGTCGAGGCCGCTGCCGAAAAAGCCTGTTTCGTCAAGTAATGTTGCTCATCTGCATTCCCACGCAGAGCGTGGGAATGAGACCATCACAGACTGCCTGGATAAACCTCTTTCACGCTCATATTCTCGCTCCCTGAGCGTGCCGGTCTGCATTCCCACGCAGAGCGTGGGAACGAGAGCATCACAGACTGCCTGGATAAACCTTTCTGGTTCCCACGGTCTCCGTGGGAACCCATACCGGCTTTTCTACGCAGTCCAGCCCTCATCCTCATCACAGCGTTATCGTTCCCTCTCGGAGCGTAGGAACGTGCATCTCCACAAATCACAGACTGCCTGGATAAACCCCGCCCACAACGACAGGGCTTTGCGCACCGGTAACTTGGCAAACATTGCCGGGTTTTTGGTTTAGCGTTTGCCGGGCCAGCCAGGCGAAGGCCATGGCTTCGACCTGATCGGGGTGAACGCCGTAGTGCTCGCTGGTGACGACCGGGCATTGCAGATGACTGGCAAGCTGTGTTTTCAGCAAGCCGTTATGGGCACCGCCGCCACACAAAACGACTTCAGCACTTGCCGCCGCATGGCGTTCGATGTCATGGGCGATGGTGATGGCCGTCAGTTGATGCAGCGTGGCCTGTATATCCTGCGGAGCAAGACCGTCGAACAGGGCTAGTTTCGCCAGCAGCCAGGCCAGGGAAAAGTATTCGGTGCCGGTGCTTTTGGGCGGAGTTTGCTGAAAATACGGGTCGGTCAGCAGGTGTTCGAGCAAGGTGTCGATGACGTGGCCTTGTCTGCCCCAGTGGCCATCGTGGTCAAAAGCATCGTCATGATGTTTTCGATACCAGGCATCGATCAGCGTATTGCCCGGGCCGGTATCGAATCCCAGGATGGTCTGGCCGTCGAGTACCGTGATGTTGGCAATGCCGCCGATATTGACGATGGTTCGAATCTGCTCATCGCCTGCGCCAAACACGGCCTGATGGAATGCCGGTACCAGCGGCGCACCCTGTCCGCCCGCTGCGATGTCGCGCCTGCGGAAATCGGCAACCGTGACAATGCCGGTGCGCTGTGCGATCTGGTTGGGGTCGCCGATTTGCATCGAAAAAGGCTGGTCGCCAAAAGGTGCGTGGCAAACCGTCTGGCCATGGCTGCCTATGGCGCGGATGTCTTGTCTGTAGAGCGGATTGTGTTCGATCAACGCCTGCGCAGCATCAGCGAACAGCTTGCCCAGCTGGGTATCGAGTTGCCCCAGTTCGATCAGTGTTAGCGGCTGGCCGGGTTCGCGGATGTCGAGTATCTGCTGACGCAGCTCGGCAGGGAAGGGCAGGTAATGAAAATCGACCTGTCGAATATGATCGTTGCCGAAATCAACCAAGGCAGCGTCGATACCATCGACGCTGGTGCCCGACATCAAGCCTATGTACAACTCACGGCGGGTATCAGTTGCGGGCGACAATGGCCTCACCCTTAACCTGCTCCAGCCGTGCCAGCAATGGCTGGGTCTGGGTTTTGAAGCGGGCCATGAAGGCGGCGTCCATCGGCAGTGAGCGCGGCAGATCGGCGGTCAGCGGGTTGACGTGCTTGCCGTCGATGCGGAACTCGTAGTGCAAGTGCGGCCCGGTAGCCAGGCCGGTTTTGCCGACGTAGCCTATGACTTCGCCCTGTTTCACCGGGCTGCCGAGCGCCTGACCGCGTTTGAAGCCGGACAGGTGAGCGTAGAGCGTGCTGTATTTCGGCCCGTGCTGCACTTCGACGACATTGCCGTAGCCGCTTTTGCTGCCACGAAAAACGATTTTGCCGTCGCCGGTGGTTTTTACCGGGGTGCCGATCGAGGCGGCGTAATCCACCCCTTTATGGGCGCGCAGGGTGTTGAGGATGGGGTGGTGGCGATGCAAATTGAAATGCGAGCTGATGCGGGCGAAGTCCATCGGCGTTTGCAGAAAGGCTTTGCGCAGGCTGACGCCGTTGGGCGTGTAGTAGCCGGTTTGCCCCTGGCCATCGCTAAAGCGGACGGCAGTGTACGTTTTGCCCTGATTGACGAATTCCGCCGCCAAAATGTCGCCGGTATCGAATGCCTTGCCATCGACCAGCAATGTTTCGTACACCACGGTGAAGCGGTCGCCTTCCTGTAAATTCAGGGCAAAATCGATGTCCCAAGCGAAAATGTCGGCCAGTTCGAGAATGATTTTTTCCGATAATCCGGCCGCGATGCCGTCTTCGAATAGCGAGGCGTGAATGACTGCCTGGCTGCTGCTGATCTGGTAATCGATCTTCTTGCTGAGCAGCCTGACATCGAAGCCGCTATCGTTGCGGGTGGCAACCAGGGTTTCGAACGGGTTTTTGGCGTAGGTGAGCTGTTCGAGTTCGCCGTCGGCGTTGATGGTGGCCACCACATCCTGGCCGGGTTCCATCGCAGCGAACTGTTTGCCCGTCGAATTGCTGTTGACGATTTTGTGCAAGTCTTCGCGGCTGAGGTTGAGGTCGGAAAAAATGGTGGACAGATTTTCCCCGGCTCTGACCGTGTGTTCCAGGTCTTGCGAATAATCGCCTTGCGGTTCGGCCACCGGTGCCCGGTAATGGGTGTACTGGTTGACCTTGGATGAAATCAGTTCGTCGTGTTGTTTGGTGCGGAAGTCGTCGATCGTGCGTGGAATCAAGCCATAACTGGCGCTGGCACCGGCAATGGCACAGGCAGCCAGCAGCGCCGTTTTGAGCAGTTTGTTCTTCACAAGGGTCACATTGGATCATTCATGGAACGGGTGATTCTAGGCAATTTTGTTCATGAGGCCAACCCGATGCGGGTAGGCAATGATCAAATAACTCGCAAGGCAACCCAGCCCTATGGCTAAAAATTCAATGTGATTCAATAAGTTGATTTAGTGATCGGGATGAAAACACACCATCCTGACCGTGTTGTCGTCGCACTGGATGATTTCGACGACATGGCCATGCAGCTTGATGCTAACCCCGGGGTCGGGGATGGTTTCCATGTATTCGATGATGAGACCGTTCAGGGTTTTCGGGCCTTCGGTCGGTAAATCCCAGTGGGTGACCCGGTTGAGTTCCCGCACCGTCACACTGGCATCGACCAGATAACTGCCATCGCTTTGCTTTTTGATGTCGGGTTCTTCGGCGATCAGCTCGCCGACGATCGCCTGCAACAAGTCGTCCAGCGTCACCAGCCCCTGCACATCGCCATACTCATCAACCACCAGGCCGATCCGCTGTTTTTCGGCCTTGAAAATCTGCATCTGCTTGTGAATGGAGGTGTTGGCCGGAATGAAGAAGGGCTTGATGAGGTTTTCGGTGATGAATTGCTTGTGGAAACTCGGCTCGTTGATGCTCGACAACACCGAGCGGATATGCAAAAAACCGATAACGCGGTCGATATGCTTTTTGTAGACCGGCAAACGGGTATGCGGGTTGTGGCGCAACTGCTCGGCAATGTCCTCGATGTCGTCTTCAAGATCGATGCCGACGATGTCATTGCGCTGCGTCATCACATCTTCGACCGTCGCCGACTCCAGATCCAGAATGCTCAACAGCATTTTCTGATAGCGCGTCGGCAGGATATGTTCGGCATCCGACACGATGCTTTTCAGTTCGTCCTTATCGATAGCGCCGACTTTATCTTTGCGGGCATTGACGCCAAAAGGCCAGAGCAGGATGTGGGTTATCAGGTTCACCCCCCAAACCACCGGATAAAACAGCTTCATTAGCGGGATGTAAATCCAGGCCGAGACGAATGCCAGCGTTTCCGGTCGCAGGGCGCCCAGCGTTTTGGGCATGACTTCGGCAAAAATCAGTACGACGAAGGTCAAAAGTCCGGTGGCGGTTGCAATGGCCTCGTTGCCGCCAATGCGGATCGCAATCAGGGTGGCAATCGACGACGCCAGGATGTTGGCAAAATTGTTACCCAGCAGAATCAGGCCAATCAAGCGGTCGGGCCGTTTGAGCAACTCATGGGCCTTGATGGCGCCGCGATGTTTGCGTTTGACCAGATGCTGCAAGCGATAACGATTCAACGTCATCAAGGCTGTTTCCGAGCCGGAGAAAAAAGCCGATAGCAGGAGTAACGCAGCCAGTATTCCAAACAGAATACCTAGGGGAATGTCGTTCAAAATGAAGGCTCAAGGTTGCCAGAGTGGCCGTTAGTTTCACTGCCAGCAAAATTTTGTCAAGTCATTAAGCCGTTATTAAGGCCATGCTTCAACAGCAAAAAATCAGGTACAACCTTAGCTTTCGCTGGCAACGAATTGATAGGCGTAGCATTTTGACAGACGGGTTATTCGATGCTTAACTTGAAAACCGTCTCTGATCCGATTCCTCCCGCCCTGCAACCCTTGCATTTATGGATTTTCACAACATTTTGCTCATCGACGATCAAACCGAACGGGCGAAACAAATCGAAACGGTACTTGCGTTTCTCGAATACGCCGTAACCACGGTATCCAGCGGCGAAAGCGAAAACCGGCTGACGGACGACGATGCATTCGACCTGATACTGGTCGGCACAGGCAGCGAGCGCCAATTCAGCCTGCTGACACTGCTCGACGAACGGGCACCGGGCATACCGGTGGTATTGCTGACAAGTCAGGATGCCGCGCCGGTCTCCAGCGCAACCGAACAGAAAGTCGCCAGAATTCTGCCCTGGCCCACGGTACACAGCCAATGGCAGGAAACTCTGCACAGCCTGACGCGGCAACGCCCGCAGCCCAGGCGCACCACCAGCCACAAAGGCCTGGCCGGGCGCAGCAAAGCCATTCAAACAACCCGCAATCTGATCGATCAGGTTGCCAAATCCGATGCCACCGTGCTGATACTGGGCGAATCCGGCACCGGCAAGGAAGTGGTGGCCCAGGCTTTGCACCGGGCATCGACACGTCGCGACAAAGCCTTCGTGCCGGTCAACTGCGGTGCCATCCCCGGCGAACTGCTGGAAAGCGAGTTGTTCGGCCACGAAAAAGGCGCATTCACCGGCGCCCTGACCTCGCGTCAGGGCCGGTTCGAACTGGCCGAAGGCGGCACGCTGTTTCTCGACGAAATTGGCGACATGCCGCTGCCGATGCAGGTCAAACTGCTGCGGGTCTTGCAGGAAAGATGCTTCGAACGTGTCGGCAGCAACAAAACCATTCAATGCGATGTCCGCATCGTCGCCGCCACCCACCGTCATCTGGAACAGGAAATTGCCGAAAAACGCTTCCGCGAAGACTTGTACTACCGGCTCAACGTCTTCCCCATCGAAGTACCGGCCTTGCGCGAACGCGCCGAGGACATTCCCTACCTGATAGACGATCTTGTCGCCCGCATGCAGGCCAACAACCGAGGCAGCGTGCGCCTGAGCCGGGAAGCCATTGCCAGCCTGTGTCAGCACGACTGGCCGGGCAATGTGCGCGAATTGTCGAATCTGATCGAACGCCTGACCATCACCCACCCCGAAGGCATCGTCGACAAAGCCGACCTTCCAGAGAAATTTCAGCATTACGAGGCCAAAATCCTGCCTGAAATCGCCTGGAACGATGCCGAACCAGAATCAAAACCAAACGATGCCGCCGACCCGATGCCGGGCAATAGCTTCGCCATGCCTCTGATGCCTAGCGCCGCCGTTCAGCTACCGGAACAGGGTATCGACTTGAAAGAGTATCTCGCCGAACTGGAAAACGAATTGATCCGCCAGGCTCTGGAAGAATGCAATGGCGTGGTTGCCCATGCCGCAAAACTGCTCAACATGCGTCGCACCACTTTGGTCGAGAAACTGCGCAAGACCGATTCCGCCTGACGGCAGAAACCCGCCGCCTTACCTTTCAGTGTCGGATTTCTGGCGCCGATTGCGCCCGTATGCATTCCCACGCGGAGCGTGGGAATGAGAAACCCCCTTGCTTCTGGTTCCCACGGTCTCCGTGGGAACCCATACCGACCGCTCTACGCAGACATACCCCTCATGCAGCGCCCGTATGCATTCCCACGCCGAGCGTGGGAACGAGAAACCGCTCTACGCAGACAGGTTCTGGTTCCCACGGTCTCCGTGGGAATCCATACCGACCGTTCTACGCAGACATACCCCTCATGCAGCCCCGTATGCATTCCCACGCGGAGCGTGAGAACGAGAAACCCCTCATGCAGCGCCCGTATGCATTCCCACGCCGAGCGTGGGAACGAGAAACAAGAAACGCACTTCGCCCCAACTGGCCCGAAAAATGCTTAAAGTCTGTTAAGCCTCGTCAAACCTTGCCAGAGAGTCAGCAAAATGTCAGACATGCAAATCAACCAGGTGCTCGCGCAAATGCGGGCCATGTCCATCGAAACCAGCAGCAAGCCAGCCGCTATTTCTGGCAGTGACAACGGTTTTGCCGCATTGCTGAAGCAATCGATCGACACCGTCAACCAGGCACAACAAACCTCCAGCCGGTTGCAAAAAGCTTTCGAAACCGGCGCATCCGATGTCAGCCTGGCCGAAGTGATGATTGCCTCGCAAAAATCCAGTGTCGGCTTTCAGGCCATGGTGCAGGTACGCAACCGGCTGGTCGATGCTTACAAGGACGTCATGAGTATGCCGTTGTAGACCCACTAAACTGCCTGAGTCATGAGCGAACTGGACACCCACCTACCGATCGAGTCACAAGCCACCCGCGTCGAGCCGGATGGCAACCGCCATCCGCTGATGAAAGCGCTGTTGACGCTGTCGGCTGCGCGTCAATTTGGCGTCGTTCTCGCCCTGGCGGCCAGCGTCGCCATCGCCATCGCCGTCGTGTTGTGGGCGCAAACGCCGGATTACGACCTGCTGTTTTCCGCCATTGCCGAGAAAGATGCCGCCGAAATCATTGCTGCACTCGACAAACAAGGTGTCAAATATCAGGTGGAACCCAACACCGGCGCCATCATGGTGCCTGCCGGTTCCGCCCGCGATCTGAAACTCAAACTGGCAACCCAGGGCCTGCCGCGCAGCAACAGCCAGGGCTACGAGATGCTGGACAAGGACAACGGCTTCGGCACCAGCAAAAGCGTTGAATCCATGCGGTTTCAGCGGGCGCTGGAAGGCGAAATCGCATTGACCATCCAAAGCATACACAACGTCAAATCGGCCAAGGTGCTGCTGGCGCTACCGGTGCAATCGGTATTCGTGCGCGAACGCAAAAAACCCAGCGCCTCGGTGGTGGTCGAGCTGTATCAGGGCCGTACCCTGGAGAAGGAGCAGGTCGAAGCCATCGTGCATCTGGTGGCGTCCAGCGTACCCTTGATGGAAGCCGGTCAGGTTACTGTCGTCGATCACAAAGGTCGCTTGCTGAACAGCAAGGAGTCGTCGGAAGACCTGTCGATGAGCGCCAAGCAGTTCGAATACAAAAAGAACATCGAGGAGCATCTGCGCCAGCGTATCGAAAACATTCTGGCGCCCCTGGTGGGCAACGACGGCATGCGGGCACAGATTTCCGCCGATGTCGATTTCACCGTCACCGAAAAAACCCAGGAATTGTTCAACCCCGACCTGCCGGCACTGCGCAGCGAACAAACCCATGAAGAGATCAATTCCAGCTCGAAAGTCCAGGGCGTACCCGGCGCCCTGTCCAACCAGCCGCCGCCGACTGGCGTCGCACCCGAGGTGGCCAGCGGCCAGGAAAAACAGGCCAGCACCGACACCGGTTCATCCAACCGCGACGCCACCCGAAACTTCGAACTCGACAAAACCATCACCCACACCCGCTCGGCCACCGGTGCCCTGCGGCGATTGTCGATTGCCGTCGTGGTCGATGACAAGAAAATCATGCAAGCCAGCGGGCTGACCCAGCAACCTTATTCGCAGGAAGACATCAACCAGATACGCGATCTGGTCAAGCAAGCGGTGGGTTACGACAACAGCCGTGGCGACCAGGTCACCGTCAGCAATGTGGCCTTCAAGGCACCGGAAGCGCTGGAAGACATTGCCGAACCGATTTACGAAAAACCCTGGTTTCGCGAAATCCTGAAAATCCTGATCGCCATTGCCGTCATCCTGCTGCTGGTGTATGCCGTGCTGCGCCCGGTATTTGCCACCCTGATCGGCAAGAACGAGCAAGACGAAAAACTCAAGGCACTGGAAGACGCCCGCCGACAAGCCGAAGCAATGGGCGGCGTGGTGCGCTTCGACGAAAACGGCAAGCCGATGGCTGTTCCCATTAACGAAACCACCAGCGAAGCGATTGCGCTGGCGTCCGGTGTCGAAGACCTGCTGCTGCTGGAAGCGCCGCAAAGTTACGAAAAGCGGCTGGAATATGTACAAAAACTGATCGACGAAGACCCCAAACTGGTGGCCCAAGTCATCAAAACCTGGTTAAAAGACGATGGCTGAAAACACCAACCCGCTGTCACGCTCGCAAAAGGCCTCACTGTTATTGCTGGCCGTGGGCCAGGAACGCGCGGCGGCGGTACTCAAACACATGGGGCCGAAAGAAGTGCAGGCCATAGGCTCCAACATGGCCCAGCTCGGCACCATCCGCTCGGAAATGGTCGACGAAGTGCTGGAAGAATTCATCGTCGAGATCAAAAACGAAACCGGCCTGGGGCTGGATTCCGACGAGTACATTCGCAATATGCTGACCAATGCCTTGGGCGCCGACAAGGCTGGCAGCATCATCGATCGCATCCTGCTCGGTGCCAACAGCAAGGGCATCGAACAGCTCAAATGGATGGATACCCGCTCGATTGCCGACTTGATCCGTCTCGAACACCCGCAGATCATCGCCATCATCCTGTCGCTGCTCGATGCCGACCAGGCGGCCAACGTACTGACCCTGCTGCCACAGGGCATGCGTTCCGATATCCTGATGCGCGTCGCCACCCTGGAAGGCGTGCAACCGGCGGCCCTGCGCGAACTCGACGACATCATGGAAAAGCAGCTCACCGGCAGCGATGGCGTCAAATCGTCGCAAATCGGCGGTATCGATGCGGCAGCCAACATCCTCAACTTCATCGAAAGCGCCATCAGCGAACCGATGATGCAGGACATCAATGATGCCAATACCGACCTGGCGCAACGCATCCAGGACAAAATGTTCATATTCGGCGACCTCATCAACGTCGACGATCGCGGCATTCAAACCCTGCTGCGCGAAGTCTCCACCGATCAACTGCTGCTTGCCCTGCGCGGCGTCGATGGTGGCTTGCGCGACAAGGTGTTCGCCAACATGTCGCGCCGTGCCGCCGAAATGTTGCGCGACGACCTCGAAGCCGCGCCACCAACCCGCCTCAGCGAAGTCGAAGCCGCGCAGAAAGACATCCTGTCGATTGCCAAACGTCTGGCCGATGCCGGTGAGATTGCTCTGGGCGGTGGTGGTGGCGATGAATTTGTCTGATGAGCTGGCCGCATGAGTTCCGCTAAGGCCAAATTCACCGCCGACGAACTTCAGGCCGTAAGCCCCTGGACCGGCTTGCCGGAATTCGGAGCGCCGCGTTCGGAAAACGTCGATGTTCACCAGGCCACCCAGGTGCTGACCGTCGAAGACATCGAAGCCACCCAGCGCCAGGCTTACGACGAAGCCTTCGAACAAGGCCGCCAGCAAGGCTACGAGCAAGGGCGGCAACAAGGCTACGACGAAGGCCACCAACAAGGTTACACCGACGGCCAGCGGCAAGGCCAAGACCAAGCCCGCCATTTGCTGCAAACCCAGGCCGAGCAACTGGCCAGCGTACTGACGACGCTGAACCAGCCGCTGCAACTGATCGACGCCGAACTCGAAAACGAGCTGCTGGCACTGGTCATCGCCATTGCCAAGCAAATCATCCGCCGCGAAATCAAGACCGATCCCGGTCAGATCGTCGCCGTCATCCGCGAAGCGGTTCAGGCCCTGCCGCTGGGTTCGCAAACCATCAGCCTCAAACTGCACCCCGACGATGCCGAACTGGTCAGGCACGCGCTTGATCTCGATGACAACGCGCCCAACTGGCATCTCATCGAAAACCCGCTGATTGCCCGTGGCGGCTGCGTGGTCGAATCCGACATGTCCAGCATCGACGCAACCCTGGAAAAACGCATCGCGGCGGTGATCGCCAGCGTCATGGGCGGTGACCGGCAACAGGATGCTAGCGCATGACCACCCCATTCAACCGCGCCCCGCTCTGGCTGGAACGCCTCAAGCCTTATCGCCAGCGCCTGACCTCGCCCCCGGCGTTCATCGTCGAAGGCAAGCTGACCCGCATGGTGGGCCTGACCCTGGAAGCCGAAGGCTGCCGGGCGCCGATTGGCTCGTTGTGCCATCTGCAAACTGCCTCCGGCAAGGTGATCGGTGCCGAAGTCGTCGGTTTTTCCGGCAAGCGCTTGTTCCTGATGCCAACCGGCGACACCCACGGCCTGGAGCCAGGCTGCAAAGTCATCCCGCTGGGCAAGAACAGCCTGGCCGGTGTCGGTTTCGGCCTGCTGGGACGGGTGCTGAACGGTGCCGGTCAAGCGCTGGACGGCAAAGGCCCGCTGGATACCGATACCCGGGTTTCGCTGGCCGGAACGCCGATCAACCCGCTCAGCCGCAAGCCGATACGAGAAAGCCTGGATGTTGGCGTGCGCGCCATCAATGCGATGCTCACCGTCGGTCGTGGTCAGCGCATGGGCTTGTTTGCCGGTACCGGCGTCGGCAAAAGCATTTTGCTGGGCATGATGACCAAATTCACCTCGGCGGACATCGTCGTCGTGGGGTTGATCGGCGAACGTGGCCGTGAAGTCAACGAATTCGTGCTGAAGATACTCGGCGAAGACGGCCTGAAACGGGCAGTGGTGGTCGCATCGCCCGCCGACGATACCCCGTTGATGCGCGTTCACGGCGCTCTGCTGGCCACCAGCATCGCCGAGTATTTTCGCGACCAGGGCGTCAACGTGCTGCTGCTGATGGATTCCTTGACCCGCTACGCCCAGGCCTATCGCGAAATCGCCCTGGCCATCGACGAACCGCCTGCCACCAAGGGCTACCCGCCCTCGGTGTTCGCCAAACTGCCGCAACTGGTGGAGCGGGCCGGTAACGGCGACCAGGGCGGTGGCTCGATCACGGCGTTCTACACCGTGCTGGCCGAAGGCGACGACACCAACGACCCCATCGCTGATGCCGCCCGTGGCGTACTCGACGGCCATGTCGTGTTATCACGGGCATTGGCCGAATCCGGCCACTATCCGGCGATCGACATCGAAGCCTCGATCAGCCGGGTCATGCCTGACGTCGCCGAGGGCGAACACATGGCCCAGGCACGCGAACTGCGGCGCCTGTATTCCACCTACCAGCAAAACAAGGATTTGATCAGCGTCGGTGCCTATCGGCCAGGCGCCGACCCGCGCATAGACAAAGCCATTGCCAAACAACCTGCCATCGAAGCGTTTTTGCAACAAGACATGGACGAGGCCGTGGATATGGGCCGCAGTCTGGAACAATTGAACGCACTGTTGGCCAGCGCATGAAAAAATCCGACCGTTTCAACATCATCATCGCGCTGCATGACCGGCAGGAGCGCAGTGCGTTGGAAGCCCTGGCCCGAGTTCAGCAAACCCTGCACGAGCAGCAGGCGAAACTAAGTCATTTGCAAAACTATCGACTGGAATATGCCGACAAACTGATAGCGCGCCAGCGCCTGGGCCTGCACGTCAGCCAGCTGCTGGAATACCGCGCCTTTTCCGACAAACTCGACAAAGCCATCGACGGCCAACGCCAAAGCGTTGTGCGTCACGAACGCGACGTGCTGGCGGCCCGTCAGTATTGGGAAGACTGCCAGCAACGCCGCAAAAGCCTGCAAAAAGTCAAAGAAATGGCACTCAGCGAAGAACGCCGTTTGGAAGACAAGCGGGAACAGGCCGAACAGGACGCCCATGCCACCCGGCTAGCCCGCAAGGATGGCATGGGAAATGCTTGATTCACTGCCGATGACGCTTTCCGAACGCTTGGGAGAAACAGCATGACTATCAACGCAATGAATGGCTTTCCTCGTTCCCACGCTCCGCGTGGGAACGCAGACCAGGACGTTCTGCGTACCAGGTGCGCCAGGATGCGGCATCCGTATGCGTTCCTTTGCTGCGCGTGGGAACGAGAAATTCCCCGCCGATAACGCGATCCGAACACTTGGGAGAAACAGCATGACTATCAACGCAATGAATGGCTTATCGTTTTTAGCGACACAAGACATGCCGAGCCTGATCAACGGCCAATCGCCAGCAAGCGGCGACGCCGGTAGCGCCACGGCATTTTCGGCCTCGCTGATGCAGCAGCTCACGGCGCTGCAAAGCCAGCTTGCCAGCGGCCAGACGCCCGACCCGACCGCCGTACAGACGCTGATGGATCTGGGCGGCATCGGCGGCGCATGGCCAGCCGGTCAAGCCATTACCGCTGGACCGAATCAATCGCCCGATGGCCTGACTCAGGACATGCCCTTGGACGCAGCGATGCAGGCGCTGGCCGACCTGTTGCAATCGGTTCCGCCTGACGACGTGGTGGATGATACGGCGCTGGCGGACAGCGAGGCGTTGACCGACGAGCAGGCATTGGGCACAGAACAGTCTGTCCCGACAGTTGTTGCGACACCCGTCATCCCGCAACCCCTCGCAAGCGAAACCCGCCCTGTCTTGGCGGATGTGCCGATTGCTTCATCCGCCAACAGGCAAGCAACCGCCGTGCAATCAGCGCCGATGGCAAAACTGGAGGATGAACTGGAAAATGAACTGGAACGCAGTTTTGGCGCATTGCTGCTCAAGACCGATGGCAACAGTGACGTGCGTACTGGTAAACCCGTGTCGGCGTTGATGGGCGGTGACGACGTACTGACGACTCGCGATACTGCGCCGGAAGCCGTGGCAACCACCGAAAAACCGCTTGCGTCGTCGATCGCGGGTGACATTGCCCGCATGAGTCAAAGCCTGCGCGGGACGACACCAAGCCATGAAGTCGCGATAGGCCGACCGTTCAACGATCCGGCCTGGAACCAGGAGTTGGGTGAGAAGCTGGTCTGGATGCACAAACAAGCCGTGCCATCGGCGGAACTGCGGTTGAATCCCGAGCATCTGGGGCCGATTTCGATACGTGTCGATGTGCAGGGCGATCAGGCCAGCATAGCCTTCAGCACCCATCACCCTGCCGTCAAGGACGCCATCGAAGCCGCGCTGCCAAAATTGCGCGACATGTTGCAGGAGCAGCAATTGAATCTGGTCGATGTCAATGTTGCCCAGCAAGACAGCGATCCACGGCAGAACCGGGCATTTTTGCAAATGGCAGCCGATCAGGGACGCCACGGTTTCAGCCCGGACAACCCCGCCAGCGACGATGCCGCCAACCCGTCACAAACCCTCATCGACGAAATCGAATCCGGCAGAGCCATCGCCAGCAACGGCCTGTTGAGCTTGTACGCTTGATTTTTCTGCGCACTCTCGTTCCCACGCTCCGCGTGGGAATGCAGATGAACGCTGGATAAAGCTGGCGTAAACGCCAGTTTCCTTGATG
>PESC01000012.1 GCA_002929135.1 Methylomonas sp.
ATTGAGGTCGCACCACTTCCGGCGTCTCTTGAAAATAGCTTGAGCAATAATCTGACAAAGTAGAATTAAACAGTCGAGTCATGCAGCCAGGCATCGAGTGTGCGGATTAGTTCGCTGTGTTGCAGCGTTTGTTGTTCCTGTTCGATGCGCAGCGACTTGAGCGCCACGCTGTCATGCGCGGCTTCATCGTCGCCGATGATGATGGCCCAGGCCGCACCGGATTTGTCGGCTTTCTTGAATTGGCTTTTGAAGCTGCCGCCACCGCAGTTGACCTGCAATTTCAGTTCGGGCAGGGCATTGCGTAAACGTTCCGCCAGGATGAGGCCCACACGTTCGGCACGTTCGCCGACACGGATCAGGTAGGCATCAGTCACGGGCGCCAGGGCGACATGGCCGGATTGCTCGATCAGGGCGAGTATGCGTTCCATGCCCATGGCGAATCCAATGGCATGATTGGCCTTGCCGCCCAGTTGCTCGATGAGGCCGTCGTAGCGACCACCGGCGCAGATCGTGCCTTGCGAACCCAGTTGGTCGGTCACCCATTCGAATACTGTTTTGCCGTAGTAATCCAGGCCGCGCACCAGGCGGGTGTTGAGCGCATAGCGGATGCCGAGGTCGTCGAGCATGGCTGTCAATTGGTTGAAATGGGCCAGGCTGTCGTCGCCCAGGTGATCCAGCAATACCGGCGCCTGGCTCAGAATGGCCTGCATATCGGGATTTTTGCTGTCGAGTATGCGCAGCGGGTTGCTGTCGAGTCGGCGACGACTGTCGTCATCGAGCAGGTCGAGATGCTGCTGGAAATAGTCCACCAACTTGCCGCGATAGGCCAGGCGCTCCTCACTGGTGCCCAAGGTGTTGAGTTGCAGTTCCACCTGATCGCGGATGTCGAGTGTGCGCCACAGGCGCTCGGTCAGCGCTATCAGTTCGGCATCGACATCGGGGCCGGGCATGCCGTAGGTTTCGACACCCAGTTGGTAGAACTGGCGGTAGCGGCCTTTTTGCGGACGTTCGTGGCGGAACATCGGGCCGTAATACCACAGACGGTGCGATTGGTTGTGCAGCAAGCCGTGTTCCAGACAGGCGCGCAGGCAACCGGCGGTGCCTTCGGGGCGCAAGGTCAGTGAGTCGCCATTGCGATCATCGAAGCTGTACATTTCCTTTTCAACGATGTCGGTGACTTCGCCGATCGAGCGTTTGAACAATTCGGTTTTTTCGACGATGGGCAGGCGGATTTCCTGATAGCCATACGCCGCCAGAATCTGTCTGGCCTGGTTTTCCAGCCAGTGCCAGTGCGGCGATTGTTCGGGCAGAATGTCGTGCATTCCGCGTATGGCCTGAATTTGTTTTGCCATGGTGTTCGGGTTGTGCCTATGAGTAGATGGTTTTAGTGACTAATGTTACGCAGTAGCTTCGGATAAAGGTTCATTGAGCGATATCGATACAAGGTATCGCTACCGCGATGCTGTTTTTAAGTCGGTTCCCGGACCGACAGCCGGATTACTTTTCTTTGCTTGTCCAAAGGAAAGTAACCAAAAGAAAAGACCCCCGGTATTCCGTCTTTTCCTGCGCGTCTCGCATTTGGCGAGGGTTTTCGGAAGGGGCTTCCTGCCCCTCCGAAAACGAGCGGCATCCCTGCGGGCTGTTCTCGACAAATGCTGCGATGCCCGGGGCGGAATAACGGGGCAAAACCGCCACTGTGTAGATTGAGTGGGCTGCTGGCAAGTTTTGTTGCGTAACAATCAGTTTAGTGATTGGGTGCGGCCCGGATGTCTTGCGCTTCGCGCGAGGCGGGAAAATCGTTCAGCAACTGTTGTTTGTACTCGTCGGCCAGCGTGGCGTTACCCAGTGCGCGTTCGGTCTGAAAACCCAGCCACAGGGTTTCCGCCGTGTGTTTCGCTATTGCGAGATAACGCTGCAAAAACGCCCGCGCCGACATGAATTGCTGGTTGGCGTAGCTGATTTTCAGCATTTCCAACAAGGAGGGTGCGTAGTCCGCGTTGGCATTGAGCGCCTGGCGAAAGAAATCCTCGCCGCGCTGGCGATCGTTTTGCTGGATGAAGCAAAGCCCCATGTTGGTCAGTGCAATCCAGGGGCGCGGATTGACCGGGCTGGCTAACGCCTCCTGCAACAGGTTTTTGCCTTTTTCGACATCGTTCCGTTCGCACAGCAAACGCCCGTAATTGCTTTTGATGCTGGTGTTCTCCGGGTCGCGTCGCAAGGCCGAACGATAGTAGTCGGCGGCTTCGTCGTAATCCTTGATGCGCTCGAACAATATGGCCAGCGCGTTGTGTATGTCGGCGTTGCCTGAATCCTGGCTGAGTGCAGCTTCCAGCTTTTCCTGGGCGACATCGATCATGCCCATTTCCAGATAACGCACCCCCAACTGGAGATTGAGCTGGGCTTTTTCGGCATTGGATTTACCGTCGGTCAGCCGGGATGTCAGGTTACAGCCCGCAAGCAAGGCGCCAAGCAGCGTAGCCGTCATCCAGTGTATCGGGCGTTTATCCTGCATGTGAGCTGGCCTGCATCGCTTGCAGTTTGATGTGGCGGCGGCTTTTGTCCTGAACCTGGCCAACCAGTTGGCCGCAGGCGGCATCGATGTCGTCGCCACGGGTTTTGCGGATGGTGGTGACGATGCCAGCGTTGTGCAAACTGTCGCGAAAACGCAGGATGGTCGCGGCATCCGAGCAGCGGTAGTTCGATTGCGGAAACGGATTGAATGGAATCAGGTTCACCTTGGACGGCACGTTCTTCAGCAGTTTTATCAGCGTGGCAGCATCGGCCAGCGTGTCGTTGATGCCATCCAGCATGACGTATTCGAAGGTGATGTGTTTGCGTGGGCCTAGTCTGGCGTAGTCGCGGCAGGCGGCCATCAATTGTTTCAGTGGATACTTGGTGTTGATCGGCACCAGTTGGTTACGCAGTTCGTCGCTGGCCGCATGCAGCGATACCGCCATGCTGACATCGCACACTTCGCTCAAACGCTGCATGGCCGGTACGATGCCCGAGGTACTGATGGTGACCCGGCGCTTGGACAGGCCGTAGGCAAAGTCATCCATCATCAGATTCATTGCGGCGACGACATTGTCGAAATTGAGTAGCGGCTCTCCCATGCCCATCATGACGACATTGCTGATGCGGTGTTCCGGTCCCAGTCGCTGTTGAGCCAAAAAAAGTTGACCAATGATTTCGCCGGTGGACAGGTTGCGGTTGAAGCCTTGTCGCGCGGTCGAGCAAAAACTGCACGCCAGGGCGCAACCCACCTGCGACGACACACACAATGTGGCGCGGCGTTGTTCCGGGATGAAGACGGTTTCGACACGATTGCCGCAGTGCATTTGCACTGCCCATTTGCAGGTGCCGTCGCTGGCCAACTGTTCTTCGACGATAGTCGGCGTCTTAATCGTGCAATGCTGGGTCAGATAGCTGCGCAGAGATTTGCTCAGGTTGGTCATCTGGTCGAAATCGACCACACCTTCCTGATGTATCCATTTCAAAATTTGCGTTGCGCGAAACGGCTTTTCGCCGATTCCGGCAAAAAAGGCTTGTAAGCCTTTTCTGTCGAAATCGAGCAGATTGATCGGCGCCGGATCAACGGATGCGGTCGCAGAGTTCATCAGACGAGAAGAAGTAAGCAATTTCCTGCGCAGCAGTGTCGGGACCGTCGGAACCGTGTACGGCGTTTTCGTCGATGCTGACGGCGAAGTCGGCGCGTAGGGTGCCGGGTGCAGCGTCTTTCGGGTTGGTGGCGCCCATCAGCTCACGGTTTTTCACAACCGCATTCTCGCCTTCCAGTACCTGGGCGACGATGGGGCCGGAGATCATGAATTTGACCAGGTCGTTGAAGAACGGGCGTTCCTTATGGACGGCGTAGAAGCCTTCGGCCTGTTCCTGGCTGAGTTGCAGCATTTTCGATGCAACGACGCGCAAACCGTTTTTTTCGAAACGGCTGACGATTTCCCCGATCACGTTTTTGGCAACGGCGTCCGGCTTGATGATGGAGAAAGTGCGTTCTATGGTCATGTGGTAACTCCTTGATGAGGTTGGAAAAAATAGTAACTATTCAGCGAAAATCACTGGATATGCATTCCCACGCAGAGCGTGGGAACGAGGATATGATGATGCCACCGTAGGGGCAGGCCTTGTGCCTGCCCAAAAAATGCTTGTGCCTGCCCAAAAAATGCTGGGGCAGGCACAAACTGGGCAACCACAAGGGTTGCCCCTACATCAGGGTTGCCCCTACATCTGGTTTAACCAAAAATAAAACCTTACAAACCGTTAGATAGATAGTTTTTCGGCTTGGCGATCACCGCCGTAAATCCAGTTGACCAGCATGCGGGTGCCGGTGATGGCGGTGAACATCGAGGTCAGAATGCCCAGCGACAGCACTACGGCAAAGCCTTTGACCGGGCCGGTGCCAAAACCGAACAGCAACAGGGCGACCAGCAGGGTGGTGATGTTGGAGTCGAGTATGGTGGCGAAGGCTTTTTCGTAACCGAGGAATATGCTGGTCTGCGGGCTGTTGCCGTTACGAATTTCTTCGCGTATGCGTTCGTTGATGAGGACGTTGGCATCGACCGCCATGCCCAGGGTCAGCACGATGCCCGCCATGCCTGGCAGTGTCAGTGTGGCTTGCAGCAGCGACAGAATTGCCGTCAGCAATACCAGGTTGAAAATCAGGGCAAAGTTGGCAATCAAGCCGAATACACGGTAGTAAACGGCCATGAACGCCACGACCAGCAGAAAGCCGATGTTGATCGACATCATGCCCTGGTCGATATTGTCCTGGCCCAGGCTGGGGCCTATGGTGCGTTCTTCGATGATTTCAACCGGTGCCGCCAGGGCGCCGGCGCGCAGCAACAGTGCCAGGGTGCGGGCTTCCTCCGGGCTGTCGAGACCTGTGGTCTGGAAGCGTTTGCTGAAGGCGTCGCGTATCGTGGCAACACTGATGACTTTCTCGACTTTTTCCTTGTGCAGAACGCGCTGACCATCGACCATCCGGCTTTCGGATTTGTATTCGATGAAGACGACGGCCATGGGTTTGCCTATGTTTTCTTGGGTGACCTTGCCCATTTTTTTGGCGCCTACACTGTCCAGTGTGATGAACACAGCGGGGTGGCCGTCCTGATCCATGCCGGAGGAAGCGTCGGTGATTTGGTCGCCGGTGACGATGACGGCGCGTTTCAGCAATACCGGCGCACCGTTCTTGTCGTAGTACAAGCGGCTACCGGGTGGCACGTTGCCAGCGACAGCGGCCTGCACATCGTGTTCGACGTCGACCAGTCGATATTCCAGAGTGGCCGTCGTGCCCAGCAGTTCTTTGGCGCGGGCCGTATCCTGGACGCCGGGCAGTTGCACGACGATGCGGCTGTCGCCTTGTTGCTGGATGATGGGTTCGGCTACGCCCAGTTCGTTGACGCGGTTACGCAGCGTGGTGATGTTTTGCGCCAGTGCCGATTTCCTGATTTCCCTCAACTCACGTTCGGGGATGGTCAGGGTGAACTCATTGGCAGCGGTCGTAACCACGTCGAGATTGCGAAAGTCTTTGTTCAGCAAGTTGGTTGCGGCCATGCTGGCTTCTTCGTTTGCCAGCACGATGCGGATGCCATCGGCCTCTTTGCTGACCAGTTGATAGCGCACCTTGTTGTCGCGGAACGCGGTGCGGATGTCGTTGACATAACGCTCTTCCGCTTGTTTCAGCGCGGTATCCATGTCGACTTCCAGCAGAAAGTGAACGCCGCCGCGCAAGTCCAGACCAAGATACATGGGCTCGGCGCCGATGGCTCTCAACCAGGCCGGTGTGGCGGGCGCCAGATTCAGCGCCACGGTGGCCTGGCCGTAGAGTTTTTCTCGCAGCAAGTCAGCGGCTTTGAGCTGGTCATCGGTGGTATTGAAACGCGCCAGAATGCGCCCGTCCTTGAATTCGAAGGCCTTCAACGGAAACCCGGCGTCCTTGATGAGTGCGGCAACACTATCGGCCTGCCGCTGTTGTAACGGATTGGCGGTATTGGAAGCCAGTTGTACGGCGGGATCGTTGCCAAAGATATTCGGCAACGAGTAAAGCGTACCGGCTACCAGAACGATAATCACCAGAAGATTCTTCCAGAGCGGGAAATGGTTTTGCATGGCTAATTGTTTGAGTTGTTTAGTCCGTTAATCGCAAAAAAAGGGGGGGTGCAGGCGGGCGGCAGAGTGGGTCAGGACGAGTCAGGCTTTGGCTTTGCCGGCGGATTTATAGGTGCCTTTGGGCATCATGTTGGCAACGGCGTGGCGTTGAACCTGGATGAAACTGTTGTCGCCGACTTCCAGTTTGACGAAGTTATCGTCCAGCTCGATGACTTTGCCCAGGATGCCGCCGGTGGTGACGACTTCAGAGCCTTTGGTCAGTGCGGCCAGCATTTGTTTCTGTTCCTTGTTGCGTTTGGATTGCGGACGAATGAACAGAAAATAAAAGAAAAGCAGAATGGCCAGGGGAAACAGCATGGCTTCGATGCCTGGCTGTGGCGAGGCGGGTGCGGCGGCTTGTGCCATGGCGTCGGAAATCAAAAAACTCATCGTATTCCTCGTGTGATCGTCATGTTTGGGATGTTTGGGCCTTGGATGCTTAGGGCGGCCCGAAGGGCGGCCATTATGCCACAGTCACAGGCGCTGACGTATGTCGCATTACCTTGGCAAGCGGTTACGGGTGAGTGTGGCCTATGGCTGCGCCCAGACTGACCGGTGTCCCGGCTGATAGCGCGCTGTCCCACTCAATGGCGTTGTCGCCGAACAGAACGATAATGGTGGAACCCATGTTGAAGCGGCCCATTTCTTCGCCCTTGGCCAGCACCGGCGGGTTGTCGGGATAGCGCCAGCAGCGTGCATCGGCAATACTGGGCGGGGTGACGACGCCGTGCCAGACGGTTGCGATGCTGGACACGAAGATGGCGCCGACCAGCACCAGGGCCATGGGGCCGTTTTCGGTGTCGAAGATACACACCACCCGCTCGTTTCTGGCAAACAGATTGGGTACGTTATCGACAGTGATGGCGTTGACGCTGAACAATCGACCGGGAATGTGGATCATCTCGCGCAGCGTGCCGGTCAAGGGCATGTGCAGACGGTGATAATCCCTGGGTGACAAGTATATGGTGGCAAAGTGGCCATGCTTGAAGGTGGCGGCGCGTTGTTCGTCGCCACCCAGTAATTCGGTGGCGCTGTAGCGGTGGCCTTTGGCCTGGAAAATGCTGCCGTCTTCGATATGGCCCAACTGGCTGATCGCGCCGTCTGCCGGACAGGCGACAGCTGTTGGATCGGCAACCAGGGGTCTTGCACCTTCTTTGAGTTCGCGGGTGAAAAAAGCGTTGAAGCTCGGGTAGTGATCCAGGCTGGAGTGTTTGGCTTCCGTCATGTCGACGCCGTACAGGCGGATGATGAGTTTGATGAACAGGTTTTTCCACAACTGGTTTTCGCAGTGCGTCAGTCTGGACATCAGTTGCGACAGTGCATGATGAGGCAGCACGTATTGCGGCAAGACCGCGAGCAAGGTTTTCAGCGTCATGATAAAGATGAGTCGGGTGTTTTGCCGCTGATGAAGTAGGCAAAGGCAATGACCTCGGCAACGGCAACGTAAAGAGCTGGTGGAATATCCTCGCCGAGCGGCACCTGGGCCAGTATTCGGGCGAGTTCAGGTTGGTTCTGGAGCGGAACACCGTGTTTTTCCGCAATGGCCAGGATTTCCCGGGCGGCAATGCCTTCGCCTTTGGCGGTGACCTTGGGGGTGTTTTTGCCGTCGTACTGGAGTGCGACGGCAATATCGCTGGTGTAAAAGGTTTTGCCGCTCACGGCAGGTTGACCAACTCGGGTGCCTGCCAGTCCGGCTTGCGGTGTTCGGCAATCACCGTGGTGTAAATGCCGCCGCGAACGTTGAATTCGGCCCGCAAACGCATGAAGTTGGGGGCAATGGCGGCGACGATGTGGTCGAGAATTTCATGGGTGACAGCCTCGTGGAATGCACCGCGTTCGCGGAAAGTCCACATGTACAGCTTCAGCGATTTCAGCTCGACGCATAACTGATCGGGCACGTATTCGATGATGAGTTTGGCAAAATCCGGTTGGCCGGTCAGCGGACACAAACAGGTGAATTCAGGGATGTCGATGCGCACGGTAAAGTCGCGGGCAGGGCGTGGATTGTCGAACGTGGCGAGGTTTGAGCTGGGCTGGGTGGTCATGGGGTTTGAATCAGGAATAGAGGCTGATGTGGATGTGCCAACGCAGGGGCTGCCTGCATGTTGGCGCGGGATTTTATCAGTTATCGCGCACGGCCATGCGTGTCAGGTATTTTCTGGCTGCCACGGTCGCCGTGGGAACCCATACTGGGCGAGCACGAAATCCGGTTCTTCGAGTCCGGTCTGCATTCCTTTGCTGCGCGTGGCGACGAGGAACGGCTTTCGCCCATAGTCCTCGTGGTTTTTTTGTCGTGGGCCTTGGTCTACAATCGCCGCGCTTTATTGAATGTTCATTTTGGAGGATGACAATGGCTGAATTTAGACGCTACAAATGCAAGACCTGTGGTCATGTTTATGACGAAGAGAAAGGCGATCCGCGCAACGGTGTGGCGCCGGGTACCCGCTGGGAGGATGTGCCGGACGATTGGTGTTGTCCCAAGTGTGGCGCGGTAAAGTCGATGTTCAGCTTGATGCGTTGAACAGGCGGGTAGCGCACAGGCTCCTTTCGAACGGGGCACAAAAACAAAGGGCGCCACGGGCGCCCTTTGTCGTTTCAGCGGCCTAGTTTGCGCCGGATGAATGCCACGATGTCGTCGAATGCAATGTCCTGGCTTTCCGGATCGTTTCGGCCCTGATATTCAGCCATGCCGCTATCGAGGCCGCGATCACCGATGACGATGCGGTGCGGAATGCCGATCAGTTCCATGTCCGAGAACATGAAACCGGCGCGCACCTTGCGGTCATCGAGCAATGCGTCGATACCGGCGTCGAGCAGGTTGCGGTACACGGTTTCGACCGTGTCCTGCAAACGATCCGACTTGTGCATGTTCATCGGGCAAATAGCCACTTCGAACGGTGCCAGTTCGTCCGGCCAGAGGATGCCGCGTTCATCGTGGCCCTGCTCGATGGCAGCGGCCACCACGCGCGAAATGCCGATGCCGTAACAGCCCATCAGCATGACCTGGTTTTTGCCGGCTTCGTTGATGATGCTGGCATTCATGGCGGCGCTGTACTTGCTGCCGAGCTGGAAGATGTGGCCAACTTCGATGCCACGGGCGAGCGTGATGTTGCCCTGGCCATCCGGGCTGGGGTCGCCTTCGACGACCAGGCGCAGATCGGCGATGTGCGCGGGTAATGGCAGATCGCGTTGCCAGTTGACGCCTTGGTAATGCTTGCCGTCCTGATTGGCGCCGCAGATGAAGTCGGCCATGACGGCCACGCTGTGATCGGCGATGACCGGTATGGTCAAACCGATGGGGCCGATCGACCCTGGTTTGCAGCCGCAGGCCGCCACGATGTCTTCATCACTGGCAAATTGCAGCGGCGAGACGATGCCGGGCAATTTTTCGGCCTTGATGGGGTTGAGTTCGTGATCGCCGCGCAGCAGCAAGGCAGCCAGCGTGGCGTTTTCAGCTTTGACGATCAGGGTTTTGAGGCATTGTTGCGGTTGAACGCCAAAAAACCGGCTGACGTCCTCGATGCTGCGCTGGTTGGGGGTGTCGGCCAGCGTCAGGCTCTGAGCCGGTGCCGGGCGCTCGATCGAAGGCGGCAGGGCTTCGGCTTTTTCGATGTTGGCGGCGTAGTGGCTGGTATCGGAAAAGGCGATGGCGTCTTCACCGGAATCAGCCAGTACGTGAAATTCATGCGATACCGCGCCGCCAATGGCACCGGAGTCGGCCATCACTGCGCGGAATTTCAGGCCGAAGCGATTGAAGATGTTGCTATAGGTCTGGTACATCACGTCGTAGGTTTGTTGCAACGATGCCTGGTCGAGGTGGAAGGAATAGGCATCTTTCATGATGAATTCACGAGAACGCATGACGCCGAAGCGCGGGCGGATTTCGTCGCGAAATTTGCTCTGGATTTGATAGTAGGTGATGGGTAACTGCTTGTAGCTTTTCAGTTCGGCCCGCGCCAGATCGGTGATGATTTCCTCGTGCGTGGGGCCAAGGCAGAAGTCGCGATGGTGGCGATCTTGCAAGCGCGCCAGCTCAGGGCCGTATTTGTCCCAGCGCCCGGTTTCCTGCCAGAGTTCCGCCGGTTGCAGTGCGGGCATCAACACTTCCAGTGCGCCGACCTTGTTCATTTCCTCGCGGGTGATGCGCTCGACCTTGCGCAGCACTCGCAGCCCCAGCGGCAGCCAGGTGTAAATACCGGCGGCCAGTTTGCGGATCAGCCCTGCGCGTATCATCAGTTTGTGGCTGGCGATTTCGGCATCGGCCGGTGTTTCTTTGACGGTGCTGAGCGGGAATTGGGATGTGCGCATGGTGGTTGGTCGGGGTTGGGCAAAAGGCGGCGATTTTAAGGGGCGCTGGCGTGGTGATTTTGCAGCTTGGTGGTTTCGAATGACTTGAATTGCTTGCAGCGGGAGGCGTCTGTTCGGTCTACGCGCTGCCTTTCGGATGTCAGCTCACATGGCATTGCCATCCGAAACGTGTTGTCGTCAGACCAGGGTTCGGGCTTTGCTGAAGGCATCCCGGAAATCGATGTATACCGGTTCATCGGTTTCCAGCAGTGACTTCAACAATTCATGTTGCAGTTTGTATTTCACGTTGCCGACTGCCAGGGCGCCGACACCGACCGCGCCTGCCGATTCAGTGGCCGTGGTCAGTGGCTCTGCCATGGCATTGACATCGATGCCTTCGATTCCGGATGGCGGCACGGCGTTGACGTCGCCCGCGACTTTCAGGCGCCTGGCTTGCGCCAGAACCGCCGCATTCAATACCCGGATACCGGCTTTCGCCGTGCAGAATACGATGTCGGCATCGGCGATCAGCGCGATTTTTTCGCTGTCGTTATGGGCTACGGCACCGGAGAGTTTGGCACCGAAACGGCGGCTGTACTGTTTGGCGGCATCGTTGGCGCTGTCGACCGACAGGTGATCGACCAGTACCGTGTCGGCACCGGCCAGCGATGCAATGACGCCGGTGGCGATGCCGACGGGGCCGGTGCCGCCAAACACCAAGGCCTTGCTGCCTGCAAGTGCGCCGCCGTGTTGGTCCTTGAGTGCTTTTTCGACGCAGGCAACCAGGGCCGCTGCGGTGGTGAAGGCGCCGCTGGGGTCGGCGAATACCGATATTTCGAACGGTGGCACCATGGCCGGTTTGGCGGCTTGCAACATGTCGACTGCCAGTCCCATGTCGCGGCCACCGATGAAAATCGCGGTTTTCTTGATGCCGGACGGGCTGCGCGAAAAAATTGCATCCTGGGTCAGGTGGTGAATGCTTTCCAGTTTTACGTTGGAGTAGGGCACCAAAACATCGAAACCGGCATCGAGCGCCATGTTGATGTCAAACGGGCTGTTGTTCGGCATTGGGTCGAACATGTGAAGTATGCTGCGTTTCGGCATGGTTATCTTACCCTCGTCGTTGGGTGAGCTTTGCGGTTTACAGAACGCACTAATTAGCTGTTTTAATGAATTCACGCGCGACTTCGAAAGCGTGTTCAAAATGCAGGAAAAGTGCTTTGTCGCTTTCCAGCATGCGCTTCAGCAACCGACTTTGTGCCTGGTATTTGATGTTACCGATCGCCAGGGCGCCGATACCGACCGCGCCACTGTTCGAGCCTTCCAGCGGCTTGCCATTGTCGAACGCATCCAGGCCAGCGATACCGGCAGGGGGTACGGCATTGACGTCGGCGGCCACTTTCAGTTGCGGCGCCGCGGCAATCAATTCGGCGCTGAGTAGTTCGATGCCAGCGGCGCCGGTCGCAAACACGATGTCGGCGGTTTTCATGTACTCGGCCTTGTCGGCATCGGCACCGGCGCTGATGTCGATTTTGCCGTCGCCAAATTCATCGTTGCAAAGTTCCGCCGTGCGTTGCGCCTTGTCGAGTTGACGGCCAATGATGCGGACATGGGCGCCGGCTTGCGCGGCGATGACGGCGGCTACCTGGCCAACAGGGCCGGTGCCACCCAGGGCCAGAACGGTCTTGCCTTGCAGTGTGGTGTCGAATTTGTCGGCCAGTTCTCTTTCAACGGCGGCAACCATGCCGGCTGCCGTGGTGAAGGCACCGCTGGGGTCGGCGAATACCGATACTTCGAACGGCGGCACCATGGAGTTTTTCGCGGTTTTCAGCATATCCATGGCTTGTTTGGTTTCACGGCCACCGATGAAGATTGCGGTACGCAACAAGCCTTTGGGGCTGCGCGAAAAGATGGCGTCCTGAACCAGGCCGCGAACTTCGCTGGGTTCGACATTGATGTACGGCACGGCCGAAATCCAGCCGGCATCCATGGCCATGTTGACGTCGAAGGGACTCAGGTTTTTCGCTGTGGTCAGCATGTGTAGGATGAAAGGTTTTTCCATTGGCTTATCTCTTAAGGTTCGTGTCTGTCGTTGAGTAAGAAAGATGATTTTTCGATAGCCGCTTCCGAAGGGGAGGGGGGGCAGCTTTACTATTTGAGTTTGTCCGTTACATGCGGTGCGATGGCGTGATACATCAGTTGATGCATTTTGAGGTTGCCGACGATGATGTTGCCGGATTGCAGATATTTGTCGTTGAACGAAAAATCGGTGGCGACACCGCCTGCTTCTTGAATCAGCAATACACCGGCCGCGATGTCCCATTCCTTGACGCCGATTTCCCAGTAGGCATCGAGACGGCCACAGGCCACATAGGCCATGTCCAAGGCAGCGGCCCCGGCGCGGCGTATGCCGGCAGTGTCGCCGCAAACGCTGCGGAACATGCCGAGATAGGCTTCGATGTGCTCCATGGTTTTGAACGGGAAACCGGTGCCGATCAGGGCGCCACGCAGGCTGTTCTGTTTGCTGACGCGGATGCGGCGATTGTTCAGCATGGCGCCGCCACCGCGTTCGGCGGTGAATAATTCGTCACGATGCGGGTCGTAGATGACGCCAATTTCGAGTTTGTTTTTCAGTTTCAGCGCAATCGAAACGGCGTAATGCGGAAAACCATGCAGGTAGTTGGTGGTGCCGTCGAGCGGGTCGATGATCCACACATAATCGTTACCTTTATGTTCGCCGCTTTCTTCCGCCAAGATGGCGTGGTCGGGGAAGGCCGTGCGCAGGACTTTGATGATCTCCTGCTCGGCCATGCGATCGACTTCGGATGCGTAGTCGTTGCGGCTTTTTTGAGCGATGGCGAGTTTGTCGAGATTCTGCGCGGAGCGTTGAATCAGGTCGCCAGCATTCCGCGCAGCGCGGATGGCGATGTTGAGCATCGGATGCATAGTGCGGATTGGAAATGAGCCAAAACAGAAAAGCGGCATAGGATAACAAATGTTTTGCTAGAATCGCGCCCTTTCATCGTGTCCGGGTCTTAAGGTTTTGTTGTCGAATTTCAAAATCGTTCTGGTCGAAACCTCGCATCCTGGCAACATCGGGGCGGTTGCCAGAGCCATGAAAAATATGGCGCTGACTGAGCTGCGGCTGGTTTCGCCCAAGCTGTTTCCTCATGCCGATGCCACGGCGCGCGCATCGGGCGCCGATGATGTCTTGCGAGATGCCAAAGTTTACGACACGCTGGCAGCCGCCATTGCCGATTGTCAGGTCGTGCTGGGCACCAGTGCGCGTGACCGTACCATCAGCTGGCCAGTGCTGACCGCACGGCAATGCGCCGAGCGCTGGGTAGGCGCCGCCGACGCCAACATCGCCCTGGTGTTTGGCCGGGAAAGCTCGGGGCTGGCCAATCACGAGCTCGACCTGTGCCACTTCCTGCTGCGCATTCCGTGCAATCCCGATTACAGCTCGCTGAATCTGGCCGCCGCTGTGCAGGTGGTCTGTTATGAACTGTTCGTTGCGTCGGGGCAGAAACACCCAAGCGGCATTGGCGATGTCGGCGAAGAGCCGCTGGCCTCTTCTGAACAAATGGAAGGCTTTTACCAGCATCTGCTGCAAACCATGGCCGACATCGGCTTTCTGCAGCCGGGTGGCTCCGTGTCCATCATGCGGCGGTTGCGCCGTCTGTTCAACCGCGCCCAGCTCGATACCAAAGAGCTGGACATTCTGCGCGGCATCCTGCGCTTCTCGCAGAATCACAACCTGAAGTAAACGTCGAACTGCGTTATGTTGGGTCGTATCAAAGCAGATAGATAAACTGTTCAGCCTCCAGTTGGGATTTGGTCATAAATAACATCCCTGTCTATCGCCTTCCCCCCCAACCCTCTCCCGGAGGGGAGAGCGAAGCGAGGGGGGCGAAGCCGAGAATAATGAGGATGTTATTTATGACCAAATTCTTGGCTGGTTTCGTTGCCAGTGCTCTGAGCCTGAATCGTTGCCGATCGCTGGGCAGGACTAGCCTTCAGCTCACCAGTCGTTGTTTCAGCCGATGCAGCGTCAGATCGACCCAGGTCTGGGCGCGTTCAACCGTGTCGGCTTCGGCGTAGCAGCGTAATTCCGGGGCATTGCCTGATGGCCGTACATGGACGATGTCGCCAGTGGCCAAGGTCAACCGCAGGCCGTCGGTGTTATCGCGCTGGACGATGGTGACCGACTGGTCGCCCCAGATTTCCTGATAGGCGCTGCCGTCAGTTTGCAATTGCTTCAGCAAGTCCCGGCTGATGTCTGTCGGAAAATCCTGAAGCCGGTCGCTGGCGGTGTGGCGCTGGGGTAGCGTGTCGGTCAGTGCCGACAGTTTTACGCCGCGCTGACGCGCCATGGCCAGCAAGGCTAGCACCGGTAACACCGAATCGCGGGTTGGCAGGGCGGTTAGTGGTTGGCCATTCACCGTCAAGCCCTGGCCCGCCAGAAAGCCGCCGTTGGCTTCGAAACCGGCAACACGGCCATCGGCTTGCGCCATGCCCGCGATGACGAAGGGCGAACCGATGCGGGTGCGCACCACCTGTTTGAACCCATTGCAACGTTCGATGGCGGTGTTGCAACTTACCGGCACGACTACGGTTTCCGCGTCAAGAAATTGGGCGCACAGCAAGCCGACGATGTCACCGCGCAGCCAGTTGCCGGTTTCATCGCCGATCAATGGCCGGTCGCCGTCGCCGTCGGTCGAAACCATGGCATCGAGTCGGTATTCGGTAGCCCATTCCCGACCGCGTTGCCGGTCTTCGGCGCTGACGGCTTCGGTATCGATAGGAACGAAACAGTCGGTGCGGCCTATGCCGACGACTTCGGCGCCTAGGTCGGTCAGCAGTGTTTTCAACACATCACGCGCCACGCTCGAATGCTCGTAAACACCGATGCGCCAGCCTTGTAGCAAGTCGGGTGCAAACAGCGAGCGGTAACGCTTGCGATAATTCTGCATCGCCGCCGGGTTGACTTCGGGCAGGTCGTCTTCGGTTGTCAGCGGTTTTGTCTCGACACAGGCGGCGGTAATTGCCGCTTCGTCGGCTTTGCTGATTTCGCCGGTCGAGCGGTAAAACTTGATGCCATTGCGGTTGAAAGGAATGTGGCTGCCGGTGACCATGATCGCCGGAATGCCGGATTGCAAGCTGTGCAGCGCCAAGGCGGGTGTCGGGAGTGCGCCACAGAAATCTACCTCGCCGCCTGCCTGGCGTATGCCGACAGCGCAGGCGCGGGCAATGGCCGGGCTGGACGGGCGCAAATCCATGCCGAGCGCAACCCGCAGGCCAGGTCGAATCAGCTTCAGACCATGCAGGAATGCCAGCGTGTAGGCGATGCAGACGTCGTCGGTCATTTGAGTGACGAGTCCGCGTGCACCGCTGGTGCCGAAGGCAACGCCACTTTTTGTCATCAGGTTTTGGATGTCGTGAGTAGTCATATTGTGTGGTCAATAGGTTTCAAGCAATGCCATGGGGCGGCATGACAAGGGGTTGTCCGCAGGTGACACCCCGCTCTATTACAGCCGACAATTCAGCCATAGATTGTTTCCGCATGTTTTTCCCGGCGTCCATTTGCAGGAGAATGGGCAGGATGGAAAAGTGATTTACCATAACCGCTATCGAGTCAAGAGAAGGAGTGTTGAAGTGGAACGATTAAGAGGCAAGATTCGTGATATTCCTGATTTCCCCAAGCCGGGTATCGTTTTCAAGGACATCACACCACTGGTGAGAGACCCGGCGGCGCTCAGATTGACGGTACACCAGTTGTTGCATCCGTTCCTTGGTCGTGACATTACCGCTGTGGCCAGTATGGAGGCACGGGGCTTTATTTTTGGTTCGCTGCTGGCCTGGGAGCTTGGCTTGCCGTTCATTCCGCTGCGGAAACCCGGCAAATTGCCGTATGACGTGCAAACTGTGTCTTACGAACTGGAATACGGTTCGGCAGAGCTGGAAATACATACCGATGCCGTCGATGCGAGCGACAAGGTCTTGCTGGTGGATGATTTGCTGGCAACCGGTGGCACGGCCAGGGCGGGTTGCGAATTGATAGAAAAACAAGGTGCCAGTGTCGTGGCCTGCGCATTCGTGATCGAGCTTGATTTTCTGAATGGTCGCAATCTATTGCAAGGCTACGAGGTTCATACACTGCTGCGTTATTGATCCGCCGAAATTCCTGCACAAAAAAGACGCCTCGAGGCGTCTTTTTTGTTTTTTCGCAAGTGGTTACGGCCTAATGTTTACGCCGCTTTTTCTTGCTTAGTTGATCCACTTTTGCAGAGGCTTTTTCGAATTGATATTCGGCGCGCTCAAATGATTTTGACATGTCGTCGAAGGCGTCGCTGCCCTGTGCAAGCGTCTTGGAAGGCTTGGCTGCGCCACTGAGTTTGCCGTGTTTGTCGGCAGTGGGTGCAGGCGATTTGCCCGGTTGCGCTATTGCTTCATCGACGGCGTCATTAATGTCGAAGTCATGTTCCTTGGAATCCAGTAGACCGTCCTTGACCAGATTGGAGCGATATTGCAGAAACGATTCCCGGGTAAATACGTAAGGATCGAGGGCGGCTTCATTGATGAAGTTCAAGGCGCCGTCTGCATTCGCGCGGTCGTTGATGCCTTCCAGGACGCCCACCATCGGTGCATAGGAGCCAGGATTGGCCGCACGGTCGAAAAGGCTTGCGGTGCCGTCGCGCAGCGTTGTCGGCCCCATGATGGGTAAAACCAGATAAGGCCCTTGATTTACCCCCCAAACAGCCAGCGTTTGGCCAAAGTCTTCGACATTGCTTTGCAAGCCCAGCTCGGAGGCGACATCGACGAATCCGCCAATGCCTATCGTGGTGTTGGTCAGAAAACGTCCGGTATCAGCGGCACCCTGTTCGAATTTGCCTTGCAACATGTCGTTGATGACAACGTTGATGCCTTTCAGATTATTGAAAAAATTGGATACACCGGTTTGCATGAACCTTGGCGTAATGAATTTGTAGCCATCGGCAACGGGTTTCAACAGGTACTTGTCCAGTCCCATGTTGAAGCCGTACATCGAACGGTTGAAATCTTCATACGGATCAATCGTAACGCTGGCTGATGATGGCTGATCGGGTCTGATTTCGGTGCTGGCGCAGCCTGGCAGCAGCGAAATAATGCTCGCGATTAGCAAAACTTTGCCCAGCAAGATGTTTGTGCTGCTTTGAGTATTGATATCCAACATTATTCACAATTCCCAACAATTCTATTGTTTTTCGTAACTTTCTATTCTTTCTGTGATTTTGGCAATCAAACCGTCAAAACCATGGCGACTCAGTACACTGGTGTATTCCGATCGCTTCAAGGCGAGGTCGCTGACGCCATCGGCAATTATATTGATAATCCGCCAGCCTTCGTCTTTTTTCTTCATCATGTAGCCGAATCTGACGTCTTTTTCGCCGGGAATCGACAGTGTTGAATGAATCACCACGCCGCCTCTGCCGGTTTCCTCTTCCGAGACGAAGTTGAATGATTCGCCGGTGTATTCCTTGAAGTTATGGGCGTAAGCCGAAATGCTCAAGCGTGAAAACTCCTCTTCGAATCTGGCTTGCTGCTCGGGGGTAAATCCTTCCCATTCTTTACCCACTACGATGCGTGCAATTTTGGGCAGATCGTGGCTGTTTTTTACGGCAGCCTCCAAAGCATCGTAGCGACCCTTGAAGCCCAGCTCCTTGCCGCGCTTCATGACATCAATCAGCTGATTCTGAAATTGCTCGACCACTTGCCTGGCAGACAATTCATCTGCACCAACAGCTCCTGCCAATCCGGACAGAGCTAAAAACAACAAGCCAACGTAAATTTTTCTCAACATGATCGACCACCTGTGCTCGGGAATAATGACATTGCAAGACCACCTGTATTCAAAGCTCTACCTTGACAGGGATGTCGGTCAGGCGGGTTCTTGATTTGTCTGGATATTGCGGATATTGCGGCAATTTTTCCGGCGCGAAATCGCCCGAAGTCTTGGGGCCACGGATTTTCGCCCACAAAGCCTTCCACGGCTGCGCCAGAGTATCTTCAACGGCTGTTGCCTCGTAGCCGCAATGCGCCATGCAATTGGCGCATTTCGGGTTTTTCACGGTGCCGTATCTGTCCCAGTTCGTGGTGTCTAGCAGCGCCTGGAACGAGTCGGCATAGCCTTCATCGGCCAACAGGTAGCAAGGTTTTTGCCAGCCGAATACATTTCGGGTTGGATTACCCCACGGTGTGCAGTCGTAGCTTTGGTTGCCCGCCAGAAAATCCAGATACAGCGATGAGTGGTTCAGTTTCCACTTACGGTTCTTGCCAAGGTTGAAGATGCCACGGAACAGGTTTTTGACATCGATGCCTTTGATGAACACATCCTGACGCGGTGCATGTTCATAACTAAATCCCGGTGCGATGGTGACGCCTTCCACGCCCAGTTCCATGCAATAGTCGAGAAATTCCGCCACTTCGTCCGGTTTCTCGCCCTGGAACAAGGTGCAGTTGACCGTGACGCGAAAGCCTTTGTCCAGTGCCAGCTTGATGGCTTCGACGGCGCGCTCGAACACGCCATCCTGGCAAACCGAGGCATCGTGCCGGTCTTTCATGCCATCGAGGTGCACGGAAAACGTCAGGTAGGGCGAGGGTTTGTAGTCGCCAATACGCTTTTTCAGCAGCAGCGCATTGGTGCAGAGGTAAACAAATTTCTTGCGGGCAACGATGCCTTCGACGATTTGCGGCATGTCTTTGTGGATCAGCGGTTCGCCGCCGGGGATGGACACCATCGGTGCGCCGCATTCATCGACGGCGGCTAGACATTCCTCCACAGTCAATCGCTTGTCGAGAATGTCATCCGGATAGTCGATCTTGCCGCAACCGGCGCAGGCGAGATTGCATCTGAACAGAGGTTCCAGCATCAGCACTAGGGGGTACTTCTTGACGCCTTTCAGCTTTTGTTTGATTAGATAGGTACCAACGGTTATTTGCTGACGTAAAGGAACACTCACAATATCACTCTCCAGAAACTTCGCTAAATGAATCGACAAGCCGCTTGTCGCAAAAAAACAACATTCGCGGCTTGACCAGTCGCATGCAGCCACTACAGGACATTCAGGCGCATTTTTGCGTATAAAAATGCCGACACCCGAAGGCTGATTGTGGTTAGGGTACTACTTTTTTTTCAGTCTCTCCAGCGTACAATGATAAAAAACAACAAAAAGCAATCTTGTTGGGTACAAAGCACGGCATAAGATAGCGATGCGATACGGCATGTGAAATCGTTATTGTTGTAAAAGCGATTGATTTGAAACATAAATATGCTTTATGGTCTGTTTGGCCTCGTGTCTGTGTGCAGAAATATCTTGCATTTGATTGGCGTGTTTGCATTAAAGCAACATGGCTTTGCAAAATACCAACAAAGCGTCTATCATGCCCCGGCAATCAAGGCAGACAATCGACACTAACCAGGCTATGAAGGCGATTCAAACCCCAATCGACAACCCAGAATTGCTGGCGCAATTGGCCGATGACGAACTCCAAGCCGTCTTGCTGGAGGGCGTTTCGCGAACGTTTGCGCTGACCATTCCGCAATTGCCGTCCACGCTCTATCCTGCTGTTGCCAATGCCTATCTGCTGTGCAGGATCATCGATACCATAGAAGATGAAGTCTCCCTGTCGGCCCATCAAAAGCGCCACTATTGCGAGCATTTCATAACCATCGTCAAAACCGGTGAACAGGCGCAAGCGTTTGCCGAAGAGCTGGCGCCTTTGCTCTCCGTGCAAACCATTCCTGCCGAACACAGCCTGATTCGTCTGATTCCCCGCGTCATTGTCATTACACACACATTGGCACCCGAGCAAATCGATGCGCTGGCCTGTTGCGTCGAAACCATGGCCAAAGGCATGCCCATCTATCAGGCGCTCGATCTGCGCAACGGCTTGAATAGCCTGAAAGACATGGATGATTACTGCTACTACGTCGCCGGTTGCGTGGGTGAAATGCTGGCCAAGCTGTTTTGCCACTACTCGCCGGAAATCGCGGTCCATCGTGACGAGCTACTGCGCTTGTCCGTCTCGTTCGGCCAGGGCCTGCAAATGACCAACATCCTCAAGGACATCTGGGATGACGCCAAGCGCGGTGTCTGCTGGCTGCCACAAGACATCTTCGACGAGACCGGCTTCAAACTGGCTGAATTAACGCCCGCAAACAGCGACGAGCGCTTCCGCAAAGGCCTGGAGCGGCTGATCGGTATCGCCCACGGTCATCTGCAAAACGCATTGACTTACACCCAGCTGCTGCCCAGCCACGAAACCGGCATCCGAAATTTCTGCCTGTGGGCACTGGGCATGGCGGTACTGACGCTGAAAAAAATCAAACGAAACCTGAGTTTCAACGATTCCAGCCAAGTCAAGATTAGCCGCAACAGCGTCAAGACCACCATCGTCGTCAGCCGCTTGTCGGCCCGCAGCAACGGGCTACTGTCGCTGATATTCAACCTGGCCAGTCGTGAGCTGAAAACCCCGGGCTGGCACTACCTGTATTCAACGCCAACCGTATCGCACACTGGACTATAAGGAATCGCCATGCTTACTGAAGCGCCTTTAGAAACCGGCACTCACGACTCTTCCAGCACTGCCGCAAGCCCACCGTCTGCGTCAAGAACACTCGACGCCGCCATCAAACGTGCGCAAGCCAGGTTGCTAAAACTGCAAAGCCCGAAAGGCTACTGGGTTTTCGAGCTTGAAGCCGACTGCACCATCCCGTCCGAGTACATCATGATGATGCACTACCTGGACGACATCGATACCGGCTTGCAGGCCAAGATTGCGGTTTACCTGCGCAGCCGTCAGAACGACGACGGCAGCTATCCGTTGTTCACGGGCGGTCATGGCGACATCAGTTGCAGCGTCAAGGTTTATTACGCCCTCAAAATGGCGGGCGATGCGATCGATGCGCCGCACATGAAAAAATTGCGCAACTGGATACTGGGACAGGGCGGTGCGGCTCGTGCCAACGTGTTCACCCGCATCACACTGGCCATATTCAGGCAGTTACCGTGGCGCGGTGTGCCCTACATTCCGGTTGAAATCATGCTGCTGCCCAAATGGTTTCCGTTTCACCTGGACAAGGTGGCATACTGGTCGCGCACCGTCATGGTGCCGCTGTTCATTCTGTGTACGCTGAAAGCCAAAGCCAGAAATCCACACAATATCAACATCCTGGAATTGTTCGTCGTCCACCCCGACGAAGAAAAACATTACTTCCCCGAACGCACCTTGCTGAACAAGGTTTTTCTGGGTCTGGACAAGTTGGGTCGCGTCACCGAGCCATTGATACCGTCGCGTGTACGCCAACATGCCATCGACAAGGCGCTGCACTGGTTTACCGAGCGTTTGAACGGTGAAGATGGCCTGGGCGGGATTTTTCCGGCCATGCTCTATGCCTACGAATCCATGCTGCTCTTGGGTATGCCGCACGATCACCCCAATGTCGTCACCGCCCGCAAATCCATCGACAAACTGCTAGTCATCAATGAGCACGATGCCTATTGCCAGCCCTGCGTGTCGCCGGTTTGGGACACCGCTTTGGCCAGCCTGGCGCTACTTGAAGTCGACAAAAACGGCAATCGGGTGGCACTGAAAAAAGCCTACACCTGGCTGAAAAGCGTACAACTATCCGACGAACCCGGCGACTGGCAAACCGCCAAACCCGATCTTGCCGGTGGTGGCTGGGCTTTCCAGTTTGCCAACCCGCATTATCCCGACGTCGACGACACAGCCATCGTTGCCTTCGCCATGGCTGACTCAGGCTACGACGATCTGGATGAATCGATTCATCGCGCGACGCGGTGGATAGTCGGTATGCAATCGCAAAACGGCGGTTACGGCGCTTTCGATGTCGATAATACGCACTATTACCTCAACGAAATTCCGTTCGCCGATCACGGCGCCTTGCTCGATCCGCCGACCGCCGATGTTAGCGCCCGCTGCGCGATGCTGATGGCGCGTGTCGCCAAGGATCACGATGAATACCGCCCGGCGCTGCAAAGCACCATAGATTACATTCGTAATGAACAGGAGGCCGACGGCGCCTGGTTTGGCCGCTGGGGTACCAACTACATCTACGGCACTTGGTCGGTACTGTTGGGTCTGGAACAAACCGATCTGCCCAAAACCGATCCGATGTATGTCAAGGCAGCCGCCTGGCTGAAAAGTGTGCAACGCGAAGACGGTGGCTGGGGCGAAGACAATCTGAGCTATCACGACGACCAAAAATACCGTGGCCATTACCACTTCAGCACCGCCTTCCAGACGGCCTGGGCCATTCTGGGCCTGATCGCTGCCGGTGAAATCCATAGCCAGGAAGTCAGGGCAGGCATCGCATTCCTGCTACGCACTCAACAGAACGACGGCGTCTGGAACGATCCCTGCTTTACCGCACCCGGTTTTCCGCGCGTGTTCTATCTGAAATACCACGGCTACGACAAATTCTTCCCGCTGTGGGCGCTGGCCCGATACCGCAACGAACTGGCGAAACAGTGACCGGACATTTGTCAAAGCAAACCGAGATAACCGGCATCATCACGGCATTACCGCAAGAACTCGCCACCCTGACCCGGTTGAAACCGGATCGGGGAGCTTGCGTTGAGCAGGGCAAGGGGCTATTGCTGGCCTGGTCCGGGATGGGGCCAGCCTATGCCGAAATCACCGCACGACACATGGTGGCGCAAGGCGTCCGGCGTCTTGTCAGTTGGGGATGTGCCGCTGCGCTGTCGCCGCAATTGAAACCCGGCGATCTCGTCATTGCCAGCCGTGTCGGCGCTGAGCAATCGCGTTTCGATACCGACCGCGACTGGACGGCAGCGGTTCTGAACCTGTTGAGTGGTGAACTCAAGGCTTTGTCTGGTGCAATTGCCTGTAGTGACCGCATCGTTGCCAACAATGTGGAAAAACAAGCCATTTTTTCGCGTAGTCAGGCGCTTGCACTCGACATGGAAAGCGCGGCGATTGCGGCAGTTGCGTCGGAACAGCAATTGCCTTTTCTAGCCGTTAGGGCCATTGCCGACCCTGCCGACATGACTTTGCCCGATGCCGTTGCCCGCTCACTCAAAGCCGATGGCACGGTCGATCTGCTCAAGGTCATGACGCAAGTCGCCTGGCATCCCGGCCAGATTCCGGCCCTGATTCGCTTGGGTCTGCATTTTGGCCGGGCACAAACGGCACTGAAACAGGCTGCCCGCCATCTGGAACGAATCGTTAGTCCCTAAAGTCGTTTCCAGGCCAGACCACGATCGCAAGCATCATTGCCGTCAGCATTCATACCGAGGTTTTTTTTCATGTCCTTCAGCATTGCCGAGCTTTTCAACCAGCACTTCGACGAAAAATTCGAACTGCACGAACAGTATCTGAACAACCAGATGGTGCGGGTGCTGCGCACCATAGGTTACGACCGCAACTACAAACGGGCGATCGGCCAGTATCTCTACGACCAGGACGGCAACGAATACCTCGATTTGCTCAGCGGCTTTGGCGTGTTCGCCATGGGGCGCAACCATCCGACCATCATCAAGGCCTTGCAGGAAACCCTGACCCTGGAACTGCCCAACCTGGTGCAGCTTGATGTATCCCTGCTCAGCGGTCTTCTGGCCAAGGAAATTCTGGCCACTTGCCCGGATAACCTGGAAAAGATGTTTTTCTGCAACTCCGGCACTGAAGCCGTCGAAGCCGCCATCAAATTCGCGCGTTACACCACCAAGCGCTCACGCATCCTGCATTGCGAACATGGCTACCATGGCCTGACCATGGGGTCTTTGTCGCTGACTGGCGAAGAGGTGTTTCGTGAAGGCTTCGGCCCCTTGTTGCCGAATTGCGATGCCGTACCGTTCAACGATCTCGAAGCCTTGGAACGGGCACTCAGCAGCAAGGATGTTGCCGCTTTCATCGTCGAACCGGTACAGGGCAAAGGCGTTCACGTACCGTCGGACGACTATCTGCCTAACGTCGAGCGGCTGTGTAAAAAATACGGCACCCTGTTTGTCGCCGACGAGATCCAGACCGGCATCGGTCGCACCGGCAAGTTTTGGGCCATCGAGCACTGGGGCGTCAAACCCGACATGATTTTGATGGCCAAGGCCTTGTCTGGTGGCTTCGTGCCGGTCGGTGGCGTCGCCATGACCCGCAATATCATGGACAGCGTGTTCAACCGCATGGATCGCGCCGTGGTTCATGGCTCCACGTTCTCGAAAAACAACATGGCCATGGCGGCCGGGCTGTCGGCATTGCATGTCGTCAAAGCCGAAAATCTGGTCGAGAACAGCGCTAAAATCGGCGAAGACATGATTGCCGCGATCAACGCCATGGTGCCGAACTATGAATTCCTCAAAGAAGCGCGCGGCAAGGGTTCCATGATCGCCATCGAATTCCATGCGCCGAAAAGCTTAGGTCTTAAAGCCGCCTGGGCCATGCTGGAAGCGGCCAACAAAGGCCTGTACTGCCAGATGATTCTGATTCCCTTGTTCAAGGAGCACCGCGTGCTGGCGCAAGTGGCCGGTCACGGCATGAACGTGGTCAAGTTTCTGCCACCGCTGATTCTGACCGAAAAGGATCGTGACTGGATTATCGCTTCGGTCGAAAAAACCATTGCCGATACCCACAACGTCACCGGCTCGATCTGGACGCTGGGTAAAAACCTGGCCGGCCATGCCTTGAAAAATAAAAAGTGAGGAAGATCGTCATGAAATCGCTACGTCCGATTTTGTTCGCAGCCTTGCTGGCCAGCAGTGGCGCAGGCTTCGGTCACGCTGTCGTCACCCATCATTCGCTCAAGCTCAAACCCGTGCCGGTCAACCAGGCCAGCCAGGTTGAACTCAATTTCAACTCGCAGGTTGAGCTTGATCTGTCCGAAGTTTTTCTGGTCAGCGCGGGCGATGTCATGACACCAATCAACGCACTACCCGGCGGCAAGCCCGGTCAGGTCATGCTGGAATTACCGGCGCTGGCGCCCGGCGAATACGCCATCAAACTCAAAATTTTCGCTGCCGATGGGCATTTGAGCGAAGACTTGTTGCGTTTTTTCGTCAAAGAAACCCACTAAATTTATGGAAGGCATTGCTGATTATCTCGACTCGCTGATCGGCGGCGTCGATCTCACCTTTTATGCCATTGCCATCGGCGGTTTGCTGTGGGGTTTCTTCGTCCTGCGGCCCTGGCAGGACGATGCCAACTACAACACGGCATTGCTCGAACGTACCGGCTACCTGATCCAGTTCGGCGCCATGGCCCTGGTCATCACTCAGTTGGCGAAAATCGGCCTGAAAATCTGGTTGATGGCGGTCACGCTGGGCAAGTCGCCGTTTCCGGCCTTTTTCAACACGATGCAGTTTCAGGCGGGCATGGCAAGAGCCGGTCTGGCGCTGATACTGTTTTTTTACGTCAAAAACCAGCTCATGCCGCATCTGCGTCAGCGCCAGCCGTGGTTGAACGCCACTTTGCTGGCTATGCCACTGGTCATTTCCGCCGCCTGGCTGGTGCATGGTGCCAGTCGCCTGGAAGACCGCGCCCTGCTGATGACCCTGACCATCGCCCACCAAATGGCGGCGGCGGCCTGGGTGGGCGGCATTTTTCAGTTGCTGGGCATTTGGAGTCTCAAAAGACAAAACGCCATTGCCGTCGAAGTCTGGCCGCTGGTACTGAAGCGTTTTGCCGTGCTGGGTACCGCTGCCGTGTTGGGCCTGGTTGCTACCGGCACTCCGCTGGCCTGGTATTACATCCGCACGTTTCAGGGCTTCATCGGTGCTGGTTACGGCAACCTGTTGATGGTCAAGATCATCATGATGGGCCTGGCCTTGGGTTTGGCCTGGCTGAACCGACAGGCCGTCAGCGATTATTTCCAGAATCGCAGCCTGCATACGCTGACTGCGCGGGTACCACATTACATCGAGGCCGAAACCCTGGTGTTGCTGACCATACTGTTCACCGCCGCCAGTCTGGCATCGCAGCCGCCGTCGGTCGACATTCCGCATCTGACCGCGACCTGGGACGAGGTGCTGAACATGTTCCACCCGCGCATTCCGCGCTGGGAATCGCCGACACACGAAGCCTTGCTGGCCGGTGAGGCCGGTCGGGTTGCCATCGTCGGTCAGGTGCCATCGGAAGCGGCTACGGCTTGGTCGGATTACAACCACAACATTTCCGGCATATTCCTGACGGTGATGAGCTTTTTCGCCATGCTGTCGTACCACCCGCGTTGCCATCGCTGGGCGCGTTTGTGGCCGGTGGGTTTCATGGCATTGGGCGTGTTTTTGTTCTTTCGCAGCGATGCCGAAAGTTGGCCGCTCGGTCCCATAGGCTTCTGGGACAGCACCTTCAACAATGGCGAAGTCTTGCAGCATCGCATCGCCACCTTGCTGGTGTTCGTCCTGGGCTGGCTGGAGACGCGCGCCCGCATCAGCAATGATCCGGGCATATTGCCCTACCTGTTTCCGCTGTTGGCCGCCTTCGGCGGCATGATGCTGCTGGCCCACTCGCATGTCGGCTTCGAAGCCAAAACCGCGTTCCTGATTCAGGTAGGTCACACCATGATGGGCGTATTCGCCCTGATTCTGGCCTGTGGTCGCTGGTTGGAACTAAAGCTCGATTCACCCGGCAACAACATCGCCGGTTTCGTTTCCGTGTTCGCCTTGTTCCAGATTGGCACCATTCTGTTGTTCTATCGTGAACCCCTCTACTGAGCCATGACCATGACCCACGAATTTCCCCTGCTCGACACCCTGGCCAGCCCGGCCGACCTGCGGGCGTTGCCCAAGACCACCTTGCGGCAAGTGGCCGATGAAGTCCGTGCCTTTCTAACCCACAGCGTCAGCATCTCGGGCGGTCACTTCGCTGCGGGCCTGGGCACGGTGGAACTGACCGTGGCCCTGCACTACGTTTTCAACACCCCGGTCGATCAACTGGTGTGGGATGTCGGCCATCAAGCCTATCCGCACAAGATACTCACCGGACGCAAGGATAGGATGACCAGCATCCGTACCCTGGGCGGCGTCTCGGCGTTTCCGGCGCGCGACGAGAGCGAGTACGACGCCTTCGGCGTCGGCCACTCCAGCACTTCGATCAGCGCCGCCCTAGGCATGGCCATTGCCGCACAATTGCGCGGCGAGGACACCAAAATGGTTGCCATCATCGGCGATGGCTCCATCACCGGCGGCATGGCCTTCGAAGCCATGAATCATGCCGGTGACGTCAACGCCAACCTGTTGGTGATTTTGAACGACAACGAGATGTCGATCTCGCCGCCGGTCGGCGCGATGAACAACTACCTGACCCGCGTCCTGTCGAGCAAGTTTTATTCCTCGGTCAAGAAAGAAAGCAAGAAAGCCTTGTCCGGCATGCCCAGCGTCTGGGAACTGGCACGCAAGGCCGAAGAGCACGTCAAAGGCATGATAGTCCCCGGTACCCTGTTCGAGGAACTGGGCTTCAACTACTTCGGCCCGATCGACGGCCACGACCTCGACATTCTGGTGTCGACGCTGGAAAACCTCAAAGACCTCACAGGCCCGATCTTCCTTCACGTCGTTACCAAAAAAGGCAAGGGCTACGCCCCGGCGGAGAAAGACCCGCTGGCTTACCACGGCGTACCGGCTTTCGATCCCAGCAAAGACTATCTACCCAAATCTGCGCCATCGCCGCACCCCAGCTACACCGAGGTGTTTGGCCGCTGGCTGTGCGATATGGCAGCCAAGGACGATCGCCTGCTGGGCATCACACCGGCCATGCGCGAAGGCTCTGGCCTGGTGGAGTTTTCGCAAAAGTTTCCAAAACGCTATTTCGACGTCGCCATCGCCGAACAGCACGCCGTCACCCTGGCCGCCGGTCAGGCCTGTCAGGGTGCCAAGCCTGTGGTGGCGATTTACTCCACCTTTCTGCAACGCGGCTACGACCAACTGATCCACGACGTCGCCTTGCAAAACCTCGATGTGCTGTTCGCACTGGACAGAGCCGGGCTGGTCGGTCCCGACGGCCCGACCCATGCCGGTGCCTTCGACTTTAGCTATTTGCGCTGCATTCCCAACCTGCTGATCATGGCTCCTGCCGACGAAAACGAATGTCGGCAAATGCTGACCACGGGCTTCCACCACAACGGCCCGGCCGCCGTGCGCTACCCGCGCGGCAAAGGGCCAGGTGTGGCGGTGCAAGCGGAACTGACCGCGCTGGACATTGGCAAGGGCGAGATTCGCCACCATGGCGGTCGCATCGCCATTCTGGCCTGGGGCGCCATGCTGGCACCCGCACTGGAGGCAGGCAAGCAACTGGGGGCGACCGTCGCTAACATGCGCTTTGTCAAACCGTTTGACGAAGCCCTGGTGCTGGAACTGGCCAAAAGCCACGACGTGCTGGTGACGGTGGAAGAAAACGTCATTGCCGGTGGTGTTGGTAGTGGCATCGCCACCTTTCTGCAAGCACAGAAGATACTGATGCCGGTGCTCAACCTGGGATTGCCCGACTACTTCGTCGAACAGGGCAGCCGTGAGCAGCTTCTAAGCCTGGTTGGCCTCGATACAAACGGTATCGTCGAAGCGATTGAGGGATTTTGTGCTTGATTGCAGCACAACCAAGCGTCACCGGCTTAATTCTCCCGAGCGGGAGAACGGCATTGGGGAGTAGGGGAGCTGTGCTGTCTTTATGAGCGTTAGTCCGAGGCAGCCTGAGGCTTCACGCCGTAATACGCCGACAACACGTCATAAGCTCCCTGAACTCCGGCCTTGATCGTGGCCGTCATCGATTGGCAAGCACTATTCCACTGCTTGATCTTGCCGTCGAAATAAAACGCCCATTCACCTTGCCAGCACTGGTCTTTTCGCGCCAGATGCCCGGCCATGACTGATGGCACCTCATAACGAGCCGACACCGACAGCAACTGCCGGGCGTCGGCTCCCAGCACGTCGTTGACCGATATGCGCTGCCTTTCTTCCAGATCCAGCATGGGGAATATCAGCGGTACGCCCTTGATTTTCGACGCCAGCGTCAGCGCGCTTTCGACATCCGGCATCGAGTCCGGGTCGTAGAATTGCCGTTCGCCCGTGTCCTGATCGACCACCAGCCAAAGCAGGGTTTTTGGGCGTATGTCACCCCAGATGCCGACTTGAGCGTTGCGCATGACATCCATCAGCTTCTGTTCATCGAATTCAACGCGAAGCAGACGGACATCGCTCTCAGTGTATTGGTCGGGCGAGATCAAGGAATACTGGAACTGCTTGACGTAATACGGAGCGTTGTTGAGCACATCCTGCACGGCCTTGATTTTCGAGATGTCCTCGGCCACCAGTACGCGATTCAAAACGGCATACAAGGCCTGTTTGATGGCTAGTTCGCGGTCGGCAGGGGACGGGCTGTTGGCAACCAGTTCGATTTCGTACAGGCCTTCGACTTCGGCGGCGTGCGATAACGGCATATCGAGCAGGAGCGCGATGAACGCTAACACAATGTTTCGTTTCCAGCTTGCAGGGTTCATTGACATCCGGCGGTAGTTTGGGTGGCTCATAGTTTGACCCTCGCCTTGGCGTTTTCTCGCAAAGACAAGGGATTCCTGGCTAAGGCGGGGAGGCTGAGCGGTTGCCATAGTACAATATCGGGTATTTGCGATTTTACTTTAACGAGGATTTTTCATTGAGTACGCAACCGTCGGAACGCATGAATTACAAGAGTGCTGGCGTCGATATCGACGCGGGTAATGCATTGGTCGACCGCATCAAACCGATTGCGGCCAAAACCCGAACCGCAGGCGTCATGGCTGGCTTGGGTGGTTTCGGTTCATTGTTCGAATTGCCGCTGGATCGCTATGACAATCCGGTACTGGTATCCGGCACCGATGGGGTCGGTACCAAGCTCAAGCTGGCTGCGGAACTCGATATTCACGACACCATCGGCATCGATCTTGTTGCCATGTGCGTCAACGACATCGTCGTGCAAGGTGCCGAGCCTTTGTTTTTTCTGGATTATTTCGCCACCGGCAAGCTTCATGTCGACACCGCTGCCGCCGTCATCGCCGGTATAGGGCAAGGCTGCGAACAGGCGGGCGCGGCCTTGGTGGGTGGTGAAACAGCGGAGATGCCCGGCATGTACCAAGCGGGGGATTACGATTTGGCCGGTTTTTGCGTCGGCATCGTCGAGAAAAACCGCATCATCGACGGTAGCAACGTCAAGGTTGGCGACACGTTGATTGGCATCGCGTCGTCCGGCCCGCACTCCAACGGTTATTCGCTGATACGTAAAATCGTTGAACGCAGCGGCGCCAGCTTGAGCGATGCCTTCAATGGCAAGACACTGGGTGAAATCCTGCTGACGCCCACTCGAATTTATGTCAAGCCGCTGCTGAATTTACTCGCACAGGTCGATGTACACGCCATGGCGCATATCACGGGCGGTGGCATCACCGAAAATCTGCCCAGGGTGTTGCCCGAAAGTTTGAGTGCAAGCATCGATTTGTCATCATGGCAATTGCCCGATGTATTCATCTGGTTGCAGCAACAGGGCAATGTGTTGCGCGATGACATGCTGATGACCTTCAATTGCGGTATAGGCATGATCGTCTGCGTGGCTGCCGAAGATGCGGAGCGAACCCTGCAAATTCTGGCGGAACACGGCGAAACCGCAGTCACCATCGGTGGAATCGTTGAGCGCAATGGCGGTGCGCGTGTGGTTTATTTGCCTTAAATAACCCGGTTGCCAGTATTCAGCCGCCTATTCCTGACGTTTTGCGTCGCTTGTTTTTGACGCGGCGGATGTCGAGTTTGCGGCCTGCGAGGGTGGTTTCGCTCAGTAGTTGAAAAATGTCGGACGGCATGCCTTCGGGCAAGTCCACCAGCGTGTAATTTTCCCGAATATCGACATGCTGGAGGCGTTTACGTTCGACGCCTGCTTCATCGACCAGAACGGTAATCAGGGTATCGCGGTCGATGTGATGAATCCTGCCGACATCGAGGCGATAACGAACGTTAGAGCGAGGTAACGACGAAGCCGGGGTTAGCTCGGCGACCGGTTGCTCGTGCTTGTTGCTGCGGGGTTTGGCGTCGACGAGATGCGGCTGGCTCAGGTAAAGCAGCGCAGCAGCGCAATCGGCAGGGTCGAGGGCGAGCGCCTGGCTGGCCTGAAGAATCAGTTGGCGATGCGTGTCGAGATTTTCTTCAGCAAAGACGCGCTGCAAGCGTTGTTTGATTTTTTCGAATTTGCGCGAATGAAAATTCACCCCATGCAATTCTGTCATAACCGATCCTGGTCGATTTCGACATAAGCCTCATCACGTAAACGCCGCAGCCAGAGTTCGGTTTCTTCTTCGATTTTGCGTTTACGAATTTCGTCGCGGATTTTGTCTTTGCGGAATTGCTCGCTGTCATCCTGGGTTTGCCGTTCCTGCACCTGAATGATGTGCCAGCCGAACTGGGTTTGCACCGGTTGGCTGATTTCGTTGAGAGCCAGCCGGTTCATGGCCTCTTCGAACGGCGGCACCAAGGCGCCCGGCCCTACCCAATCGAGCGAACCGCCGTTGATGGCCGAGCCTTTGTCATCGGAGTGCGAACGCGCCATGCTGGCAAAATCATCGCCATCCACGATCCGTTCCCGCAAGGCCAGCAGGCGTTTTTGCGCTTCCTCGTCATCCACCAGTTCGTTGGTTTTGATCAAAATGTGGCGCACTCTGGATTTGGTGACGATGTGTTGAGAGCCGCCCTCGGTTTCCAGTATTTTGATGATGTGGAAGCCGCTGGGGCTGCGTATCGGATCGGATACGTCGCCTTGGGCCATGGTGGGAACGATGTCGGCAAACAGCGAGGGCATCTGGCTTGGTGTGCGCCAGCCCAGATCGCCGCCTTTCAGGGCGTGGTCGTCGCCTGACATGCTGATGGCAGTCTGGCGGAAATCCTTGCCGCTGCGCAGTTCGGCGACTACGTGTTCGGCGGTTTCGTGGGCCTTCTGGATGGCGTTCGACGCGGCGCCAGACGGTACGGAAATCAGGATGTGGCCAACGTGATATTTCGACAGGGCTGCGTCACCGGCTTTGCTCTGGGTTTCGAGGTAATGCGCCACTTCGGCGTCGGTGACCTTGACGCGGGCGCCGATTTCGCGCCCCCGAAGCTGGTTGATGATGATTTCGTTGCGCAGGTTGTCTTCGAAGGCTTTGTAGTCCATGCCCTGATTGCTTAACTCATCTTTGAAAGCCTCTACCGACATATTGTTGCGCCCGGCGATTTCGGCTACCGAATTGCGCAGGGTTTCATCGCTGACCTGAATGCCGGAACGGGCAGCCATCTGGCGCTGCAATTTGTCAACGATCATGCGCTCCAATACCTGCTTACGCAGGACGAATTCCGGCGGCATCATGGTGTTGTTGCCACGTAGCTTATTGGCGATGAGTGCGGTTTCCCGTGCCAGTTCGGATTCCAGAATCACATCGTCTTCAACGGTGGCCACGATGCGATCCAGCGTTTGTGACAGCGCCTGGGCACCATGCAGCGCCAGTAACAGCCAGATCAGAATACTCAGTGGCTTTGATTTGATCATAGTCATGATGGATCAGTGGTCGTCGAAATCGGTAGCTGGCCTGTAGCCGTTGAGGTTGCGTTGCAGGAACTGGTCGACCTTGTCGCCGAAACCGGTCAGGCCTTTCAGTTCCAGTTGCACGAAGAAGGCGGTTTCCGGTTGGGCATCGGGTGCGAAGAAGTTGGGGTTGAGCGCACCATTGATGAAACGACGGCCAATCACGCGCAAGCGCCAGCAACAGGTTTCCCGTTCCAGTCCGATGAAGCTTTCGGTGGTTTTGCTGAAATTGAGCGAGTATTGCCAGCGTCCCAAGCCATACCAGCCTGCGAGCAAGGGCCAGCGGAACGAGACATCGGTTTGCGAGATGGAGGTCGATAGCGCGGTCGGGCTGTCGAGTGGCGTACTGTCGCGAAAGCGGTAGCCAATGTCGAAAATCTGGTTGGGCTGATTGCGAAACTTCAACACTGCCATGCCGCGATTGATCGCATCGTGCTCTGGATCCCACTGGGCACCGGCCTGATACGACAGATGCCGCGTCAGTTGCCCGCTGAATTCGCTGATGAAGTGCGATACCTTGCTGGTGTGGTTTGGTGTATCGATCGATCGGGGGTTGTTTCTGTCGAACAAATCAACGGTCCTGTCCTGGAAATACACGATCTGACCCAGGCTGACCCGCAAGGGTTCCAAGCCGGTGGCTGCGTTGCGCAGGCTGGAGCTGGCCGCCAGTGTGATCTGGTTGGCGTCGGTGATTCTGTCCATGCCGCTGAAAACATTGGGCCGGAACAGGCTGAAATAGTTGGTATCGAATGCGGCAGTGTCGAAAACCGGAATATGGCTTTGATCCTTGCGCGGTATGTAAAGGTAAAACGCACGCGGCTCTAGGCTGTGAATGTACGGTGAACCACCAACCGAGGTTTCTCGCTCTAGGGTGACGCCGCTGTCGACCGAGAAAATCGGCAGGAAACGACTGATGCTGTCGGGCTGTCCAGCGACTAAATGATTACTCAACTGATACTGGGTGTAGTGGCCGGTGAGTTTGGGGATGACAAAACCGGCGGTCGCTTCCAACGGCATGCTGATCGACGGCGCGATGTTGATGCGTTGTCCATTGACCAGCGTGGTGTGCTGGAAATGCGAGAACTGGTTGTCCAGTGCCACAGCCAGTGGCATGTTGTCGAATTCATGGCCCAGGTTCAGCGCTACCCGTGGCAGCAGGGCGTAGGGCATGGAGGCATCGTCGATGGTTTTATCCACCGACTGGAAGTAGTGCATGCCGGCAGAAAACAGCATGTTGGGCCGGTTGTAGTTCATGAAGGCCGTGCTGGGCAGGAAACGGTCGGTCTGAAAGCCGAGGGCGTTGTTCAAATCGTTGAAATATTCCTTGTCCGACACATAATTCAGGTTGGTGTTGGTGTGCAGATGCTCGCTGAAGGTACTGATGTCACGAAAGCTGGCGGCATAACGGCTGTCGTTCCTGAGTTGGTCGTAAGGCAGCAGTTCGGCGTTGAACGCGCCTTGTGATGTTTCCGTCAGGTAACGAAACCGGTTGCGCAACATGCCGCCCCGCTGAGCCATGTAACGCGCGGTGATGGTGGTGTCGAAGTTGGGGGCGATGTTCCAGTAGAACGGCAGCGCTAGCTCGAGGCCGTTACGCTGGGTGTTGCCCCAGGTGGGTGTCAGAAAGCCGCTCAGGCGACGATTGTCGACCGGGAAGGAGATGTAGGGCGTGTAAAACACGGGTACACCCTTGAATTCCATCCAGGCGCCTTTGGCCGACCCTTGGCCGGATTCCCGGTTAATTTTGATGCGCGAGGCATGCATGATCCAGTCCTGATTGCCCGGTGGACAACTGGTGAAGGTGGCATCGTGATAACGCGACAGGGTTTTACTGTCGCGATAAACCGTATCGGCGGTACCGCGCATGGGGGCCGCAGGCAGAATGAATTGGGCACTTCTCAAACGGGCTTCGTCTCTGCCCAGGCTGAGTGATACCGATTCAGCCGATATGGCCAGTTGATTTTCGCTGTAAATGACATTGCCCTGGGCGTCCAGCGTGTCGGCTACCGTGTCGTAGCTGGCCTTGTCCGCCAGCAGATGCTGGTCGGCACGCCGCAGATTGACGTTGCCGGCAAAGCTCATGATTTCACCGTCGAACATTTCGGAGAAATCGGCGTAGACATTGGTTGTTGCGTCGTCGCGCACCTCTTTTGGCGTCATTTGAGGCCTTGGTTTTCTGCTCGCCCAGTTGGAACAACTCTGCCAAGGGTCGTGGTCGAATTCCGAGCGCAACACTTCGAAGACTCGTTCCTGGCGGTGATTGAACGTAGGTGTCAACCAAAAAGTGCTGGGCACGGAGTCCGCCATGATTTGCGCTTCGCCTTTAGGGTCTGGCCCGACGAGATTACAGTTCCATTGGGTTTTCTCATCGCCCGCTTTGCAGGTCCAGCCGGTATTTTTGACCGCCGCCTGTGGCATCGCGGCGGGAGCTGTGATTTTTTCAACCACGGGCTGCTGGTTTTCCGCCATCCTGACCCGTATTTTCTGTCTGTCTGCGGACCTGCCGCCTTCGGGGACTTCGGCGACCTGCGGTGTTGCTTGAGGTGTTGGCGGTGTGGTGGTTGGTTTTACAGGCTGTGTCGCTGGTGACGCCGGTGCTTGTGCTGTCGCGGGCGCTGGTGTTGTGGCCGTGCCGGGTTGGGGTTGCTGTGAGCGAGTTTGTGGTTGTGGCGGTGGTGTTTGTGCTTGAGCCTGGGGGGATTGGCTTGGGTTCAGGCAAGTCCATTCGCCATTTTTGCCTTGCTCGCAATTCCATGTCGCATTGTTTGCGGCAAGCGCCAGTTCGGTGAACGATATCAGCGCCAGGCAGGTGGCATAGGCGCTAAATTTCATGGCGGAGCAGGCCGTTGAGCTGACTAAACGACGGGTTTGGCGCATACGACGTTATTTCCAACCATATCCATTAGTGCAAGGGAAATCGAATAAAATGGCGGGCATTTTACCTTAAGCCAGCTTTTCAAATTAACAAATAATGTATTTGCCTGACTCAGATCGCCGCGCCGCTGCGCTTATCGATTGGTTGCAAACCGATCTTGGATTGCCTGTTCAGACGCTGGAACCTGCCTCCAGCGACGCCAGCTTTCGGCGTTATTTTCGGGTGGGCCTTGACGATGGCTTTCGCATCGTCATGGATGCGCCGCCCGACAGGGAAAATATCCGTCCGTTCGTTCGTATCGCCAGCCATCTGAAACAGGTCGGTATCAATACGCCGACGATATACGCCGAAAACAGCGACGACGGTTTCTTGTTGTTGGAAGATTTCGGCTCCGATGTGTTTCTGGATTGCCTGAACGATAACAACGCTGAGGCGCTGTATCGTCAGGCGCTTGCCTGTCTGCTGCAATTGCAAACCACATTGACGCCATCGAGCTGCCCGCTTCCGGTTTACGACGACGCCTTGTTGCAGCGCGAGCTGGATATTTTTTACGACTGGTTTCTGGAAAAGCTGCTGGGTATCGTCATGCCGGATGCGATGCGTCGTGAGCTGGATCGCGGCCTGATCGAATCGGCACTGGAACAGCCTCGGGTATTCGTGCATCGGGATTTCCACAGTCGCAACCTGATGGTTGTGACCGATAACATGCTGGGCGTCATTGATTTTCAGGATGCCGTCATCGGGCCGATCAGTTATGACCTGGTTTCGTTGTTGCGTGATTGCTACGTTGCCTGGCCTAGCGAACGAGTAGCTAAATGGCGTTCGCAGCATTATCAGAGCCTCGTCGATGCCGGTCTTTTGGCGGTTACTGCCCCCGTGTTCGATCGCTGGTTCGACTGGATGGGTTTACAGCGCCACCTCAAAGCCATCGGCATTTTTGCCCGCCTGCATTTGCGCGACGACAAATCAAGTTATCTTGCCGACATTCCCAGAACCTTGGCTTATGTCAACCAGGTTTGCGCGGCCTATCCGGCTTTGGAAGAAGTTCATGGCTTCCTGCGTCGCCAGATTTTGCCGGTTTACCAGGCCAGCCTGTGAAAGCCATGATACTGGCGGCCGGTCGTGGTGAACGCATGCGGCCCTTGACCGACGTCACCCCCAAGCCGTTACTGAAAGTTGGCGGCAAAGCCTTGATCGAATACAGCCTAGAGAATCTTGCTGACGCAGGTTTCTGCGATGTGATTGTCAACATTGCCTATCTTGGCTGGCAAATCCGCGAATTCTGTGGGGATGGCAGTCGATGGGATTTGTCGATCCAATACTCGGACGAAGGCGAATCGGCACTGGAAACCGCCGGCGGCATTGTCAAAGCATTACCCATGCTGAGTGCCCAAGCCTTTCTCGTCATCAATGCCGATGTGATTTGCGATTATCCGCTGGCGCATTTGCGCAATGTCGAATTCGATCTGGCCCATCTGGTGATGATACATAATCCGCCCCATCATCCGGCCGGTGATTTCAGTCTGGATACCGACGGGCAGCTTGGCCAAGGCGGCGAGCGATCACTGACATTCAGCGGCATTGGTCTTTATCGTCCGGCGATGTTCGACGGTATTGCCGTCAAGCCGCTCAAGCTGCGACCGGTTCTCGATCGCGCCATAGCTCAAAAGCGGGTGTCGGGCGAATGTTACGACGGCGTGTGGCTGGATGTGGGAACGCCGCAGCGCTTGCAGTCGCTGGCAACGGGCATGAAGCTGTGATGATTGGGCGAGGCACGCAGAGCGTGCTAGGCACTACGCATATTGCAGCCTGTTAGAATTGCAATGGTAGAGAAACATCAGGAGAGCAGGAATGACCGATGAAGAACTCAAAACGCTGGTGTTCCCAAATTTACCGCAACTGCAAACAGTACGGCGCCCTCGCATCCTTCCACATCCATGACGACGCCAGGGAAGCCACCTTGCTTTCGTACTGCAACGCAGCGGCAACGTGTTACACACGCAAAGCGGCGAACACCTGACGGTGCTTTAAAGCATCGGGCCAGCATTAGCCACCATGAAAAACTTGCAACGAATCGGTTTATTTGGATTTTCTGCCGTTTTCGACGTAATCGCCCCCAAAATTGAAGAGGTATACATTGGACAAGCACGAAGCTGTATCAAAATCAACCGGATACGAAGCCGGTTGGGAAAAGGATGTTCTGGAGCGCTTGGCGTTTGCCGCGATCAACGAACAAAAAACCGCGCGGCGCTGGGGCATTTTTTTCAAAATGCTGACATTTGCCTATCTGGCAGTTATTTTGTGGATCATCGCTTTGCCCACCATCGAGAGCGATATGGTCGCCAACAAACCCCATATTGCCGTCATCGACGTGAAAGGCATGATTGCAGAAGGCGAATCAGCCAACGCGGAAGTCATGATTCAGGGCTTGCGCAATGCCGTGAAAGATAAAAACACCAAAGGCATCGTTTTGAACATCAATTCGCCGGGCGGAAGTGCGGTACAAGCGGCCTATGTCTACGACGAAATCCGCAGGCAGAAGCAAAAACGTCCCGATTTACCGATTTACGCCGTGGTTGGCGACATCTGCGCCTCGGGTGGCTATTACATCGCCGCAGCCAGCGACAAAATTTTCGTCAGTCCCGCCAGCATCATCGGCTCGATCGGCGCCGTGATGAACAGCTTCGGTTTTGCTCAGGCGCTGGAAAAGCTTGGTGTCGAACGTCGTACGCTGGCCGCCGGTGAACACAAAGCCATGCTCGATCCCTTCGCGCCGCTCAAACCGCAGGAAGCCGAGCACATGCAGACGATGCTGAACCAGGTTCATCAGCAATTCATCAATGCCGTCAAACAAGGTCGTGGCGACCGCCTGAAGCAATCGCCCGAGCTGTTCTCTGGCCTGGTCTGGTCGGGCGAAGCCAGTATCGATATGGGATTAGCGGACGGTTTTGGCAGCGTTGATTCGGTGGCTCGTGAAGTAGTCGGTGTTGACGAAAAAATCAATTTCACCCCGAAAGAGCGATTACTCGACCGTTTAGCAGGGCGCGTTGGTACCGCTTTTGCCGGTGTGCTGGCTATGGTGGCCAAAAATATCAGTCACGAGCTATCTTTTTGACGCTGCAGAGTGCGCTTTGCTAGAATCCGCAGCATTTTGGCGTCTTCGTTCCCTTTCCCGATTTTTTGTTGTTCACTCTCACCCTGGAGAAAACCCTATGGCAATTAAAGTTGCAATCAACGGTTATGGTCGTATTGGTCGTAATGTCATGCGCGCCCTGTATGAATCCGGTCGCACTCATGAAATTCAAGTCGTTGCCATCAACGACCTGGGTGACTCGAAAACCAATGCCCATCTGACTAAATACGACACCGTCCATGGAAAATTCCCATTCGATGTGTCGGTAGATGGTGACTACATCATCATCAACGGCGACAAAATACGGGTATTCGCCGAACGCGACCCGGCAAAACTGCCCTGGGCTGAACTGGGCGTCGACGTGGTGCACGAGTGTACCGGCTTTTTCACCAGCAAAGCCAAAGCCTCTGCCCACATCACGGCAGGTGCGAAAAAAGTCATCATTTCCGCGCCCGGTGGCAACGATGTCGACGCTACCATCGTCTACGGTGTCAACCATCACACCCTGAAAGCTTCTGACACGGTCATTTCCAATGCCTCCTGCACCACCAACTGCCTGGCACCACTGGTCAAGCCGCTGATGGATACCATCGGTGTCGAACATGGCTTGATGACCACCATCCACGCCTACACCAACGACCAGGTTCTAACCGACGTCTATCACAGCGATCTGCGTCGCGCCCGGTCGGCCACCCAGTCGATGATTCCAACCAAGACCGGTGCCGCAGCGGCGGTGGGTCTGGTTTTGCCGGAGATGATGGGCAAACTGGATGGTTTCGCAATGCGGGTGCCGACCATCAACGTATCTGTGGTCGATCTCTGCTTCCAGGCCTCGCGCAATACCAGCAAGGACGAAATCGACAGTATTCTGAAAAGCGCCGCCAACGGTGCGCTGAAAGGCATCCTGGCAGTCAATGACGAACCTTTGGTTTCCATGGACTTCAACCACGATCCGCATTCGTCGATTTACGAATCGTCGCTGACCAAAGTGACGGCGGGCAATTTCGTCAAGGTGTTGTCCTGGTATGACAACGAGTGGGGCTTTTCCAACCGCATGCTCGACACCACCGTTGCTTTATTCAACGCAAACTAAAGGAATTTCATGCTGTTACGTAGAACCAAAATCCTGGTGACGCTGGGTCCCTCGACCGACAAACCTGGCGTACTCGAGGATTTGTTCCGGGCCGGGATCGACGTCGTCCGACTCAATTTCTCGCATGGCTCGGCGCAGGATCATATCGATCGCGCCAACCGTGTGCGTGCCCTGAGCAAGATAACCGGTCGTCGGGTCGGTATTCTTGCCGACCTGCAAGGGCCTAAAATCCGCATCGAACGCTTCAAGGACAGCAAAGTCTGGCTGGAGGAAGGCCAGAATTTTTCCCTGGACATCAATCTGGGCAAACATGATGGCGACAACACCCAAGTCGGCATCAGCTACGAACCCCTGGCGCGTGAAGTCAAGCCGGGTACCCGTTTGCTGCTGGATGACGGTCGTGTGGTGCTTGACGTGGTCAATGTCGAGAATTGCACGCGGATTAATACCAAAGTTGTCGTCGGTGGTGATTTGTCCAACAACAAGGGCATCAATCTGCTGGGTGGTGGCTTGTCGGCGGCGGCCCTGACCGAAAAAGACAAGGAAGACATCAAAACCATTGCCCAAATCGCTGCCGATTATGTGGCGGTTTCATTCCCGCGTACCGCAGAGGATATGCACGAAGCCCGTCGTTTGCTGAACGAGGCCGGTTCCTGTGCCGGCATTGTCGCCAAGGTAGAACGGGCAGAGGCCATGGATGTGATCGACGACATCATCCGGGCATCCGATGCCATCATGGTTGCCCGAGGTGATCTGGGTGTGGAAATCGGCGATGCCAACCTGCCGGCCGCGCAGAAATACCTCATCAAACGTTCGCGCGAACTTAACCGGGCAGTCATCACCGCGACGCAGATGATGGAATCGATGATCGAAAACCCGATTCCAACTCGTGCAGAAGTCTTCGATGTTGCCAATGCTATTGTCGATGGTACCGATGCCATCATGCTGTCTGCCGAAACTGCAACCGGCAAACACCCGATCAAGACGGTGGAAGCCATCGTTCGCATCTGCGTCGAAACCGAGAAGCAACCCAGTGTGACCCATTCGCATCACCGCATGACAGACAGCTTTTCGGCGATCGATGAAGCCATCGCCATGTCGGCGATGTACTTGGCCAACCACACCAAGATCAGCGGCGTGGCGTCACTGACTGAATCCGGCTCCACACCGCTGTGGATGTCGAGAATCAATTCCAACATCCCGATCTTTGCATTCAGCAGCCATCATAAAACCCTCGGACGGGTAACACTGTATCGTGGTGTATTCCCGGTTCCGTTCAGCCGTGAATCCATGGAAAAGGCCGAAGTCAACCAGGCCATCATCGAGAAACTGCGCCGTCGTGGTGTCGTGTTCAAAGGCGACACCTACATCATCACTAAAGGTGACGCAACCGGTACGCAAGGCGGCACCAATTCGTTGAAAGTCGTTACTGTCAACGACTGACAACCGTTTCGTGTCTTTTCAGACGCGGCGATCCGGTGTTGCACCGGCGCCGCGTTTTTTGTTTCAGGGCGCTACGGATGTCTGGGCGAGCTGAATCAGAAACTGTGTTTCACGCTGCATCCATTTTGTAGCCGAAGCCACGGACGGTCTTGATGAGTTTGATCTCATGGTCATCGTCGATCTTGCGGCGTAGCTGGCGAATGTAAACATCGACGACATTGGTCAACGGGTCGGCGCTATAGCCCCAAACCTGTTCCAGTATCCGCGTCCGACTCAGTACCCTGCCGGGTGCGCGCATGAAACATTCGAGCAGGGCAAATTCCTTGGGCGTGAGTTCGATGCTAACCGAGCCGCGGTTTACCTGATGCGTCTCACCGTTCAAGGTCAGATCGGCGATTTTCAATTCCTTGCTGGCGAGATTGCTTTCCCCTCCGCCGCGCCGACGCATCAAGGCCTCGATCCGGGCCGTTAGCTCCTCGAAGGAAAATGGCTTGGTCATGTAATCGTCAGCCCCGGCGCGCAGACCGGCGACTTTGTCCAGCACGGCATCCATCGCCGTCAGCATGAGTATCGGGGTATCGACACCGCGCTGGCGCAAGGTTTCGCATACATTGCGGCCATTCATGTCGGGCAGGCCCAAATCCAGCACGATGACACCGAAGCGATCTTTCTGTGCCAGTGTCAGCGCATCCTGCCCGCAGTTTGCAACCTCGACGTTATAGCCGTCGGCCTTGAGTCCGCGACGGATGAAATCGACGATGCGGCCATCGTCTTCAACCAGCAAAATTTGCTGGTTGGGCATATCGTTATTCGAATAGTTGCTCATTGTCTTGCTTTCCTGGGATGACGCAGTCTGCGGACTGGAACATGAACCAGCGGATGTTGAATCAATTCACCGAAGGCACGACAGCCAACGACATGTCGGTGAGCCCGGTTCAGTGTAACCTGTTTCAGCATCGTGTTGCCTGATTCGGCCAGTGTTCTATCGCCGCCACCAACGCATACCCCACTGCTTGCAGTCGTCCAGACAGGTGAACGCCACCGGAATCACCAGCAGGCTGAGCAAGGTCGATGTCACCAGGCCGCCAATCACCGCAATCGCCATCGGACTGCGGAACGAGGCATCGGCATCGCCGGTACCTAGGGCCACCGGTAACATGCCGGCGCCCATGGCGATCGTCGTCATCACGATGGGTCGCGCCCGCTTGTGGCAGGCATCGAGCAAGGCGTCGATACGGTTCATGCCCTGGTCGCGGCGGGCGACGATGGCGTATTCGACCAGCAGAATCGAGTTCTTGGTCGCAATACCCATCAACATCACCAGACCGATCAGCGATGGCATCGAAAACGCCTTGCCGGTCAGCAGCAAGGCAACGAAACCGCCGCCGAACGCCAGCGGCAAGGCCGCCAGAATGGTAATCGGTTGCAGGAAATCCTTGAACAGCACCACCAGCACGATGAAGATGCACAACACGCCGGTCAGCATCGCCAGGCCGAAGCTGCTGAACAGCTCCTGCATCATTTCGGCATCGCCGATATTGATTTGCCGCACCCCGGCGGGCAGATGGGCAATGCTGGGCAGTTTTTGCACGGTGGCGGTGACATCACCCAACGGCAGGCTGGCCAGTTCGATTTCGAAATTGACGTTGCGGGCGCGGTCGTAGCGATCGATCAGCGCCGGGCCGCTGGACAACGACAATTCCGCCACCTGACCCACCCGCACACTGCCGACGCCAGGCTTTACCGACGGCACCGTCAGGCGCTCCAGCACGGCCAGGTCGCGGCGGCCATCGCTGGCCAGCTTCACCCTTATCGGCACCTGACGCTGGGTCAGATTCATTTTCGACAGCGACCAGTCGTAATCGCCTATCGTGGCAATGCGCAAGGTTTCGGCCAGGGCTTCGGTGGTTACGCCCAGATCGGCCATGCGGGCAAAATCCGGGCGCACGGCAATCTCGGGCCGCACCAGCGCGGCGCTGGAGGCAATCGTGCCCAAACCGGCAATGGTTCGCAGATCGCGCTCCACGGCGCGGGCTGCGCTGCTCAGGATTTGCGGGTCATCGCCGCTCAATACCAGCACGTATTTTTCACCGGACGCACCCAAGCCAACCTTGGTGCGTACACCGGGTAGTTGCTGTAACGCCTCATGAATCTGGCGTTCGATGACCTGCTTGCGCACGGGACGATCACGGCGATTTGCCAAGGTAATGGTCAAAGTTGCCTTGCGTACTTCGCCGCCAGCCGATACAGGCGCCATTGGATCGTTGCCCGCGCTGCCCGCGCCTATGGTGGTGTAAATGGTTTCGACATGGGGCAAATCGGCGATGAGTTGCCGCGCCGTTTCTGCCGTCTGCACGGTCTGGCTCAGCGTCGCACCCGGCGGCAGTTCGACGAAGACCTGGGTTTGCGGATTGTCGTCGGCGGGTATGAAGCCTGTTGGCAGCAGCGGAATCAGCAACAGCGAGCCGACGAAAAACACCGCCGCGCCAGCGATGGTGGCCAGGCGATGATGCAGACACCAAGCAGCTGTCCGCAGATAGTGGCGCATGACCGCGCCATCGTCGGCTGGCGGATGCGGCGACGCCTTCAGCAGATAGGCACACATCATCGGTGTCAGCATCCGCGCCACCACCAGCGATGCCATCACTGCCAGCGCCGCCGTCCAGCCGAATTGCTTGAAAAACCGCCCGGCGACACCGCTCATGAAGGCGGTCGGCAGAAATACCGCCACCAAAGACAACGTGGTTGCCACCACCGCCAGGCCGATTTCATCGGCGGCATCCATCGCCGCCCGGTATGCCGATTTACCCATGCCGAGGTGGCGGACGATGTTTTCGACCTCGACGATGGCATCGTCGACCAGAATACCGATCACTAGCGACAAGGCCAGCAGGGTGACGACGTTCAACGAGAAGCCGAAATAGTCCATGCCCCAGAATGCCGGAATCACCGACAACGGCAATGCCACCGCAGAAATGGCCGTGGCGCGCATATCGCGCAGAAACAGCCAGACCACCAGCACGGCCAGCAAACCACCCTCGTACAGCATGGCCATAGAGCCTTGAAATTCCTCGGCGACCGGGGTGACGAAATCGAAGGCTGCGCTGAATTCGATATCGGGTTGGCGGGCTTGCAGTTCGGCCAGCGCGGTTCTGACCTCGGCACCCACCGTCACTTCACTGGCGCCACGGCTGCGGGTGACTTCGAAACCCACCACCGGCTGGCCGTCGAGGAAGGCGGCGGCGCGGGGTTCGGCTACGGTGTCTTCGACCTGGGCCACCTGATCCAGCCGGATACGCCGACCATCGGGCAAACTCAGTTGCAATGTGCGCAGCGCATGGGCCGACGCAACGTTGGCCAGTGTGCGCACAGGCTGTTCGCCGCTGCCAATATCCGTTCGGCCCCCGGCGCTCTCGCGCTGTACTGCCCGCAGTTGCCGGGAAATCTCGGCAGCGGAGGCGCCGAGTGCTTGCAGCTTGACCGGATCGAGCGCGACGCTCACTTCTCGGCTGACACCGCCGACCCGCGTCACGGCACCGACACCAGCGATTGCCAGCAGGCGTTTGGTGAGCGTGTCGTCGACAAACCACGACAAGGCTTCGTCGTCGCGGCGGGGCGAGCGCACGGCGAAGGCCAGAATCGGTGAACCGGCCAGGTCGAGCTTGGTGACGGTTGGATCGCGCAGATCACCGGGCAAATCGGCACGTACTCTGGCGACGGCGGAACGCACGTCGTCCACAGCTTCCTGCACTGGCTTTTCCAGACGGAACTGCACGGTGAGGCTGACACTGCCGTCCTGTATCTTGGTGAGGATGTGTTTCAAGCCCTGCAAGGTGGCCAGCGAATTTTCGATTTTGCGCGCCACGTCGGTTTCCAGTTGCGCGGGTGATGCGCCCGGCAGCGAGGCGTTGACGGTAACGGTGGGCAGTTCCAGGTCGGGGAAATTCTGGATTTTCATGCTCTTGAAGCTGAGGATGCCGCCAAAACTCAGCAACACGAACAGCATCAGGGCCGGAATGGGATTGCGTATGCACCAACTGGAAACATTCATGGTGGAAACATTCATGGCGCAACCACCCGGACGTTGTCGCCATCGGTCAGGAACGATGCGCCACTGGCTACCAGCACGTCGTCGGCGGTCAGGCCGGACAACACTTCCACGCGGTCACCCGCGTGGCGTCCCAACTGCACCTTGATTTGTTCGACGCTGGCCAGATCGGTCTGCTGTTGTTTCAGGCGGAAGACATAACTGAAGCCTTCGCGCAGCGTCAGGGCCTCTTGCGGTACGGTCAGGGCCGGGCTGCTGCTCAGGCGAAACTCGCCACGGGCGAACATGCCCGCGCGAAATCCCTGTTGTGCGGCATTCGGCACATCGACATAAACCACGCCATTACGGCTTTGTGGATCGATCGTGGGCGCCAGCATTCGCACTCTGCCGCTGATCTGGCCTACATCCGGCACGCTCACCCAAACCTCGATATCCGGTTTTAACCTGGGCATTTCGTCGGCAGTGACATCCGCCCGCCATTCCAGACGGTTTTGCCGAATCAGACGAAACAGTTCCTCGCCCTTGTTGGCGACGGCACCCAGCGTGGCGCTGCGCGATGAGATGACACCGTCATCGCTGGCGATGACATGGGTGTATTTCAGCCGCAGCCGTTGGCCGTCGAGCTGCGCCTTGGCCGATTGCAGCCGGGCTGCGGCGGTTCTGGCTTTGGTCAGGAATTGATCCACCTGCTGGGCGCTCAGGGCACCGGCGCCTGAGATCCGCGTGGCGCGATCGGCATCGGTTTGGGCTTCGGCAAGGTTGGCCTCGGCTTCGGCGACGATGGCGCGGCTATGGGCGATGTCGGCCTGCACACTTTCATCGTTGAAGGTGGCCAGTACCTGGCCTTGCTTGACACTTTCGCCAACCTGCACGTTGACGGCACTCAAGCGCAAGTCGCCGATTTCCGCACCGATCACCGCCTCCTGCCAAGCGGCGATCGAGCCGTTGGCGGCCAGCGTGACCGGCAGGTCGCGGGTGTCTGGCCGCACCGTTGCCACGCTGAGCGCGGGGTTGATCGTCGTCGTGGTCGCTTCCGATGGGGTTGGCGACTTGACCTGCATCAGGCTAAGCCCGACGACGATTATCAGGGCAGTGATGAGGGCGAGGGTTTTGCCTTGAGTCATGAAGCGTCTCTACTTTGGGTTTGTTGGGTTTGTCGGGGCCGGAAAGTGGGCAAGTTGAGCAAGTGCGGTTTGCAATCTCGACCAGTCGGCTTCGTTACCGGGCAGGCCGAAGCGTATGCTTTGCGGGCGATCAAACGATCGGGTCAGTATGCCTTGCCGGGCCAGCGCCTCATGCAGCCAGATTGCCCGCTCGCTGTGTAGCCATTGAAACAGCGTACAGCCACCGCTGGCTGGCTGGCCGCAATCGCGCAGCAAGGCTTCCAGTCGCTGGCCGCTGTGTTGCAGAGCTTGCGCTGCTTGTCGTTGCCAGGGCAGATCGGCCAGTGCCAGCGCCGCCACATGCCGCGCCGGGCGACTGATGCTCCAGGGGCCTAGTGTTTCACGCAAGCTGTGCAGCAGTGGCGGTTCGGCGCTGACGAAACCGACGCGAATGCCCGCCAGGCCAAAAAACTTGCCGATCGAGCGCAACACGATCAGGCCGGGACGGGTCGGCAACGGACACAGGCTGTGGTCGTGGGCAATGGCGTCGATAAAGGCTTCATCGACGATCAACCAGCCACCGTGCTCCGCCAGACGAGTATGCCAGGCCAGCAGGCGTTGTGCTGGCCACAATCGGCCGGTCGGGTTGTTCGGATTGATGAGAATCAACACATCGAGCCTGGCTATTGCCTCATCGATCATCGCCTCGGTGAGTTCGATTACGTCATGACCGGTCTTGCGCCAGGCGGCGGCATGTTCGGCATAGGCCGGGTGCAACACGCCAACGCGGCTGCGTGGCCTGAGTGCAGGCAGGGTTTGAATCGCGGCCTGCGAACCGGCTACGGCCAGCAGGTTGGTATTGGCGTAATAAGCTTGCGCGGCGGTCAGCAGTTCGTCATCGTCATCCGGCAAGCGTTGCCAGCAATCGGCGGGTAATGCGGGCACCGGCCAGCCGTTGGGGTTGATGCCGGTCGAAAGATCCAGCCAGCATTCGGGGGGGATTCCATACTGTCGTGCTGCCGCCAGCAGGCGGCCTCCGTGTTCGAGCAAATCCAGAGTCTCCGTGTCGGGCGTAGTGGCTGTCATGAAGCGGGTGCATCGCTCTGGAAAATGGAAGACAGCTTCGCGGGAGCGACGACTTTCCTGGTTCCACGGTTTCCCGTGGGAATCCATGCTGGGCGAGCATGAAGATCATGTTCGCGTCCGGTATGCATTCCCACGCGGAGCGTGGGAACGAGAAAAGCAGAATTACAATCTATGGCGAAATGCTATGCAGCAACCACGGCTTGCAGCAGTTTTAGTGCGCGGGCCATGCCGATCTGCAAATTCTTTTCGATTTCCGCCATGGTGATCTCACCATCGACGATACCGGCTGCCCAGTTGGCAACTACAGAAATGTTGGCGTAGGCCATGCCCAGCTCACGCGCCAGTGCGGCTTCCGGCATGCCGGTCATGCCGACCAGGTCGCAACCGTCGCGTTTCAGGCGGCGGATTTCGGCGATGGTTTCCAGCCTAGGGCCTTGGGTGCAGCCATAGGTGGCGGTTTCGACGAGGTTGAAATCCAGCCCCTGCGCGGCGGCGATGATGCGTTGGCGCAAGGCGGGAGTGTAGGGTTCGGTGAAGTCGATGTGGGTGACGTGTTCCAGCGCGTCGGCGAAGAACGTATGTTCCCGGCCATAGCTGTAATCGATGATCTGGTCGGGTATGGCGATTTGCGCCGGCGCCATGGCCTCGGTAATGCCGCCCACCGCCGCAACGCCGATGATGTCGGTTGCGCCCAGGTGTTTCAGACCCCAGATGTTGGCGCGGTAATTGAGCTTGTGCGGCGGCAAGCGATGCGGGTTGCCGTGCCGTGCCAGGAAAATCAGGCGCTGGCCGTTCAATTCGCCGATGACATACGGCGCCGACGGTTCGCCATACGGCGTGGCAAGGCATTGTTCGCCGCTGAGGGTCAGTTCACTGATTTGATTCAGGCCGGTGCCGCCGATGATGGCCAGTGTCATGAGGTTTCCTTGCAGGCATAAATGCCTGCCGCGTTGCGCAGGTAGTTTTTGTAGTCCATGCCGTAACCGAACAGGTAATGGTTTTCTACTGGCAAGCCGACGAAATCGGCGGCGATGGGCTTGGCGTGTTCCAGCATCTTGTCGAGCAGGACAGCGGTATAGACCGATGCCGCGCCTTGCGCCTTGCACCAGTCGACGATGGCTTTCAGGGTGTGGCCTTCATCGAGGATGTCGTCGACGATCAGAAGGTTGCGGTCTTGCAACGGTGTCGTCGGCTGGAACAGCCAGTGGATGTCTTGCCCCGTGGTACTGCCGCGATAGCGCGAGGCGTGCAGGCTGTCGAGCATCAAAGGAAAACTCAGGCGCGGCAGCAACTGGCCAGCCACGATGATGCCGCCGTTGATGACGCACAGCACCAGCGGGTTGGCATCGGCCAGGCGCTCGTTGATGGCGCAAGCCATGCGATCGAGTGCGGTGTTGACCTGATTCTGGTCGTAGAGCAAACGGGCGGTTTGCGCAACCTGGTCGATTTCCTCAAGGTTGATTTTGTCAAGCATGGCTGTCGTGAAGTTGTTGAATGTGGTTGGCAATGCGTTGCCAGTCGTCTGAAGCCAGCAAGTCCTGGCGATCGAAGCGGGCCTTGCCCAGCATGTTGGCCAGGCGGCGCTGGCGATGGTTGGCGGGCTTGCGCGGCAATTGCTCCAGCACTTGTTCGGCAGCCTGCGGGTGGTTGCAAACCAGCAGCATGTCGCAACCAGCTTCCTGCGCGGCCAGGGCGCGATCGAGGTAGCCGCCGACACAGGCGGCGCCTGCCATGCTGAGGTCGTCGCTGAAAATGGCACCGTCAAAGCCTAGTTCCCGGCGCAGTATGTCTTGCAACCAGACGCCGGAAAATCCGGCGGGCAGATCATCGACCGCCGGGTAAACCACATGCGCGGGCATGACGGCTTCCAGGCCATCGGCTATCAAGGTTTTGAACGGCAGTAAATCCTGGGTGCGAATGTCGTCCAGGCTGCGCTCGTCGATCGGCAGTGTCAGGTGCGAATCCAGCGCCACCGCGCCATGGCCGGGGAAATGCTTGCCGGTTGCCGCCATGCCTGCCCGGCGCATGCCTTGGGCGAAAGCCGCAGCCAGGCGGGCGGCGGTCGGGCTGTCTTGCGAAAACGAGCGATCACCGATGATTTCGCTGACACCGCAATCGACATCCAGCACCGGCGCAAAGCTGAAATCGACATCGACCGTGCGCAATTCTGCCGCCATCAGCCAGCCGGCGTCTTCGGCAAGGCCGGGTTGTTCGGCATAGGCCGCAGCAGGCGGCAACCGGGTAAAGCCATGCTGGAAACGTTGAACGCGCCCACCTTCCTGATCGACTGCGATCAAAATATCGCCTTGTCGGGTTTTGCGGATGGCTTCGATCAAAGCTTGAACTTGTGCCGGATCGTGGAAATTGCGGGCGAACAGAATCAGGGCGCCGGTGTTGGGATGGCGGATTTTTTCCTTGTCCAGGGCGGATAATTCATGACCCTGAATGTCGATCATGACCGGGCCGATTGTGGGGGTTCTCATGAGTGCTAAAAACAGAAAATCGAATATATTTGGTGTTTCATAAGTTCCTGGCTGAGACGGCTCTGAGCTAGACTGTGCAAGAACTTATGGGAAAAAACAATACTGCCAAAAGTTGTCAATCCATTATATGAGGAATCATCGTGCGAAACGTCGTTATGTTGCTTGCCCTGCTGATGTTACCGGTTACCGTCTGGGCCAATTCCGAGAAAAAGGCTGATGAAAGCGCCGGGCCTGTTTTGGAATATGTCGAAATGAGTCCCAAGTTCACGGTCAATCTGGCGGAGCCGAAAAAATACCTGTTGCTGAATGTGCAATTGCTGGTCGAAGGTGCCGAGCATGTCGAAAAAGTCAAAAAACACATGCCGGTGCTGCGCCATGAAATGATCATGATGCTGAGCGGCATGCATGCGGCTGACCTGCAAACCATGGAACAACGCGAAGCTTTGCGTCTGAAAACCAAACAGCTGATGACCGATTTGCTGACCAAACTCCAGAACAGCGATGGTTTTCGCGACGTGTTCTTTTCCGAGTTCCTGGTGAATTGAACGGTTCTGGGTGAATGACCGCGTTCGTTCCTGCGGTTTCCGTGGGAGCGAACGGCCTGACTTACCGCCGTACAGATTTTCGTTTTGAATGAAATCGGTCTTTTTCGAAACCGATAATTCTGCTTAAATGCCGCGCTGGCCGTCGGGCCTACTTGTCCGTAACTTCTGCCCCTGATCGCTGTGTCGAAACTCAAGTCCAGTCTGCTTTCGCTCGTTGTCTTGCTTCTTTTCTGCCAATCGACCTATGCCCGTTATGCGGCCATCGTGGTCGATGTCGAAACGGGGCGCGTGGTTCATGAGGTTGAATCCACCCATCGCTGGTACCCTGCCTCGCTGACTAAAGTCATGACGGTTTACATGACGTTGGTGGCCATCGAGTCGGGGCATTTGCAACTCGATGACATGCTGACGGTATCGCGTCATGCCGCATTGCAACCCAATTCAAAACTGGGGTTGGTACAGGGGCAGCGCATCAGCGTCGAAAACGCCATCAAGGCGGTGACGACGCGCTCTGCCAACGATGCCGCCGTGGTACTGGCCGAACGTCTGGGCGGCACGGAAGGCAATTTCGCCGCGATGATGACCCGGCAGGCACACAGCCTGGGCATGTACAACAGCGCATTCCGCAATGCCAGCGGTTTGCCGGATGAAGGCCAGATCAGCAGCGCCCGCGACCTGGCTGTGTTGTCCACGGCCTTGATTCGCAACTTTCCCCGGCATTACCACTATTTCTCGCTGACCGAATTTGCCTACAAGGGCCGCGTGTTGCCCAACACCAATAAGATTCTGAAAACCTACCCTGATGCCGACGGCTTGAAAACCGGGTTTACCTGTGGTTCCGGTTACAACCTGATTGCATCGGCAAAGCGTAACGGTCATCGCCTGGTTGCGGTGCTGTTGGGGGGGCACAGCAGCGCCGAACGGTTCAACCAGATGGGTAATCTGCTCGATCTGGGATTCGAAAAAACCGCTGCTGGCAATCTGGGTGTGCCGTTGGTTCAGTTGCACGACAATAATGTCGAACCGCCGCCGTTTCAGTTGGCGTTCAATCGCTGCGCCGGCAGCGCCGAGCAAATGGGTGCCGACATTGATCATGGCGAGCGCCATGCCGCCATCCACATCAAGCCGGATCACCCTGGCCCACGTCTGCAACAGGTGGCGGTCAAGCCTGCCAAACATCGCCCCCCCCCCACCCGATCAAGCCGAGCCAGCAAGCACACCGGTGACAAATGGGCGGTCATGCTCGGCGACCAGACCCGCAAAGTGGATGCCGACGCCAAGCTGAGCCAGACTCGTCGGCACCTCGGGGTGCTGGCCAAAACCGGACAACCCCGCGTTGTCGGCCATAAAGTCAAGGGCAAACAGGTGTGGCGCACCTTGTGGACCGGATTGGCACAATCCGAAGCCAGCAGTTTCTGCAAGAAGCTGCGCACCAAAAATCAGGATTGCACCGTCTTGCCGGGTTGATGCGGCTGACAGCGCTTGGCTGTCAGTAATGTGGTGGCCGCTCGGCCACGATCTCGACGTCCTGTTTGGCCAGTGCCAGACTTTTGATTTTTTCGTTCAATACCTTGCAGGTTTCCTCAAGTTTTCCCAGTTGTTTTTGCTGCTTGGCAACGACTACGTTCAAGGCCTGGATCAGGTCTTCCTGGTAGGCCAGTTTGATTTCCAGTTCGATGATGCGGTTTTCGGTCATGAATTCGCCTTGGATTTGCTTGCTTGCGTGATTTAACAAAACCGTACGTTGACGGGATTTTGAGGCGAATGCGCCGGAAAAACCGGGCTATGATAGCGCCGGAACCCATTTTTGCGAGGTGTAGCGATGGCAACGATCACAGACCCGGTCATAGGTCGCTGGTACAAAGACTTCGAAAACGATTTGACATTCACGGTGGTGGCGCTCGAAGGCGATAACGAATCGATAGCCGTGCAATACGCCAACGGCGACCTCGGCGAGTACGACAACGAGACCTGGTATGCCTCGACCTTTGATTACATCGAAGATCCGGACGATTGGAGTGCGCCGTTCGACGATCTCGAAACCGATGATCTGGGGCATTCCGACCCCGACCGCCACGTCCGCCCCGATCAGGATGGCATGGACTTATCGAATTTTTTGGACTGAGTTATATTTTATGAAAATGACGCCACAACAATTCCTGGATTGGGAATCGAAAAGCATCACCTTGCTGGCCATGTCCGGCGCGGGGAAAACCACATTGTCGAACAAGCTGCCCAAAGACAAGTGGTTTCATTATTCCGGCGATTACCGCATCGGCACCAAGTATCTGGAAGAACCCATACTCGACAACATCAAACAGCAAGCCATGGGCGTGCCGTTTCTGCGCGATTTATTCAAATCGGATTCGATCTACATTTGCAGCAACATCACGGTCGACAATCTGGCGCCGGTGGCCAGTTTTCTGGGCAAGATCGGCGATCCGGCACAAGGCGGGCTGACGCTGGCGGAGTTCAAACGTCGCCAATGGCTGCACCGCCAGGCCGAGATCGCGGCGATGAATGACGTGCCCGAGTTCATCCACAAGGCCGAGGATATTTACGGCTACAAACATTTCATCAACGATGCCGGTGGCAGCGTCTGCGAGCTGGATTGCCCCGAGGTGATCGAAACCCTGGCCCGCCATACGCTGATCGTTTACATCAAGATTCCCCCCAACCTGGAACAAACTCTTATCGATCGTGCCCGCAAGGAACCCAAACCTTTGTATTACCGACCGGAATTCGTCGATGAAAAACTGGCGAATTTCATGCGGGAACGTGGCTACTCATCAACTGACCAGATTGCCCCCGACGATTTCGTCGCCTGGGTATTTCCCGAGCTGTTTAGGGCCAGAGTGCCGCGCTACGAGGCCATCGCGGCGCAACACGGTTACATCATCGACGGCGACGCCGCTGCGCGGGTGCAAAACGAAGCCCAATTCATTCAACTGATTGCCGACGCCATTGCCCGGCAAACGTCTTGACCGGGCGGTATCGATGCCCTTAGTTGCTCATACCGATTTACCCACGTTTTCCCGCCTGAAAGACGAAGGCGAAGATGTTTTGTCACAGAAGCGCGCCAGTCAGCAGTCGATCCGCGAATTGCACATCGGTTTGCTGAACATCATGCCCGATGCCGCGCTGGAAGCCACCGAACGCCAGTTCTTCCGCCTGGTCGGCGCCTGTAACCAGATAGCCCAGTTTCACGTTCACCCGTTCACCATAGCGGGCATGGAGCGCGGCGAAGTCGCGCAAGCCCACATCGATCGATACTACGAGCCATTCGAACAAATCCGCCGCGAAGGTCTCGATGCCTTGATCATCAGCGGTGCCAACGTCACCCACGACCACCTGCAAGACGAAGCCTTCTGGCCACCGTTGATCGAGGTATTCGATTGGGCCAGGCTGAATGTCACCTCGACGCTGTGTTCGTGTCTGGCCACCCATGCTTTTATTCAACATTATTATGGTGTCGAGCGTACACGGCTGCCCGCCAAGCGTTGGGGCGTGTTTTCCCACAAAGTAGTCGACCGTCTGCACCCGCTGGTTGCCGAAACCAATAGCCGTTTCGACGTGCCGCACTCGCGTTTCAATGAAGTGTTTCAGGCCGACATGGAAAAACACGGTTTGCGAGTTCTGGTGGCTTCGGAAGACGCCGGTGTGCATCTGGCGGTGAGTCCCGACGGCTTCAGAATCGTGTTTTTCCAGGGCCATCCGGAATACGACGACATCAGTTTGCTGAAGGAATACAAGCGCGAAGTCATGCGTTTTCATAATGGCGAACGCGATGACTACCCGCCGTTTCCCGAGCACTACTTCGATAGCGCCTGCCAAGGACTGCTGAACCATTATGCCGACGAAGTCAAAGCCGCCAGGGCAGGGCGTCTACCGCTGCCAGCCATGCCAGAGGCAGACATCCTGCCGCATCTCGACATCACCTGGCGCGATTCCGCCAAAGCTGTGTTCAACAACTGGCTGGGTAAGATTTACCAGATCACCAACGAAGATCGCCGTCTGCCGTTCATGGATAATGTCGACCCAGACAACCCGCTGGGGCTTTGAATGCACACGTTTTTTCTCAGCCAGGCCATTGCGCTGGCGACAGCTAACGTCGCCGACGGCGGCGGGCCGTTCGGAGCGCTGATTGTCAGGGATGGCAAAGTGATTGCCGCCAGCGGCAACCGGGTTACGGCTCGGCTCGACCCGACCGCCCACGCCGAAATCATGGCCATACGCGCGGCGTGCCAAGTCTTGCAGGATTTTCAGTTGACCGATTGCGTGCTTTACAGCAGTTGCGAACCCTGCCCGATGTGTCTGGGAGCGATTTACTGGTCGCGGCTGCGCGAGGTCTATTTCGCCTGCAACCGCTTCGACGCCGCCAAGGCCGGGTTTGACGATGGTTTCATCTACGACGAAATCCCTCTGGCCCCGGAGCATAGAAAAATTGCCATGCACGGCCTGAACATCGCCGATGCCTTGTCGCCGTTCCAGGCCTGGTACCAGCTTGGCGATAAAACGCCTTATTGAGGAAAGCGTTGGGGATTGCCGTCTTGTTGCAATGTTTACCGTGCCGAATCAGACATGTAGCACTGGCAAACAGCAGCGCTACGGGGTGGGGGAGCTGACCGAGGGCATGATTAAGCAGTATCTGGAGCATCATTTCGAGCCGGATTTGGTAGCGACTTCAAGGTGGAATCTTAGACGCGACGTTCAGCCGTCACGTATCCGGTCTTTCAGACCGTTACTCAAACCCACCGGCTTTAGCCGGTGGTCGTTTAGTTGCTCTCTACATGGACAAGACTTCTACTTGCCTTTATCGAATCGAACATCTACCATGCGCCCCTCTTTCTGGTGGCCGAGTCGTGACGACTCGACTTAAACAGGAAGTCGGTGCGGCGCTGTGCCAACAGTGCCCATGCCGACGCTGCCCCCGCAACGGTAGATAAGTCAAGAACGGTGAACACGCCACTGTGCATTTGCATGGGAAGGCCACCGCTTCCGGCCACAAGCCGCTTATAAGTCCGGAGACTGGCCCGAAAGATCATCCAGGACAGCGGTGGGCTGTTGCCGGGAGGGTCGTCGCCCGTCTTCGTCTTTTCTCGTCATCCTCATTCTGCTGTCGCCAATCAACCCTTGATGCGCGGTGGGCGCAGAGGACAGCATGCAGAGTTATTCATCAAAACCATTTTTCGTGGCAGGGGCCTTGATTGCCTTGCCGATTGTTCCGACGTTCAGTCACGCCAGCAGCGATAAATTGCCCGAAACCGTCGTCACCGCCACGCGCAGTGACGCGGCACGTAACGAGCTGGCAACGGCAACGACGGTGTTCACCCGCGACGACATCGTCAAACGCCAGGTCAGAACTTTGCCGGAGTTGTTGAAAATGGCGCCCGGTGTCGATGTGGTCGAGCAGGGCGGCTATGGCAAGGCCACCAGTATTTTCATGCGTGGAACCAATTCCGACCATATCCTGGTGCTGATCGACGGTATCCGCGCCGGTTCGGTGACCACCGGCACGACCGCGTTTCAATTCATCCCCATCGACCAGATCGAACGGGTAGAAATCGTGCGTGGTCCCAATTCTGCCTTGTATGGCACGGAAGCCATCGGCGGTGTCATCCAGATTTTCACCCGCAAGGCGGCACAAACCGACCAGCCGACGCTGACATTCGAAACCGGCGGCGGCTCCTACGATACCTTTACCAACGCGGGCAGCGTCAGCGGTCGGTGGGGCAATAGCTGGTACGCTCTGGGTGCTTCGCATCTGAACAGCCAGGGTATCAATGCGCGGCAACCCACGACCGGATTTTTTGGTGTCGACCATCCCGACCGCGACGGTTTTCACAACACCGGCATCAGTGCCCGCGCCGGGCATCGTTTCGACAACGACGCTGAAATCGAAGCTTTTTTCACCCGGTCATTCGGCAAGACCGAATTCGACGGCAACCCCAACAAAACCGATTTCGTCAATCAAACGGTCGGCACGTCGCTGGCTTTCGATGTGCTCGATCACTGGCGATCCAGTCTGCGTTTCGGCCAAACCGAGGACTTGGGCGATAATTTTCGTCCCGATGGCGGCTTTTTCAGCCAGTTTGATACCACGCGCTGGACGGCGTCCTGGCTGAACGACATTGCGCTGGGCAACGATCATCGTGTGACTTGGGGCAGCGATTACCGGGTGGATGAAGTGCAAAGCACGACGCGCTACGTGGAAACTTCGCGTTACGATGTCGGCGTATTCGGCCAATGGCACGGACGATTGCTGGAGCAGCATTTCATCAATGCCGCCTTGCGCTGGGATGAAAATCAGGCGTTTGGCGACAGCGTTACCGGCAACATCGGCTGGCGTTTCAACTGGCATCACGGCCTGAGCGCATTCGCCAGCTTCGGCAATGCCTTCAAGGCACCGACCTTCAACCAGTTGTATTTTCCGGGCTTTGGCAACCCTGATCTGCAAGCCGAAACCTCGAATAGCGTCGAAGCAGGTGTCGGTGGCAGTCATGACTGGGCAAATTGGCAGGTCAGGGCGTATCAAACCCGGATTGATGATTTGATCGTGTTTACCTCGCAAGGCGGCGTGTTCAGTGCGTTCAACATCGGCAAAGCGCAGATCAACGGTATCGAAGGCGAAATTTCATCAGAATTTTTGGGCTGGCGTCATGCCTTGAACATGAATCTGATCGATCCGCAAGACCGCATCAGTAACCGCCGGTTGCCGCGCCGCGCGGCGCAGACGCTGTCGTATGATGTGTCGCGTTCGTTCGGTGATTTCGACATCGGCGGCCATGTACTGGCGCAAGGTTCGCGTTACGAACACGATTTCAGTGGCAATACCACTGAGGTCGATGGCTTTGCCACCGTAGACTTGCGTACTGCCTGGCACATCGACAAGCACTGGACGCTGAGCGGCAAGCTCAACAACTTGCTGGACAAGACGTATCAAACCGCCAATACCTACAACAACTTTGGCCGCAATTTCTTTTTCACCATTCATTACAGCAACTGACACACGGGAGACCTCGCATGAAACTGTCCATTTCTACTGTTCAACCCGGAGCCGTCGCGCTGATGGCGCTGATGACCGCCACCCGCTTTCATCATTTCGGCACGGCCTACGCCTTGCCGGATGCCTCGCTGGCGATTTTCTTTCTGGCCGGTTTGTGGCTGGGCGGGCGCTATCTGTTTGCCTTGTTGCTGCTATTGGCCGGGCTGATCGATTATTTGGCCATCAGTCAATTCGGCGTCAGTGATTTTTGCGTGTCTGCCGCTTATGTTTTCCTGGTTCCAGCCTATGCCGCAATGTGGTTCGCTGGCCTTTGGTGCCGTCGCTTCAACGGTTTGTCGACGTCATCGCTGGTTCAGCGGGTTGCAGCGCTCGGCCTATCGACATCGCTGGCGTTTCTGCTGTCCAACGGCAGCTTTTATTGGCTGTCGGGCCGGTTTGCCGAAACGTCGTGGTCAGGATACATCGACCATGCGGCCGACTATTTTCTGTCTTACCTGGGCCAGAATCTGATCTGGGGCGTGACACTGTTCGCGCTGGTGACGGCAGGACTATGGCTGCTGGCACTGAGAACCGGGCGGCAAGCGGCCTGATGACGGCTGGCGCACGGGGCAGGGCGGCATGACGCTGACACTGACGCTTATCTCCGCGCTTTTGCTCGATTACTGGCTGGGTGAGCCGCCCAATTGCCGTCACCCGTTGGTGGCTTATGGTCGTTTCGTGCGATTTATCGAACGACACTGGCGCAATGGCGCAGGGTCGCCGCGCCGACAAAAAGCCGCCGGTTCGATAGCGGTTTTGCTTGCGCTTTTACCGGCGTTGCCGTTGGTATTGCTGACGCCGGGGGCGAGTGTCGTCGATGACGTTTGTTCGGCGATCGTGCTGTATGTCTGCATCGCCCCGCGCAGTCTGCGTCAACATGCCAGAGCGGTTGACGATGCCTTGCGCAGCGCCGACATCGATCTGGCCCGGCAGCGCGTGGCGGCTATCGTCAGCCGTGATACCGGGGCGATGGACGCCGATGCCATCCGCCGGGCCACTATCGAAACGGTACTGGAAAACGGAGCAGACGCACTCTTCGCTGCGCTGTTCTGGTTCATCATCGCCGGGCCGTTCGGCGCGGTGCTTTACCGCTTGAGCAACACACTGGATGCGATGTGGGGCTATCGCGACGAACGTTACCGGCATTTCGGCTGGGCGGCTGCGCGTTGGGATGACGTGCTGAACGGGTTGCCCGCGCGGTTGACGGCAACCAGTTACGCACTGCTGGGCAATACGGCCCAGGCGTTTGCCGCGTGGCGTCAACAGGCCGGTTTACTGGACAGTCCGAATGCCGGGCCGGTGATGACGGCGGGTGCCGGGGCGCTCGGTCTGAAACTGGGCGGGCCTGCCATCTACCATGGCCAAATCAAACACAAGCCCTGGTTTGGTGGCCAGGCCACACCCACCCGTCGCGACATCGCCCGCGCCTGTCGTCTGGTTAATCACACAATGGTGCTTTGGCTGCTGACGATAGCCGTGCTTGAATTCTGGCTTTGATCGCGCAGAAAACGGCTTTGCAACGGCTACGAACGGTTGATTGACAGTCCAGCTTCCCAGGAAGCTTCATGGTTCTGGGCGATGGGATTCCAGCAGATGTTCCAGTTCGAACTCACAGCCGCCGCAGCCGGACAAGGCGCCGGTGATGCGGGAGATGCGGTCAAGGTCGGCAACGCCCTGATCTATGAGTTTGACGACCTCCAGCCTTGTGGTGCCACTACAGCCGCAGATGATGTCGTTGGTTTCGTTGTTCATGAAAAAACATGCGGATCAGAATGAATGCCGTAAAACATCGAAATCGTCGGCACGAAAAATCCTGCCTACAAAAACAAACCATCAATCGGTGACGATGCCGACGCAAAGCGTTTGCGCGGCATGCGTCCGGCCAAAAAGGCTTCGCGACCGGCTTCGATGGCTTTTCTCATGGCCGATGCCATCAGCACCGGATTTTTTGCATCGGCAATGGCGGTGTTCATCAACACGCCGTCGCAACCCAGCTCCATGGCAATTGCTGCGTCGGAGGCGGTACCGACACCGGCATCGACCAGAATGGGCACGTTGGCGTTTTCGACGATGGTCAGGATGTTGTAAGGGTTGCGGATGCCCAGGCCGGAGCCGATCGGTGCCGCCAGCGGCATGACCGCGATGCAGCCGATGTCTTCCAGACGTTTGGCGGCGATGGGGTCGTCGTTGGTGTACACCATGACGTCGAAGCCGTCTTTGACCAGCAATTCCGCTGCAACGAAGGTTTCGGCCACATCGGGAAACAGGGTGAGCGGGTCGGCCAGCACTTCCAGCTTGACCAGTTTGTGGCCGCTCAGCAGTTCCCGCGCCAAGCGACAAGTGCGCACGGCGTCTTCAGCGCTGTAACAACCGGCGGTGTTGGGCAGGATGGTGTAGTGGTCGGGCGAGATGACATCCAGCAGATTGGCTTCGCCGGGGTTCTGGCCGATATTGGTGCGGCGAATGGCGACGGTGACGATTTCGGCACCGCTGGCGGCGATGGCGTCGCGGGTTTCGGCCATGTCCTTGTATTTGCCGGTGCCGACCAGCAGGCGCGAACGGTAGCGTTTGCCCGCCAGCACGAAGCTGTCATCCTCGCCGCCGCCGATGGCGTGGACGATTTCCAAGCGGTCGCCGTCTTGTAATGCCTGGCTGGCGTATTCGGTGAATGGCACGATGTTCAGGTTCAGTTCGACGGCAATGCGCTTGCCGCTCAGGTTCAGATCGGCGAGGACGTCGGCAATGCTGATGACATCGCCGTATTCGCGGCTATCGCCATTGACTTGTATTTTCATGACTTAAACTCGGCTTTCGGTTTCGACGGTGCGGCGTTGTTGTACGGCCGCCGCAAGAGTGTTCAATAGTTCGATGCTGTCGTCCCAGCCCAGACAGGCATCGGTGATGCTTTGGCCGTAGGCCAGTGGTTTACCGCTTTCGACATTTTGCCTGCCGGCCACCAGATGGCTTTCGACCATGGCACCGATGATGCGGGTGTCGCCACCGGCGATTTGTTGGGCCACGTCGTCGGCTACCAGCATTTGGCGCTGACACTGCTTCAGGCTGTTGGCGTGACTGAAATCGATCATGATGCGGGGGCGCAAAGCGGCTTCTTTCAGGCTTTCGGCCACCATTTCCACGCTGACCGCATCGTAATTGGGTTTGTCGTTGCCGCCGCGCAGAATGATGTGGGCGTCTTCATTGCCCTTCGATGAGAAAATTGCGGTATGACCGGCTTTGGTCACCGACAGGAAGTGGTGCGGATTCATCGCAGCACCAATGGCGTCGATGGCAATCTGCACGCCGCCGTCGGTGGCGTTCTTGAATCCCACCGGGCAAGACAGGCCGGATGCCAGTTCGCGGTGCACCTGGCTTTCGGTCGTGCGTGCGCCGATCGCACCCCAGGCAATCAGGTCGGCCACGTATTGTGGCGTGATGAGATCGAGATATTCTGTGGCTGCCGGTACGCCCAGCTTGTTGATGTCCAGCAACACCTGACGCGCCATGCGCAAGCCCTTGTTGATGTCGAAGCTGCCGTTCAGGTCCGGGTCGTTGATCAGGCCTTTCCAACCCACGGTGGTGCGCGGTTTTTCGAAATACACCCGCATGACGATCATCAACTCATTTTTGAGTTGTCCGGCAACGGCGCTCAACCGACTGGCGTAATCGACGGCGGCTCGGGTATCGTGGATCGAACACGGGCCGATGATGACCAGGAGGCGATCGTCGGTGCCGCTGAGTATGTTGTGTATTGCCGCGCGGGCACCGAGTATGGTTTTCGCGGCGGATTCCGTTATGGGAATTTCCTCGTGCACCTGAATGGGTGGCACCACCTCCTTGGTTTCGCAAATTCTTAAATCATCGGTGTTATAGTTGGCTTGCATCATGAGCAATCGATTGTTTTGATATGAAAACGAATCGGTATTTTAACCCTTGCGCTGCGGGCGTTACAAAGAAAGCTGACCATGTCTGAAGCCAAAATTCTTAAACGCTGTCTTAGTGTCTGTATCGCCCAAGCTTTTCAGTTTGCGCCGTTACGGGAAAAGCTGCTCGATACCCAGCGTACCCAAGGCGTTCGCGATGCCCTGGTGATCGATTACAAACAGGGTTGCGCCGTGGTGTTTTCCTATGGCGTGGTGGTTTACTGGCAAGTCGCACTCGACGACAGGCAGGCTTTGCAGAGTGTGTTGCGCGATTTCGCCATCAATCCCGATGCCGAGCCGCAGGAAGATCACTTCAGCTACGAAACCGGTTGCGAATTCGACCGTATTCAGCACGACCACATCGAATTGCAATCGGGCGATGTCAAGGTGTTGCTGGCGCTATCTCATGCCATGGCACAGTCGATAAAGCTGGCGGCATTCGAGAATCAGGCCATAGACACCATACGTACCACCGCCCATCTGCCGCAAACACTGGCACGCGAAGGTGCCATCAAGCTCAACCGTACAGAAACCGCCCGGATTCGAGGCCAGTTGTTCCTGACCAAAAGCGACATCATCCTCAATTACGACCTGCTCGATACCCCGGAGTTTTTCTGGGATCACCCGGAATACCAGGCCATGTACGCCATGGCAGCCAATTACCTGGAAATTCAGCCGCGCACCACCGTGCTGTCGAAAAAGCTGGAAACCATCCACGAATTGCTGGAAGTCCTGGCCGATGAGCAAAAACACCAGCATTCATCGGCGCTGGAATGGATCATCATCTGGCTGATTGCGGTCGAGGTCGTGATGTCGCTGTTGGACAAAATGTTCTGAGACGCCGTTTAAAAAATCCGTCATTCCCAGCAGGTTCGCAGGCACGAAAAAACGCACGATGCCCCCAGTCTGTCGGCAAACGACTACGGCGAAACGCAACCACAGCCCTGTCTGCGCCATGCCATTGCCGAGCGCGATTTCTTCAAACATCCGACCGAACGGCGGTGCATCCGCTATACGACGTCACGGATTCATGGATTTTTTAAGCGTGCAGTTCCCCCAAGGAGATTTTCCATGCCGTTCGAACCATGGCTATTGATAGCTGTTTTTGTCATCAACCTGGCGTTATCGATAGCATTGCTGTTTTTGCTGTTGCGACAAAGCAGCAAAATTGCCGACTTGCAAACTCGGCTCGATGCGAATCAAGGCAGCGACGAGCGGATGGAACGCAGCATCCGTGGCGAAATGGCCACCAATCGCCAGGAAATCAGCACAACCTTGCGGCAAAACCGCGAGGAATTGGGTGGGGCCATCGAACGGCAAAGTCAGTCACTGAATAGCGCTAACGAACAGTCGCGTCAAATGCTGGAAGAAAAGCTCGGAGCTTTCCAGCAGGAGCACCGCAACCAGTCGGAAGAGTTGCGCAAATTGGTGGATGACAAACTCAATCTGGCGCAACAGGACGCCCGTCAGGGGCGTGGCGAAATGGCGGACAGCCTGAAACGGTTTGGCGACAGCCAAAAAGAGCAGATGGAGAGTCTGGGCGGCTTGTTGAAAAATCAGATCGAAACCTTCACTAGCCAATTGGCTTTGCAGTTATCGGCGTTTACCCAGAACAACAGCGAAAGCCTGGCCAAAATCAGCACGGTGCTGGAAGAGCGTCTGAATCAGGCGTTGCACGATGCCCGCCAGGGCCGCAACGAACAGGCCGAGGGTCTGCAACGCTTCGGCGAACAGATAACCGGGCAATTGCATCAACTGATGCAGCGTAACAGCGAAGGTCTGGAAACCTTGCGCCAGGCCGTGGAAGCCAAATTGAGCCACATCCAGGCCGACAATAACCAGAAGCTGGAACAAATGCGGCAAACCGTGGATGAAAAGCTGCATAACACGCTGGAGCAACGCCTGGGTGAATCGTTCAAACGGGTCAGCGAGCATCTGGAACAGGTGCATAAAGGCCTGGGTGAAATGCGCACACTGGCATCCGGTGTCGGCGATCTCAAAAAGGTTTTGAGCAATGTAAAAATCCGTGGCACCTGGGGTGAGGTGCAACTGGACGGCATACTCGACCAGATTTTGAGCCAGGAGCAATACGCCAAAAACGTTTCGACCCGCCCGGGCAGCAGTGAGCGGGTGGAGTTTGCGATCAAACTGCCAGGCCGGGATGCGACCGACCAGCCCGTATGGCTGCCCATCGATGCCAAATTTCCGCTGGAAGATTATCAAAAGCTGGTCGAAGCCCAGGAAGCGGCCAACCTGCCTGTCATGGAAGAGGCTTCGAAAGCCCTGGAAAACCGCATCAAGGCCGAAGCAAAAGCGATTCGCGACAAATACATCGAGCCACCCCACACCACGGATTTCGGTCTGCTGTTTTTGCCCATCGAAGGACTGTATGCCGAAGTGATACGCAGACCGGGCTTGTTCGATCATTTACAGCGCGAATATCGAGTGACCGTGGTAAGCCCCACCACGCTGTCGGCCATTTTGAACAGCTTGCAGATGGGCTTCAGAACCCTGGCCATCGAAAAACGCTCCAGCGAGGTATGGATGGTGTTGGGGGCGGTAAAAACCGAATTTGGCAAGTTTGGTGAGGTGCTGGCCAAAACCAAGAAAAAACTCGATGAGGCCAGAAACACCATCGAATCTGCAGAAGTCAGGACACGGGCGATCGACCGCCACTTGCGCCATGTCGAAGCACTGCCTGCCGACGAAAGCAACCCTTTGCAGTTGCCGACGTTTTTTGAGGCTGAGCAATAAAAGTATATTGATGGCCGGGAATGGCTTACGCCGCAAAGTCATGTCGACATGCACGTTGAGATTGGGGGGTAGCCGTCGCGCAGGGCACGGTGGTGTTGCTTCAGAGCGTCGGGGTTCATGTGGGCAGGTCTATCTTTGTCAGCCTTTGTCGAGGACGAAGGCTCGGTGGCTTAGTTGGGTCTCGGAGTGTTGTTTATTTAGTAATCATCTCGTTGGGGATTTCCTGTGCCCACGGGTTGATGTCGCCGTAGTGCTTGTGTATGTGGCCGTCCACAGTCCGAAACAGCAGGCGCGCTGTAGCATTTTCCACCGAGTTGTCGTACAGGCAGGCCCGAACGGTTTCAAAAGCGAGGCTGCGTCCTTCGCGCAAGCAGGCTTCGCGGATGGTGGCCGCATGTAATGCGGCCTGCTGTACTGACTCCAACTTGTTCCAGTCGTCAAATTTGTCGCGGGCAATGAAATCGGGATTGACATACTCGCAGCCGCCCATCCATTCGTGACGCAACAACTGCTCGGTGATCGACGTCTTGCCCGCGCCATTGGGGCCAGCAACGACAATCAAACGTGGTTGGGCTTCACTCATGATGAAATTTGCCGCTCCTGAACGGCGGTGATTTCGACGCGCAAGCGCGCCATCAGCTCGTCGTGCGCCAGTGCCGCCTTGCGTTGTGCCTCTGCCGCAACTGCTGCCATCAGGCTGGCCAGTTGCTCGTCGCTGGGTTCGTGTTCAATGTCGTTCAAATCAAAGTGCTCAACATGCATCGTTTTTTCCTCAGGTTCGTATCAATCAACACACCGTGGTGGTTATAAAGATCGGCGGTTAATGGTGGTAGTTCTATGGGGTTTATGGCACGATTTGCCTTGACGTCATTTTTGGTTTTTGGTCTTAAAACAGCCAGAATCACATCTTTTTATGGCGAAACCTCCTACATAAATCAAATGGTTGTTCCGTTTGTTCAACTCGGAAACTTTAGCTGCAACAAAACTTACCTGAATCACAAATAATTAAAATAAGGAGCTGCGCATGAAAAAAATACTCAATTACACCTTGATCGGTACGCTGGCCTTGATTCCAGCGGTGGTGATTCTGGAAATTGTGTTGTTCGTCAAGGATCGCCTGGCGGATTTGTTTCAGTTCGTCTACGGCTATTCCGACAATTATCTGGTGACGTTTCTGTTGTTCGCCACCAGTTTTGCCATGATTACCTACATTGGCCATCGCATCAGTCTGGGCCGTTTTTCCATCATTGCCGCGTTCGAGAAACTGATCGAACGCATCCCGCTGCTGAGTACGATTTATCGGGTCACCAAAAAACTGGTGCACATGATCGCCGGTCATCAGCTGCAAGAGCCACGGGAAGTGGTTTACGTCGAATACCCCAAAGAAGGTCTGTGGGTGCCGGCCTACGTGACCAACAAGATCGAAGACCGTTACGTCTTGTTCGTGCCAACCTCGCCCAACCCCACCTCCGGCTTTGCCCTGATCGTGCATGAATCGAAAACGATACGTTCGAACATGAGTATCGAGCAAGTCACCAGCTTCATCATCAGCGTGGGCGCCGACTACGAAAAATTGACGGAAGCCACGCAACTGCCCAAATAGCATGGATGACACCATACGCCAGCTTGCCGCAGCACTTGGCCAGCAACTCAAAATCCGGGGATTGCAATTAGCCCTGGCCGAATCTTGCACCGGTGGCGGCATTGCGCAAGCCGTTACCGACATCGCCGGTTGTTCCGACTGGTTCGACCGGGGCTTCGTCACCTACAGCAATGCCTCGAAAATCGAATTACTGGGCGTCAGTGCCGATACGCTGGCGCGTTTTGGTGCCGTCAGTCGGGAAACCGCGCTGGCAATGGTGGCCGGGGCGCTGAACCGTAGCGTTGCCGATCTGGCCATCGCCGTCACCGGCATCGCCGGGCCGGACGGTGGTACACCTGCAAAACCGGTTGGCACCGTGTTCATCGCCTGGCAACGGCGTGGCGACGATGGTTGTTGCCTGAAGTGCCAATTCGACGGCGATCGTCACGCCGTTCGCGAACAGACGATACAGTACGCCCTGCATCACGCCATCGCTTTCCTCCTGCAAACCCCAGCTTGACGCACGGTTTTTCTCTCGGACAGCCGCCAGGCAAGATGCGCTAAAATGCCGCCCTGTCTCGTTTTGTGGGGGGCGCTATGTTGAACACGCCATTCAAAAAAACGCTGCTTGCGGTCACCTTGTGTTTGATCGCAAGCGCTTGTGCCACCAGTCCGACTGGTCGCACCCAGTTTCTTTACCTGCCGGATAACCAGCTCGATCAAATGGGCTTGCAGGCCTTTCAAACCATGAAAAGCCAAACTCCCGTCAGCCGCGATCCGCGTCACAACAGTTTTGTGCAGTGCGTGGCGCAGGCCATCATCATGCAGGTGGGCGGGCAATGGGAGGTTGTGGTGTTCGCTGACGAATCGCTGAATGCCTTCGCCCTGCCCGGCAACAGGATAGGCGTGCATTCCGGTCTGGTGGAACTGGTGGACAATCAGGATCAACTGGCTGCCGTGATCGGCCATGAGGTTGGCCATGTTTTGGCGCGGCACAGCAATGAACGCATGTCGCAGAAAACCGCCCTCAGCGCAGGTTTGTCGCTGGTGCAGGCCGTCACTCAGCCGCAAACCGCAATGGGTCAGGCTGGCTTGGCGGCATTGGGTCTGGGTGCGCAATTCGGTGTTTTACTGCCGTACAGCCGGGTGCATGAAGTCGAAGCCGACACCATAGGCCTGGATTTGATGGCGCGTGCCGGTTTCGATCCGCGTCAAAGCCTCGTCCTGTGGCAAAAAATGGAGCGTGCGGCACAAGGCGGACAGCCGATCGAATTGTTGTCGACCCACCCATCGCACGGCAGCCGCGTCGACAATCTGAATCAGAACATGAACAAGGCGTTGCAACAGCAGCAGCAAGCCTGGAGCGCAGGCAAGCAACCCAATTGCATCAAATAGTTGCGTCAAAATAGATGAATCCACAGTTACAGCTATTGCATCCATACCCGTTCGAAAAACTGGCAAGCCTCAAAAGCGGCGTCACGCCAGCGGGTGACAACCCCCACATTGCCTTGTCGATTGGCGAACCCAAACACCCGACACCGCACTTCATTCAGGAAGCCTTGCTGCGCCATTTGCACGGGCTGACGCTGTACCCCACCACCAAAGGCTTGGCGGAATTGCGGCAAACCATGGCCGACTGGGCTTGCCGCCGCTTTGCCATTCCAGCAGGCGGCATCGATGGCGAAACCCAGGTGTTGCCGGTCAATGGTACGCGCGAGGCGTTGTTTTCCTTCGTGCAAGCCGTGATCAATCCGGCTGAAAGACCGGTGGTCATCATGCCCAACCCGTTTTACCAGATTTACGAAGGCGCAGCCCTGCTGGCCGGTGCCGAGCCGTATTATCTGAACACCAGCGCAGCCAATGGCTATTTGCCGGATTTCGATAGTGTGTCGGAAACCCTCTGGCGACGCTGTCAATTGCTGTTCATCTGCTCGCCCGGCAACCCGACCGGTGCCGTCATCAGCCAGGCCGAACATGAAAAACTCATGGCGCTGGCGGAAAAATACGACTTCGTCATCGCCTCCGACGAGTGCTACACCGAACTTTACGACGACGAAGCCCAGCCGCCGCAAGGCTTGCTACAAAGTGCTTACGCGGCGGGCAACACCGCATTCGAACGCTGCGTGATTTTCCAGAGCCTGTCGAAACGCTCCAACGCGCCGGGTTTGCGCTCCGGCTTTGTCGCAGGCGATGCCAGCGTGTTGAAAGGCTATTTCAACTACCGCACCTATCACGGTTGCCCGATGCCGGTGCCGACGCAACATGCCAGCATCGCCGCCTGGAGCGATGAGGAGCACGTCAGGCGTAACCGCCAGCTTTACCGCGACAAATTCACCGCTGTCATCGACATTCTGCAAAGCGTCTGTCCCATCGAGCGGCCAGCGGCCAGTTTTTACCTTTGGCTGAAAACCCCGATTGCCGACACCGACTTTGCCCGGCAACTGTACGCGCAACAAAACGTCACGGTATTGCCCGGCAGCTATCTGTCACGCGACAGTGCGGGCATCAATCCCGGTGCAAACCATGTGCGCATTGCGCTGGTCGCGCCTATCGAAGAATGCGTCGAAGCGGCGCGACGCATCAAAACTTTTCTGCAACAAAGTACCGCGTAGGCTGCGTTGAACCCGAGTGAAGTGCATCAGCCACCAGGCCGATGCGCTTTTTCGTGTCGGCCAATCCTGCATCCTTCCATCCTTAAAAAATCAACGAAATACCATGTCGAATCTGGAAACCATCATCACCGAAGCCTTTGAAAATCGCGCCGATATCAGCCCATCCACCGTCTCTGCCGACGTGCGCGATGCAGTCAACCAGGCTTTGAGCTTGCTCGACCGGGGCGAACTGCGGGTTGCCGAGAAAAAAGACGGCGACTGGGTCACCCATCAGTGGCTGAAAAAAGCCGTGCTGTTGTCGTTCCGCATCAACGAAAACAAGGTTATCGAAAGTGGCGATGTGCGCTATTACGACAAGGTGCCCACCAAATTCGGCCAGTACAGCGAGGCCGATTTTGCCAAAGCCGGGGTGCGTGTGGTGCCGAATGCGGTGGCGCGTTACGGTTCCTACGTTGCGCCGGGTGCGATTCTGATGCCGTCTTACGTCAACATTGGTGCTTACGTCGATAGCGGCACCATGGTCGACACCTGGGTCACCGTCGGCTCCTGCGCGCAAATCGGCAAGAACGTGCATTTGTCCGGCGGCGTCGGCATCGGCGGCGTACTGGAACCACTGCAAGCCAACCCGACCATCATCGGCGACAACTGTTTCATCGGTGCCCGCTCGGAAATCGTCGAAGGCGTGATCGTCGAAGACAACTGCGTGGTGTCGATGGGGGTTTACATAGGCCAGAGCACCAAGATATTCAATCGCATGACCGGCGAAGTGACTTATGGCCGCATTCCGGCGGGTTCCGTCGTCGTCTCCGGCAACCTGCCGTCGAAAGACGGCAGCCACAGCCTGTACTGCGCGGTCATCATCAAACAGGTGGACGAAAAAACCCGCAGCAAGACCGGCATCAATGAACTGCTGAGGGATTGATTACGGCGCAGGAAATCCTCATCCCCGGCCCTTATCCTGCTGAGGAGGGCAGGGCAGGGTAGGGTGGAAAGGCAAAAAAACAGAGGACAGTCCAATCATTGCGCCAGTCCGTAGTCCGTGGATGAGGTAAACAACGCGCACCGCATCAATCGCGATTGATGCGGTTTTCAGATGGGTTAAATCAGGAGGCTATTTAGCGCCAGTTCCATAGTTGCCTCAGCGATTGCATCCATTACAATCCGCCCCGGAGATAGCAAAACTATCCCCGTCTGGTTCATCCCCATCATGAGCCAGGTGTTTTTTCACTCCATCATCTGCAAGGTGTCCAATGAGCAAACTACTGAACGAAGTACTCCTGGCCAATCGTGGTTATGTCGCCAGTTTCGACAAAGGTGAACTGCCGATGCCGCCGGCTCGCCGATTCGCCATCCTCACCTGCATGGATGCCCGGCTGGATCCAGCCAAGTTCGCCGGTCTTGCCGAAGGCGATGCCCACGTCATCCGCAATGCCGGTGGCCGTGCCAGTGATGACGCCATTCGCTCGCTGGTCATTTCCTACAAACTGTTGGGTACGAAAGAATGGTTTGTGATTCACCACACCGATTGCGGTATGGAAACCTTCACCAACGACATCATGGGCGACTTGCTGGCCAGCAGCCTGAAAACCGCCAGCGTCGATGCCTCGGGCTGGCACGACAGTGGTGAAGGCCCGGGCTGCACAGACGGTAAATTCATCAACTGGCTGACCATCAAAAATCACACCGATGCCTTGGTCGATGACGTCAGCCGCATCAAAAACCACCCGTTGGTTCCTGACGAGATTCCGGTTTACGGTTACATCTACGATGTTAGAACCGGTAGCCTGATTGACTTGCCGGAAGCTGCCGAAGCAGGACGCGCGCACTGACATTCTTCTTCGCCGGGTCAGGCAATCGCCTGACCCGGTTTCAAATCCTGTTTGCCCAGCGGCGATAAAGTAGATACGTTGTTATGGCCATCACCATCCAGACACTGACCAACGGCCCGACGACGCCATCATAGTGGCTCACCAGAAACAGATAAGAGGATGCAGGATCGACGTCGAACAGCGACTTGCTGAATTTGATCTGCCAGACCCAGCCGGTATGGCAACCGATGCACAGCGCCAGGCTGCCGGGCACGGTGGCCCGGATCACGCCCAGAAACAGGCCTACACAAATTAAGGCTATCAGTGCCGTGGTAATTTCGGGATTGAGCAAATTGGCAAAGGCTTCCTGCATCAGCATGAAACCGCTCAAAGGATGTATGTCGTCGCCACTCAATGTGCTTTGGCTATCAAGAAAGTGCAGGATGCCGTAGTAAAACGAACTGGCCAGCACGGCCACCACGGTATTGATGCGCGATTGCAGGCCGCTGAACAATATCCCTCTGAAAATGGGTTCTTCCGCCAGTGAAATCAGCAAGGCCAGAAGAAAACCGCCCACCAGCTTGCCTAGCAGCCAGTCCCACGTCCAGATTCTCGACGCATCGACGATATGCACACCGGCAAGATACAAAACCACCATGACCGGCAGCAGACTCAGCAACCCCAGCGCCAATCCCTGACCGAACTGCCGCAGCATCGTGCGGCGCACGGCGAATCCGAGATCGGCAGCCTTCAAGCCCAGCCCGTGCATCAACGGCACGATGCTGAGCACCAGCAACAGTTTGCCCAGCTTGCTGATGACTTTTTCCAGCGGCCAAGCCTGATCGGCCGCCAGCCATAGCCAATACCCCGCAACACAAGCCAGCGTGGCGGCGGCAATCAGCACCAGGAATGGGACGAGCAGGTAGAGCAGATAACGGAACATCAAGGGTAGTGGGGGCATCGACAGGCACGGGATATGGCTGCTGGACATTGCCGTGGCAGCAATGGACTGTTGTTTATAGCGGTTGCACTGCAAATTTCGGCACCGCTAATCCTCGCCCTTAGGGAGAGGGCAGGGTGAGGGTGTCAACAAACCGAAATTTGAAGTGCAATTGCGATACTTGAAAAAAATCGTCGTCACGCCGGGCCATCGGCCAGCCAAACCCGATCGTTTTCCAGCTTGACCGCAAAGGTACGAATATCTTCATAGGCCGGTGCGCACTTGACTGCACCGGTCTTGACGCAAAACCGGGCGCCATGGCGTGGGCAAACGATATCATTGCCTTCGAGTACACCACTGGCAATCTCGGCACCGTCATGACTGCATACGTCTTCAATGGCGTAGAACTCGTCGCCTATTCTGAAAACGGCAACAGGGTAGCCATCGACCTCCGCCAACACATGTTCGCCGTCGGCAATCGCCGACGTAGCTGCCACATCGATCCAGTCTGTCATATCGTTCGCCAATGTCATTGCTTCAGGTTATGTCGTTGATTTTATTTCAAATACACATCGTATCGCAGCAGTGTGCCTTGATAGCTTTCGCTGGGCTTGCCGCCCAACGGTTCGGCATGATCCGGGCTTTTGACCACCACCCGTCGTGCTGTCGCCGCCCATGCGGCTTCGAACAAGGCCTGACGGTCGAGATCGTCGCCAAGCAGGTCGCGCAGCAGGGCCATGGATTTGCGCGTGGCCGCCGATGACTTGCGTTTGGCCGGAAACATGGGGTCGAGATAAATGCAGTCGGGTTTTTCACCCAGACCAGCCAATAATTCGATGGCATTGCCGACCAAAAGCTGGGGCACTCTCAGTTCACGGCGCAGTACCCAATTTTTTTGCGCCAGACGCGCCAGCCCGTCTTCGATCAACGCCGCCATGACCGGCGAACGCTCGATGCAGGTTACAGCATAACCCATGCGAAACAGCGCCAGGCCGTCCTGTGCCCAACCTGCCGTGGCATCGACGATGCTATGGCTTTTCCTGCCAACTGCTTGCGCCAGCACGTTTTTTTTGGGGGCAGGGTAGGAGGCTTGTTCGCCGGGGCGCGGGTCGATGTCGACCGTCAAACCGCCTTTTTTCAGGGTTTGCCGATCCAGTAATTTCAGGCAACCGTCACGATAGGCCAGGAACAATTCGCAAGCACTGGCGGCAGCTTGGTCGTCATCGAGTAAAGCGCTGCCCAGTTGTTGAGCCAAAGCGTGCGAACGGATGTCGCTGGCGATGACGGCAAGCCGGGGGTTGCAGCAATGCCGGGTTTCGACGATTGCATCGGACTGGCCGTCCTGGTGTAGCGCAGTCACTCGGTGGAAACCGCGTCCTGCTGATTTTTCAGGGCAGCATCCAGTGTATGCCAGGCCAGTGTTGCGCATTTGACCCGGGCCGGATATTCGCGCACCCCGGCCAGCACCGCCAGTTTGCCGATGGCTTGCAGATCGATGTTTTCAGTCTTGCCGGTGGTCATTTCGTGGAATTGCTGGAACAAGGTCGTAGCCTCGGCCTCGCTCTTGCCTTTGATGATTTCGGTCATCAACGACACCGAAGCCGTGGAAATGGCACAACCCGAACCTTGGAAACTGGCATCCTGGATTACATGGTCGTCGATTTTCAAAAACAAGGTCACTTTGTCGCCACACAAAGGGTTGAAACCATCGACGCGCCGGTTGGCGTCGTCCATGGTTCGGAAATTACGCGGGCTGCGGTTGTGGTCGAAGATAACCTCTTGGTAGAGGTCGCGAAGTTCGTCAAACATGCTCGTTGTGAATAAAAAATGAAAAAATGGCGCGATGGGTCGGCAAATCTACCATCAAAATTTGCCGCTACATAATGGATTGAGCAGTAATGAATTGAACAGCCATGGACTGAACGGCAACGTCTGGTCAATAAAGGCCTGCAATTCTACTTTTTTCTCGTTCCCACGCGCAGCAAAGGAACGCATACGGACGCGGCATGGGAGAAAGTCGTGGAGCAGCCGAATGGGTTCCCACGGAAACCGTGGGAACCAGAAACCAAATCCTACACCGCTTTTTGCGGCTTCTTGCGCCAGAGGCCGCCGGTCGAATAACAGCCCCAGCCCCAGCGCAGCCAGTCCAGCAGCGCAATCGCCATCCACAGCGACCAACCCAGCATCAACAAACGGTAAACCGTCATCGGCACTGAAACGATGGTTGCCGTTGGCAGGCGGGCTTCGGCTCTGTCCTGATACCAATTCAGGTCAAAGGCATGCGACTGGTTGCCGGTGATCTGCATGTCGGGCTGGCCCAGCAGGCCTTGCTGTACCGCCGCAAACAGCAGCAGCAAGGCCGTCAGCGTCAGAACTCCCAAGCCGATCTGCGCCAGATTGAAGTGGCGCTCGTACTCGATCACCTGCTGCTTGCGCAGTCCTAACGCCAGCAGCCAGGCGACGACGAGGCCACCCAGTACGCCGATTTGGCTCAGGCCAACCAGCAATAACAGCCATTGCCGGGTTTTGAGTGGTGTGACCGGGATGCGGCTCAAACCCAGCGACAGCAACACCAGCACTACCAGCAGGCCCCAGATCAGCGCGGCAGGCCCGAAGTGGGGGCCTAGCGTAAACAAGACCCAACGGTCGTCGCCCAGCACAGCCTTGATGTGGTTGTTGACGCTGGTGGTGCCCAGTTCGACTGCGGGCGTGGTGAACAGCGGCGTCAATGCCTCGGCTTGCTGCCAGTCCAGCTTGATATGCTGCGCACCCGGGCGCACCGGTACATCGACGGTGTTGCCGCTCTGCCGCACGGGTTGGCTGACACCATCGATGCTCACCGTCTGCAACACCGCATCGTCGGGCAATACAACGACATGGCGATCGCCTTTGGAGCTGCGCAGCATCAGATTCAGCGTTACCTGTTGCGAGCGTTTGCCAGGGTGTACGACGAGTTCGCTGCGATCGATGGTCAAGGTCGGGCCAGCCACGGCCTCCGGCCTCGATAGGTGCAGCAGTAATTGTTCGCCCGGCCAGGGCCGCCATTCCGGCAGCCAGATGCCTTGTGCATCCTGATGATGCACGACCGGCAGGCCTTCGCTTTCCACATGCCAGACCGGGCCGACATCCAGCCGCCAGACCTCATGCCAATCGGCGTGCTCAGGGCTGTGCAGCGTGATGAGCTCCCGCTGCTCCAGACGGGATTGCCAGCTTAGTTCGGTCTGGCCCGCTGCCAGGCTGACGATAACCTTGTCGCCCTTGAGCCGTATGCCGGGTGTAGTGACGGCTTCGCCAGCCAGCAGTGGCAGTTCCAGCGTCACAGCGGTGTCGTTACCGGCCATGCGTACCACTTGGGTGGCAATTTGCCAGTCCAGACCCAGTTGCAGAGTACGGATGACTTGCACGAAGGCGGGCATGGCGCTGGCTTGCAGCGATGCGCGATCATGGGCGATCAAGGGCTGGCGACGAACCAGCTCAAGCTGCGGCCCGGCCCGGCCCTGTTCGAATACGCCGCCCACATCCCAGCCATCGGCCTGTGCCTGGGTGTACCCCGGTGCCAGTGGCAGCGGTAAGGTCAGCTTGTCGGCAACGGCATGACGGCCTGTCATCACCACCCGATGCACACCGGCAGCCAGTGCCAACCACAAGCCGTCATCGTCATGCCGACGCAAGGTCGACGACGGTTTGCCATCGACTTCGACACGCTGCGGCAGCCATTGCGCCCATGCCACCGGCAGCGGCACAGCAACCGTCTGGCGGGCGTGGATTTCCAGAGTCAGTGTGAGCGTTTCGGCCTGGGCATCGACATCGAGCCGGGCCAGATGTGCACAGCTTGGCAGGCAGTCGGGCGCTGTCGTCAATCGCTGTTTCAACTGTTCCAGCAAGGCTTGGTCGGGAAAGTCGGCGTTGGCATCCGGGCTGGATGTCAGCAGCCAGGGCAGTAGCAGACACAAGCTCAACAGCGGGCGTGACAGCCGCCAACGCGCGTTCAGCAAATCCAGCAGCCGCAACGCCAAAAGTGCCGTAACCAAGGCCTGCAATACATGCAGCAGCGCGCTAGCAAACGGTGGCAGATACCACAGACGTACACTTTGTCCGGCATCGACTCTGCCGTTCCAGCGCAGTTCGACGCGCTGCCACTGCCATTGCGGCAGGCCGGGGCCGGTTTGCAGGCTGGCGTCGGGGTCGATGCGGTCGAAGTGGGTAGCGCCGGGGCTGGCGGGCGCTGCGGCATCGTCGTAAGGACTTGCCAGCTTGCCCGCTGTTTGCGGTGCCAGGTATTCGGCTTGCTCCCGCATCTGTATCGCGGGTGCCGCCATGTCTTCGACAGTCTCGCCGGCTGCCGCTTGGTCATAGGCTGTCGTGACGGGTTGCCAGGGGCGTTCGAGTTGCGGATACAGTGCCAGGCGGAACTGCCCGATCATGAACGGCACGGTAATCAGAATCAGCAGCAGCCCGCACAGGTTGCGATAAATCCGGCACCAGCGGGCGAAGCGGTTGTCGGGCAAGACGCGCAGAAGTGCCAGTGCGGCAAGCAGATTGAGCCAGACCCAGCGCGGCGCGTCGGCTTCGTGCCAGATCAAGCTCAGGCCAACCAGCGCCAGCAAGCCCCAGGGCAGCGACCACAGCCGCGAGATGGCCAGCGCGGCAATCAACACCAGGAACAAATCCAGCAGCGTCCAGCGTGTCAGCCAGGTGTCGGGCTGATTGTCGACGCCGGAAACCGCCAGCAACCGCCAGCCGGGTGGGATGTTGAGCACGGCCTCGGCCTGACGAAAACCATGCTGCCAGCCGACGGCATTCAGCCTGCCAATGTCGTGTTCGATGCGGCTGTCGGCCTGAAGCTGAATCTGGCCCAATCTGACCTCCACGCCTTGCTGCCCCGATGCCAGCCGGGTGATCAGTTGATTACGCCCGGACAACACCACCTGGCCCAGCAACAATTCGGGCTGCGCATTCAAGCGCCAGCCCTGCGTCATGCGGCCATCGATACGGTCGCTGACGCTATAACCGCCGCCGTCGAAATCCAGCCACAAAGTGCGGTGTAGCTTGAGCTGATTGGGTTCTGGGTCGGGGTCGCCGCGACGGATGACGCGAAACGTCATGCTCTGACCGTTTTCAATGCGGTAGGCGGGCAGTTGCTGCCATTCCACCGGCATGTTGGTCTGGCTGGGGTCTATGCTGGCCAGATTTTCGATTTCGACCAGCCTGAGTGCGGGCATGGCCTGAAACGCCCAGATTTCAGCGACAGGCCAAATGTCGCTTGTGACGGTAAACGGCAGTGAGCTAACAGGAGTGTCGTGGCGAGCGGTAAGGTCGATGATCCAGCGTCCGGGCCGGAGCTGAACCCGCAAACGTCCGTCGGTATCGAGCCGCGCAGGCAATGCGCTGTCCAGCCTCACGGCCACCAAACCAGGCAGCATGGCATGAGGCAAATCGATTTCACGGGCGCTGCCCGAGGCTTGCAGTTCGATGCGGGTGATGATCCGCATCGGCGTATCGTCGATCACCTGACGAAACACTTGAATGGCCAGACTGTCGTGAGCATCGCCAGCGGGCATCGCGTGTGCCACCGCCAGCCAGACCTCGCCGCGTTCGATGCGCGGATGCAAAACGTCGTGGCCATCGATGCTGAGACTGATCAGCCCGGTTTCGGCTGGCAGCGCCAGACTTTTCGGTAGGCCATCCCATTGGAAAACGCCGCTGATGCGGTGGTGACCGGCGGACAGATACAGCGACGGCTGGCCGTCGTGCGGTGTTACCGTGGCGGCGTTCTGATCGACCCTGACTTGTTGCGGCCAGTGATCGTGATTGCCCGGCAGCGGCAACCAGCCGTCTCGGTACAGTGTCCAGTCGGATTCGAAGCGACCGCCCTGTTTTGTCAGCACCAGTTGCAACGGCCCGGACCAGCGGCACTGGCGCTGGGCGGCATCCTGGAACAGGAACGGGCACGAGGCCGTGGTGTCGTCGTGCATCACCCAGGCTGCCCAAGGCTTGAGGACATCGGGAACGCTGTTGAGATCGACGGCGCGGCTGATGAGAGGTACGGCAAGCAATGCCAACAGAATGAAAGTGCGCAACCCTTGTGTCATGTCGATATCTCTTGTGTGTTGTTGTATCCAAATTCGGCAGAAGAGCGCTAACGATGTTGCCGATGAGTTAATAGTTGGCCAACTTAGGTAATGCTGATGTCATCATCGGTTGACAATGGCGGATGACGGGCCGATTGCCGATACACTAGAATGGCCACTGCACACGACAAGCCTGTCACCATTGAAATTTCGCCCATTTTCAGCAGACTAAGGATTCGGTCATAAATAACATCGCTGTCTATCGGCCTCACCCCAACCCTCTCCCGAAGGGGAGAGCGAAGCGAGGGGGGGCGAAGCCGAGGATAATGTGGATGTTATTTATGACCGAATCCTAAGTGCTCGAAAAGCCGGTATTCGATGGCTTAACATTAAACCTGAAACATGACGCGCCACATCAACCACGCTGGGAGAGATAGAACCATGGCTGACAATTACATATCCTTGACCAAGGATGATTCATCGCAAGCGCAGCAACTGCCGATTCTGTCGGGTACTTTGGGGCCTTCTGTCATCGATATTCGCGCACTGTACGCCCAGACGGGCCACTTTACCTACGACCCCGGCTTCACATCGACGGCCAGTTGCAGTTCCAAAATCACCTTTATCGACGGCGATGCCGGCATATTGCTGTATCGCGGTTATCCGATCGAACAACTGGCGGAAAAATGCGACTTCCCTGAAGTGTGTTATCTGCTGCTCAACGGCGAGCTGCCGAATGGGGCGCAAATGCAGGAGTTCGTCACCCTGACCAGCCAGCACGTCATGGTGCATGAGCAATTGACCCGGTTTTACAGTGGCTTCCGCCGGGATGCGCATCCGATGGCGGTATTGGTTGGCGTGGTTGGCGCCTTGTCGGCGTTTTATCACGATGTGATGGACATCACCCGCAAGGAAGACCGCTACCTCTCCGCCATTCGGCTGATCGCCAAAATGCCGAGCATCGTCGCGATGTGTCACAAATACAGCACGGGTATGCCGTTCATCTATCCGAAACGCAAGCTGGGCTACGTCGAGAACTTCATGCGCATGATGCACGGCGATCCGTGCGACGATTATCAAGCCAATCCGGTACTGGCGCGCGCCCTGGATCGCATCCTGATCCTGCATGCCGATCATGAACAAAATGCCTCGACCTCGACTGTGCGTCTGGCCGGTTCCAGCGGTGCCAATCCCTATGCCTGCGTGGCGGCCGGTATTGCTTGCCTGTGGGGCGCTGCACATGGCGGTGCCAACGAGGCGGTGTTGAACATGCTGGAAGAAATCGGCGACGTATCGCGCATTGGCGAGTACGTTGCCAAAGCCAAGGACAAAAACGACCCCTTCCGTTTGATGGGCTTTGGTCATCGTGTCTACAAAAACTACGATCCGCGTGCCCGGCTGATGCGCCAGACCTGTCACGAAGTGCTGGATGAGCTGAACCTCCACGATGATCGCTTGTTCAAGCTGGCGATGGAGCTGGAACGCATCGCACTGGAAGACCCGTACTTCATCGAGAAGAAGCTTTACCCCAACGTTGACTTTTACTCCGGCATCGTATTGCGGGCACTGGGCATTCCAACCGAAATGTTCACCGCGATTTTCGCCCTGGCGCGTTCAGTGGGCTGGATTGCGCAATGGGACGAAATGATCGCTGACCCCGAACTGAAAATTGGCCGCCCACGCCAGTTGTACCGGGGCGTGGCTATGCGCGACGTCAAACCCGTTTTTGCGCGGTAATTTGCCATTCAGGGCTGACGCTGCCTGCCAGCCCTGAATACACCGGGCTTTTACAGATAATTCAACCAGCGCCAGTGCGGCTTGGTGGTTTTCAAGGTTTCGAACCACCGGCACAGCGGATACAGCATCAGTACCACCAGCAGCCACATCAGATACACAAACGGCAGGCCGGAACCGTAATCCTTCGGTATATCCGGCGACCAGATGCCACCGCCCAGCAGTGCCGACACCGGGCCGCCGTCGATGGCCGCCACCAACAAGGCCAGCAGGTGTATCAAGTACAGATGAATCAGGTAAAAGAACAGCGGCGTGCGGCCAAACAGGCGCAACACGCCGAAACGCGGCACTGGATGGCGCTCCAGCCAAGCCAGAACCGTCAGCGCCGGTCCCAGTGTCATCAGCAAATACAGCAACGATGGCGGGTATTTGTGGCAATTGATGAATGACAGCAGCGTGAACACCGGCTCGGGATAGGTTTTCCACGGCGCTGGATCGCCGTAGACATTGCTGAAACGCAGCACGATGAAAGCGGCGATCAAGCCGCCTGCCATCCAGAACAAACGCCCAGGCTGGCGCCACTGGTTTTGCGTCATCAGATGACCAAAGCCATACCCCAGCGCCATGACACCAACCCAGGGAATCAGCGGGTAATACGGGTTTATCAGCCAATGTTCGCTCAGCACCACATCGTCGCCGGTATGGAGCACCGCCCACAACGGGCCGAACCATCCCAGTTCATCCGGCCTGATACCGTCGAAAGCATTGTGGCCGAGTGTCGTCACCGCGCCGAATGCCACGACCCAGCGCAGCGGCAACCTGATCAAACCGGCCAGCGCTATCATCGACCAACCAATCGCCCACAACACACCACCGTCGAGCTGACGAAAGTCGTTGCGAAAATTCCACGCCCAGGCTTCGACCGTCAGCGTCAGTACCAGCAGAATCAGGCCACGCTTGGCCAGAAACCGGCTGAGCGGCGCATCGGATCCGCGTTGCGAGGCCCACAAAAACGCGCTGGTGCCCGCCAGAAACACGAATACCGGTGCGCAGACATGGGTGATCCACCGCGTCAGAAACAAGGCCACTGTGGTTTGATCGAGATCGGTGGGTTTGAAATGGGCAGCGCTGAAAAAAACGCGGGTATGATCCAGAGTCATGATGATCATGACCAGACCCCGCAAAATGTCTATGGACCACAAGCGTCCGGCGGATACAGGCGTATTCAAGGCAGTAGAACCCCCAAAAATGAGTGAAAAATCATCGGCGTCTTTTTCTGCCCGACAACCTGAGTCGGGCGCATGGGCAACTGATTTATAATGGCCGATCGTTCCTTACGACACACTACCATCCAACACACTACAACGAAAATGCACGTTTTAGAACCCGGCAAGGACTACCGAGACCTGTGCCTGCGCTCCGGCGGCGATCTTGACCCAGCCCGGTTGCAAGCCGATGCGGTAAGGCATTACGACGACTGTTACAACGACTACCTGTTCGCCTGGAGCAACCGCGACAACCTGGCCTTGCACTACGGCTACTGGGACGACACCAGCGCTTACAAGCAACATCAGGCGCTGTTGAACAAAAATCAGGCGTTGTACGACAAGGCTGGCATTCAACCGACCGACCATGTGCTCGATGCCGGTTGCGGCATTGGCGGCAGTTCGATCTGGATGGCCAAGCACCATGGCAACCGGGTTACCGGCATCACCATCAGCAGCAGACAGGCCGGTCATGCGGCACGCCATGCCAGGCGGCACGGCGTGGCTGCGAACGTGGATTTTCAGGTTGCCGATTTCTGCGCGACCGCATTCGACGCCGCATCGTTCGATGTCGTCTGGGCGCTGGAAAGCTCGTGTCACGCCTTGAACAAGGCCGACTTTCTGAAGGAAGCCTGGCGTCTACTGCGCCCCGGTGGTCGCATCGTGGTATGCGACGGATTTTTACTGAAACGCGAATTCGACGACGACCAATGGCAAGCCGTCGTCACCTGTCTTAACGGCTGGGCAGTGCCGAATCTGTGTTCGCGTGACGAATTCAATGGCCTGCTGACACAGCAAGGCTTTGACGCCATCGTCTGTCACGACATCACCGCACAGACATGGTCATCGGTGCAGCACATGTACAAGGTCGCCAGGCGTCTCAAATCCGTGCAAACCATCAGTCAGTGGCTGGGCTTGCGCAGCCCGGCACAAACGGCCAATTACCTCGTGGGCCTGGCGCAATACCGTTTATTTACCGAAAACCTCACCGAGTACTGCATTTTTACCGCACGTAAATCAGGCTGACAATGGTCGGCTAATGTGAACGCAATGAAACAAATTCACGGTCTCGACACAGTATCCCGCAGTCATTGTGGCCTGCTCAGCCCGCCGGTCATCGCCAACTTGCTCATAGACGACCTGGCAGGCGGTTATTGCGAAATTTATGGCGACCAGGACGGCCAGCGCATCCTGCTGACCAAACTCGATTTGCTGCCGACAACACTGGCTTACGACCCCTTTGACCGTCGGTTGTCGTGGTCGGTCGCTGGCCCGATCTTGCGCAACGACTGCGTGCCACTGACTTACAAAATGCAAGGCAAACAGTTCGCCATCACAGGCCGCTGCTCGGTTATCCCCAAAGTCTGCGGCGTCGATCTTTACTTGCATCGTAGCTACACCGGCATTATCGGCGACACCGTGCGCCAACGATTCACCGTATCGACCAAAGAACTGGCAACACTGTGCAAACCACTGTAATCGAACGATATTCCAAAACAAAAATAGTGCAACGTACAGCCACGTTATTCGATAGAATGGCCTCACTTGGGGGCGACATGGCTTCGACGTGGGTAGCAAAACCTCAGGTGCATGCCGAGCACAGTACCGCTCGTAAAACCTACTGAAAAAAAGTATTCGCAAACGACGAAAACTACTCAGTGGCTATCGCAGCTTAAAACCTGCACCACTTCTCTGACCAAGCGTACTTATGCACTTGGAGTCCTTTCGGGGGCGTTCAGGGATCATATTACATAAGATCGCGTCTAGGCTTGGTTCGGAGCCAAAAGCGTTAAACCCAATCGAAATCGCAGTTGTCAGTCTTGGCCTGTCGGGTAGGCAACTGTTAAATCAAAAGCACAGGATAAGCATGTAGAGCTTGTGGCGGAGTGCTTGCGGACGCGGGTTCAATTCCCGCCGCCTCCACCAAAACCCAAAATCCCAACCCTTATCGGTTGGGATTTTTTTTGCCCAGAGCGCCAGTGTTGGCGCGGTTTCCGGCCTTGGCCTCTTGAGCACGCCCCTCCCGAATTTGCCGTTTCCGGTGCACCTTCCGCCGTTTTTCTCTCTCTGTTCTCTGCCGCCCTCTTGAGCATTCAAGGCCCGGTGTCGTGTGTTGGCGCGGGTTTGCGGTCCGTCGGTTTGCTTCTTCGCTTGCTCTGGCGGGTACGACCGAGACAGCGAAAAGCACAAAAAAACCGCCCGGAGGCGGCGTGTCGGCGCGGAGCGGATGTCAGCGCGAGCCTGCCACCAGCGCCTCACGTTGCGCCAGCCACGACGCCGACAACTTGCCGCGCAGCAACTGGCTGACGCCCACCTCAAGGTGTCCCAAGGCGATGGCTTCTATCAAATCGGGGGCCAGTTGCGCCAATCGGCTCATCTTGCTGGCTTGGCCGAGGTCGATGCCTTCGGCCGACGCGATTTCGGTCATGGAACTGAACCGTCCCTCGTCCAGCAGGCGCTGCCAGTGGTGTGCGAGACCGAGCGCCCGCATCAAGGGGGTGTCCTGGCTGATTTCGCGCACCTGTTGCTCGCGGCGGGCTTCGTCCAGAAATTCCTGTGGCGCATCCAATGGCGTGATGACCTGCTTCTTCAGACCCCGACGCACCAGCGTCCAAGGCAGGAAGGTTTCCATCTGCACGCCGCCAGCGGGCAGCGGTGTTTGATACGTCACCGGATCACCCTTGGCATGCCCACGGTGTTTTTTGCTCATACGTCCTCCTCGAAGCTGGCTACGAGCTGGCGCTGTGCGTGCCAATCGACCATCAGGCGGTTTCGTTGGAACCACATCAGTGTCAGCCGCCGTGGCTGTTTGCCCACCAGGAACTGTTCGATGATGTCGGGGGCCAGCAGTGTCAGGCGCAGCAGTTCGTTGACCACCGAGTGGTGCAGTTTTTCGGCGCGGGCGATGGCGGCACCGCTTTGCATTGCCCCAGTGTCCAACAGGTGTTGCCAGTAAAAGGCGCGGGACAGCCCGTCGATCAGCGTGACGTCGTGGACGCTGCGCTCGTCGGTGACCACGCGCTGGACGCCCCGACGACGAAACGTCAGGGGCACGAAGGTTTCCATCGGATCGTCCATCAGGCTTCCACCTCGAGCAGCTCGGCACCGATGCTGTCAGGGGCGAATTCCTCGATCACCGCGTTCCAGCCGATCTCGCGCCATTTCACCTTGATGCCCTGCACCTCGCCCGCATGGACGAGGTCGATGCGTTCGATCATCAGGTTGGCGATGCGATGGCGCTCGACCGGGAACAACTGATCCCACACGTTGTTGAGCCGTCCCATCGCCATTACCGTGGCGGCCTCGTCGATCTGCGCACCATTGCGTTGGATATGCCGCACCACCGATGCGACCGACTCCGGGCTGGTCAGCACCGTGCGGATCTGGGCCACCACTGCTCCCTCGATCTCCGACGCTGGCAGGCGCTCGTAATTCTTGCCCGGTGCGCCGAAGCGGTTTTCCGATTTGGATACGTAGTAGTGATACTTGCGCCCGTTCTTGCGCGAATAGGTCGGGTACATCCGTTCGCCCGACGGCGCGTACAGTAGGCCGCGCAGCAAGGCATCGGTGCGCGACCGGATTTTGGTTTCCACCGCACGCCCATGAGAATCCTTGGCCAGCACCTCGTGGACGCGGCCCCAAAGGCCGGGGTCGATGATGGCAGCATGGACGCCGGGGAACCATTTGCCCTTGTGGGATATTTCGCCGAGGAAGATGCGGTTGCGCAGGATTTTGTGCAGATATTTCTTATCGATCTGAGCACCCTTGCGCATCTGGCCATCCTGCGTTGTCCACGCCTTGGTGGTGATGCCTTCGGCGGTCAGGTTGGCGGCGATCTTTGTCGGTGAGCCTATGGTGAGCATTTCCTCGAAAATACGCCGCACCACCGCTGCCTCGGTTTCATTGATGACCAGCAGGCGGTTCTCGACGTCGTATCCCAAGGTGGGCACTCCGCCCATCCACATGCCTTTGCGCTTGGCCGCCGCAATCTTGTCGCGGATGCGCTCGCCGGTGACCTCGCGTTCGAACTGGGCGAAAGACAGCAGCACGTTCAGCATCAGCCGCCCCATCGAGGTGGTGGTATTGAACTGCTGTGTGACCGACACGAACGACACGCCGTGGCGTTCGAACACCTCGACCATCTTGGAGAAGTCGGCCAGGCTGCGCGTCAGACGGTCGATCTTATAGACCACCACGATGTCGATCTGGCCGCGCCCGATGTCGACCATCAGGCGTTTCAGCCCAGGCCGATCCGTGTTGCCGCCGGAGAAGCCGGGGTCGTCGTAGTCGTCGGCCACCGGAATCCAGCCCTCGGCGCGCTGGCTGGCGACGTAGGCGTGGCCCGCCTCCTTCTGCGCATCGATGGAGTTGAATTCCTGATCAAGGCGCTCATCCGACGACACCCGGCAATAGACCGCGCAGCGTTTGCGCGCTTTGGGAGAGGCAATCTGGCTGGCGTCGCTCATTGCGCACCTGCCTTGCCGTTCAGGCCGAAGAACAGTGGCCCCGACCAGTGCGTGCCGGTGATTTGCCGGGCCACGGCGGTCAGACTCTTGAAGGTGCTGCCCTCGTACTCGAACAGGCCATCGGCGGTGACCACCACCTTGTGCTCACGCTCGCCCCATTCGCGCAGCAGGACGGTACCGGGCGCGAAGTTGATGTCGCGTGGCCGCGCCCGCAGCTTGATCTTGGAATGCTTGGCACCGATGGCTTCCAGCCGCTGACAGGTGTTGTTCGACAGACCGCCGAAGGCCTCCTCCTGCATCTTGTAGGCGATGCGCGATTCGATGAAGGCACGATTGGGGTTGATAGGGCGGCTGCTGAAATACCGATCCCACACCGGCCACAGTTCGGCGATGGGCAGGCTGGATAGCTCCGCGATCTGCGCGGCGACGGATGCTTGTTTTTCGTTCATCACAACTTCTCCTGTTGATAGGGGGTTGTATGAACGCGCTGGTCGGGCAGGAAGCCAAGGCCAACTTCTCTCTGTTTTGGCGCTTCTGCGACAGCGGTGCGGACGATGGCGGCCGCAAGGATGGCAGTGATTTCACCAGCGCGGGCACTGGCGGACATCTCCGAGGGAGATGCAAGTTCGAGGTTCTTCATGACGGCTCCGAGGAATTGCAACCGTCATGGATAGTGAGCCTGATCTTCCGAAGCGGATGGCAATTCCGGGTAATCGAGCCAGTTTCGCGTTAACTAAACAGTTGACGAGCTTGAGGCGGAGCAGTACGATCACTCCATTAACCAATCACGCAATTAGGAAACACCAATGCCTTTCGGAGCCTTCATTCGCAAGCAGCGCGAAGAGAAGAACATCCAGATGAACGAGTTTGCGCGTCAGCTCGAGATTTCACCTGCCTACTGGTCACGTATCGAGCGCGATATGGAAAAACCGCCCAAGGATGAACTGATACGCAAGGCAGCCGAGATTCTGGGTATCGATCCGGACGACGCCTTCGTTGAGGCCAGCCGTCTGCCGCCCGACATGCGCGAGGATGTGGGTAACGTTGTGCGGATGTACCGCCGGGAAGCAACGGAGAAGAAGTGAATGCCGGTTTTGACCCTCGACTACCGGCATTGCGACCGCAAGCGCCCCAAATTCATCAAGCACGTTGAAATCGAAGGCCTCGCCACGCAGGCTCGCCAACAACTGGTGGCGGGCGGTGTGGATGCCATTGCTTTCGACACGCTGCGCCAGATCGACCGCCTAAAGATCAACGGCATCGACTTCGCGCTCGAAGTCAGTACCGAGAGTGAGGTGCATGACGAGCAAGGCAACCACGTCTTCGGCATTTGCGAGTACGACCCCGGTGTCCCGGACACCGCAATGGTATGCGTCTCACCCATCGGCGAAAAACTCAGCGGACTGTTGGCACTCAGCACGCTGGCCCACGAACTGGGCCATGCGGTGTTTGATGCGCCGGGCTGGATCATGGATGGCAGCAAAGGGCCTGGGCTGTTCGACGCCTTTGAACCGTGTGGGCAGCGCGCCTACCGCACCACGACGCCTGACAGCGAACATTTGGCGAAATCACCAACCGCCGGTAAGGCTGCCCAGACCTCGGACGTGCATTTCGCAGAACTGCGCGCCAATGAGTTCATGGGCTCCCTGCTGGTGCCGCGCCATCTGTTGAGCGCTGCCGCAGAGGAGCTTGCCCCGCAATACAACGTCAGCCTCCACCGTGGCCCTTCGCTCGATCCAGAGATCCCCGGCATCAGCCTGCATCTCACCGCCACCGACGTGGTCGATATGGAATTTCTGGAGAAAGCACTGGCCACGCGTTTTGGCGTCAACCCGCGTTTTGTGCAGGTGCGCCTACAGCGCTACGGCTTGATCCGACCGGAGGCCGTCTTGCGCTGATCATTTATCCATCCCGCCTCGCCGACTCCGCGTCGGCATTTTTTGAATCCCGAAGTTAACTGTTCGCGCAATCGCGCACTTTGTTGAAGGAGTTTGCCTATGCCTACCGGTCACACCGCCGCCGCTCAGCAGGAGAAAGTGGTCAATCAGCAATCATCCGCAAAACGCGTGCGCGAGCAGCGGTCAGATGATGGCCCCACCATCTTGCCCGGCATGGAGTATTTCGTCGATCTGCTGCGCAAGGTCAAGCACCCGGCGCTGGTGGTGCGCCTGCTCGAACGGGCCAGCGGCGATGCACTGCCGGAACTGCAGGCATTGGCTGATGCCGCCAAGGGCAAATTGCCGGTCGAGTCCCGTCAGGCGTTCTTCCATTGCGTGGCCAAGCTGGATGCCGCCATCCGCCAGCGCCTCGAGGATGTCGTCGAGCGGGTGCTGCTGCTCGGCGATGACTACGGCGCGCAGGCAGTTCAGTCGGTGCTCGATGAGCGGCGTGAAGACGATGCTGCCGTGCTCGAAGCGCCCAGCGATCGCCACAGCCGCGCACTGCATCTGTGCATCCTGCAGGAATTCCCCGAAGCCGGTGTTCGCCGCGAAGCCCGGTTGGATCAGGCCGAGCATGAACAGGTGATGCACCGCCAGTGGAAAAGCGACCATTTCTCCAGCCACTACCTTGGCCCCAAAGGCGTGGAACCACAGAAAGTCGACGGCGTCCAGGAAACGCTGCGTACACGGATTGCCGAGCTGTTCCCGCATGTGCCGAAGGAACAAATCCTGATCGAGCAATTTGTGCGGCACGGCCTGTCACATGCACGGCATGACGAGGACGCCGATGCAGACGGCGAATCTCTGACACAGTTGCATACCCTGTGCGCCACCTTCAATGGTTCAACCGCGCATTACCGGCAGGTGGAAGATGGCCAAGTGGTCGATCACGAGGAGCCTGCAGCCATGTCGGCGCGCTTTTCATGGGAGCCGACCACCGGGGCGCTGACCGTGTTCTGCGAAAACCGTGAAGCGCGGCGCGAACTTGCCACCATATTCCGTGATGTGGTGCTGGCGCATGAAGGCACGATTGATGACATGCCGATTCGCCAGTTCGATTTGTTCGGGTTCTCAACCTCGGCAATGCTCAAACGGCTGGAACAGGATCGCATCGCCGATATCGACAGCATCTCTATCCTGCAGATCAAGGTGGCCAAGCCCTTTGAGCAGCAGCTGGAACTGGGTGGAAAACCCGTTGCCCGGCAACTGGCAAGCAAGATGGAGATCACCCGCGACCGGCGCGACGGTCGCAACATCTATCAGGTCGCCTACGAGGATTACAGCGCCGAGGATCTGAGCCAGTACGCGCTGGTGCAGGTGAAGCTGGTGATGCGCATGGCCAAGCAGCCTCACCGCAAGGCACACAACGTCGCCGTGCAGATCACCGCCCCCAACGGGCTGAATGACAAGAGCAAAACAGAGGACGACCGCAAACGCGTGCTGGAGCAACTGATCCGCATCGGCGTTCTGAGCGAATTCTGAGGGAGAAGCCGACGATGTCACTCTATCTGCGCTTCTTCGCATCCATCGACAGGCTGCCGAGCCTGGATACCCCAGTGCTGGTCACAACGCTCGGACGTGAATGGTCTCAGTTCCTGCAACGGGGCTGGGTCACCGACGAGGGGCATCTCACGCATGTGATGGCCCCGTTCCTCGACTCCGAATGCGAGGTCGAAATCGAGGCCGATCCGGATGCGGGTTGCTATCGCTATCGCAGTCCGCTGAACGGTCGCACTGTCGTGCAGCCGCTGAGCGAGATCGCGCTGTGCGGTATCCAGATCGAACCATGGCTGGCCGATCTGGCATTACTGATCGGCATCGAGGATCGGCGGCGCGCCAGTCGCCCATGTCGCACGCCGCATCATCTTTGGCATCTGGGAGATTTGCGCGTCGCTGGGACGCATGATTTTGCCCCGGTGTTTGTCGGGCGGGCATGGGCACGTGCGCCAGATGCCGATACATCTTCTGTTCTGGCCGACTCGGTGTGGCCACGCAGTGGCGTGGTTTTGCAGGCATGCCGAACGCATGCCGTGTTGCCGCGTGACCATGTGATCCGGGCGCTCGACGAGTTCGTTCGCGTGGACGGCGGGCAAGACGTTTTTGATGCGAGCGCATTCGACAGGGTGCTGCACGGTTATGTCACGCCCAGTGGTGCGCCGGAGCCGGTGGAGTTCTTCCAGGGTAATCGACTGAAGCTGCCTCACTTTCCCGAATCGCGCGAGCTGTCGGCGGAGCGGGCCAAGATCATCAAGCAGATGTGGAGTGCCGACGGGAAGGCCGCACCTGAGGTGTCCTGGGCCGAGGTCAACAGGATCGCCAACACCGGCTACCAGTCCTTCGACTATGCCTTCGGTGGCAAGGCCGAGCGCGAGGACGTTATCGACCTGGTCAAGCGCGGCAAATACCGGATACGACGCAACCCATAAATCCGCCCATAAATCGAACCAGACACGGGCCATAAACCCGTGCGGAGACTTCGATGTGCCCATTTCATCTAGGAGGCACATCGAAATGCAAACTCAAGTTCCAGTAACCCAAACCGGCCGGGATTCATTCCGGCCCAACCCCGGCGGTGCCGTGTGCATCGCCCTCGACGAAAACGAGCTCGCCATCCGCTGGGGGCTCTCCGTCAAGACCCTGCGCCGCTGGCGTCAGGAACAGCTCGGGCCGATCTACTGCAAGCTCGGTCGCCGCGTCACCTACCTCCTGCACGAAATCGAAGCCTTCGAGCGGCGCGTCTCGCGTTACTCCAGCTTCACTCGTGCGTACCAGTGAGGAGGACGACCATGAGCGATCTGACCATCTTCCCCGCCGACATCGCCGAGATGTCCGTCAGCCAACTGGCCGCACTGCCGCCCGCGCAGAAAGCCGAGATCGACAAGAACCTCGACGCGGCCATCGACTGGCTCAAGAAGGCCCGCACCAAGTTCGATGCGGCGCTGGATCAGTGCTACGGCGAGCAGGCCCGCGCCGCGCTGCGTGAATCCGGCCGCGATTTCGGCACCGCCCACATCAGCGATGGCCCGCTGCATCTGAAGTTCGAGCTGCCCAAGAAGGTCAGCTGGAGCCAGCAGCAACTGGCCGAAATCGCCGAGCGCATCGTGGCTTCTGGCGAGAAGGTCGAGGGCTACCTCGACATCAAGTTGTCCGTCTCCGAGTCCCGCTACACGAACTGGCCCCCGGCGCTGCAACAGCAGTTCGCAGCCGCTCGCACGGTGGATTCCGGCAAGCCGTCTTTCACCCTTTCCCTCGATTCGGAGTAATGGCCATGAGTGCAATCATTCCATTTCAGTTCGAAGCACATGCCGTGCGTGTCCAGGTCGATGGTGCTGGCCTGCCGTGGTTCAACGTCAGCGACGTTTGCGATGCGTTGGAGATGGGCAATCCGTCTCAGGCGATCAAGTCCCATGTCGATGGCGATGATCTCCAGAAATTGGAGGTCATCGACAACCTCGGGCGCACGCAGCGCGCCAACCACGTCAATGAATCTGGCCTCTATGCACTGATTCTCGGCAGCACCAAGGATGCCGCCAAGCGTTTCAAGCGTTGGGTCACCAGCGAGGTGCTGCCTGCGATCCGCAAGACCGGCAGCTACGCCGTCCCCGGCGCACTGGCGGCCTTGCCCGCGCCGACCCACGACCGCGTGGCCGCGATTCTGCTGATCGGCGAGGCAGTGGCGAAGGTGCCGGGTGTGAAGCCGGGCATCGCGGCGGCAGCAACCTTGACCTGCATTCAGGAGAACACCGGCATCACTACCGAGGTGTTGCGGCGCGCACTGCCATCGGCCAATGAGCCGATCTGCGCGCTCAACGCTACCCAGCTCGGCAAGTTGCTCAACCGCTCGGCCAAGGCCACGAACCAGTCACTGGCATCGCACGGTTTCCAGTTCCGTAATGACCGCGACGAATGGGAACTGACCGAGGCCGGTGAAGCGTGGGCCGAGGCCATGCCGTACTCGCGAAATGGTCACAGCGGCTATCAGATCCTCTGGAATCCCGCCGTCGCCGAGCAGTTGAAGGAGGTGGCGTGATGTCACTTCCAATCATCTCTGCCCAACAGCGACTTGCTGAACGCAAGGGCGTGAAGCTGCTGATGCTGGGCAAATCCGGCATCGGCAAGACCACCCGGCTCAAAGACCTCGACCCGGCCACCACCTTGTTCCTCGACATCGAGGCGGGTGACCTCGCCGTGGCCGACTGGCCGGGCGACACCATCCGTCCGGCATCGTGGCCAGAGAGCCGCGACTTCTTCGTGTTTCTCGCGGGCCCGGACAAGTCGCTGCCGCCGGAGAGCGCGTTCTCGCAGGCGCACTACGACCACGTCATCGAGAAGTTTGGCGACCCGACGCAGCTCGACCGCTATCAGACCTTCTTCCTCGACTCGATCACGCAACTGTCCCGGCAGTGCTTCGCGTGGTGCAAGACGCAACCCGGTGCCACCAGCGACCGCTCCGGCAAACCAGATCTGCGCGCTGCCTATGGCCTGCTCGGCCAGGAAATGATCGGCGCACTGACCCACTTGCAGCACGCCCGGGGCAAGAACGTGGTGTTCGTCGCCATCCTCGACGAGCGGCTCGATGACTACAACCGCAAGGTATTCGTGCCACAGATCGAAGGCAGCAAGACCAGTCTGGAGCTGCCCGGCATCGTCGACGAGGTCGTGACGCTGGCCGAGATCAAGGCGGACGACGGCAGCGCTTACCGCGCCTTCGTCACACACACCGTCAATCCCTACGGCTTCCCGGCCAAAGACCGCAGCGGTCGTCTCGACCTGCTGGAGCCGCCGCATCTCGGCGCGCTGATCGCCAAGTGCGCGGGCACATCCACCACGCCCGCCAGCGCCGCCGCACACATCGAATCTCAGGAGTAATCGCCATGACCACCAACAACTGGAATGACTTCAACGACGCCGAATCACAGCAGTCCGGCTTCGAACTGATCCCCAAGGGCACCGCCGTCCCGGTACGCATGACCCTCAAGCCCGGCGGTTATGACGATCCGTCGCAGGGCTGGGGCGGCGGTTACGCCACCGAATCCTTCGACACGGGCTCTATCTACCTCGCCGCCGAATTCGTGGTTACCGCTGGCGATCATGCCAAACGCAAGATGTGGAGCAACATCGGCCTGCACTCCCCCAAGGGGCCGACCTGGGGGCAGATGGGGCGCAGCTTCCTTCGCGCCGCGCTCAACAGCGCCCGCAACGTCAACCCGCAGGACAACAGCCCGCAGGCCGCCGCCGCCCGCCGCATCCAGGGCTTTCACGAACTGGACGGTCTGGAGTTCCTGGCCCGCGTGGACATCGAGAAGGACGCCAAGGGCCAAGACCGCAACGTGGTCAAGCTGGCGGTCGAACCCGATCACCCCGACTACGCCAAGTTGATGGGCGTGCCCACCAAGAGTAGCTCTGGCGGTGGCACCTCCGGCGCGCCAGCACAGGCAGCCCCTGCGTATCAGGCATCCACCCCTCAACGCGCACCCGTGACGGGCAAACCGTCATGGGCTCAGTAAGGGGGGCGAATGAAATGCTGGGTCTGCAAACGACAGGCCCGGGGATTCGGCCACACCGACAACCGTCACGGTGTCGGCCATCCCCGGCGATATCCCATCGACTGGGTGTTCTGCTCGCGGCGTTGCCAGAACGCGTTTCACGCGCTGTACGGCAACTGGCTGCGGGTCAAGGAAGGCCGCACCGACACCAAGGAGGTCGCCATGATCGATCCATCTGATGTCGAGCTGTCTGCGATGAAGCGGTGCCTCAAGGCCTTCGGCGAGGCGGCGGGCGAGATCGGCTTTACCAAACCGCTGGGCGACTACTCCGAAGCCGAGGCGCTGCAGGTCATCGATGCCATCGTCACCTGCTGGACGGACGCGATGGTCGCGCACCACGAGGCGAGCAAGTACCCGCCGGTACGCGGCATGACGCCCACGGCCGATCCGCTGA